>NZ_JACJQG010000067.1 GCF_014696435.1 Calothrix anomala FACHB-343 | reverse complement strand
CCAAAGGCTTGAAAAATTAAGAAGGATTGCCAAGCAGAAGCGCAAGACAATGACTCAACTGATTGAAGACTGGATTGATAGACTACAGGAAGAAAAGCCGCTCCTTTTGGACGGGGCTTTAGACCCAGTTTTTTGGTAAATATTTCAAACAGCCAGCTATTTCAGCTACTTTCCCCTAAATTAGATAGTTACTTGCGGGTGAAGTATGATGTATTATGTAAGTAATACTTAAAAAAAACTACGGTAAAAGTATATGTAGTCCCTGGTTTCAATCAAATTCGGTTCAAGCGGCGAATGTTAACTGACTGATTCGTTTCAGTTCGTCGCGAAATGATTTGATTACAGTCGCCAAGGTAAAAATTCAGAGAAAAAATTGATTGATATCCGCGTATCCATCATATTGAGGATTCGCGATCGCAATTTGAAAATGAAGACACAGTGTTTCATTTTCTTAATTTTGCATTGTCAACATATCTCCAGAAAAACTGAAAATGTCAAAATCAGAAAAGAAAAAAATGGCAACCAGTCGCGAAGTTTACCATCGCATTATCTGGGATGTGCGTCTTGATAGCAGCGCTTTTATAGTCGGTTATCAAGAACGTCTTTCATCTACAGGAATCCGAGAAAAACCTCTCGCACAATGGACGACAGATGGAGATATTCCATTTCACCGCATCCGCTATATCCGTTGTCAAGATGTGGTTGTTTGGGATCGAGAACAATATTTAGATTTAATTTCCTCTGGAGAATTACCTGCGGCGGCTTGGAAAAGCGAGACTAGAGAAAATTTAGGGGAGAACGTTGTCACTATATTAAATAGCACAGCAATATTCACTCCGCGACCAGTTTATAAATACGATATCCAAGGTTGGCAAGCAGATACACAAAAAGCCGCGGATGTCAAATTAGACAATTTGGCGATCGCTAGTTTTAACGTGCTTTGCGACCTCTACGAAAAGGAGAAAATTGCTACAGAAAAAAGATTACCAGCAATTGTTGAGCAATTACGTCAATGTAATGCGGATATTATCGCTATTCAAGAAGCTACACCACCTTTGATAGAGTTACTTTTATCACAAAATTGGGTGCGTAATTATTACATCTCCGATAACAGTGCAGCCGCAACAGTGCGACCTTACGGTAATTTATTATTGTCGCGTCTGCCTTTTACACTCGTTGAGCATCAATTTTCTGGACACAAGCGGGTATTGGTAGGAAGTTATCAAATTAACGGTCAATTATTGCACGTTGCAGTTGTACATTTAACCAGCGACTACGCGCAAAATGCTTTAGAAAAACGTCAGCATCAACTAGCTACCATCATTGCATATCTGCAAAAGCTACCGGGAAATAGCTTAATAGCTGGTGATTTTAATACGCGAGGTAACGAACAACAAGACATATTAACCGGTGCAGGATGTGTTGATATCTGGGAAAAACTACATCCAGATGCAGCAGGTTATACATTTGACCCCCAACACAACACCTTAGCAGCCTTGATGAGTTTAAAGGGAATACCAGTTAGACTCGATCGCATTTTACTACGAAGTCCAAACCATGATTGGCAACCACAGTCAATTGACTTGTTCGCTTGTGAACCCATAGCAGATACAGAAGAGAAAATTTATCCATCCGATCATTTTGGTATTCGTGCAGTTCTAAAATTTGCCAAGTCTTTTCCAGCTTCTCCATTAAGTTCGGCATTAAGTACAGTGCGCCCAGTTTATCAAAGTGCTGTAGTTGTAATTCCACCAGACAATGTTTTACCTGCTATCCAAGCGATTCGTGAGCGTTATGATGCCAGAGTAGAGCGTTGGATGGCTCATATTAATTTACTCTACGGTTTTCTACCAGAATCTTATTTTGCCGAAGCGGTAGAAATTATTGCACCTGTACTTGCTCAACTACAACCATTTCAAATTACCTTAGCCGACTTCCAAACATTTACACACCGTAAAAGTTCTACAGCATGGTTGCGTCCTGTTGTCGAGCCAGAAACCGCATTACATGAGTTACAGACGATACTGGAAAATCTGTTTCCCCAATGTAACGAACAAAGCAGCAAAACAAAAGCAGGTTTTACACCCCACCTCAGCGTCGGACAATTCCCCAGCCCGGAAGCAGCGTTTGCTGAGTTACCAGAATGGCATCCAGTTAGTTTTACAGTTGACTCTATCGCCTTAATTAGCCGTCGCGGTGATGAGCCTTTTGAAGTGAGACATCTTGTGTATTTGGGACAAGGGAAGGGGGACAGGGAGGACAAGGGGGACAAGGAGGACAAGGGAGGGAAGGGGGGAAGTGAATTAGGGGAGTTGATTAAGGAACTGGAACCGGAATTAACTCCAGCACAGCAATTACAGCGCGATACGGTGTTAGAAGTGGTGACTCAAGCTTGTGCAGAATGTTTGGGTTTTCAAACATCATTGCAGTTATTGGGTTCGGCGCGTCTTGGGGTGCAAAGTCCCGATAGCGATTTGGATGCTGTGTGTGTAATTCCCACTTATCTAACTGGGGAAGCGTTTTTAGTTAGCGTTCAACAACGGTTACAAGGATTGTGTCACACTCAACTAGTATTAGATGCACGAGTACCAATACTGCGCCTAAAATTAGAGGGAATATCCTTAGATTTACTTTACGCACGAGCAGAAAACTATCAATTGGCGAGAAAACATCCGCAAAACCTTGACTCAATTAGCTTAAAAGCTATTATTGGTTGTTGGGAAGCAGATGTAATTACTGAGATAGTTAGTAAATATGTCTCTCTAAACACCTTTCGTGAGTTATTGCGAGCAGTACGCGCCTGGGCTAAAGCTAGAAAGATTTATGGCAATGCTTGGGGTTTTCTTGGTGGTTTCTCTTGGGCGTTACTTTGTGCTTTTTGTTGTACATTTGACAAAGAAGTAGAACCAAGCAGAGAGAAATTACTGGCTAATTTTTTTCAACTTTTGCATCATCGTGATTGGCAACAAGCGATCGCACTTACAGATTTTGGTAGACAATATCAGGTACAACTACCGAGAGACTGGCTACCTGTAATTACATCAATAGAACCATTTCAAAATACTGCTCGTAATGTCACCCGTTCTACTGCCAAGATAATCCAAAGTGAATTTGCTAGAGGCGCAACATTGACTAAGCGAATTTTAGCAGATGAGGAGAAATGGACAACTTTATTTGCGCCAATTGATTTACACCAAGAATCAGAAATTTTCTTGATATTAAAGGTGAGCGATCGAGATGAGCATGAGCTAGAAAAATGCTGCGGTATTTTAGAAGGCTACATTATTGGTTTGATTATTCAGCTTGAGCAACTTGGGATATTTGTCAGACCTTGGACGGGTGTGCAAAAGATGGAGAATACAGCGCGTTTAGTGTTAGGCTTGCATCTTAATGCTGATTGTACAAGCGATACTGTAGAACAGTTGGCGAAAGATTTTTTATCGCGCTGCGCGTGTCAGTTGTTAGTTGTCAGTTGGTGAAAGGATCTGGTTTAATATAGCCTCCTTGTGATTAAATCCAAAAAGCAGGGAAAAGCACGGCGTAAGCTTACAATTATCTTGACTGCTGCAATTTGCAATCTACCCTCAGAGAATGTAAGCTATGCCAGTAAATCTCCCGTTAATTACTCTTGCTCAAGAACATAACGAGAAAATAGCGATCGCAACAAATGAAGGAGCATTTACCTATAGAGATTTGCTGCATACTTCCAGTCAAATAGCAACACATCTTCTCAAAAATACAGCAGATTTACAAGAGCAACGAGTTGCATTTCTGATTCCACCAGGGTTTGAGTATGTCGCTACACAGTGGGGGATTTGGCGCGCTGGCGGAATCGCTGTACCTCTGTGTATTTCTCACCCAAAACCAGAATTAGATTATGTAATTACAAATTCAGGCGCATCAATTATTGTTGCTCATCCCAATTATGAGCAGATATTACGCGCGATCGCCACTGAAAAAAATTTGCGATTTATCCTCACCTCAGATACTCTGCCAAATTCTGTTAATCCTCTCCCTGATGTCGATATTACCAGACGCGCCTTAATTCTCTACACTAGCGGAACAACAGGGAAACCCAAAGGCGTGGTAACAACTCATCAAAACATCCAAGCCCAAGTAACTAGCTTAATCGCTGCTTGGGAATGGACAGCAAGCGATCGCATTTTACATATATTACCCCTGCATCATATTCATGGAATTATTAACGTTCTGACTTGTGCTTTATGGGCTGGAGCAGAATGTCATATGTTGAGTAAGTTTGATGCTGAAGTTGTTTGGAACCGAATTTCTCAGGGTGATTTCACCTTATTTATGGCAGTCCCAACAATTTATGTCAAACTAATTGCTGCTTGGGAAAACGCTACCAAGGAACGCCAAAAAAGCATGACAGCAGGTTGTGAGAAAATGCGCCTCATGGTTTCTGGTTCCGCAGCTTTACCAGTTCAAGTTTTAGAAAAGTGGCGCAGCATCAGCAGCCATTTTTTGCTAGAACGCTATGGAATGACAGAAATCGGTATGGCGCTATCCAACTCTTTACACGCTCAACGATACTCAGGATATGTAGGTCAACCATTGCCCCAAGTGGAAGTAAGATTAGTAGATGAAAGTGGAGAATTAGTACCACCAGGAACACCAGGAGAAATCCAAGTCAAAGGCCCCACAGTATTTTTAGAATATTGGCAAAATCCCCAAGCAACCGCCAAAGCTTTTCAAAATGGCTGGTTTTGTACTGGAGATCTCGCCGTAGTTGAAAATGGTAACTACCGCATTTTAGGCAGAATCAGCGTAGATATCATCAAAACCGGAGGATATAAAGTTTCCGCCTTAGAAATTGAAGAAGTATTAAGAACCCATCCAGATATTCAAGAATGTGCAGTCGTAGGAGTTACCGATCCAGAATGGGGTGAACGAGTTTGTGCGGCTTTAGTATTGCAACCCCAACGCCAGTTAACATTAGAATCTTTTCGCATATGGGCAAAAGAGCAATTAGCAGTTTATAAAATCCCCACCCGAATTTTGACAGTTGCAGAATTACCGCGCAACGCAATGGGAAAAGTAACCAAGCCATCAGTAATTGAACTATTTCGCTAACTCTAAGTAGGGTGGTGCAAAGATAGCTGCTAAAGGCTGTCATTAGTCATTTGTCATTAGTCATTTGTCATTATTCTTCCTTGTCCCCCTTGTCCCCCTGCCCCCTGCTCCCTGCCCCCCTGCTGCCTACGTGTAGTCATATTTTGGAGAATTGGTATTACTCATCCTCTGCGTACCTTAGCGCATACCTTAGCGCACCTTTGCGTTAAAAAAATGGGATGACTAAGAAACACAGAACGCTTATTTCGCCTCAAAGCTCCAAAATCACCCCAAATCATACAAAAAGCTCCTAACCTTTCAACTTATCCTTTGGAGGATTTGGCGGACACCAAAAGAGATTTTTGCTAGAAACACCAATAGATTCCAGAATTCCCCGCATTACTTCTGTGCAATATAGCCAATGTCCCAAGTCATCATACATGCGATCGGGATTGAACTCTACATTATAATGCAGCAGGCGAGGTAGTCCTAAAAACTCATCGCTAGCTTGGGGAGAAAGCAGGAGTAACTGAAATGGCTTACCCTGACAATGCTTTTCTAACTTATTTAGTAAATCCATCGCTCCAGCGCGATCGCTAATTCCTGTACGGACGAAAAGCACTTGGTCGCAATTTTCAATACTATACCAAAATCTTTGCGATCGCGCCTGGTAGCGATCGCGCATTCTTCCATGAACGGGAGACATATTATTTACAGGATCGTCTGTATCCTCAACTTCATGGGCAAAGGATAAACCCGTCCATTTGCTGTGGTAAATTCTACCTGCTTCTGGATTGTAATGCAGAAAGCTTGGATTCCACATATCAGCAAAGCGATTTTCGATGATATCTGCAATATCTGCAATTTTGGTAGTGCGCGTTAAATCAAAGGGAAAAGCGGGGCCATCATACTCCATTTTATACAACATCATCCGTACAGCACAGCGATCGCCCAGGGGAATTATCCCTACACGGCTGATGTCTGATAATTTACATTTATATTGAAATAATACAGCCGATTTAGCTGGTATTTTTACCCGACTTTCTAACCCGTAATTGCCAATCATCATTGTCCGGAAAGGAATATCGGGATGTAGAGGGTCTTCATAAACACCCGTTGGCAGAGCTTTGAGGGCGCTCCGTACCTCCTGCCACATGGGTTGAATATTATACTCATGATCTGATTCATTGATCGCCCACAATTGCTGCTCGTCGGCTTGCAAAAGTCCCAGATGTCCGTCATAAAATAAAACTTGGGCGTTGTTGGGCGCAAACAGATTAAACGCCGCCACATATTCTACCTCAGCACCAGGGGGAATTTCTACCAAAGTAGCGATCGCGCCATCTTCCGGCACTGCAAAAAAGGGAAGCGTTCCTTTCTGGGGATTTTT
This sequence comes from Calothrix anomala FACHB-343, assembly GCF_014696435.1. Classification (GTDB taxonomy): domain Bacteria; phylum Cyanobacteriota; class Cyanobacteriia; order Cyanobacteriales; family Nostocaceae; genus Aulosira; species Aulosira anomala_A. The sequence continues at coordinate 51,330 of NZ_JACJQG010000067.1, read as the reverse complement.
GGCAATGTAGATTCCTGGAATCAATCCGGCTTTACTTTGCAGTACAGTTTGCAGTTCTTGCCAATAGGGAGCAATGGTATAGCTATATTTTGAAGGATTAACGATTCGCAAACGCTTCTCCTCAATAGAAGCACAGACATAAAACCCTGCATTGTCAAGATAAATCGGTACTTCATCTGGTTGCCAAAAACGTTGCTTTTGTTTGGCGAGTTCGTCTTTGTCAATTTGAAACAAATTCAAGTCGATCCCTTGATACATCAGGCGATGACCAATAGTGTTAGGATGAGCTGGATCGAAGGATATCCCTTTTCGCCAGCGTCCCTGTCCGTTATCTAGTAATGCTAACCAATCGATTATAGGCACACCCCAATTCAACATCCGGTTGTGGGTATCTTGCAACAGCCAGTGATGTTCTGAATTATAGTCATTATTGGGATAAACTCCGCCGAGAATGGGAATTGCTCCCAATGCGCGCGTCATTTTCACCAGCTGCTGTAAGCCGCTTTCAAAGCGTCGCTGTACCGCGCGCCGTTCGTGAGGGGGACAGTAAGCTAACCCTTCGTTCCCCAAAGACAAAGCAATAATCACAATATCTGGTTGTTCTGGGGTGACTGCTGAAGCAAATCGAGCGATGGTTCTGCTGACATTCGCTCCTACCTCAGAGACATTTACCAGTCTGTGTCCGTATTTTGCCGATAAAGCCTGTTCTAATTGCCAAACCCAACCTTCTAACAACCAAGCTCTATGACCTACAGCTACAGAACTGCCAATAACGACAATTTTTAAACCTGCATCACCTGATTCTAAAGGCTTCTTAACAGCAGACTGTTCAATAAAACCAAAGGGGTAAGGCTGCAAATAACCAAAAGCGCCATCATCTACAACTATAGTACCAGACTGCTTATCAGAGTTGAGCGGTAGCCAACGATTTGCGCCTAAAGCCTCCCATCGCCCATTACCTTTGCTATCGAGACAGACATACTTATATTCCACCTGCGGCTGTTCCCTAGATGGTAAAGATGGCTGAATATCGATTTCTGTCTCTGTCCACCATAAAGGATAGCGATCGCTACTTGTGCAAAGGCGAATACATTTGCTAATATCCCACAATCCCAATTCAGGAGTAGAACCCACTAGAGCAATAGATTCACCCGCTTGTGTGTATGCAATAACCTGGAATTTATACATAGGTTTTTTGCTGATTTAGAGAGAATATTCCAGACACAAAAGCTAAATTTTCATAGATGCTTTGACAGAAGAGTATCACATAGAACATCTAATACCAATTCAAATTTCAAATTTCACAATTCAAAATTAAGAAATTCAGGCTGTATCTGAGTTTCCGGTTGTGAATGGGTTGCTCTATTTTAGAGAATCGCGATAAATTCTCTATGACAGATTACTTTAAATTTTCCGCAATCAACTCTTAACCAAAACCTAATCTGAGCAAATCTTTTTAGTTTTCAATTAGTAGTTTATTGCCAAAATTTTGATTGACAAAAAACCGAGACGCATAGCGGCTTCCCGCAGGGTAGTGAAAAGAAGAAGAAACTTACCCCTTATAATTAATAATACAAATTACTAGTACTCTGGCAATCCAACTTTAAGGGGTAAAGAAACGAACCACGAAGACGCGAAGGGCGCTAAGAAAGAGGTAAAGAAGAGAAGTAAAAAAATGATTCACCCAGTAAAGTTGAGTTGTCAGAGTACTAGTCTCAGCGCCCCTATTTTATAGGAGTTGGAAGCTACTATGGATATTGCTCAGGGCGATCGCGGTTTGTTAACTGCGCTCAAAAAGACTTCCCAGGTTTGCAGCCTTGGCGTTGTGTTGATCGGCTGCGTTGTGCTGCTGGGTTGGGTGTTTGATATTCCTACTATCAAAAGTATTTTACCTCAGTGGGTAACGATGAAAGCTAATGCCGCACTGGGCTTTGTGTTTGCCGGAATGGGGTTATATTTTTTACAATCAACTAGCTCAGGTAAACGAAGATTAGCTCAAGGTTGTGCTTTATTTATTACCTTACTAGGACTGCTGAATCTCAGTCAGTATGCATTTGGCTGGAACCTGGGGATAGATCAATTAGTATTTACAGACGAACCAAGAGCGATCGCTACTTCTAACCCTGGAAGAATGGCTCCGGTGACAGCATTGAATTTTACCCTTATGGGTATAGCTTTGTGGCTGTTGCTGGGGAGAATTATTCGTTATCAACTGGTGCAAATATTAGCACTGGTTACCGCGTTAATTACCTTACAAGTAGTCATTGGTTATACTTACGGCGCTGAACCGATATTTGGATTAGCATTTTATACTTTTACTGCTCTACATACAGCGATCGCCTTTTTTATTCTCTCACTGGGTATATTATTTGCTGCTCCTGAGGGAGGATGGATGAGTTTGTTTGTCAGCAATACCGCCGGGGGAATTACCGCCAGGGTGCTGATACCGGCGGCGGTGGCGATTCCCTTTATTTTGGGATGGTTGCAGTTGTTGGGAGAAAAGATTGGCTGGTTTGATGAGGCTTTTGGGCTTTCTCTCCATGTTACGGGAAATGTCGTGGCTTTTTTAGGCTTAACTTGGTACTGCGCCCAAAGATTAGTGCAGGTGGATCTCAAGCGTCAATTAGCCAAGTCAGCTTTGAGAGATAGCTACGCCCGCCTAGAAATGCGTGTAGAAGAACGCACAGCCGAGTTATCCCAAACTAATGTAGCTTTAGAACAATCTTTGCGGGAATTAGCAGATATTAAGTTTGCCCTTGATGAGTCCTCAATTGTGGCAATTACTGACGCCAGAGGAATTATTAGCTACGTTAATGATAAATTTTGCGAACTTTCCCAATTTTCTCCAGCAGAATTAATTGGACAAAGCCATCGAATTATTAATTCTGGCTATCATCCCAAAAGCTTTTTTACCCAAATGTGGAAAACGATTTCCCAAGGAGAAGTTTGGCAAGGGGAAATTAAAAACCGCGCCAAGGATGGTAGCTTTTATTGGGTAGCGACAACTATCGTACCGTTTCTAGACGATCGCGGTAAGCCATATCAATATATTGCCATTCGCTCTGATATTACCAATCGCAAGCAAGCGGAAGCAGCTTTACAGGAAAGTGAAGAACGTTTCCGGCGGGCGATTTTAGACGCACCTTTGCCGATTATTCTCCATGCTGAAGATGGGCAAGTGTTACAAATTAATCATGCATGGACAGAAATTACCGGGTATCGTCCCGAAGAAATCCCCACAATTGGCGATTGGACAGAAAAGGCTTATGGCTTGCGTCAAGCACAAATGCAGAATGCGATCGCCCGATTATATCAATTAACAGAACGCACTCCCCAAGGGGAACATTATGTAACAACTAATACCCAAGAAAAACGCCTATGGGATTTTTATTCTGCTCCTCTGGGTAAATTGCGCGATCGCCGTAAAATGGTAATGACAATGGCTATTGATATTACCGAGCGCAAACAAGCCGAAGCCGATTTACAAAAATATCAAGATATCTTTCAATTTGCCGAACATGCCTTAGCAATTAGTAGAGAGGCGGTAATTGAATTAGTTAATCCGGCTTTTGCGCGAATGCATGGTTATACAGTAGCAGAATTAATCGGAAAACCAATTTTAGAATTATTTCCCCCTGAATCTCATGTACAGGCGCGGATGTTTATCCAACAGGTGAACGAAACCGGACATCTGACTTATGAATCAAAACATCTTCGTAAAGATGGCACAATATTTCCAGTATTTATTGATATCACGGTTGTTAAAGATGAGTGGGGTAATATCCTTTATCGCATTGTCAATGTATTAGATATTACCGAGCGGTATCAAGCCGAAGTTGCCCTGCGCGAAAGTGAAGCTCGCGCCAGAGCCAGAGCCGAAGAATTAGAAATATTTTTAGCAGCGATTCCCGTCGCCGTTTGGATTGCGCACGATCGCGAATGTCATGTGATGACAAACAACCGCGCCGCCTATACCATGATACGCAGACAGCCAGGGGGAATCATGACAGCTACACCTGCTTCTGGGGAATATCCCTTTGATTTCAAAATTCAAAAAAATGGTGTAGATATTCCTCCCCCAGAATTACCCATGCAGAAAGCAGCCAGAACCGGGGAAAGTGTAGAAGCTAAGTTTGAATTTGTCTTTAATGATGGTGAAGTCAAGTTTCTCGATAGTCGCTCCGTGCCATTATTCGATGATGCGGGTAACGTGCGGGGCGTGATTGGTGCATTTTGGGATGTTAGCGAACTGCAAAAAGCCGAAGAAAGGTTTCGCGCTACCTTTAATCAAGCCGCAGTGGGAATTGCCCATGTAGCATTGGATGGTAGGTGGCTGCGAGTCAACCAAAAACTCTGCGATATTGTCGGGTATTCCCATACAGAATTAATCCAGAAAACCTTTCAGGAAATTACATATCCTGAAGATTTAGAAATTGATTTAGCTTACGCGCAACAGTTGCTAGTAGGAGAAATTCAAACCTACTCAATGGAGAAACGTTATCTTCGTAAAGACGGTTCTCTGATTTGGATTTACTTAACAGCCTCCTTAGTCAGACAACCTGGGGGAATTCCCGACTACTTTATTAGTGTCATTCAAGATATTAGCGCTCGCAAAGCCGCAGAATTAGCAGTCAAGCAACTCAATGAAACCCTAGAACAACGAGTAGAACAACGCACCGCCCAACTAGCAGAAGTTAACCAAGAATTAAAACGCTTTGCTTATAGCGTATCTCACGATTTGCGATCGCCCCTACGCGCCATTCGCGGTTTAATTGAAGCCTTAGTTGAGGATAATGGCGATCGTTTAGACGAACTCGGACATGAATATGCTCGCCACATTGCCGATTCTGCCCAGCGCATGGATCGGTTAATTCAAGACTTACTCGCCTACAGCCGCCTCAGCCAAACAGAAATTCAGTTGCAAATCGTTGATTTAACAACTCTTGTCTCAGAAATTCTCCAGCAATTGGAACCTGAACGCCAAGCCAAACAAGCCGAAATTACCGTAACCCAGCCTTTACCCCAGGTAATTGCCCAGCGTACCATCTTAACTCAAGTCCTAATTAATTTATTGACAAATTCCCTAAAATATGTAGCAACAGGTGTAAAACCACAAATAGAAGTTTGGACAGAAAAACGCCAAGATTGGGTTCGCATCTGGATTGCAGACAATGGTATTGGCATTGAACCCGAATTTCAAGAACGAATTTTTGGCGTATTTGAACGGCTACATAGCTCAGATACCTATTCAGGTACGGGAGTAGGACTTGCGATCGTCCAAAAGGGTATTGAACGTCTAGGCGGGCGCGTCGGCGTTGAGTCCGAGCTAGGAAAAGGTAGCCGTTTTTGGCTAGAACTAATACCAATTCAAAATTCAAAATTCAAAATTCAAAATTAAAGACATTTTCAGACAGTTAAAACGCTTACCCCACAAGCCTTTTACCCCTCCCCTAACCCCTCCCCGTAAACGGGGAGGGGAAGTTTTGGCTTTAGACAAAACTGGGGTGGGGTAACGCGGAGCTTAATGGTAGGCGATGGTAAAAATCGAGCCTTGGCAAGGGTTTCACGTTAAGTTGACAGGTATGATAGCTAAAGCTTAAGTTCTGATTTATACCCAAATGACCAATGACAATTGTACAGACAAGGGTTATCGCGTCTCTGAGCAATGACCAAACTTTAGACAGAAGTGTGTGACTATGAACTCTAGTATTCTGTTACAGGCGTAAAATTATCGCCACTCCAGAACAAAATCATTGAGCAATCAACAGTTAACAACTATGAGTAATACTCAGCAGAATTTGCTGCTGCTAGTAGAAGATGAGCCAGGAAATATATTATTAATTAAGCGGGCAATGAGTAAGCTGAAACTCAATATTCAAATTCAAGCAGTTGAAGATGGAGAACAAGCCGTAAACTATCTGAAAAAATCTCCTTTACCTCAGTTAATTTTGACAGATATTAAAATGCCGCGCATGAATGGGATAGAATTACTTGCCTGGATTAAACAACAACCAGAATTTTCGCAACTACCTGTGATTATGTTCAGCAGTTCTGGAGAAATTGAAGATATTAACCAAGCAACTGCCTTAGGAGCTAGTTCCTATATTGTTAGACCAGGATCTTTTGCTGAGTTAGTAGAAGTGATGCAACAAATTACCTCATACTTTAATCGGGCGGTGTAGGTGGTTCACCCAGGACGCCTAGCTACTTGATTAAGCCACTCAATTAAAGGTCTTAAGGTTCCTGGTAATGCAGCTTCGCTCACTGTGACTGTATGTTGCTTACCTTGGTCTTCTACTGTCAATTTATATTGAAAGCGATCGCTCTGGGGATTAGGTGAAGTAATTTTTTCTGGTAAATTAAACAAACCCGCCGCTTCCACCAGTATAGGTAGTTCTTGGGCTTCGTTGGCTGGGAGAGTCGCTGTATCCACGGTTGTTTTCTTGCTAATTCCAGCAAAGCCGCCTGTGCGTTCAAAGGAGATCCGCATTGTTTCCTCTCCGTTGTCCTATCTATGGGAAAATAAAAAACTGGAAGATTTTAACTGTCATCTTCCAGTGTAACAACAAAGGACAACTTAGTATAAATGCTGAATGCTAAATGATGAGTGATGAAAACTTCAGCATTTCTAAGACTTACGCAGTGTCAGATATTTTTCATGCTTTTTGTCAATGGTCAATAGTCCATAGTCCAAAAATCTGAATTTTGACCATTGACTTTTGACTTTTGACAACCCTTGTGAAGGTTTTTGTGTTCAGCGCGTAAGTCCTAATTTCTAACCATTGACTATTTGATTACACCTACCTTTTGCCAAGCATTCTGTACAGCTTTTTGTTCCTTACTATTGTTACCGTACAGTTCGCCAGCTACCTTAATTGTAGTGTTGGCGGCTGTTTTAAAATTAGCATTAGCACGCAGGCGATCGCGCAAAGTAATATACCAAATTTTCCCGGCTTTTTCCCAAGCATAGCCGCCAATCTCCACAGCCGCTAGATAAAAAGCATGGTTAGGAATACCCGAATTAATATGCACTCCGGCGTTATCTTCCGTACCAGTATATTTATCTTTCATATATGCTGGTTGGGGATCTTTACCCAAAACTGGATCGTCGTATGCGGTTCCTGGTGCTTTCAGGGAACGAATACCCACCCCTTTGACTGCTGGTGCTAAAAGTCCTTCGCCAATAATCCAGTCGGCTGCTTCTGCTGTTTGATTTTTACTTTTTTGCTTAACTAAAGCACCAAATACATCAGAAAATGACTCATTCAGCGCCCCTGATTCAGCGTAATACTGTAAACCAGCTTCATATTGAGTCACACCATGAGTTAATTCATGGGCAATCACATCTATCGATTTAGTGAAGCGTTGGAATAATTCACCATCACCATCACCATAAACCATTTGGTCGCCATTCCAAAAAGCATTATCATATTTAATGCCGTAATGGACGGTAGAATCTAAACGCAGTCCTTTATCATCAATAGAATTGCGATCGAATATCTCATAAAACAGGTCGTATGTCGCACCAGCATAGTCATAAGCTTCATTTACAGCTTCATCAGTGCTTGGGGGATCGCCTTCACCCCGTACTAATTTACCAGGTAAATTTTCTGAAAATTGAGCATCATAAATAGTGCGGCGCTTTACACCTGGGGATGGTGCAAAGGAGATAGCACCTACTATATTTCTTCTACCGCGCAATTGTGCAGAAACATTTAATGTTTGAAAAGCCCAACTACGCTGTTCTGGGTTACCATTTACGGCAACATTTTCCAGCATATGTGGGGGAATAATACAACATATAGGGCATCTAGAGTAGCCTGGATGTTTACAGTTAAAACCAGTAGATTTCTTCTTATTTCGAGCCATCCGAGATATTCTCCTTTTTTTGACTAACTGATGGCAGACAAAGGAACAAAAAAATTAATGTCAGTTGCTTGTCCCTATTTTTTTAATTCCGAAAACTTTCTACTCTATTTTTTAGGATAGTTCTGTTGAGAAGGGACAGGTAGCATCGCCAGATATTTTAATGTTAGGACATGACATAAAAACACAAGAAAAAATCAGATTCCGCAAATTTCCGCCAAAATCTTGAATCTTGTCATGCACCACCTCCTTGACAACCCAACGGCTTTATATAATAAGTCTTGTTATCAAGAAAAGTGTAATTTATTACTTATTTGTTACTTAAAGGGCAGGGAGCAGGGGGCAGGGGGACAAATGAAAATTGTACAGACGCGATTCATCGCGTCTCTGTTGTTGCATATCGCTGGCGTGAGGTTTGGCATTAATTCATATAATTGCACAGATGGCGATCGCCTCTGCCTACTCTCAAAATCCTTAAACATTGGTGCGATCGCAAAACATTGTAATTTTACCGTAGGGGCACGGCATCGGCAGTCTTTCGTTCCCACCGCAATTTTATCGGTGCCGTGCCCCTACGATGCATCCAGTTTAGCAATATAATATACTGGTTATTCATGATTATTACTTAAGAGAATTGGGATGGCATACAACCCCAAAAAACATCATCGCCGTTCTATTCGTTTACCAGAATATGACTATACCCAAATCGGAGCTTATTTCACAACGATTTGTACCTATAAAAAGCAATGTTGGTTTGGCGATGTCATGAATGGGGAAATGCAACATAATCAATTGGGGATAATTGTTTATACCTTTTGGCAGGCGCTTCCGCGTCGGTTTTCTCACATCGAATTAGATGCTTTTGTCGTTATGCCAAATCATGTGCATGGTATTCTCATCATCACCGATGCCGTGCCCCGGCAACCAACAGCAGAACAATTTGGTAAACCTGTTCCTGGTTCTATTCCTACAATTATTCGTGCTTTTAAATCAGCTGTTACCAAACGAATAAACCTAATGCGAAAAAGGCCATATCCTCCTATTTGGCAACGCAATTATTACGAAAGCATTATCCGGCAAGATGGATTGGATAATGTACGCCAATATATTCTCAGTAATCCTTTTGCATGGGCAGAGGACGAAGAAAACCCTTCGCATCACCCACAAGCACAACTAGATTTAGATGTATATTTTTGAACCCACATTACCTATAAAATTAGCAAATAATTTTCCCAGTAGGGGCACGGCACAGATAAAATATCGGATTTACCGAAAGTCTGTCGATGCCGTGTCTTATCATTATTAATGTGCAATAGGTCGTAGGGGCACGGCACAGATAAAATATCGGATTTACCGAAAGTCTGTCCATGCCGTGCCCCTACTGAGCGTATCTACTGCAAACAAACTTATAAAGGCACGGCACAGATAAAATATCGGATTTACCGAAAGTCTGTGGATGCCGTGTCTTATCATTATTAATATGCAATAGGTCGTAGGGGCACGGCACAGATAAAATATCGGATTTACCGAAAATCTGTGGATGCCGTGCCCCTACTTAGGGTTTCTACTGCAAACAAACTTATAAAGGGTGCTACTTTTAGCTAAAAAATCGAGTCAAACTTATAAATAATCGACTCAAACTAATAAAGACTTATACTTTTAGCTAAAAAATCCAGTCAAACTTATAAATGATTGACTCAAACTAATAAAGACTTATACTTTTAGCTAAAAAATCAAGTCAAACTTATGAATAATCGACTCAAACTTATAAAAGTCGCTGTTTTTAGCTATCACCAAAACCCCCTCCCCCTGGTGTTTCTATCACAAAAACATCTCCCACTTCCATCTCAACAGTTGCAGTACTATCTAACTCTTCTTGCGTTCCATCCTGACGCTGTATCCAGTTGCATCCAACTTTTCCCGGTTCCCCACCATTTAAGCCAAAGGGAGAAACACGGCGATGATTAGAAAGAATATTCGCTGTCATCGGTTCTAAAAACTTGATGCGACGAATCACGCCATTACCACCGGAATACTTTCCTTTACCACCGCTATCAGGACGCAGACTAAAGCTTTCTACCAATACAGGATAGCGGGTTTCTAAAACTTCTGGGTCAGTTAGGCGGGAGTTTGTCATGTGGGTGTGAACTGCATCAGTACCATGAAAGTTAGCGCCTGCACCAGAACCACCGCAAATGGTTTCATAATATTGATAGCGTTGATTGCCAAAGGTAAAATTATTCATGGTTCCTTGAGAAGCTGCGATCGCACTTAAGGCACCATATAAAGCATCAACAATAGTCTGGGATGTCTCTACATTACCCGCTACTACTGCGGCTGGGTAGGTAGGATTGAGCATACAACCTTCAGGCACAATAATTTCTAAAGGTTTTAAACATCCAGCATTTAGGGGAATATTATCATCAACTAAAGTTCGGAAGACATATAAAACTGCGGCTTGGGTAACGGCTTTAGGGGCATTAAAATTACTGTTTAATTGGGCAGATGTGCCAGTAAAATCAATAATTGCACTGCGATTTTCTCTGTTAATTGTGACTTTAACTTGAATTTTAGCGCCGCTATCCATTTCATAGATAAATTCCCCATCTTTGAGGACAGAAATTGCCCTTCTTACTGCCTCTTCTGCATTATTTTGGACAAATTTCATGTAAGCTTGTACAGTTTCTAATCCATATTGCTCAACCATCTTGCGGAGTTCTTGTACTCCCCGTTCATTAGCGGCAATTTGAGCTTGAAAATCAGCAATATTTTGGTCGGGATTACGCGCCGGATAGGGATGATTGGCTAAAATTTCTCTGACTGCAGTTTCGCGAAAATTACCCGATTCAACTAATAAAAAATTATCAAATAAAATACCTTCTTCTGCTACCGTGGTACTATGGGGAGGCATCGAGCCGGGAGTAATTCCGCCAATATCTGCTTGATGTCCGCGCGAAGCGACGTAGAAAATGGGCATTGGGCATTGGGCATGGGGCATTGGGCATTGGGCATTGGGCATGGGGGAAAGATTATTTTCACCGCTTTCCAAAAATACAGGGGTAATGGCTGTGACATCGGGTAAGTGAGTTCCGCCGTTATAGGGATTATTTGATAAATACACGTTTCCCAGTTTAATATTATTGCTCTTATCATTAATTAAACTGCGGACACTTTCACTCATTGAGCCTAAATGTACAGGTATATGAGGAGCATTAGCTACTAATAATCCAGATTCATCAAAGATAGCGCAGGAAAAATCTAAGCGTTCTTTGATATTCACTGATGCTGCTGTATTTTGCAGCACAATTCCCATTTGTTCCGCGATAAATTGATAAAGGTTTTTAAATATTTCTAAACGTACTGGATCGGGTTGAGATATCGGTTGCATTTTAGTTCCTAGTTATTGAGATCAGAGAACCACATCTGTCGTAGGGGCACGGCACCAGTAAAATTATTGTATGTACCAAAAGATTGTCGGTGCCGTGCCCCTACAGATTTTTTGTTATTGGTTAGGTATAATTGGGTTAGCACTGCATTCAAATTAGAGATTACGTATCCCAGTATTTATCTTAGTTGGTTTTGGGGTAGCGAGTATTGGGGGTGCTTGGTTAGGGAGAATTTTGCAGAAAATCCCCATTGCAGCGATCGCAGTTTAGAAGGCTGTATCTTCATACTAATCGATCCCCCCTACCCCGCTTAAAAAGGGGGGAAATACAATCAAAGTCCCCCTTTTTAAGGGGCAGCCCTGCGTTGCGGGGGTTCCCCCCGTTGTAGCAAGTGACGTGGATTTAGGGGGATCTAAAACTTTTTGCTACTAACGACAGGACTTTTAAAACATCTTCTAAGATACTTCCCAACTAAAAAAATATACAACCACTTTGGTAAGCAGGGGGAGAAAGAATTTTTGAATTTTTAATACATAATACGATGTAATAGTTGAATTTATAAATTTTGTGGGAAGTATAACGATGAGATAAATTTCCTACATACTTTTAGTTGATAATATGACACGGGCGGCAAGCACCTACACAAATCTATTCCCCGAAATTCCTGGCTATAAAATCGTTGAGCAATTATATGTGGGTTCTCGGACGATTGTTTATCAAGCAGTGGAAGAATTAAGCCAGCGTCAGGTTGTCATCAAATTGCTACAACAAGATTATCCTAGCTTCAGCGAATTGTTACGTTTTCGCAACCAATATACTATTGCTAAAAACTTGAATATTTCTGGTGTGATTCGTCCCGATCGCCTGATACCATATCGCAATAGCTATGCCCTAGTGATGGAAGATTTTGGTGGTGTGGCGCTATCAACATATAGCCGCAAGCATCAATTAACACTATCAGATATAATAGCGATCGCTCTACAACTAGCCGATATTCTCCATGAGCTTTATCAACATCGGGTAATTCATAAAGACATTAAACCCGCTAATATTCTGATTCATCCAGAATCGCAACAAGTCAAATTAATTGATTTTAGTATCGCTTCCCTATTACCGAAAGAAAACGAAGAAATCAAGCACCCTAATGTATTAGAAGGCACATTAGCCTATATTGCACCAGAGCAAACCGGGCGGATGAATCGGGGCGTTGACTACCGTACAGACTTTTATAGTCTAGGTGTGACGTTGTTTGAATTGTTGACGGGACAGTTACCTTTTGCTAGTAACGATCCTTTAGAACTGGTGCATAGTCACATTGCCAAACCTGCACCCAGGGTAGACGAAATTAACTCCCAAATACCAGAAGCGATCGCGCAAATTGTCGCTAAGTTAATGTGTAAAAATGCCGAAGACCGCTACCAAAGTGCTTTAGGCTTAAAGCACGATTTGGCAATTTGCTTAGAACAGTTAAAGCAAACAGGACATATTCAACAGTTTATCATTGGGCAACGGGATATTTGCGATCGCTTTTCTATCCCGGAAAAACTCTATGGACGAGAAGCAGAAGTTCAAACACTATTAGATGCTTTTGCGCGAGTCAGCAACGGTACCTCAGAATTACTGCTAGTAGCTGGGTTCTCTGGAATTGGAAAGACGGCGGTTGTCAATGAAGTTCATAAACCCATTGTGCGGCAACGGGGTTATTTTATTAAAGGTAAATTTGACCAGTATAATCGTAATATCCCCTTCTCTGCCTTTGTCCAAGCCTTTCGGGATTTAATGGGACAGTTGCTTTCAGAATCGGATACTCAATTACAAGCGTGGAAAGCCAGGATTCTTGAGGCTTTGGGAGAGAATGCCCAAGTAATTATTGATGTCATCCCGGAATTGGAATGTATTCTTGGTATACAACCACCTGTAGCAGAACTATCGGGTACGGCGGCGCAGAATCGGTTTAATTTGCTGTTCCAGAAATTTACTCAAGTTTTTACGACAAAAGAACATCCTTTGGTGATGTTTTTGGATGACTTGCAATGGGCAGATGCCGCATCTTTAAAATTGATGCAGTTGTTGATGAGTGAGAGGGAACAGGGGTATTTACTGCTGATTGGGGCTTATCGGGATAACGAAGTATTTCCCGGCCATCCGTTAATGCTGACTTTAAACGAAGTCAGCAAAGTAAAAGCTACAATCAACAGAATTACCTTAGCATCTTTGAGTAGAACCAGCCTGAATCAATTAGTGGCGGATATGCTCAAATGTGCTGAGGTATTGGCACAACCTCTAGCAGAATTAGTCTATCAAAAAACCCAAGGGAATCCCTTTTTTGCTACGCAATTTCTCAAAACTCTGCATCAAGAGCAATTTATTACCTTTAATATCCAGGCTGGACATTGGCAATGTAATATTACTCAGGTACGCGAGGCTGCATTAACCAATGATGTGGTAGAGTTCATGGCCAAGCAGTTGCAAAAATTACCTGATGAGACTCAGAATATCCTCAAACTGGCAGCTTGTATTGGTAATCAATTTGACTTGAATACTTTGGCGATCGTTTCAGAAAAATTGCCGCAGCAGGTAGCAACTGACTTGTGGAAAGGGTTACAGGAAGGATTCATTTTACCCATCAGTGAAACCTACAAGTTTTTTCAAGGGGATGGTTTAAATGATAACTACAGTGATGGAATTACCGTTGTTTACAAATTCCTTCACGATCGCGTCCAGCAAGCTGCTTATTCCCTGATTCCCCAACAAGAGAAACAGGTTGTGCATCTTAGCATTGGTCGTCACTTATTAAACCATACATCTGCAGAACAATTAGAGGAGCAAATTTTTGATATTGTCAACCAATTGAATATTGGCTGTACGCTCATCAATGATACCCTAGAGCAAGCAAGGCTGGTAGAGCTGAATTTAAGAGCCGGACAAAAAGCGATCGCCACTACTGCCTATGATACTGCCACCTATTGCTTAAAATATGCTTGTAATTTACTGCCGACTGATAGCTGGCAAACTCAGTATGATTTGGCATTAGCTTGCTATAGTAGCGCGGCTGAAGCTGCGTATCTGAATACAGATTTGGCACAGATGGAAACTTTGGCGGAAATTGTCTTGCAACAAGCTCGGAATTTGTTGGATGCTGCCAAGGTGTATGAAATTAAAATTGATGCTTACACAAGCCAAGGTGAATTTACCAAAGCTGTTACCACGGGTTTAAACTTTCTCAAATCTTTTGGGATTGAATTTCCCAGTCAGCCGAATAAACAAGATTTTGCTGATTTTCTCCAGCAAACCCGACAGCAATTGGCAGGACGTTCTCCAGATGAGCTGTTAAACTTACCTGTGATGACTTCGCCTCAATTCCAAGCACTGCTACGAATGTTAGTCCAGATTAGTGGAGCTACTTACTTAGCATCTCCATCCCTGTATCCTTTAATTTGCTGTCAGCAGGTGCAGCTATCAGTCACCCACGGTAATATTCCCGCCTCCAGCTTTGGATATGTGGTTTATGGATTATTACTTTGTGGTGTAGTTGGTGATATCAAAACAGGTTATGAATTTGGTCAACTGGCTTTACAGTTAGTAGATAAATTCAATAATCAGGAATATGCTGCTAAAGTTTTATACATGACCAGCAAGTTTACTGTTCACTGGGTGAAAAATGCGGCGACAACTCTACAACCATTACAAGAAGCCTATACCCTGGGACTAAAAGTTGGCGCTCTTACTTATGCTGGCTATTCTGGTTATACCTACGCCTTTCATGCTTATTTTGTCGGTAAAGAACTTACAGCCTTAGAAACAGAATGTCAGGCTTACAGCATAGGCTTGGCAAACATCAAACAACAAGCACTTTTAGGCTATTTGCATATCGTCCATCAAACCGTTGCCAATCTCTTAGGAAAATGTGAGAACCCAACCAAATTAGTAGGCACAATTTTTGATGAAGGGGTAACTTTAGCCAATCTGGAAAAAGCTAACGACAAAACGGGGTTATGGCATTTCCATATGTGCAAAGTAACTTTAACCTATTTATTCGAGTGCCATGACCAGACATTTTATCATTGTCAACAAGCAAAGCTGAATGCTGGGGGCGGTACTGGGATGCTAAATGTACCAATACTGTATTTTTATACAGCTTTAGCCTGTTTCACCCAGTTATCAGCAAATTCTCAACCAAATGAATTATGGGCATTAATTGCCGATGCTAAAGAAAAGCTGCAAAATTGGGCTACCTATGCACCCATGAATTGTCAGCACCGATATGATTTGATTTGTGCTGAAGAACAGCGTGTTTTAGGACATCCACAGCAAGCAATTGATTTTTACGATCGCGCTATTTGTTTAGCTCAAGAAAATGGCTATATCCTAGAACAAGCGATCGCTAATGAACTTACTGCTAAATTCTACCTTGGTTGGGGCAAAGAAAAAATTGCTGCTGTCTATATGCAGGAAGCCTACTACTGCTATGCTCGTTGGGGAGCGAAAGCAAAAAGTAACGATTTAGAACATCGCTATCCTCATTTACTGCGTCCGATTCTGCAGTCAGTTTCCCAACCCATGAAACTGTGGGAAAGCTTGACAAGCACAATTACACAAGATATTTCCCTGAATACCTCAGAATCTAGCCTAGGTCATAGCACAAACATCAATAACGCTATTGATATTGCCACTATGATCAAAGCTTCTCAAAGTCTATCTGCCACTCTGCAACTTGATGATTTACTACATCAACTCACAAAAATTATTTTACAAAACTCCGGGGGCGATCGCTGTGCTTTAATCTGTCCTAATTCTGAGGGTGAATGGCAAGTTGTCGCTATAGCTACACCAGAAACTACACAACTTTGTTCAGAACCACTCGATGGTAATTCCAATCTACCTGTAAAATTGATTCAATATGTCAAGAACACGCAACAAATCGTAACGATTGACAATCTCAAAACAGATTTACCCGTTATAGATGAATATCTTATTCGTCAACAACCAAAGAGTTTGTTATGCTTGCCAATTATTAGCCACGGACAATTAATTGGCATTGTATCCTTAAAAAATCGCTCAACTAGTGGAGTATTTACTAGCGATCGCATTTTCGTTCTTAACTTCCTCTGCACTCAGGCGGCGATTTCTCTAGAAAATGCCCGACTTTATCAAAAAGCACAAACTTACGCCCAAAAACTAGAACAATCACAACTGCAAATAGTCCAGAGTGAAAAAATGGCATCTTTGGGTAACTTAGTTGCCGGTGTTGCCCACGAAATCAACAATCCCATCGGCTTCCTGAATGGCAGTATTAATAATGCCCAAGAATATGTCCAGGATTTACTCGACTATATCGCCCTATATCAACAATATCATCCCGATGCCGCCGCACCTGTGCAAGAAAAGGCACAAGACATTGATTTAGAATATTTAAGCGAGGATTTACCAAAGTTACTTAATTCTATGCAAGGTGCAAGCGATCGCATTCAGTCTATCAGCACCAGCCTCCGCACCTTCTCCCGTGCTGATACTGAGTATAAAGTCAGAGCTAACCTGCACGAAGGTATCAACAGCACAATACTGATTTTGAAATATCGCCTGAAAGCTAATGATTCCCGTCCCGCCATTCAAGTAATTACCGAATATGGCGAGTTACCAGCAATACAATGCTTTCCAGGGCAATTAAATCAGGTATTTATGAATATCCTGGCTAATGCCATTGATATGTTCGATGAGATGGCGAAAACTCAATCATATCAAGAAATAGCCGCCCATCCGCAAAAAATCGCGATTCGCACGGCAATGCTAGAAAATCAAGTTCTCATCTCGATTCGGGATAACGGCAAAGGGATGAGCGAAGATATAAAAGCGAGAATCTTCGACCATTTATTTACCACTAAAGGCGTAGGTAAAGGTACAGGCTTAGGATTAGCGATCGCTCGGCAAATCGTGGTAGAAAAGCATGGCGGTAGTTTAGAAGTACAATCTCAGTTAGGTAAAGGTAGCGAGTTCTGCATTCAACTGCCAATATGTTAACTATTGACTATTTTGGCGACAATCATCAAGCAGTGCATTTAACTCCGCAATTACTTTCCAAGGATTTCGACCTTTCAAAAAAGCCGCAATCGCTGCTTCATAAGGATTTCTACCATTTTTTCTCACTGCTGAGATTGCTGCTTGATTGGAAAATCCTCTTCCTCTAACTAGCCAAGCAGCTAAAACATGTCCCGTGCGTCCAATTCCTCCAGCACAGTGAACTACTACCTTTTCATTTTGCTGATTTGCTAATAATAGAAAAGGTAAAATTTTCTCTTGTAAAGTTTCCCGACTGACTAATTGAAAATCTTCAATTGGTGCCCAACATACCCTTTCACTGCCAAATTTATCTTGATATATTCCGAGCAAATCTGAATATTTATTTAGTTGCACAGGAGCAAGTAAACAGCAAACACGTTGAATATTTTGGCTTTGCATAAATTCGATCCATTGCTGAATCTGCTCATGGCTATATCCTGGTTTTGCAGCACCAAATACAATCTCTTCCTGCTCATAAGCCGCAGCAAATTTATACATATTTTTAGAAGTTTTTAGAGGTAATAATCAACTTAATGCTGATGCAAATATTTTTTCTGAGTACAAATGAAACCTTAGTTTATAATTTTGATAATTATACATAATTAATAAATCCTCACTTCGCTGCTTAACCACCTGGGAATGAATTCCCAGGCTAATAGCTAAAGTCTACTAAAGTAGACTAATACCAATTTCTAACGCAAAAATTTATATCTAGGAAGAATTTATGGCTTAAAATTTGTTCCTTTTCTTTATAGCATTGATATTAGTTACATACCCCGGTCTACTTGAGTGGACTTACGCTATTAACCCTACAGTTTAGTGTAGGGCGGGATATATATCAACACGATATTGTGAAATTTAAAATCTATCATAAAATTTTATAAATGCTGTAAAATCAAATGATTGCATTCAGTCAACCTAGCTATCCAGTTAGGTTCTACGACAATTGTACTAATTTTCTCCACAATAATCGCCGGGCCATTAATAATATCTTCAGGCTGTAAATCTTCCCGGCGATAAACTGGTGTATCATGCCATTCATCGCCAGCAAACATCTTCACAGTCTCCACAGATTGCGGATATTCATCTAAAGAGCGATCGCGAATTATTAAAGATTCCTCTGGTGTATCCATTTTCTGAATTAATTCTACAGAAACAGACTCAACAATTAAGGGTTTCTCTAATTGCACAAACCCATAACGCGATTTATGCTCAACCTCAAACTTCGCCTGCATTATCGCTACATCTGTATCAAAATCAATGGTCAATATTGAGTTAGTCCCTTGATATTTTAAATTGACTTTTTGCACCACTTCATCATGTCTAATATCTCCCTCGCTGAGTTCGTTTCTCGCCTGAATCAGCAAACTCTGCATTAACTCTTGTAATTGGGGAATTAATGCAGCCGTTAAAGGTTGTTCTACGCCCTTTTCTCTCATAGCGCGGACATCAGCTAATCCCATTCCATAAGCTGATAAAACCCCCGCATAAGGATGGAGAAAAATCTGCTTCATCCCTAAAGTCTCAGCAATTAAACAAGCAACTTGTGCGCCAGCACCACCAAAACAACAAAGCACATATCGGCTGACATCATAACCTCTTTGCAAGCTAATTTTTTTAATCGCATTCGCCATATTCTCAACTGCGATCGCTATAAATCCTGCTGCTACCTGTTCGGGTGTACGATAATTACCTGTAGCTGTGGCAATTTCTTGGGATAATTGGCTAAATTTCTCCAGCACAATCTCTTTATCTAGTGGTAAATTCCCCGTCACGCCAAATACCGCCGGAAAATATTGCGGGTAAATTTTACCTAACATAACATTAGCATCGGTCACCGCTAAAGACCCACCACGGCGATAGCAAGCGGGGCCGGGATTTGAACCAGCCGATTCCGGGCCGACACGATAACTAGAACCATCAAAAAATAAAATTGAACCGCCCCCAGCAGCGATGGTATTAATCGCTAATACGGGGACTCGCATTCTCGCGCCAGCAATTTCTGAATCTAATTGGCGTTCATATTCTCCTTTAAAATGGGCAACATCTGTACTTGTTCCACCCATATCAAAGGTAATAATTAAGTCAAAACCCGCCCTTTTACTCGTTTGTACCGCACCAACAATTCCCCCAGCCGGGCCGCTTAAAATACTATCTTTACCTTGAAATTTATCCGCCGCAACTAAACCACCGTCAGATTTCATAAACATTAATTTCACCCCAGGTAACTGACTCGCTACTTGGTTGACATAGCGTCGCAAAATCGGCGTTAGATAAGCATCAACAACGGTTGTATCACCGCGACTGACCAATTTCATTAACGGACTAACTTCATGAGATACTGAAATTTGGGTAAATCCAACCTCTTGGGCGAGTTGCTGAACTTGTTGTTCGTGGTGCGGATAGCGATCGCTATGCATAAACGCGATCGCACAACTGCGTATCCCCATGCTGTACAATCTTTCTAAGTCTTGTTTGACCTGGGCAATATTGACTGGAGTTAATTCTTGACCCTCAGCATCATAACGTTCCTCTACCTCAATCACTTGTTCGTAAAGCATCGTCGGTAAAACTATATGACGCGCAAATATATCTGGACGGTTTTGATAGCCAATGCGCAACGCATCTTTAAAACCTTTGGTAATTAACAGTGCAACTCTATCGCCTTTTCTTTCTAACAATGCATTTGTCGCCACCGTTGTTCCCATCTTCACTACTTCTATTGCCTCACTGGGGATAGGTTCATCCCTAGCCAAACCGATAATATCCCGAATCCCTTGAATCGCTGCATCTTGATATTGTTCTGGATTTTCCGAAAGTAACTTGTAGACTATAATCCATTCTCTTTGAGGAAGGGGCACAATCAAAAAACGTTCTCTGTGGCTGGATAATCTTTCCACAATCCCCTGATTGTTAGTTACAGCTACAATATCTGTAAATGTCCCACCGCGATCAGCAAAAATTTTTAACATTTGATTGTTTTCTAAATTACAGCTATTTTCAGGTAAATAGACCACGCTGTAGGGGCACGGCACCGACAATCTTTTGGTACATACAATAATTTTACTGTTGCCGTGCCCCTACGACAGATGTGGTTCAAATAGGTAAAAATTGCTGTAACTTAGTTAAATTCCTTAAAAGTAGAATAGCAATACTTATTTTTTAAACACGCTTTAGCAAATTTAAAATTTCTGAAATTTCTGAAACTCCCCGAACAACTGACCAATGAGCAAATCTTAATCAAAAATCTGCCGTTCAATAACATTTCCTTAACCAAGAGCCTCGTATTATAGATTCATTCAAACCCCAAACCCAAATTGTCTTAATCTTTGTCGTAGCCTTACCTAGCCTGCCCTAGCCCAAACCTTAAAACAAAAAACTGTTCTGCTGTCAAGTTGCATGAGATATATACTTTTCATAGTAGGATAGCGATCGCTTGCCATAGACCTAGCTCCAAGTAAAAAAACCAATGCTTCGTTAAAAGCTAACAATATCTAGCAATTAGCTTGATATGTGCTAGACAAAATCGGCTAACTCTACGTAAATAGCCGATGTATTTGTCTGCTTAATGAAATCTATATATATTTGCTGACGATAATCGAGTTAATTCATAAAATCTATATAAACTTACTGTCTAACAAGTGCTATAAATCTCAAAGATGACTGTAATATCTCAGATATTGCAGTTTATAAACACAGATCCACATTCAGTGAAATCAAGTAATAATAGAGTTATCGAAACTTGGTTCATTAATTTGAGGGTCATCTATTGCTAGGAGGGTAATTAAGAGTCAGTCAAATCAAACTGACGCGGTAAGCTAAAGCTTGACAGCCTAAATCACAACACAGTTTTTAAAATTTTCTTGTCGATCGCACATATAGATTAACAAGATAAATTTTTATTACATTTATCATGCGCTCGATAGGTGTACCTAATTTGGAAAAATCACTGTCAGACTATAAGTTGCTCATGTTCGCACAAAGACTAAAAGCGGCTTCCCATCTCGTAGACTGACTAAATCAGACTATAAAGGATTTTCCTGAGACTTACGCGGTTGGATAATTTTTTTTGCCCCGCAGAATTGATTCGCTATCTAGCTCTCACCAAATTAGGATGCATCGGATAAAGCTGCTAAATACATATCCACATCCCTGCGCTCATCACATTTATTTATCAAGAGCGGCTGGAACTAACTTGTTGCAAGTATGCATAAGTAAATAGTTTCAGAAATATAGGTTTGTCTTTATTCTCTAGCTACATCTGTATAGTAGAAACATCGCGATTGTTCATAATTCCTACTATATATAAATTGCGATCGCAATAATTATTGCGACGATGTGCTGTCATGCAAAGTATTAAATCTTCCGCATTTTAGCAGTAAATACAGAATAACAAATGTCAGATTTATTTGATTATAAAATTTTTGTAAAATTACCGAATCAAAATCTATAAACAACGAGAACCTTTTGTATGAAAGCTTAAATCAACTAAAAGGCTTTAGCCATTAACAGCACAGTACATTACCAAAGCTTAAGCGCTTTAGAAGCATGAATTATTCACTCTACAGATTCAATTTAGCGGCTCAAAGATTTAGCAACATCTTTTTTAGAAAACTGCTGAATTTACGCAATAGAGATTTGTTTGTGATGTGATTTTATTTGTCTTCACACCCTTATTAGCTTTGATTATCCGCTTAGATGGTGATTTCTCTCTCCAATCACCTGAATAAAACCGATTGCTCTTGTTGAGAACTGCGTACTTGTAAAGGGTATGAACAAACTAGATAAACATAATTCACAACTTCATCCAGTGCCACAAACATCATGCCTAAGAATAAAGATTTAGACAACTTCAGTCCCTTACAATTAGTACAAATTTTCGACGATCGCGTCAATGGTGTGGAACTGCCAGCACCAGAGAGTCTAGCTTACTCACATAAAGCCAAACGATTCTTTGCTATCGAGAAAAACCAAATCATCGCTATTGATTCTCAGCAAGGGCGAGATAGTAAACGTTCAAATAAAAATATACAAGCTGGTTTGCTCGATAAATCCCTGATAGTTCAGGATGACAAATTTGAGCGGTTGCTAGTTTTGACTCCCAAACAGCAATTAATTGCGATCGCGATTAACTCTGATGGTAGCCTCAATCCCAATCAACAAATTTCTTTCGCTCTTCCTAAGTCGATTAGTAAAGTTCTAGACATAACTATCGAACCAGACACAGGACGCCTATTTCTGCTGCAGAAAAATACTATTATCAGTATTCTGCCAGACTCCCTGGGGAGCTTTGCTAAAGCAGAAGTTGTGCAGATTCCTTTACCATCAGGGATTAAACATGCCAAACACATCGCCTTTGATGTCAGCACTGGTAATCTCCATGTCTTGAGTTTTCCTAAAGAACAAAAGCTGTATGAAATCAATCAAAAAGGTGAGTTGTTAGCAATCCGCGATGCATCTCAACTCGGACTCAAACAGCCAACAGATTTACTTTTTGCGCCAACTTCAGACACCACAGACGCCAGCAGCAGACAAAATCTGTTTGTGGCTGATGCAACTAGTGCCCCCATTACAGAATTATCATTAACAGCAGTTCAAACTACAGCAGCACCCACCACCAAAGCTTATTTAGTCAGGGCTACAGCAACTAAGGTTCTCAGTTCTAGCCCCTGGAGTAATTCTAGTCCCGATCCCTCAGGTATTACCTACCTACCTAGTTCAAATACATTGTTAATGGTTGATGGCGAAGTAGACGAAATGCCAAACATTTTCGTCAATAGTAATGTATTTGAAGTCAAGCTAGATGGTACTCCAGTGAGGAGCGGTAGCACCACATCTTATACGAAAGAACCAACAGGAATCAGCTTTAACCCTAATACTGGACGTATATTTATTTCCTCTGACGACGATCGCCGCATTTATGAAATTGCTCTGGGTGCAGATGGCAAATTTGGCACCGCAGATGATGTAAAGGTAGGTGAGGTTGACACTTCTATTTTCAAGATTATCAATAATAATCAATCCGCTGGTACAGACGTAGAAGATGTAGTTTATGTTAATGACTTGAGCCGTGGTATCAAAGCTCTGTTTCTTGCTGGTGGTGTAGACAGTGAAATTTACCGAGTTAATCCAGGTGCAGATGGTAAATTTGGCACCACAGATGATGTTTATTCTTCCTTTGATACTGCCATCATGGGATTGACTGATGTTGAAGGTATAGCTTATAACTCAGCCAATGGTCATTTATACGCGCTAGGTAACCCTGATAATTTATTATTCGAGATGACTGTTGGTGGTACCTTAGTGCAGACAATTGACATCAGCGCAGCTAATCCTCTCAATCCAGCAGGTTTAGTATTTGCACCAGGTAGTAAAACGCCCAGCGCCACCAACCTCTACATCGTCGCCAGAGGAGTTGATAATGATAGCGATCCTAACGAAAATGATGGCTTCTTATATGAATTTACCCTCACCAATAAACCACCTGCGGTAGAGGCAGGAAATAACCAGACAGTTGCAGTCAATACCGTTTCTTTAGATGGTACAGTGACCGATAGCGGCGCGATCGCTTTTAGTAAATGGACTAAGTTAAGCGGCCCGGGTAATGTTACCTTTGGTAATGCCAACGCTATAGATACAACCGCCACTTTTTCCCAACCAGGTACTTATGTATTGCGTCTGACAGCCGCAGATAGCGAACTAACTGCCCAAGATGAAGTGATTATCAACTACAATAGCAGCTTTTATGTGAGTAGCGTTGATGCTGGCACAATTAGTAGCGCCAATTCTAGTACGGGGGTTGCTTTTGACTATGGAGATGAAGATATCTTAAAGTATGACAGCATCTCTAAAAAGTGGTCGATATTCTTCGACGGTTCCCAAGTAGGGTTAAACCAGACAAATCAGAATAACGAAAATCTGGCGGTAGATATTGATGCTTTTCATATAGTTAGAAATACTGACAATAGTATTAATAGCATTTTGTTTTCTCTAGACTATAACTCTAAAGCGACATCCTTAACGCTTCCTGGGGGCTTAGTTGTTACCAATACTGATATAGTCCGTTTCACTCCCAGTTCTGCTACTTCCTGGGGCAGTAATACTGCGGGGACTTACAGTTTATACTTCCGTGGGGCAAATGTCGGTTTAGGTGAGAAGTTAAATCCTGTGAGTAATCCCAGCGATAATGGCGAGAATATTGATGCTTTTAGCATATTACCAGATGGTCGGTTACTAATGAGTTTCACTGGTAGTCCCAGCCTTCCTGGTGTCAATGGAAGAGTAATTAATGGCAATGATGAAGATTTGTTTGTGTTTACAGCTACAAATACCGGAGCCAACACAGCAGGAACTTGGGCACCATATTTTGATGGTTCTGATTTAGATCTCAATACTAATAGTGATGAAGATATTGATGCTATTTGGGTAGATAACGGTAGCAATATATACTTAAGTACCAGAAGAAACTACGGTGCTATCGGTGCTAACACTACTATCAGTGGAAACGGAAACACAATCTTCACATTCATTCCCAATTCTATCGGTTTAAATACTAGTGGTGATCTCATTCAATTTTGGGATGGCACAGCTGCCGGATTAAATGCAACTAACAGCATTGATGGTTTTGCTGTCGGCTAAAGTCCTAAAAACACAAGAAAGCTAGGAAATGAGAAGGCTACTAAGACAATTGGGTGTTGCAGGGTTAATGAATCATCAAACTGACGATAAATTGATAACGGGTGCATTTGTAATCAAAGCCAGCGATGATGATGGCTTGATTCACCAACCTCATTGTCAAGATTTCATTGACTCAGCGCACAACAAAAAATTTTTTTTATTAAGAAACGGTAAAGACGATCGAATACAATCTGACGTTACCGCGATCGCGCTTTCAGGGCAAATCATCGGTATCCGCCCTATTTTGATGGCTCTAACATGGGTCTCAACAGAGCTAACACTCAAGATATTAACACTGTAGGAATGACAATCATGGAAGTATTTACCTAACTATATTTAGAGCTTTCAACGTTTCTGATCTGATGGAGGAGGTGATGACATTTTCAAACTTAGCCTTAGCTTATTAGCTATCAACACAAGCGGTAACTACAGTTCATTTTGGAACGGCTCCGCTAGTGGATTTTCCAGGATTGTGATGGCTGGTTTTTCTAGCTAATTAGTTGTTCCTGGCTACTGTGAAAATTTTTACTGACGTATTGACGGCGATCGCCATTGTTCTATAACCCAGAGATAAAAAGCATCATTATGGCTACTACTAAATTCTCCCTGACTCAAACTTTACTGAATCCCGCGCCTAATAGCACCCTATTTGCCAATGCAGTGGCTATTTCCGGGACTCATACCTTAGTTTCCTCAGTTGGAGGTGAGGAAGGTGAATCTGGTAATGCTAAAGTCTATCTGTTTGACACCCTTACAGGGAAGAAAGTACAGACTTATCTCAACCCCTCTGCCAAGAGTGGTGATATGTATGGTAATTCCATAGATCTCTCTGAGAAAACTGTACTGATCGGTGCCCCTCGTCATAACGATAAAGGAGAGGTTTATCTTTATGACAAGCTATCAGGGCAACTTTTACAAACTTTTTCCAAACCCAATGCTTCAGGAGGTGACTACTTTGGCTACTCAGTAGCAATGTCTGGCAACTACGTACTAATTGGTACGCCCTACGACGATCGGGGAGAATCCAACAGTGGCAGAGCATACTTGTATGACGCCACTACTGGCGAACTTTTGCGCACCTTCGACAACCCCACACCTTATGGTGGAGACTTGTTTGCCTTCTCGGTGGCGATATATGGTGACACTGTAGTTATCGGTGCTTTCTTAGATGATACAGGTGCAGCTGATACAGGCAGTGTTTATGTATTTGATGCCAAAACTGGAGAACTAGTACATACCATCCTCAATCCCCAAGCTGATGAGGCTGACCTATTTGGTAGTGCTGTAGCTATTTATGGTGACAAAATCGTCGTTGGTGCTCGCGCTGACGATTTAGGTGCTGTTGACGCTGGTTCAGCTTATCTGTTTGATGCTGTCACAGGGAAATTGTTGCAAACCTTTGCTAACCCCACCCCAGAGCCAGGTGACAAGTTTGGGGTTTCCGTCTCCATCGCCGATAACAAAGTCTTGGTTGGTGCGAGTGGTGATAACACTGGTGCAGATAACAGTGGCTCTGCCTACTTGTTTGATGCCATAACAGGCAATTTATTAGAAACCTTGACCAACCCTGATATTGGCAATGGTGACCTCTTTGCTAATTCTGTCGATATTCAAGACGGTGATGCGCTGGTAATTGGTGCTATTGGCCATGACGGCATTAAACCTAACATTGGTGCAGCTTACGTATTTGAGACAGCTAACCACAAATACTATGTCAGCGCTAATGAAAATGGCACTATCAATGGCATCTCTTACTCAGATGAAGATATTTTGGTGTATGACAGCAAACAAGGAAGCTGGTCAGTATTCTTTGACGGTTCCCAAGTTGGCTTAGATGGCAAAGGTGTGGATATTGATGCTTTCTCCGTTCAAGATGATGGCAGCATTTTAATCAGCCTTGATAAGAGTGGTGTTGTATTAGGCAATTTAATTGTGGATAATTCTGACATTATCCGCGTTAAACCAGCAACCCCTAGTGATTACAGCGCTGGAACCTACGAATTATTCCTCGATGGTTCCAAAGTCGGGCTGGAAGATACAGAGAGAGAAAACATTGATGCCATTACCTTTACAGCAAAAGGCGATTTAGTTATCAGCGTCAACGGTAACTTCAATGCAGGCGGGGTGACTGCCAAAGATGAAGACTTACTGAAATTAAATTCCACCAGTAAAACCTGGGAACTATATTTTGTTGGTGCGCAAATAGGACTGGATACTAACACCGATGAAGATGTGGATAGTGCCTGGATCGATCGCTCAGGCAATCTTTTCCTCAGTACCAGAAGAAATGCTGTTCTTGGTATAGGTGATACCAGCCTCACCGGTAGCGGCAGTTCTATCTTTAAAGTCGCTCTCAACAGTGACAACACCATCAGTGGTATTAGTGCTTTTTGGGATGCCGCCAGTGCCGGTTTGCCCAGTGGCGTTGATGGCTTCCAGCTAGTTTAGTAGTGCCGCCTGGTAATTGGTAATTCGTAATTTTAAATTCGCGATTAATTCTAGATGTAATTCTCTGAATCTGTTATTTAAAAATCTGCCTAATATCAAATTACATAGGAGAAAAATCACGAATTATTAATTACGAATTATCTTTCTTTAATCCTCATCAAAATTTCAACTTAAAAATCAATGTTCTATTCTTTATTCCTCATTATCAAATTATTAACTACTGAGCGATCTCCCCCAAGAATGACAATCAAAATTGCTCGCGATTTGTATAGTTTTTAAAAAAATCAACCCATTACATTAATACCTATTTTTAAGCTAGTAGGTATTTCGGCTAGTTACAGTTAGAAGTTTGCAAAGCAAAATTTTTAAAAATTAAAGTAAAAAATTATGGCTAATTTAAAATTGTCTTTGGTTCGCATCATTAATACCTCAAAATTTTCGCCCAGTAGTCCCGATCCATCAGGTATCGCTTACAACCCATATACCAATCGGCTAGTGATTTTTGATGGCGAAGTTGAAGAAATATCGAACCTCTTTCAGGGAGCTAACGTCTTTGAACTGGGTATCAATAGTACGCAAACCGTTTGGGATCGCAGATGGAGTACAACATCCTTCTCTAATGAGCCAGTTGGTGCAGATATTTATTTTAATCCTAGTAACCCAAATGACCCATTAAATGGATATTTGCTGATTTCAGATGACGATCAAAGAAGAGTATATTCCATCAATCCAGTAAATGGAGTTTATGGTGATAGCGATGATGTCCGAACCGTCATTTCCACCTTATCTTTTCGTAATAGCTCTTTTGGTAGTGCTGACCCCGAAGGAGTTGCATGGGGCCCCAAGGCTATTGTCAACGGAGTTGAACAACAAACCCTATTAATCCTTGATGGCCTCAACGCATTCGTTTATCAGGTAACTACAGACGGAACCTTTATTAACAGATTTAGTACAGCTGGTTTTTCTATCGATCCGGAAGGCATAGATTACAACCCGTTTACTAGTTCTATCTACCTGATGGGAGAACCCAAAGATCAAATCCTAGAAGTCAGTCTTTCTGGACAGGTACTCAACAGTCTGGATATTTCTGCAGCAAATCCTGTCAAGACGGCTGGTTTAACAATTGCTCCTACTAGTAATAACCCCAATAGCTTAAGTATATATGTTGTCGATCGCGGCGTTGATAATGACAGCGACCCTAATGAAAATGATGGAAAAATTTACGAATTTGTCCTGCCCACAGCACCGCCACCACCTACAGGCGCAGATTTAGAACTGACGCAAACAGTTAGTAATGCCACCCCCACTGGCGGTGAAAATGTTACCTTTACTCTGAGATTAAATAACAGAGGCCCGCAAAGCACCAACAACGTCACAGTTACAGACCAATTACCAACAGGATTAACTTTTGTATCTGCTACTGCTAGCCAGGGGAGTTACAACAGCAGCACTGGTGTTTGGACTGTGGGTACCGTCAACAGTGGTAGCAGCTTGACACTGAATCTAGTCGCTAGAGTCAACACCACACCAACTACTATCATTACTAATACCGCCCAGGTAACAGCCTCATCTGTGACTGACCCCGACTCTACACCGAACAACAACAACGCCACCGAAGATGACCAGGCCAGCGCCAATATTGGGCCGAATATCATCACCCTACAAAGTCGGATTACTGCTGGTAGCGATGATGCTGAACAAAGAGGAACCAGCGTTGATTTAGGCAGTTCGGATTTAGAGTTGGTGACTGATGGTAGTACTCAAACCGTTGGGTTACGCTTCAACACGATTAATATTCCTAAAGGGGTGACGATTACTAATGCTTATATCCAGTTTAAAGCTGATGAAACTTCAACTACTGCAACTAACCTGATAATTCACGGCGAAGCAGTTGATAATGCTGTGACATTTAGCACAGCTAGTAACAATATTTCTAGCCGCAGCAGAACCGCAGCCTCTGTAGCCTGGAATCCGGCTAACTGGAGTACCGTAGGCGCAGCGGGTACTGACCAACGTACTAGTAATATTGCTGCAATTATTCAAGAAATTATCAATCGACCTGGTTGGACAAGTGGTAATTCCATAGCCACAATTATTACTGGCACTGGTAAACAGGTAGCGGAGTCATTTGAGGGCGATGCAGCAGGCGCGCCACTGTTGCATATTGAATATATTAATCAACCACCAGCACCACTGGGTTCAATTGGCGATCGCATTTGGAGTGACGCTAATAGCAACGGCACCCAAGATAATGGTGAAAGCGGAATTACGGGTGTGAGAGTTAACCTACTCTCTGGTAATAGTGTGATTGCTACTCAGTTAACAGGTGCTAATGGTAGCTACTTATTTAACAATCTCCAAGCGGGCAGTTACACTGTACAGGTAGATACTACTACTCTACCCAGTGGAGCTACCTTAACTGCCGATCCTAATGGTGGTAACGATAACAGATCCCTAGTCACCCTAGTAGCAGGTCAGAACAACCTCACCCAGGATTTTGGTTATCGACTTCCCTTAGTTGGTTCAATTGGCGATCGCATTTGGAATGATGTTAATAGCAACGGCACCCAGGATAATGGTGAAAGCGGAATTACGGGTGTGAGAGTTAACCTACTATCAGGTAACAATGTGATTGCTACTCAGTTAACAGGTGCCAATGGTAGCTACTTATTTAATAATCTCCAGGCGGGCAGTTATACTGTACAAGTTGATACCAATACTCTACCCAATGGCACTATCCTCACTGCCGATCCTGATGGTGGTAACAATAACAGATCCCTAGTTACCCTAACCGCAGGTGAAAACAACCTCGGCCAGGACTTTGGTTATCGATTCTCAACAGCGCCAACAGCTATCCAAGTTAGAGTTGCAGCTGGTAGCGATGATGCTGAACAAAGTTCTTCTGGAAGCATGAGTTTGACCAGTACGGATTTAGAATTAATTCGTGATGGCAGCACAGATCAACTGGTAGGTTTACGTTTTGTTGGTGTGAATATTCCTCAAGCAGCAACAATCACTAATGCTTATATTCAATTTAAGGTTGATGAAAGAACTTCAGAAGCAACTAACCTGATAATTCACGGACAAGATGCGGATAATGCTGGCACATTCACCACGACTAGAGGTGATATTTCTTCCCGTACCCTCACAGATGCTAATGCTGTTTGGAATTCTGTACCCACCTGGAATGTTGAGGGTGCAGCAGGTACTGACCAACGGACTCCGAATTTGGCTGCGGTGATTCAAGAAATTGTCAGTCGTCCTGGCTGGAGTAGCGGTAATGCGCTGGCGACAATTATTAGCGGCACTGGTCATCGAGTGGCGGAAGCCTTTGAGGGCGACCAACTCGGTGCGCCTTTACTCTATGTAGAGTTTATCGCCAATCAATAATTAAAAATTGACATACTCCCCACCCTTGAAGGGTGGGGATTCTGGGGTCAAACAGCAATTGCAGGCACAGCCCGACTGACATCGGGTTAGGCGATGGTTGATGCCCCAACCACTTGACCCTTCGGCTCCGCTCAGGGTCAACAGTGAGCGAAGCCGAACTGTTGAATATTACGTGCGGCGTTTTCGTCTCTTCCGTTAACTGACTGGCAGGAAGGACAACGCCACTGTCTGACCGACAGATCAATTTTTTCTAGAATATGCCCACACTGAGAACAAGTTTTAGTGGATTGTAGTCATGACATGCAATTATTTAATCATCTCATGACAAATACTGTTGATATCCGTACTCTGCAAAAAGCGATCGCTGTTCAGGGTTGACTAGTCATTAGTCATTAGTCATTTGTCATTAGTCATTTGTCAATGGGTTAATATATTAAGGCTTGTGAATGTGGGAAATTGTAGCTTTATTTACGACCTGTTGTAATATTTCAGGAACAACTAAATTCACAATTCACAAATGAATGTGGATGAGTCCGAAATATTTGCAACTATCTCAGGTAAGATTTCTTCTATCTAAAGTAAGAAAAGCAATTAAATTATGAAAATTGCTGGCTGTGAAGAAGACGTAATTTTTTGAATTATTCAATTAACTAAATAGGTGAAAAATCTGGGGATAGTTATTACTTATCGCTAATCCCGTGCAGTCAGAGAAATTTAAGCAGCAAGCGATCGCCTATATTTTGAGTTTTTACTTCTCCTGAATCAGACTATTTTCATTTCTCCCAAAAAATAGCAATTTCAGCAAATATAAACTTTGGTAAAAATATCGCTCCAATATTTATACTTATATGCAAGTATAGAATATATAAAACAAACAATTTTCATGTTAGGCCACCCCCCGCAAATATCATCGTCCCCTTGAGCGTACATGTAGAAGTGGCGATAAAGCGCAATCAACAACGGCAAAAACAGGAGCCGAGTATGTTATTAGCAGACATACTAATCGGATTGTGCTTTTATATCCAAAGTCTAAAATTTATAGAAATCAATTCCAAGCAAACACCATAAAAAACCGATTCCTAATGTCAGATGTTTGTTGTCATAACTGCTTGATATTTTTCTCAACCTCCTCATAATTAATGCGATAGACAAATAGTAGTTCATCGCATTAATTATGAGGAGTAAAAACTAACCGCGTACTACAAAGCAAAACCCGCAGGTAGACGCGAAGTAAGGGAAGGAAGAAAAATAAATCAGCTTACTCCACATCATGAATGAGACAAAGTACTAGTAAGCTGTGCGAAAGTCAACAGTCAACAGTCAATAGTCAACAGTCAACAGTCAACAGTCAACAATCAACAGTCAACAGTCAACAGTCAATAGTCAACAGTCAACAGTCAATAGTCAACAGTCAACAGTCAACAGTCAACAGTCAACAGTCAATAGTTAGTTTCTAAGCTGCGATCGCTTGTACAAAGAGGGCATACAAATTCATTTTTACTCTGCCCAATAAACAGAATTTTCGTCTAGTTTTTTCAATGATGTTCATCATCATAAATGTTATTGATATCTCATCAGTCAAGCCTGAGCAATTGAAAAATTCATTTCCTGCATTACCTAACTCAAAATATTACTTAGCAACCAAATACAGTCATGAATATTACTGAATCCCTAAGTATCATTCAAGAATTACTAGATCGGCAACTCAACTACTGGAAACAGCAACTAGCAGGCGCAAACCCTTTATTAGAATTACCCACAGATCGCCCCCGTCTAGCAGTGCAGACTTACCAAAGTAAAAATCAGTCGTTTATTTTGCCATCAAGCTTGAGTGATGGGTTGGTCAAGCTTTGTCATCAAGATGAAGTAACATTATACACACGCTTGTTGGCAGCATTTGTGACTTTACTTTATCGTTATAGTAAACAAGAAGATATTATTATTGGCTCGGCTATTGGGGAAAAAAATCAAGTAGCGCTCCGCACTAATTTATCAGGAAATCCCAGTTTTCAAGAATTATTGACAAGGGTAAACTCTGTCGTCTCAGATGCACATAAACATCAAGATTTACCCTTAGAGAAGTTATTAGCAGAATTATACCCAGAGCGATCGCTTAGTTATCATCCCTTATTTCAAGTATTGTTTAGGCTGGAAAATGCTACAGAAGAAAGCACAGCACATACAGCAATATTTGACTTAACTTTGTCAATGTCCGAAAAAGACGGGGTAATTAGTGGTACGTGGAACTACAGCACAGATTTATTTGATGACGCCACCATTACCCGGATGATGGGACATTACCAAACATTACTTGCAGGTGCGATCGCTAATTTCAAACAACCAATTTCTCAATTACCTTTGCTCACAGTTGAAGAAACACAGCAGTTACTAGCGCAAGGAAATAATAGCTTCAGTGAATATCCTGAAGATAAAAAACTCCACCCACAAGGGGATGGAGTTTTTGGGCATGGGGAAGAAATCACCAATGCCCAATGCCCCAAGCGGCGGGGCGGCTGTCCCTCTCCACCCACAAGGGGATGGAGTTTCCCGCCGCTTTCAATAAATGTATTCATCAGTTATTTGAGGCACAGGTAAGCAAAACACCAGACGACATAGCAATAGTCTTTGAAAACCAGCAGTTAACCTACCAACAACTCAACAACAAAGCCAATCAACTAGCGCATCATTTAAAAACCCTGGGAGTGCAACCAGATACCCTAGTGGGAATTTATGTTGAACGCTCCCTAGAAATGGTAGTCGGATTATTAGGCATACTCAAAGCAGGTGGCGCTTATGTACCCCTAGATCCCGCCTATCCCCAAGAGCGAATCGCCTTGATGCTGGAAGATTCCCAAGCACCAGTCATTGTCACTCAAAGCCACTTGCAAGCAGGATTACCAGAAACATCTGCTCAAGTGGTTTGTTTAGATAGGGATTGGCAAATCATCAACCAAGAATCACCCAGTAATTTAGCTGTCTCCAGTCAACCAGAGAATTTAGCTTACACCATCTATACTTCTGGTTCCACAGGTAAACCTAAAGGGGTACAAATCATTCAGCAAGCGGTGGTCAATTTTTTAACATCGATGCAGCATCAGCCAGGAATTACCGCCAAAGATGTGTTACTGGCTGTGACCACCATTTCCTTTGATATTGCTGTTCTTGAGCTATTTCTACCCATCACCGTGGGGGCAAAAGTGGTGATAGTTAGCCGACAAACCGCAGCAGATCCCATCGAGTTAATGCAGGCGATGGCTACGCCAACGTCTGCGACGAACGCACAATCACAAGCAACGATTATGCAAGCTACCCCTGCAACTTGGCGAATGCTGTTAACCGCAGGTTGGGAAGGTAAACCAGACTTAAAAATTCTCTGTGGTGGGGAAGCTATACCCCGCAGCTTGGCGAATCAACTCCTCGCAAGAACTGCGGCGCTGTGGAATATGTACGGGCCGACAGAAACGACGATTTGGTCAACGGTTAAGAACCACAATTTCGCCCCATTATCCTTTGCGCAAGAGCCACTGTGGTTATTAGAGCAACTAGAACCGCATACCTCAGTTTACAACTTACCGTATGCAGTCCGTTTGCAAGGGGAATTAAATATACCAGTACTGCAACAAGCCCTAGATGCGATCGCCGTACATCATGAAGCAGTACGTACCAACTTTATTGCCGAAAATGGTGTTCCCAGACAAGTAATTAACCCGCCACAGCCAGTAGGAGTCACAGAAAACTTCTTCGAGTTAGGAGGACATTCATTACTAGCAGTGCGCTTGATGGCACAAATCGAAAAAGTCTGCCAACAAAAACTGCCATTAGCGGCGATGTTCCCCACACCAACTATTGAGCAGTTAGCCACAACCTTACGCCAAAAAGGACAGTCATCACCCTGGTATTCTATTGTACCAGTGCAACCAAAAGGATCGCGATCGCCTTTATTTGGTATCCACAGTACGCGCTATCATGCCTTAGCTAATTATCTGGGAACAGAACAACCGATTTATGCGTTGCGCTATGGTCTAGCAGTGGAAAATGGCGAAAATATGCCAACTCTCCCCGAAAAAATGGAAGATTTAGCCGCCCATTACATCCAAGAAATGCGCATCATCCAGCCCCAAGGCCCTTATTATCTCATGGGCTTATGTATTGAAAGCATCATCGCCTTCGAGATGGCGCAACAATTAACAGCCCAAGGCGAAAAAGTCGCTATGCTAGCGCTATTCGATCCGACTATTGAAGAAGGCGCAAAACCCCTATCTTGGCAAAATAAACTTTTGAATATCCTTAAAATTGGGACTGGGGAAGTAATCCAAAGAGCCAAGAAAAGCTTGGTCAAAAAAATGATTGCTCGCAACAACAAACAAGCAGTAAATAAAGCACAAGTAAAATATAAAGATTATGTCCTCAAACCTTATCAAGGGAAAGCATTTATTTTTAAGCCAGTCGATCGTATTTCTTTAACCTATGATTACGAACCCGATTTAGGCTGGGGTAAATTAATCAATGGGGGCTTAGAAATCCATGAAATTCCTGGCGTTCATACTGATATCTTCCAAGAGCCAAACGTACAAGTAGTAGCAGAGAAATTAAAAGAATGTTTGGGTAAAATTTAGGCAGAATAATTCCCATAGTCACAGATGTAATGAATACTGAATATTAGAGATAAATAGCAATATTCAGTATTCATTTAAATAGCAATATTCAGTATTCATTTAATAATTTTTTGGTAAAATTATCAGGGACAATCAATTCAATGTTGGAAATTACATACAGACAAGAACAATCAGCAACTTTAAAACTTGTCGCCCAGTTATGCCAAGCATTAGAAAATGCTGGCATCAATTATTTTTCTGGAGTCGTATTTAGTTTACCTTTTTTTGTACCAGAAACACTATTTTCGCGTTTACAAAGTACTGGTAGTGAAATCACATCAGGTGACCTTAATGGTAGATTAATTATCTGGCGAGAAGGCTTGGCTTCTTTCTTAAAACATCCATTTTTAGGTGTAGGCTTAGGTGCAATTCGCACAACTAATAGTTTAGGTAAAGTAGCCCATAATTCTTTTATTTCTGTGTTAGTAGAAGTAGGTGCAATTGGCTTATTGCTATTTTTAGCTATCTTTTTGTTGGTTTGTTATTTAGCATCGCGTCAACCAAAAGTTCACTCAATGTTTTGGCTAACTTTACTGATAATTTGGACGATAGGCGCTTCCACTTTAACTTGGGAATGTTTTACTGGGATGTTCCGAAAATTTCTCATAATCATGAACAAAGTTTGTATAAATTGCTGACATGGGAACAAGTACAAGAAATGCTAGATTATGGGATTGAATTTGGTTCCCACACCTGTACCCATCCGGAATTACCGAGTTTATCGCGGGAGCAATGTATCGAAGAAATCACTCGTTCGCGTCAGGATTTAGAGGCGAAATTGAGACGAGAAGTTGTATCTTTTTGCTACCCGCGCGGAAAACTGAATCCAGAAGTGATTCAACTAGTTGAACAAGCTGGTTATCGCGGTGCTGTTGTTACACCTAAACGTTCGCGAATTCCTTTAAATCCTTACACCCTGAGACGAGTTGGTATTTATCAACAAACTACACCATCAGTTTTTCGGCTGAAACTCACGCCTTTGATGAGAAAAAATTACGAACGTTTTAAATGGCTACTTGGTGCTTAGGTAAAAAATTTAGATTATGAATCAGAACAATAAACCCCTGAATATATTGCATATTATTATTTCGGTAACTGACACCAATAGTCAATTTAATGATCATTCTCTACCGATGATGGATAAACGCAATATCGCTATTTGTACTTACTATAAATCAGCGAAAAAAATCCCCTCAGAAATTACTAATTTTGAAGGCGATAATACTTTGATTGGCTTCTTTCGCGCCCTCAAAAAAGCTCTTAATCACCAAAAATATGATGCGATTCATGCCCATGCAGTACCGACTGGCATATTATTGCTGTTAGGGATGATTATTTTTGGTAAATATCACCAGTTGATTGACGCAACTGTCTATACAATTCACACTTCTTACCCCAATTTAAAACCCAGAAATCGTCTGTTGATTATTGCCATATTTGCTACTTTTAGCAAGCTGGTACCTTGTAGTTATGCTTCTTTTACTAGCTTGCCAAAATTTCTCCAAAAGTTAGGTAGTAAAAAGTTACAGATTGTGCAAAATGGGGTGGATTTATCCAGAATTAATCGCGTTTTAGTAAATCGTTAAATTACGCCCAAAAATGATGATTTACATCAAGATTTTATGGTTATATCTATTGGGAGATTAATCAAAGTCAAAAATCCGCTATGTCTTTTGAGTATCTTTGAAAAAATTAGCGATCGCACTATTCACCTACTACTAATAGGTGACGGCGCGATGAAATCTACCTTCATCGCCGAAATGACAAATCGTCAGTTAGAAAATCGCATCAAAATGACTGGATTAATTGCACGAGAAGCGGTATATCAGCATTTAGCAAATGCCGATTTATTTGTCTCTACCTCTTGGTTAGAAGGACTTCCCGTAGCAGTTTTAGAAGCAATTAGTTGTGGCTGTCCCGTAATTTTATCGGATATCCCACCACACCGAGAAATTGCTGATGGAGTCGATTTTATTCCTTTAATTCATCCTGACGATGTAGTAGGATTTGCTGAAGAAATAATGCGATTTCATCAAATGTCCGCCTCTCAAAGAGCAGAAATTGGTCAAAAATGTAAACAATTAGTAGAAGAAAGGTTCAGCTTAACCGCCATGCATAAAAAATATGAAGCAGTTTATCGCCACAATTATCAGCAAGCTCATCAAACAGAGAAAACACCGCATAAATTCTCAATAACTATCGACAAATGACCAATGACAAATGACCAATGACAAAATATCATGCAAATTGAATTAATTGGCTGTACAAGCGCAGGGAAATCCACCTGAATTAAGCATTTACTACAAATTTGTCAACAACAGGGCGTTGCAGCTGTTACAGGCGATGAATTTGTCTTGCAAAAATTTCGACTAAATTGGATTAAAAGCTATTTCTGGCAAAGATTTATTGTAGACTTGCTAGCATTATTGGCTTGTTGCCTTAAGCTTTACAATAACTTTAAAATATATCTATTTGCTAGCAAAATTATGATCGCTTTACCTGGTAAAATAAAGCTAGTACAAAAAATCGCGATCGCCAGGAATGTGCTGAGAAACCTGGGAGTTTATGAAATCATCCAAAATCTCAGTTCTCCACAAGAAATTATCTTCTTAGATGAAGGGACATTACATATAGCCCATTACCTCTTTGTTCATGTTTCTGTGGCACCTAATCACCAAGATTTAGCAACCTTTGCTAAATTAATTCCTGTGCCAGATGTGGCGATTTATCTTCAGCAGCAAGAAGCTATATTAATTGAGAGAACTTTAGCTAGGGGACATAAACGCATTCCCAATATTTCCTATCCGCAAGTAGAGCGGTTTATTAAATTTGCTGTATCTACTTTTGAGGAAATAGTCAAATTTTCTAATGTTAAAAATAATGTAGTAATAGTAGATTGCGATCGCAAAATTCACACATTGCAAGATAATCAAAATAATTCATCACTGCTGTTAGCGAGGGGACTACTAGAACAAGGGACTAGGGGCTAGGGGCTAGAGGCTAGGAGGACGAGGAGGAGAAGGGGGAAAAACAAATGACAAATGACAATTGTACAGACGCGATTAATCGCGTCTCTGACAAATGACTATTTAGATTATTAGGTTGCATTTAATTAATCGGGGTGAAAATCTATGACACATCAAATTCTCGTCACTGGGGGAGCGGGTTATATCGGTTCCCATGTAGTGCGCCAGCTAGGAGAAGCAGGGTATGACGTAGTAGTTTATGATAACTGCTCTACAGGTGTTGCTATTGCGGTGCTGTCGGGAAAATTGGTAGTCGGAGATTTAGCAGATATTGAGAGTTTGTACCGCACTTTTGCTAAAAATAAATTTGCAGCAGTTTTACATTTTGCTGCTAGTACAGTGGTTGCTGAATCTGTCGCCCAGCCCTTAGATTATTATGCAAATAATACTCGCAATACTTTAAATTTATTGCGTTGTTGCCAAACTTTTGGAGTCAAAAAATTAGTATTTTCTAGTACCGCAGCTGTATATGGCAGTCCGGAAGAAAGTCCAGTATCAGAATCATTTCCCACTATCCCCATTAATCCCTATGGACGCTCGAAATTAATGAGTGAGTGGATGATTCAAGATTATGGATTAGCTTCAGAATTACAATATATAATTTTACGCTATTTCAATGTAGCTGGTGCCGATCCAGCAATGCGGATTGGTCAATTTACTCCCAATGCAACACATTTAATTAAAGTAGCTTGTGAAGCAGCTTTAGGTAAACGACCCTCGTTGAGTATCTTTGGTACCGATTTTCCCACAGCTGATGGCACGGGCATTCGCGATTATATCCATGTAGAAGATTTAGCAACGGCGCACATAGATGCATTGCGGTATTTACAAACAGGGGGTAAGAGTCGGGTACTGAATTGCGGTTATGGACATGGTTACAGCGTGCGCCAAGTCATAGCCAAGGTGAAGGAATTTTCGGGAGTGGATTTCCCGGTAATTGAAGCACCAAGACGCTTGGGAGATCCAGCTTGTGTGGTAGCTGCATCAGATGAGATTCGTAAACTGTTGGGATGGAAGCCGCAATACGATCGCCTGGATGAAATTGTAGAGACAGCTTTGGAATGGGAGAAGAAGCTAAATCACACAAAATCAAGCTTCAAGGAGTAAACAAGATGAATTCATTACCAAAAGTCGCTATTTTGGGCGGCCCCGATGTAGATGCGCGAATAGAGTTAATGGATTTGCTCAAAACAGACTTCCAGGTGAGTGCGATTGGTTCTGAACCCCTACTACAAGAGAAATTCTCTCAAGCTGGTTTTGCATATAACCTCCCCATTGTTGTGGGTGGTTATCCCCAGATAGCAAAGGGTAGTGCATGTAGCGATCGCGATCGCGATGGGATGCCAGATGAATGGGAACTCAAACATGGTTTTAACCCCGATAATCCCTTGGATGGTTCCCAAGATGCAGATGCAGATGGATATACCAACGTTGAAAAATATTTAAATGGCAACAGTTGAAGAGGCAAGGGGGCAGGGAGCAGGGAGCAGGGGGACAAGGGAGACAAGGGGGACAAGGAGGACAAAATCAATTCACGCATTCACGCATTCACGCATTCAGAAATATTTTTGACTTTTGACTTTTGACTTTTTATGCCCCATGCCCCATTAACAAATTTAACATCCTTATTTATGACAGAATTCCTTCCTTTTGCTTTACCCACTATTGGTGAAGAAGAAATTGCCGAAGTTTTAGATTCTTTAAAGTCTGGTTGGCTAACTACCGGGCCGAAAACTAAACGTTTTGAACAAGATTTTGCGGAATTTATTGGTAATAATGTCGAAGCGATCGCGGTGAATTCGGCAACATCAGGATTGCACTTAGCGCTGGAAGCTTTAGGTGTGGGTGTTGGCGATGAAGTAATTACTACAACCTATACTTTTACAGCCACAGCCGAAGTAAGCAGTTACTAAAAGGGCGAGTAAAACAGGTTTCTGGAAGTTCGCCAGTAACAGGAAATGGCAATTTACAACTAGGGCAAATGAAACAACAATTAACTACCAAGCTAGTAGAATTAGAATCTACTCGGCAAGGTTTAGTTAGTGAATTAGCTTCTGCATTTAATTATGAAAATAACTATAAACAAAGACTCACTAAAATTCCTCGCTTAGAACAACAAGAACGCCAGTTAGAAGGAAAAGTCCGCGCCTCCCAATCTACTTATGCATTGTTGCTGCAAAAATTACAAGAAAGCCGCATAGCCGAAAATCAAACAGTAGGTAATGCTAGCAAAATATCCGAAGCAATTGTACCGCGATCGCCTGTTTCTTCGGTTTTAATTTATTACCTGAGTGGCGGTTTAATTGGTGTTTTTCTGGCTTTAGCAACTATGTATATTTTAGAAGTTCGCGATAAGACTATTAAGACATTTGATGAAGCCAAAGACTTATTAGGCTTGACTGTATTGGGTGTAATTCCCACATTTAATAAATCTAAAAAGTACATTCGCGGCGAAGAATCATTAGAATTTCCTGTATCTAGTCTAGTAGTCAGAGATATCCCGCGATCGCCAATTAGCGAAGCCTTCCGAATGCTCAGAGCTAACTTAAAATTCATGAGCGCTGATAAGGAATTAAAAGTTATTGTGATTACCAGTTCCGTACCCGGAGAAGGTAAGTCAACAATCGCTGCTAATTTGGGAGCATCCCAAATGTGCAAAAACGCCCTCACCCTATAAGGGTGGGGCTACAAATACGAAGCCTGCCTTCGCAGGCTAAAAGTTTGATAGCCTGCGAAGGCAGGCTTTGTTGGTATAGCAATACCCTTCTAGGGTATTGCGTCAAAATTGGGATGCTCCCGCTAATTTAGCTTTAGCAATGGCGCAAATGGAGCGTCAAGTATTATTAGTAGATGCCGATTTACACCAACCAATACAACATCAAATTTGGGAATTAACCAATAGCCAAGGACTAAGTAATTTAATTGTCGGACAGTCAGAAATTAATCATGCCGTCAAAAAAGTCATGGCTAATTTAGATGTTTTGACTGCTGGTGTTGTACCTCCTTCCCCAGCCTCATTGTTAGACTCAAAACGCATGGCTTCTTTAATCCAAAATTTTGGTTCTAGCTATGATTTTGTGATTATTGACGCGCCATCTTTAAACGTTGCAGCCGATGCAGCGACTTTAGGACAAATGGCTGATGGTGTTTTATTAGTAGTTCGTCCAGGCGTAGTTGATTCTGTCAATGCTGCGGTGGCTGCGGAGATTTTAGAAAAATCCGGACAGAACGTTTTGGGGCAAGTTATTAATGCAGTTATGCCTCAAAATGAAAGCCATAGTTACTACTATTTTACCAACAAGGAAAGCGACTTTCAAGAACATGCTGTTGCTAGTCAAAACTCACAAGTTGATAGGTTTTAAAAATGGGTGAAGAAAGAGCTATTTAAGTAGGTTAGCGTCATGTGTCATTATATACTTGGCAGATTTTGTTGATGAGGAGAAAGCGATCGCACTTTTGTGGGATAGTTCAGTATCAAGAAAATTTGACTTTAAGTCACAAGAGCTTGCAAACCTCCAACCTTTTGCGATAGCCAAGCATACCAAATATCTAAGCCTGCGCCTGTAGTCGATGAAACTTGAAAAATTTCAATTTCTGGATTAACTTGGCGTGCATATTCTATGCATTTTTGCACGTTAAATTGCACGTAAGGTAGCAAATCAATTTTCGTGAGAATCATCACCTGACTAGCACGAAACATGTGAGGATATTTGATAGGCTTATCTTCTCCTTCCGTTACAGAAAGAATTACAACTTTCGCCTGTTCTCCC
The DNA here is from genome assembly GCF_014696435.1 of Calothrix anomala FACHB-343. Classification (GTDB taxonomy): domain Bacteria; phylum Cyanobacteriota; class Cyanobacteriia; order Cyanobacteriales; family Nostocaceae; genus Aulosira; species Aulosira anomala_A. The sequence goes on along the minus strand of NZ_JACJQG010000067.1, from coordinate 9,055 downwards.
AAATCAAATAAAGCGGGACAAACTAAGTTACCCACATTCTCAATCATCACCACTGAATTTAATGGCGGGTTGAGTTGTTGTAAACCTCTTTCAATCATTGATGCATCTAAATGACAGCCTGTACCCGTGTTAATTTGCACAACTTTACAGCCTGTCTCTTGAATTTTTTTGGCATCATTTGTTGTTTCTTGATCGCCTTCAATGACACTAATAGATAATTTTGGCTGTAAATCGTGAATGGTGCGCGTTAATAATGTAGTTTTCCCCGAACCGGGAGAACTCATTAAATTTAAAGCCAGGATATTTCGCCCTTTAAACCAGCCGCGATTTTGGGCAGCAAGTAAATTATTTTTTGTTAAAATCTCTTGTTCTAAGGATATAGTTGTACCATGCATTTTTGCATGAATTTCTGATGCTTCTGCGTGGGTATTATGATTGTGAGTGTGAGTAACTACAGTTCCATCCGGTAAGGTGTGAGTATGAGTATGCTCGTGATTATGGTGATGATGATGTTGTTGTTCAACTTCACCAGTCGCTAAATTCGTAACTTTGCTTTCTCCATCTTCAGAACAGCCGCAGGTTACACACATACTTCCTCTATTTCAATTTCTTTAATTTTCAGTTCTTCACCGGTGATTAAATCTAATTGCACGCTACCACATTGACAAACGCCAAAAGGTTTTTCTAAAGGTATTTTTGCACCACATTGACGACATTCTGCCAAACCAGGAATTTCTAAAATTTCTAATTTCGCCCCTGCTAAAACTGTACCTTGAGCGCAAATATCAAAACAAAAGCGAATAGCATCAGGCATAATAGCTGATAACTTGCCAATTTCTAATAATACTCGGTTGACTTTCTTGCCATTGGCATGTTCTTGAACAATCGCTACAATATTTTGCGTAATTCCTAGTTCGTGCATAAGTTTTGATGAGAAGGCAGAGGGAAGGAGGCAGAGGGCAGAATGAATGAGGTTTTTAAATTCATCCAGTTAGGATAAGCATTGATTTATTCTATTTCTTCTTCTCTCTGCGTCCTTGGCGTCTTGGCGGTTCATTTCAATAAAACTTTTTAGATTTCTTTACAGCATCTTCCTGTAAATAGACCACGCTGTAGGGGCACGGCACCGATAATCTTTTGGTACATACAATAATCTTACTGATGCCGTGCCCCTACTACGACAGATGTGGTTCAAATAGGTGAAAACTGCTGTAATTTCCATTTCATGCTTATCTTTTTGGAAATTATCTCCTGATTAAATATTAAACATTAACAAATGCGTGGTAATTGATCGCCAACTAACATATCAACAATTCTTTCAGCATTAAATACAGTTTTTAATAAAACTACCCCTGGTGGTGAAGCTGATACTTCCGCAATAATTGCTGCATCTTTTCCAGCAGGGTGAGATTTCATTGCTGATAAAACAGCCTCGGCAGATTTTTTTGGTACTACGACTACTAACTTACCTTCATTAGCTAAATATAAAGGATCTAAACCTAAAATTTCACAAACTCCTTTCACTTCTTCCCGTACAGGTATAGATTTTTCATCCAGGCGAATTCCTACATTAGAACTGAGGGCAAATTCATTTAACACTGTCGCTAAACCACCCCTGGTAGCATCGCGCATTGCATGAACTTCTGGACAAACTTTCAGGATATTGGCGACTAAATTGTGCAATGGTTGACAGTCACTTTCAATATCAGTATCTAAAGCTAGTTCACCCCTAGCAATTAAAATGGCTGCCCCATGATTGCCCAATTCACCATTAATAATTACTACATCTCCTGGTTGAACTTTTTGAGCAGAAATTTCAATTCCTTTAGGTATAACACCAATCCCAGCAGTGTTAATAAATAATTTATCAGCCGCACCCCGATGCACAACTTTGGTGTCACCGGTGACAATTTGAATATCAGCTTTTCTCGCAGCAGCTTGCATACTAGCAGCTACTCGGCGTAAGGTTTCTGTTGGTAATCCTTCTTCTAAAATTACACTACAGGTAAGATATAAAGGTTTAGCACCACTCACGGCTAAATCATTTACTGTACCGTTAACGGCTAATTCACCAATATCGCTACCAGGAAAAAATAGCGGATCTACAACATAGGAATCTGTAGTAAAAGCTAGTCTATCTCCTTGTGACATGAGATGGGCTAAATTAAAACTAGCTTGGTCTTCTAATTGAGAAAGAATGGGATTATCAAAACTTTTAACAAATATCTCATCAATTAAATCGCGCATGGCTTTACCACCGCTACCATGTGCGAGAGTAATATGAGTATCTCGTACTTTACCTTGGCGACGGCGAACTTTTTCTAGCTTTTGAAATAAGGGGTTTTGTTCGGATGTATTTGGTGATAAATCCATTGACTATTGACGGTTGACTGTTGACTGTTGACGGTTGACTGTTAACAACTGTACGGGCGGGTTCACAAATATTCTCACTGATCAACGATGATTTTCAATCAACCCGCCCCTACTGACTATTGACTGTTGACTCTTTGAGAAAAAGTTGCGACCAGGCAACAAAAATTAACAAAGGAATGGCGCTAACCGATTCTAATAAAATTAAGGTGTTCATTTTTAATGATAGATGCCACATTGGGGTAATAATGTATTGTCCTAAAGTTATTTGGCTCATAATAATATAGAGATAAAGGCAGAAATATGCTGATAAAAATGCCCTTTTAATATATAGATAATAACCTGCTATACATAAGGGTGTCATAACTAGCCAAAGTGAATGTGTAATTTGTGGTGTAAATAAAGATGTTTCTGGATATTCGTCAAAGAAAATAATATGATCGGTGTAATGCACAATGGAAACAAATATATTAATGGCTATTAAAACAAGTAACCAAATTTGGCGCTGATTATAGGTTGTATGCATAGAGATTCCCCGCAATTTTTTATCTGTGATTGATAAGGGCACAACAATGTTGTGCCCTTGATTTATCTACCTGATTCATCGTGTCTGCCACGATGCCTATCACATAGTAACTCACCATTTACAGCCCAGCTTTCTCGTTCAAATTCATCAATATGAATGGTAATCCATTCGGGCTTGGTATCTAGGGCTGCAACTAAAGCGTTAGTAATGGCTTCTACTAATCGCCGCTTTTTTTCAATTGAATGTCCTCTGGCAATTTTAACTGTAACAAATGGCATAAAATGTCTCCTCAAATATGTGGTTGAGATTAGCTATACCAAAGATGTACTACAGGATGGCAGAGGTTCTTGAGATAATGCTAGCTTTGGTTTTTCTGGCATTGTATTTTTGCCAATGGTAGAGAGTCTGCCATATTTATAATAGGCAGCGCAAGCACCTTCAGAAGATACCATACAAGTTCCGATTGGTGTTTCTGGAGTGCAAGCTGTACCAAATACTTTACATTGCCAAGGTTTTAATACTCCCTTAAGAATTTCTCCACATTTACAAGCTTTATGATCGGCAACTTTTATGTTAGGAATGGTAAATTTTAATTCAGCATCAAATTGAGCGTATTCTGGGCGAATTTGTAACCCAGATTCAGGAATATCACCTAAACCGCGCCACTCAAATTTTTCTCGCGCCATGAAAACTTTATTGATAGCAGCTAGGGCAGTTTGATTTCCGGCTGGTTGAACAATGCGATTATATTGATTCTCAACTTCGCAACGATTTTCTAATATTTGTTGCAATAACATCCAAATTGATTGGAGTATGTCTAAGGGTTCAAAACCAGAAACAACAATTGGCTTATGATATTGTTGAGGAATAAATTGATAAGGGTCAGTACCAATTACCATGCTGACATGACCTGGCCCAACAAATCCATCTAGTTGTAAGTCAGGATTATCTAGTAGTGCTTTTAAGGCGGGAATCACGAGAACGTGATTGCAAAACATACTAAAGTTAGATATGTTTTCCGCCGCAGCTTGAAGAATTGTCAAGGCGGTACTGGGGGCTGTGGTTTCAAAACCGAGTCCAAAAAATACTATTTCTTTGTCGGGGTTGTCTTTGGCGATTTGCAAACTATCTAGGGGCGAGTACACCATGCGAATATCTGCCCCTGTCGCTCTGGCTTGCAATAAGCTAGTATGAGAACCAGGAACGCGCATGGCATCGCCAAAGGTGGTGAAGATGACGTTATCATGTTCACAGATAGCGATCGCATCATCTATTCTCCCCTTTGGCATGACACATACCGGACAACCAGGCCCGTGTATTAATTCAATGCGATTTGGTAAAATCTCTTCAATCCCATACTTAAATATAGAATGGGTATGCCCGCCGCATACCTCCATGATTTTTATCGGTTTTTCTAGCTTTTGGCTTAATTTGGTAATTTCACGGCGTAAACCTTCAGCTTTTTCCGGTTCGCGGAATTCATCAACGTATTTCATATTGTGATGGTGTGAGGAAGGGTTTTTACAGAGGAGGCTTGATTATGAAAACGTTAAGGAAAAATAGTTGTCATTTGTCATTTGTCATTTGTTAGAGACGCGATGAACCCTTGTCTGTACAATTGTCATTTGTTATTGGTAAGGGTTGTGGTAGATTTGCTTGCTGGAAAATGGTTGGTTGCAATTATGACTGACTCAATTAGATATAGGTTGCTATTTCCTCTAACATTTTTAATGTTTCTGCGGCTTCTTGTTCGTTAATGCGATTCATAGCGAAGCCTACATGTACTAATACCCAATCACCTATACAAGCTTCTGGGGGATGTTGTTCGTCCACTATACAAGCTATGTTGACTTGGCGCTTCACACCACCTACATTGACTATCGCTAGTTTGTTATTATTGTCTGTGATTTCGACAATTTGACCGGGAATTCCTAAACACATTGGTATTTTCCTTGTTGGAGAGGGACTAACCACAGAGGCGCAGAAAATCTATCCAAAATATATAATTAAATAAGCGTGTTTTCTGTTAAATTATATGCGGCAAGAATGACCGCTTGTCCTAAAGATATACCTCCATCGTTGGGAGGAACTAAACTGTGAGTTAATACTTCTATTCCTAATGTTTGTAATCCCTGGGCGACTTGCTTCAATAAAAGAGTATTTTGAAATACGCCTCCTGTCAGGACTACTTGATGAATAAGATTTTCTTGAGATAGATGTTTAACCATTTCGATAATTGCTGTGGCTAAACTTCTATGAAATTTGGCAGCAATTATCCCTGGAGATATTTGCTGCTGTAAGTCTGTGAGCAAGGCAAGCCACATGGGGCTAGGGTCTATACAATAAATACTATCGAAAAAGGTAAAATTAAAAGGATAGTTTGGCTTTTCTTCAGGATTATTTAAGTTATGACTCTCGGCTAATGCTTCCATTGCGATCGCAGCTTGTCCTTCATCGCTACAATCTTCTCTAAAAATGCCAATCGCCGCCGCTACTGCATCAAACAATCTCCCGGCTGAGGATGCTAAGGGAGAGTTGATATTTTGCTCTATAAGCTGATTGAGTAACTTTAGCGGCTTTTGCTTGAAAAAATTTAATATTTCTAAATCGCTATATTTTTGTGTTAAATTTTGCCAATTATCTGCGGCTATGAGGTGGGCGTAGGTATTTCGCCAAGGCTGATAAATTGCTTGTTCTCCCCCAATCATCGCCACTGGTTTAAATCTTGCTAGGCGTTTAAATTGGCGATAATCTGCTAATAAAAATTCTCCGCCCCAAAATGTACCATCTTCGCCATAACCTAAGCCGTCTAAAGCAATACCTAAAACTGGCGGGGAATTCAGAGGAATCCCATTTTCCGCCATACAAGCTGCGATATGGGCGTGATGGTGTTGAATCGGATAAATTTTGATTTGGTTGGCGGTTGCTAATTCTTTACCCAATTTGCTAGAAAGATATTCTGGATGCTTATCTATGGCGATAGCTTGGGGTTGATGTTGAAATAAATTTAAGTATAAATTTAGAGTATCTTGATAAGTATTAAAAGCCGCAGCATTTTCTAAATCGCCTAAATGTTGCGAAAGAATCGCCTCGCCTTCTCGTAATAAGCAAAAGGTATTTTTTAACTCGCTACCCATTGCTAAAATTGGCGGGATATTTTCAAATCCAGGAGGTAATATAATTGGTGCTGGTGCATAACCTCTAGCGCGGCGAATTGTTTGCACTTTATCGCCGACAACACGCACTACTGAATCATCTACGCGATTGACAATCTCGCGATTATGTAGGAGAAAATAATCAGCAATTTTTCCTAATCTTTCTCTAGCTTCGCCATTATCAATACATTGTGGTTCATCGGATAAATTACCGCTAGTTAACACAATTGGGCGATTCATCCGCTTGAGAATTAAATGATGTAAGGGCGTATAAGGTAACATAAAACCAAGGCTATTTTGCCCTGGTGCAACTGAAGGCGCAATGCAATTTTGGATTTTAGATTTTGGATTTTGGATTGAAGATTGGTTTTGAGGAATTTCTCTCCTCTCCCTCACCTTTAACAAAACAATAGGCGCAGCCGGACTCGTGAGTAATTCTTTTTCTTTAGCGCTAATTATGCAATATTCGGCAATGATATCTATATCTCTTGCCATTAAAGCTAAAGGTTTATGATATCGCTGTTTACGCTGACGCAATTTTTGCACAGCAGCCTCTACAGTTGCGTCACAAGCTAAATGAATTCCCCCTAAACCTTTAATTGCAACTATCTCGCCTTTTTGTAATAAGGTACAAACTGCATCTACATCATCTAACATAGAGAACATAGAAGAGGTAATTGATTTACCATCAGTACGTTCTAACCAAGCTTGAGGCCCGCAATTATAGCAAGCTATAGGTTGGGCGTGAAAGCGGTGATTTTCTATGTCGTAGTATTCCTTCTCGCATTGGGGACACATGACAAATGCAGACATACTTGTATTGCTTCTGTCATAGGGAATGGCGCGAATAATACTTAATCTAGGGCCGCAATGGGTACAATTAGTGAAGGGATAACGGAAAAAGCGGCTAAAGGGGTCAAAAATTTCCTGTTGACATTGGGGACAGATAGCAGCGTCGGGGGAAATTTCTGTTTTTACTGTACCACTGACGCTATGCGCGATCGCAAAATCAGCAAATTCCCATTCACCTACATAAGAGGTTCTGATAATCTCCTGAATTCTCGCTAAAGGCGGACATTCTTGTTGTAATCTTTGAATAAATTCTGCTAAAGCTGCTTCACTTCCAACCGCGCGAATTAATACACCTTCTCCATCATTACAAACATCGCCCCGCAAACCGCAAGCTGTAGCAATACGGTACACAGTCGGGCGAAATCCCACACCCTGAACTGTACCGCGAATTCTAATTTTTTCACTCACCATAATTAAACCGCCACAGCAAAATTCGGTTGTTTCCAGAATCAGCTATTACCGCAGTTTTGCCACAAATTTTTATGCCGTAACACCAATTTAAACTGTCTCTTGTAGGCAAGCCAAAATCGCGATTTTCACCTTTATTTTGAAAATTTGTTTGTCCGGTAACTGCATCTGCTGCCACATCTTGCAGTGATAAAATTGACTCTGGTTTCTTCCATCCTAGCAAGCGCGAATTAGCTGTATCGGCAACTATTAACCAATCACCAGCCACATCTACACCATAAGGCATACTTAAACTAGCAGCAGAAGGAAAATAAACGCCTCGATTTAACTCGGTAAATTCAAAGTTTTTCTGTCCCAATACCACTGCACAAGGGGCATTATTTACTGTTGGTATTCCTTGCCAAATCATCACCCGGTTATTACCAGCATCAGCGACAACTAAATTGTCACCCCAAAAGGTAATATCGTGACACCAGCGCATACTAGAAGCTGTGGGAGAACCGCCGCCATTTTCATTCCGGGATACCATATCTGGTTGTCCCAAAACTAAATCGGCTGGTTGTCCATTTTCTGTTGGTAATTGCTGCCAAATTAACAGCCGCCGATTACCCGTATCGGCTACAAATAGTCGTCCTTGATGATAGCAAATACCATAAGGCCAATGCATTGTATTAGCTGCGGCTACTTGACTACCGCGATTTGGTTCGTTATCAGTAAAATTAGCTTGTCCTAATACCAAATCGGCAGGAACATGACTATCTTCTGGTAATTTATGCCAAATTAATACGCGATGATTCCAAGCATCTGCAACAGCTAATCCTGCACCACAAGCACAAATTCCTGTAGGTACGCTAAAAGTTGTTCTTCCTGGCGTACCTTTAGCATTTTGTCCTTCACGATTAAAATCTGGTTGTCCAATTACCCAGTCAGCACTTTGATTATCTTGAGTAGGTAAATTGCGCCATCCTAATAAGCGATGATGTCCTGTATCCGATACCCATAATGGCCCAGTTTCTGATAATAAACAAGCACCACGAGGGCCAAACATATTTTGGGAATTAGGCGCTAATGGAATCGCTAATTGTCCCGGTTCAAGAATATCACCTAAAATTACCTCGGCACCTGTCAAAGAAAAGGGTAATTTTGGGGCAATTTCTATTGATTCTGGCGGTAATGAAGATGAGGAATTCAGTCTGATGGATTTATGCATTAACCGCTTAGGGATGTGAATCTAATTCGTAATTCGTAATTCGTAATACCCTTCGGGAAGCCGCTTCGCGTCTACGTAATTCGTAATTTAGATTGTCTGATTCTCCCGCTATTTTGTATAATTAGCGGTTGAGAATTAGTTAGAGTTTAAATACTCAACTAATTCCATTACTAATTATTTTAAAGCTCTTGATGTGCTTATTTGTGTATTGGTAGTTGCAATTTAGGAATTGGACATGGGGCATGGGGCATTGGTTATTTGTCCTCCTTCTCTTTTCTACATGGCGATGAAAATTTTTTCATCGAGACTACTGGTATGACGCATTAAATATGATTGCTAAAAAACGAACCGCGAAGACGCGAAGTACGCAAAGGAAGAGAAAATAAGAAGAAACTTACCCCTCAGAATTAACGCGATGAACCACTACTGGTCTGTCCCATTAATTTTGCTGGGTTGCACTAGCTCATGATTAAATAGTAATCTAGGTGCAAACGTACCCACAAACTCACAGGCGATCGCTTGCAAGGAAAAAGG
>NZ_JACJQG010000066.1 GCF_014696435.1 Calothrix anomala FACHB-343 | reverse complement strand
AAATGAATTTATAATCACAATCAAACTAATATATTTTAATCCTTCGCCCAAAAATAACATATTTTGGGCTATTTTTATCAGACTTTTCTTAACATTCAACATTTCTGGTCCTACAGGTTCTGGTCAATTTGCCAATTTAAAAGAAGTTGCAATTGAGTTATCCCATAGGTTAATGAGTATTTTTGCACGTAATGAAGCCGGATATCGTCCCGTTCATGGCGGTAATTCTCTGTTTCAAACTGACCCTCATTGGCGTGATTTGATTTTGTTCTACGAATACTTTCACGGTGATAATGGTGCGGGATTGGGAGCCAATCATCAAACAGGTTGGACGGGGTTAGTTGCCACTCTCATCTATTCCTGTGGTAGTGTTTACCGTTCTTGTCAAGTTTTGCCACAACCAGACAATACAGGGCAAGCGATCGCCTCTCAACTGCGGTAAATAATATACATACCACCGATATAGAGAGTAATCAGTGCCAGCCCATCCCAAGAAAGATATAATCTTGATGGTCTGGCAGCACGGTAAATTAATCCCACAATTGCCACTGAAGTCATCATCAATGCCACAACAGCTGTGAAGATATGCTCCTTTGCCAGCAACAAAATATCTGCTAGTTTAACGTGAGCAGGTTGTTCGGTTTCAAAAAAAAGCGTTCTAACTCGTGGGAAAGTTTAGCCATAAAATATCAAAAATTACTACAGTTCATTTCATACCAATTCACGAAATTACTGATACAAATCACTTCCTCTGCCCCTCTGCTTCCTCTGCCCCTCTGCTTGCCTATGTGTATCATTTTTAAAGTGAAGCGGTATCAGCACCCTGCAACCAAGATAAATCACAATCATAACGAATTATAAATCTTTGTGGAAGTTTGTTGAGAAAGCAAACCACAGCAAATTTACATTGCACTGTTGCTTAACAGGTAAACTCAGGGAGTTTGTGCTAGTCTCCCTAAGCTCCAAGCTAAAATCAAAACAAACTCGAAAAATCTTGCTATGGTAGCCTCCCAACAACCGCAAAAAATGACTATCGAGGAATATCTTGCATGGGAACCCCTGCAAGACCTTCGTTACGAATATGTTAGTGGCGAAGTTTTTGCCATGACAGGTGGTACAATTCCCCATAATGATATTGCACTGAATTTTTACACAGCTTTACGTCCACATTTACGTGCTAGAGGTTGTCGAGTGAATGTATCTGACGTAAAAGTGCAACTTACACCTACAAGTGCTTACTATTATCCTGATGTTGTTGTCAGTTGCGATCCTCAAGACTTCAATGCTCGAAAATTTATTCAAAACCCTAAAATAATTGTCGAAGTTCTCTCTCCTGGTACTAGCAGCAAAGATAGAGGCGAGAAATTTACTAATTACCTGCAAATTCCTTCTTTGCAAGAATATTTATTGATAGATTCCGAAAAAATCTCTGTCGAACGCTACTGTCGGGGAGAGGGAAGAATGTGGCTTTATTATCCCTATACTGAGGGAGATAAGATTAGCCTATCTAGTATCGAATTTGAATGTGCGATCGCACTTCTGTATGAAGGCGTTGTTTTGGGAACAGAAGCACAATAGAGTTTTTGATATCAAAGAACAGATTGCGATCGCCCTGGAAACATTCAATAATCCAGTAGACTGGACGAATTATTAATTTCAACCCTACCTCAAACCAGCCTGAAAAATCTGAGATGGGGTGAGATTTAATTAAGTGGTGATGCTGATAGCATTCCTAACTTTATGGACAAGGGATTTAAGAGTAGATATCCCACACAAGCTTTCCTATAGTGATGTGGTGGAGGAATCGAGATCAAGCGGATTGTCAAGCACGAGTAAAATTTTTTGCCTATACTGAGACATTGACAACCTAGAAAGATAAAATATTAGTAACAATATAGACCCAGACATTTACTTAGAAGTCGCTCTATATTTTATAATCATAATTTGCTATAAACTTTATTCCCTAAGCTTTTCAGGCTATTTTGTTACTCTCTATATGATTTCACAGCCAGATGTCACAATTGTCAGCCAACTTTACGAAAGTGCTAATTCATTCGTATATCGAGGCATATTTAATACCAATCGGCAAACCGTAATTTTGAAACTCCTCAAGGAGGATTATCCTACACCTGCCGAACTTTACCGCTATCAGCAGGAATATGAAATTACTCGTAGTCTTAACTTAGAAGGAATAATTAAAGCTTACGAGTTGAGAAAATACGAGAATACCCTTCTGATGTTATTGGAGGATTTTGGTGGAGAGTCTTTAAAAATTCTGTTACCAAACATTTCGTTTTCTTTACCAGAGTTTCTTAACCTCGCTATCCAAATCACAGATATTTTAGGCAAAATTCATCGAAAAAATGTCATTCATAAAGATATTAATCCATCTAATATTGTCTTCAATCCGCAAACAGGACAATTAAAAATTATCGATTTTGGTTTATCTACCCTTTTATCTCAAGAAAATATCGCCCTCCAAAGTCCGAATGTTTTAGAAGGGACATTAGCTTATATTTCTCCAGAACAAACAGGACGCATGAATCGTGCAATTGATTACCGCACCGATTTTTATTCTCTTGGTGTCACTTTCTATGAATTGTTAACAAAACAGCTTCCTTTTGATTCTGATGATGCACTTGAATTAGTCCATTGTCATGTTGCTAAACAACCCCTAAGTCCTCAGGAAATCAACTCAGAAATTCCCATAAATGTCTCGGAGATTATCATGAAATTAATGGCGAAAATGCCTGAAGAAAGATATCAGAGTACTTGGGGAATTAAGGCAGATTTAGAAACTTGTCTGACTCAATATAAAAGCGGTGCTATCCAAAGATTTACTTTAGGATGTCAAGATATTTCCCATCAATTACAAATTCCGGAGAAACTTTACGGAAGAGAATCGCAAATTGAGAGTTTATTGACTGCCTTTGAGCGCACAAGTCTTGGTAAAACTGAACTCATGCTTATTTCTGGATACTCTGGTATCGGGAAATCAGCTTTAGTTCACGAACTCTATAAGCTAATTACTGAAAAACGCGGATATTTTATTAGCGGAAAATTTGATCAACTTCATCGCGATATTCCCTATCAAGCTTTAGTTGCTGCGTTTCAAGAATTAGTGCGTCAATTGCTTACCGAAAATCAATTGCAATTACAACAGTGGCAAGAGAAAATTTTAGCTGCATTGGGAGCTAATGGACAAATTATTATTGATGTTATTCCCGAAGTTGAACTGATTATTGGTAAACAACCTGCTGTCCCCGAATTACCTTTTACAGAAGCACAAAATCGGTTTAATTTAGTTTTTCAAAACTTTATCCAAGTATTTTGTCAAAAAGAACATCCCCTAGTTATATTTCTAGACGATCTCCAGTGGACAGACAGTGCTACATTGCAATTGCTCCAGTTAATCATGACTCATGCTAATAGTCAATATCTGTTTTTGATTGGAGCTTATCGAGATAACGAAGTCAGTGCAACTCATCCGGCTATGCTGACTGTTGCAGAAATGAATCAGCAGGGGTTAGTTGTTAATCATCTCTCCCTTTCACCCTTAAATTTCCATCAAATTAATGAATTCATTGCAGAAACGCTGAAGACTAATTGTATCCATACCCAAAAATTAGCTCAGTTGGTTTGGGAGAAAACACAGGGTAATCCTTTTTTTATTAAGGAATTTATCAAGTCGCTTTATACAGATAAATTGCTGAAATTTGATACTAATGCTGGCTCTTGGTTTTGGGATTTGGAACAAATTATCAATAGTAGTATAACAGATAATGTTGTTGAATTAATGACAGAAAAGATTCAACGCTTATCAGAGTCAGCACAAAAAGTTTTAAAATTAGCTGCTTGTATTGGTAATTCTTTTGATTTAAAAACTCTGGCAGTTATTAATGAGAAAACTCAAAGAGAAACGGCTAAAGAATTATGGGAATCTATGCAAGCCGGACTGATATTACCTATCGGATATGACTACAAATTTATGCAAACAGAGCGAGAATTGCATGAATTAAAAATTACTTATAAATTTGCTCACGATCGCATTCAGCAAGCCGCCTATTTCTTAATACCCGCAAAGGAAAAGCAAGCAGTTCACTGGAGAGTTGGACAACTGTTATTACAAAACACTCCGCCACAGTTACAGCAACAAAAGATTTTTGATATTGTCAATCAACTAAACTTAGGTATTGCAGCAATAGATACTCAAGAAGAACGAGATAAAATCGCTCAATTAAATCTGATTGCTGGGAAAAAAGCGAAAGCCTCAGCCGCCTGGAAAACTGCTGGTAATTACTTCAGAATTGGTAGGAATTGCTTGAGCGGAGATAGCTGGCAAAATCAGTATGATTTAACCTTAATATTATATGTGGAAGCTGCCGAAGTAGCAAGTTCCTGTGGCAATTTTGAGGAAATGGATAAATTAGCTGATATAGTTCTACAAAAAGCTAATTCCTTGCTAGATAAAGTAAAAGTTTATCAAATCAAAATCCAAGCTTATACATCACAAAATCATCCTATACAAGCAATTGATACCGCACTGGCAGTATTAAAAATGTTAGGAATTTACTTTCCCAAAAAGCCGAATAAAATAGATATTTTACTCAAACTAGTAAAGACAAAATTAAGTTTTCTAGGCAAACGAATTGAGGACTTAAGCGAACTGCCAGAAATGACAGATCCTTACAAATTAGCAGCGATGCAGATTTTGTCAGATGTGGTAGCACCTGCTTATTTTGCAATACCAGAACTCTTTGCTTTAATTGTGTTTACACAGGTCAATTTATCTCTCAAATATGGTAATACAGCTACTTCTTGCTATGCTTATGCTACTTACGGATTGATTCTCTCTGGGGAAGTTATTGGAGATATAGAATCAGGCTATCAATTCGGTCAACTTGCTCTGAAATTGCTGAATAAATTCAATGCCAAAGAACTGAAAGCTAGAATATTTTTTGTGGTTAATTTCTTTATTAAACATTGGAAAGAGCATATTAAAGAAACCTTAACACCTTTGCGGGAGGCTTATGTAATTGGATTGGAAACGGGAGATTTAGAATACGCTGCTTATGCGGCAACTTCATACACCCATCATGCATACATTCTGGGACAAGAATTAGCAAAGTTGGAACCAGAAATGGCAATGTATGCTAATTCTCTCAAACAATTGGGACAAGAAACAGGTTATTACTATATCCAAATCAATCGGCAGCTGATATTAAATTTAATGGGAGAGGCTGAAGATAATTGTCGTTTAATCGGTGAGAGCTATGACGAAGATAAAATGCTACCGATTCATCTGGAAGCCAATGCCCAAAATATTTGTCACTATCTCTATTTTTATAAAATATTTCTCGGCTATCTATTTCAAGATTATCAGCAAGCTCTGAAATATACCCGTTTAGTGGAAGAATCCCAAGATAGTGCTGTTGGTAGTATTCCCCTAGCGGATTTCTACATATCTCTAATTTACTTAGCTATCTATGCTGATGTTTCTAAATCCGAACAAAAACGCATCGAAAAGCAGGTGAAAAGCAAGCTAAAAAATCTTAAAAAATGGGCGCATTTTGCACCAATGACTCATTTGCAAAAATTCTCTCTAGTGCAGGCAGAATTGCATCGAGTTTTGGGAGAATATACTCAAGCGATTGATTGTTACGATCGCGCTATTACCTTAGCGAAAGAAAATGACTATCTCAATGAAGAAGCTTTAGCTAATGAACTGACTGCTAAATTTTACCTCAATTGGGGAAAAGCACAAGTTGCCCAAGGTTATCTGATTAATGCTTATCACTGTTATCTGCGTTGGGGTGCGATCGCAAAAGTTAAGGATTTAGAACAGCAATATCCGCAACTTTTGCAGCGTTTTACCAAAACCAATATATCTCTAGATTCACGCCACAGCATACCTAATACTTCTGGTAGTACTGCTGGTGAAGTTTTGGATTTAGCCGCACTGATGAAAGCTGCTGTCGCAATTGCTAGTGAAATTGAACTAGATAAACTCCTCGCAACTTTAATGCGAATTCTGCTATCTAGCGCCGGCGCACAAACTGGCTATCTCATTTTAGAATCTTTGGGAGAATTACGAGTTGAAGCATCTGGTGAGGCAAACTCTGAGCAAATTCTCGTATTGCAATCAACTCCTATCGAAACTTGTCTACCTGCATCAATTATTTACTATGTTGCTAGGACTCAGGAAGGACTGATTGAAAGTAATGTTGCCCGTGAGGGTAGATTTACTCAGGACAAATATATTAAAAAATACCAACCAAAATCAATACTTTGTGCGCCACTGCTGAATCAAGGGCAATTAATTGGGATTGTCTACTTAGAGAATAATCTTGCAGATGATGTTTTTACACCAGATCGCCTGAAACTAATACAAATGCTTTCGACACAAGCCGCGATCGCGCTCAATAATGCTAGACTTTATACTCAAGTGCAATCGACGCAAAACCGATTGAATAAATTTCTCAACGCCATTCCTCTAGGTATATCAGTTCACGATGCCAAAGGACAACTGGTTTATGCTAATCAAGTTTCCCAGCAGTTACTCAAGATTCAAGATTTAGTCAAAGCTGAAGCCGAACAACTTGCACAAGCCTATCGCATATATCGGGCGGAAACTGGACAGATGTATCCATTAGAACAGCTACCCATAGTGCGATCGCTGGGCGGTGAAAAAATCAGGGCGGATGATTTGGAACTACACTCAACTGAGGGAATCAAGCCCTTAGAAGTTACCAGCACGCCAATTTTTGATGAAACTGGTAATGTAGAGTATGCGATCGCTACTGTTCAAGATATTAGCGATCGCAAGCAGGCACAGAAAACCCTGATTGAAAATGTGCGGTTAGAACAGGAAATTAGCGAACGCAAAAAAATAGAAGCAGAACTTGAACAAGCTAAAGATGCAGCCGAAACTGCTAACCGCGCTAAAAGCACATTCCTGGCTAACATGAGTCATGAATTGCGAACTCCCCTAAATGCGATTCTCGGATTTTCTCAGCTGATGAACCAGGATACAAATCTTTCTAGCGAACAAAAAGACAACCTGGAAATTATTCATCGCAGTGGAGAACATTTATTGACATTAATTAACCAAGTGCTTGACTTGTCGAAAGTTGAAGCCGGGCGCATGGTTTTATCCACAACTAACTTCGATTTATATTACTTACTAGCAGATATCGAAGATATGTTTGCATTGAAAGCCAAATATAAAAACTTGCAGTTGCAATTTGACTGTGCCCTTAACGTTCCCCAATATATCTGCACAGATGAAATTAAATTGCGGCAAGTACTGATTAATTTAATCAGTAATGCCATTAAATTTACCTCCTCTGGGAGCGTGTCTGTTAAAGTGGGTAGCAATGCAGACATCCACAAAAACAAGGGAGAAACAACTATTAGCTTTGAAGTCACAGATACAGGAGTTGGCATCGCTGCTGAAGAACTAGAGAATTTATTTCAGCCCTTCGTGCAAACCTCATCAGGGCAGCAATTACAGCAAGGAACGGGATTAGGATTAACAATTAGCCGTGAATTTGTGCGCTTGATGGGGGGTGAAATTACTGTCATTAGTAGTCAAGCTTTTTACTCTTCTGGTACTACTTTTAAATTTGACATACCAGTAGATATTGCTGAAGAATGCGTAATTAAGAATCCATCGAAAAGCGATCGCATTATTGCCTTAGCTCCTAACCAACCTCAATATCGTATTTTAATAGTGGATGATAAAGATTATAACCGCCAATTGTTAGTTAAACTTCTCAAAACCCTGGGTTTTGCAGTCCAAGAAGCTAATAATGGTGAAGATGCAATTAAAATTTGGGATGAGTACTCACCGCATCTAATTTGGATGGATATGCGAATGCCGATAATGGATGGTTATGAAGCTACCAAACGCATCAAAAGCACAACTAAAGGGCAAGCCACTGTCATTATTGCTTTGACTGCTAGTGCATGGGAAGAAGAAAAAACCGTAATTTTATCTGCTGGCTGCGATGATTTTATCCGCAAACCTTTTTACACAGAAACTATATTTGAAATGATGGTTAAACATTTGGGAGTCCGTTATCTTTATCAAGAACAAAAACCACCTTCTCACACTCCTAATCTAACTGTAGAACCGTTAAGTTTAACCGATTTATTCGCAGAAATGCCAAAATCATGGATTATAAATTTGCATGAAGCTGCCCTTGACGCAGATGCAGAATTAGTCTTACAACTCCTAGAGTTAGTTCCTGAATCTCATGCTTTAGTTCGTCAGACTTGCAAAAATTGGGTCAAAAAATTTCAATTTGAAAAGATTTTAGATTTAACTGAACCATTGATTGATGAACAATAAAAAACTAATCAAAAATAGAAACTACATTAATAGTAGATACTCTAAACATCGGCTTTGTGTTTTTCTCAGTTGTCACAAATTCCTCTGCACCAACTGACAATGCCGCAGCTACATGAAGCGCGTCCATAGCGGCTAAACCATATTGACAAGCAATATTATAAGCATCTTGTATTACTTTTTCTATGTCGTTATTCCAGTAAATGACGGCACTAAAGAATGATTCTTAAAATTCAGCTTCTGCCGTTTTTCGATTGTAAATTGCTTTAGGTATTACCTCCATTTTGATGAATTCTCTCGAAGCAAATTCACGGTTTGAATCTGCTAAAACTTCCAAAGCTTTTTCTGAATCTGCTCCCACACCACGCGCCGCAGTTACTAGCACTCCAGAATCAATAAAAGTTATCTTCATGCTTCAGTTTCTTCTAATCCCCCACGACGACTAGCAATTTCTTTTTCAATTTCATCTTGAGTTAATAAAGGTTCGCCAGAAGCAACAATTCGAGAGCGAATTTCGCGTAAACGTTCTCCCAAGGGAGTTTTATTTGCAGAGGTTTTCAAGCGAAGAAATTCCACAAAATCTAAAACTTCCTCTTGTTTGTCTCGTGGAAGGGAACGCCACTTAGTTAATAACTCTTGTTCTGCACTCATTTTTACTACCTACCTCTGATAATTTAGTTTAGCATTGTTCCATATCCCCTGCTCCCCTACCTCCCTCATCTCCCCATCATCTTTAACCTCGCGTACAGTCATCGAAAAGCCATCACCCAATTTCAACGCTATCAATTCATAGCATTTTGTTTGCATATTGGTTACCCAAAAAAATTCTTTTTCCAGGGTTTCTCCTGTTTCAACTACCTGCATTAACTGTTCAAACAATCCGGGAATGAGTTTATTGAGAAATTGCTTCTGTCCTAAATTATTAGTCAATTCTTCTCGTTTTTTATCCAAAATTTTAGCAAAGACAGGATTAACTAATAAATAGCGAAAATCTTCAATTTCTCCAGTTAGCATATCCCTCACGGCTTGCATAGCAGCAATTCCATCTCTGGAACTATTCAACAAACTGGCAAGGAGGGCGCGAGATTGGTAGAGAATTTCTGCGGTTTGTTGATGTTTCTCAATTTCTTGCCGCAGTTGGCGCTTTTGCTGTTGCAAAGTCAGGTGAGTTTGAATACGGGCGATAACTTCTTCAGTTTGACATGGTTTAGTAATATAATCTACTCCCCCCACTTCAAAAGCTTTGACTTTATCAAAAACTTCGTTTAATGCACTGAGAAAAATAATCGGAATATCTGAAGTTTCTGACTCAGCTTTCAGAATTGAGCAGACTTGATAGCCATCAATATCCGGCATTTTGATATCAAGTAAAATCACATCTGGTGGATTGTTGCGGATAGTTCGTAATGCCATATTACCATTAGTAACACTGCGAACTTTGTACCCCTGTTTGCTTAAGATATCGTTTAAAAAATGCAGGTTTTCAATCAAATCATCAACAATTAAAATATTACCTTTCGGGTCTTCAGTTTGATAGGTGTCACTATCGGAAATTTCGAGAGATGATTGAGTAAAGGTAGCACTTCGTCGTAAAAGTAAATGGCGAAAGTTATTTTTAGTTACTTTTTCTTCTAGTAAATCTGAAAGACGTTTCCATAATAATGAGGCTAAATCTTTAATATGCCCCACACTCATATATAAACTATCCGCCACAGCGTTGTAGGGTTCGCTTTCCCAAGCGGCTTTGAGGATTTCTTTCTCCGGGATAGTTAGTTTTTTACCTATTTTGGATTCTAGGGTCGAGTCTACCCATTTGATTGCTTCTTCAAGGGTCATGATATGTTTTTTAAGGGTTTTTAATGAGGAGATAATGTATTTTATTTTATACGTACTATGGCAATTGGCGATCGCTACTACTTCCGGTAAATGTTTTCGTATTTAAATATTATTTACTTTTATAGTTTTACATTAACCGTATTTTCTCGTAAATTTTTCCAAAAGAGAATAGATTTACTATAGTATTTATTTATCATTACCCTTAAGTATTGGTATTATACATTTCTCTTATTAGACGCTTTACCACTTGCTTTTGTGAATTTTATCGAGAGCTAGCCTCAATATAAATACTTGATATTAAAAAATATTTCCAGCAAAATCCGACTCATCCGACCAAAATACCCGACTTTTCCGACTATTACACAGCAGAGAATAGTAGTAACTTTACATACGAGCAGCAAATACCACGCTAGTGAATGTCCAAAACTTTACTAGTATCATTACTAACTCAATATTTATAAGTACAATTAAGTATATATAAATACTGGATTAGCAAAATATATACATTGATTAGTTTATTTACCCAAAAACACTGTAAATCTTCTAAATATAATGCTTCAGCCTAGTTGCGGCTAAAAAGTGAGTAATTTTTTATACGTTAGACCTTGGAAATCGAATTGCAATCAAATTAATTAGATTGTTGAGTGTCACATTATGGTATTTTCTCCAGCAGTTTTCTCTTCATCAGAGCGTAGTGGTTCTGATGATGTAAGTATGACTTTTTGGCAGCAATGGCAACAGTATCAAGATTATCTTTATCGTTGCTGCGTCAAGTGGATGGATGGAAACCCAACTGATGCTGAAGACGCCCTCAGTCGAGCGATGCTGAAAGCTTGGGAGAAGGCGCAAAAGTATGCGGGGGAAATTGCTAATTTTAAGGCTTGGCTCATGACGCTGACTCGTAATCTCTGCGTGGATATTCATCGAGAACGCAGTCGGGGGGCGAATCGAGTTGAGGATATAGAAAATTACGCTTCTGATGAAGAGCAAGGAATGGTTGATTTTGAGAATACGCCCTTATGTGCTGTGGAAAATAGCGAGAGAAACATGGTGATTCGTCGCGCTATTGATAACTTACCGACAAGGCTACGCGAGACATTTATTCTGCACTTTTATCAAGAACTTTCTTATCCAGAGATTGCCCAACAACAAAATATTTCCTATCAGAATGTCTGTAAGCGTATTTCCCAAGCGCGGAAGATTTTACAACAGGAGTTAAGGGGATATTTTATCGGGGAGGAGGGAACGGATAGGGATAAATCTGTGACACCAACTGCAACAAAGTCAGCAATTGGGGAAATGTCCCAGAGGAATGAGGGAGTTGAAGCCAGAGCAGAAGAGACGGTACTTGCAGGATAGCAGGTAAATTTGTCACTACCTGTGCTAAAAGAGGCGCATTTTGGAGACAGTTTTCTTGGGTGTAGTGAGTTTAAAAAATTTGTGCGATTGAAGAGTTCACAATTTTTGTTCGGGAAGCGTCTTATGAATGTAACTATCAACCAAATCATAGTCAATGTAATACCTCTCAAGGGTATGAACAGAAAGCTGTAGGAGTTAACAATACCGTTGCCAATTTACGAGGGTGGGTTGATGATGCTTTCACCATTAACTCGCTGTTATCTAATGTTTGGCAAAAACAATAAGTCCTAAAAATTCCTTCCAGGTTTCCATATTGGATTTTTTTGGCGTATTGTCGCCGTATAAAGGGTTTGAGCTTCCAACCTCCCTTATAAGCTGAACGCTTATGTATGGGTCATTTTGCCATTTTTGCCAAAATTTGTTTACCCTCTTATTTTGGCAAAGGTATTGAGTTAAAGGAATTGGTTGATGATATCGCTTTCAGTAACAAAAATATCTCAGACAAAAGGAGAATGGAATGGCTAAGATTGTATTAAGCAAACTAAAATGTATAAAAACATCAAGTGGCGGTGGTGCGGATGATGTATATGCAAAATTTTTTGTAGATGGACAGCAGACTCAAAAATGGCCAATTTCTGGTGATTATGATATGCGCGTCGGAGATGAAGCATTCATCAACCAGACATTTAGTTTTAATAAAGATTTGAAGGTCGAGCTGTGGGAATATGACAGCACTTCAGCTGATGACTACATGGGTACTCACGTATTTTCTGCAACAGGTTCAGGTTCAGGAAAGATAACGCTAGCCGATCCAAAAGAAGGGAATGTCTATGAATTGGGTTATGAGTACCTGACAACTAAGATCAAGGTCGCCAGGCTTCATTCGGCGAAGTGTGTAGCCATGTCAGAGAGTGTAAATTCTGATCTCGTTAGCAAGGCTGTAAGTTTGTCAAGTGACGTTGCAGCAGCAGCAGCTAAAGTACTGGGTCAAACTCCGAACCCTAAAGCTCAATTGGTTGGACAAGCTCTGGAGGCAGGTGCAACAGTTTTGAAAGGAATTCCAGGCTTGGTAGATGCAATTGGTAAAGCAGGAAATTACCCAGATGAGCTGTACATGACTTTTACTAATCAACCGGGAATTGCAAAGCGGTTTTGGCCTCAACCCGGTAAATACTATGAAATTTATGCGGGTCAAATTGTACGGTTTGATGAATTGCGTTATCCTCTCACTCAGTCTTTAGATGTCAGCCTTTGGGAATACGATTCTGTTTCCGGAGACGATCAACTCGGAAGTTTCGCAATTGATAAGGAGACAGAGATAGGAACTTATGTAAAAACAGTCACAAGTGCGAGTGAAGCTTCTATCTATTTAGTCGCATACACCGTGGCAGAAGAACAGTGGTAATTACACAGTCAATAGATTAAAAGTAGTGCGATTACCAGAAATTGGCACAATGAGTGCGGGTTTTTAGATCGATCTTGGCTCTGACTATCATTGCTTCAGCGCGATCGCCCTACTTATCCAACAAGCGATCGCTCTTCTTTCATCAAAGCCATTTTAGCAAAGAGCGATCGCCCTACTTATCCAACAAGCGATCGCTCTTCTTTCATCAAAGCCATTTTAGCAAAGAGCGATCGCCCTACTTATCCAACAAGCGATCGCTTATCTTTGCTCACAGTCATTTTCACCAAAGAGCGATCGCTCTAGCATAAGATACTACTTCCCTGGTTTGTCTAGATTTATGGCTCGGCGATCGCATACTGCGATCGCTGATTGAATTACCCGACTTTGCAGACTTCATGAGCCGACTTTGCCGACTGACAGGAAGAGGGGAGAGGAATCAGGATAGATAAAGATGCAAAGCAAGAAAGGGGTTGCTGCCAACAACCCTTCGCTGCTTTGCTTATTCACGTCATAGATGTAGAAAAACAGAGGTAAAACAAAGTGAAGAGAATTTGTTTAGCCCTCTTAAATTACTATCAAAAGCGCAGTAGGTAAATGCGTTGACCAAAAAAAAATTAGTGCAGCAATGGATGATGCTAGCGAGGAGAATATTAAACAGTTGCTTGAGACAAAATAAGCTTTTATCAAAAGTGATAATTATTGATAATAAAAGAGCCTAAAATTTGTAATTGTAAGAGTAGCTCAAAAACAAACTATTGCCCGAATTAATCCGTTGCTTACCATCAATTAATTAATTGATGGTAAGCAATTGGTGATAGCCGGACATAATTAAAACCTCCACACCTCAATCCAAGATTATAAGTTTGGAGGTTTAAAAATATTTAATTCATGGTATTAACCAGACATGACTAGTTATCAGAGCAGAAAAAATTCTGTATTAAAAGTTGGCAATTTTACCAGCAATACCAGACTTTTCTACCATTTACGATCCTTTGGCGGCATGCCTGGTTTGTTGTACCTTCAATTTTTTCACCTTGTTGGCTCATTTTAGCTTGGTTATCTTGGCTGCCTTGGTTAATCTGACTAGCGTGTGCGGGAATAGCAAGCGCCATTAATGTGGTAGCAATTAGTAGTGTTTTTTTCATGGTTTAAGTTCCTTAACTCTTGTTTATTTATAACATTAACACTCTGATGTTCGTCAATAAAAATATCATTTATTTTGGCAGCAATTATTTCTTGAGAACAACGCAAAATATTATAGTAAATCCGACTTTTCCGACTTAAATATCCGACTCTACCGACTGACAAAACCAGGGATAAAAAGCCATGATAAAAACTTAAAAACAAAAGTCAATATTCTTAGCTGTCCACAGATTATTAAAAATAGCATTTACTTGCAGAAGATAATTTATTGTCTTCTGTATCTGTTGTGAACATATTATGGTTAACAAAAAATTAGGCAAATTTATCTAGCCATTTCAACTATTAAACATAGTTGATTTTCCAGCTATATTTCTATCTGAGAAATACAAAAAAATTACTCTAATATTTTTGTTCTCTCGCAAACTACAAGTAAGTAGGCACAATTCAATTCAAGCATCTATAGTTTTGCAAAGGAAAAGGTAAAGGTTTTTCCCTTTACCCTTTCCCCTTCTGAATCAGGGATGACATATACCAAGCAAGCCATTATTCATCTGCATATATTCCCTGCTATTCAACATGCACCTGCAAAATTCTCATTGGCGTAACCGTTTCCGGTGTTTGCTCCAGTTGTGTCCAATTATATTAACTAACAGCCTCACTATTGAATCTGCACTGGCAAACACCCCTAACCTATTGCCATTACCTCAACCTGAGCCAATAACCGCCCCCAAACCCCTCACTCATCTTCCACAGGTACCCCAACCATCTCTACTCCCAACCCCTACTTTAGAAGAAGTACTTCCCGGTTCAGCCTTCAGCCCCAACAGTGCGATATCTGAGCAACTCGACGCAAAGAAGACTGAAAAACAACCGACTTTCAATGATTCCCTTCCTCTCCCAACTCCAGAGCAATCCCCATCACTCCCAAACACACCAAAAGCAGCTGTGTGTTCCAAGACAATTTCTGCAGAAGAGTCGGGAACTACTCTAGACGCTTTCACAGTGGAAGAGTTCTTTTTTGTTGTCAATCATCCGGTGTTTACACCAGCAGAACTCAAAAGCTTCACTAAAGGCTACCTTAACAAAGCCCTCTCCCAGGAACAACTGATGCAAGTTGCTGCGGAAATCACCAAACAGTATGCAGCTCGTGGCTATAGTACTTCTAGTGCGGTGGTTTGTATCTCCTCTCAAACCAAACAGCAAGAAAAAACAGCAGCGATTATTCGCGTCATTGAAGGGGAGTTAGAGAGAATTGATGTAAAATCACCCCCTGCTAACAAGGAATATACAGAAAGCTCAAGAGTGCGCCTCAATCCTAACTATGTGCGTTCCCGGTTAGCACTAGCTGCATCAAAACCCCTGAACGTTAACAAATTACAGGCAGCCGTGCAACTGCTGCAACAAGACCCGCTAATTGAATCTGCAAACTTTCGTCTATTACCAGGGTCAAGTCCAGGTAAAAGTATTTTAGAAGTGGAGGTCAAACAAGCAAAATCTTTCAGCGTCTCACTTAGCAATGATATTAGTGGTTTTTCCAATTTGGGAACCTCTCAACAACAAATTGTACTCACAGAAGCTAACTTACTGGGGATAGGAGATAGCCTCAGCCTGGGATATTCTGGTACAGAAGGAACACATAACTGGAATGTTAACTACACCTTACCCCTAAATGCTCGCAATGGAACTCTCAGTTTTACCTACAACCAAAGTCAGGCTGAGGGGATATCTGCGCTGAATGGCTTCGTTCCTTCCCCAGTACAAAGCGTTAACGAAGAAACTTTGGCAGCATCTTCCATCAATTCTTCCTTAGATAGCTTACAAGTATCTGGGAATGCTTCCAATCAAGAATCAACCTTAAGCACTTACGAATTAACGCTGCGTCAGCCAATTATCCGCAGAATTACAGAGGAAAACCTTGGCAATAGAGAAAAGCAGCCAACTTATGAAGAATTAGCCCTCGGTCTAACTGCTTTTGTAGGGGAAAGCCCGACGATTTCATCTCTGCTTCCTTTATCCCTGTCTTCATTGTCTAACGATAGTG
The DNA here is from genome assembly GCF_014696435.1 of Calothrix anomala FACHB-343. GTDB lineage: Bacteria > Cyanobacteriota > Cyanobacteriia > Cyanobacteriales > Nostocaceae > Aulosira > Aulosira anomala_A. Next base: position 42,012 of record NZ_JACJQG010000066.1, on the reverse strand, counting down.
GGATGACACGCACCTTTGCACTGCGGTTTTTTCAGGAATTTAAAAAACATAATGCACAAGATAGCATCGAACTGCGTTCTCAATTCAGCTTTGGATTTAATTCCTTTAGTTCTACAAGCAACGAACCCCTAGCCCTGGTGAATTCAGTACCAGCCACATTTGTTTCCTGGCAAGGTCAAGCGCAATGGACACGGATTTTAGCTAAGGATACATTGCTATTGGTGCGTGCCAATGCTCAACTAGCATACCAGACCTTAGTACCTTCAGAACAATTCATATTGGGCGGAAAAGGCGGTTACCTCCAAGATTCTCTGCTCGCTGACAATGGAATTTTCGCTTCAGCCGAAGTTCAACTCCCTGTGATGGCAGTTTTCCGGGGAAAGGGACTGATCCAGGTGATTCCCTTTGTTGATTTTGGCACAGGTTGGAATAGTTCTGGTCAAACCAATCCCAGCCCCAATACGATGGCTTCTGTGGGTTTGGGTTTACAGTGGCAACAGGATCGTTTTACCGCTCGTCTTGACTGGGGAATTCCTTTAATCTCAGTAAATTCACCGTATGGTACAGGGCTAGAAAATGCTCTGTATTTCTCTGTACAATACAACCCTTAATCACTAGTCAAGCCTAAATACACAAATACTAGTACAGCGTGCAATACAGTCAACAGCCCTCATAAATCTCGTTTGCGATGGACTGTCCTCAACGCATCTTTTTAGTTTGATAGTAGAAGCTTCTAAGAATAACAGTTAAACCAACGTTCCCAATAATCTTCTTTATTAGTTAACTTCGCTAAAACGCGGTTGTAGGTGGCAAACCAACCTTCCCAATAATCTGTAGGTTGTTTAACGCAACCATCACAAGTGGGACAACCAGCTTGACATTGAGGTACTGTATGAATACTACCGACGCAGTTTGTGCAAAGTTCGGGGTCAATCCAGCGATTACCATCAACTATTTTGATTGCACCAGTGGGACATACAGACAGACATAAATCACAGGAAATACATTGGCCAGTAATTTTGTAAGCCATGACTATTCTCCTTATGGGGGATTGGGCATGGAGCATGGGGCATTGGGCATTGGGTATAATTTTCCTAGTCTCTAGTCCCTAGCCCCTAGTCCCTAGCCCCTAGTCCCTATTTCTCTAGGCTTTCGACATATTGCTCGTAATATTCCAAAGCAACTTTCTCAATTACGTCGTAAGCTTCAACAGTCTGTATGCCAGCTTTGTGCAGTTCTTCTTTGGGACAGTTCCCAATTTTGGAGACTAAAACCGCTTTGCAATCTGCGATCGCTTTAATAATATTGTCTAGAGTGGCTTCTTCTCCAAATCCACCTTGGCAATAGTGGTCTATTTTGCGGTGACTGATAAAGCGTACTTCTTGACCATCCACTTCGTAAACCTGGAATTCTTTGGCATGACCGAAGTGTTGGTTAACTAATCCACTACCTTTGGTTGCAACAGCAACGAGGATTTTGGGGTTTTTAGCAAATTTCTTGCCAGCTAGTGCCTTTTCTTTGGCTGCTTTTATTTCTTGTTTAAACTTCTCAATACCTTCGTGAACTTCTTGACGTTGTTCTAGGTTATATTCCGGAGCCATTTCCAGGAATTTATCTTTGGTAAATTCTTGGCTGCGGTCTTCTCCTAATAATCCTACAGCATCGGCTCGGCATTGACGACAGTGGCGCATCATTTTCATGTTACCAGCACACTGATCTTGAACTTCTTTGAGTTCTTTAGTACTGGGGCCGCGCTGACCGGTTAAACCGAAGTGTGTGCCGTGTTCTGGTGCAGAAATCAACGGCATGATGTTGTGCAGGAATGCGCCGTTTTCACGAATGAATTTATTTACTTCTACCAAGTGCTGGTCGTTAATTCCCGGAATCATTACCGAGTTGACTTTACACAAGATATCGGCTTCTTTGAGGGCTTGTAATCCTTCCATCTGCTTTTCTAGCAGAATTCTTGCTCCCTCAACACCTTTATAACGCTTGCGCTTGTAGTGAACCCAAGAATAAATCTGTGCGCCGATTTCCGGGTCAATTGTGTTAAGGGTAATAGTAACGTGATCTATATTGAGTTGTTTAATGCGATCGACATATTCGGTCAGCATCAAACCATTGGTTGATAAGCACAGTTTAATATCTGGCGCTTTATCTGCAATTAGCTCAAAGGTACGGAAAGTTTTTTCTGGATTCGCCAACGGGTCGCCAGGGCCAGCAATTCCCAAGACTGTCATTTGGGGAATCTTACCTGCAATCACCAATACTTTGTGCGCTGCTTCTTCTGGGGTGAGTAATTCGCTAACTACACCAGGACGGCTTTCGTTAGCACAGTCATATTTGCGGTTGCAATAGTTGCATTGAATGTTACAGGCGGGTGCAACTGCAACGTGCATTCTTGCGTAGTGGTGGTGTGCGTCTTCGCTATAACAGGGATGCTTGGCAATGCGTTCCTTGAGCTTTTCGTCCATTTCTACGGTGGCGTTGCTTTTGCTGTCGCATCCGCAACCACCTGATTTGGCTTGGGTAGTGGTGGGTTCCTGATTGGAGGAAGTGAGGAGTCCTGTAGACGGTGGTGTCATTGAATTTCGCAAGGGTCGGTGGACTGGCTGCCACTGTGAGAGATGCCGTTGCTACTCTTTATGCCTGGGAATTGAAGTCGCGGCTTCTACTCGTAACTCGCAGGAACTTACTCTGTTGCGGGGTGATGCTGATGATAACATCAAATATTAGAGTAGGGCAGGCTTACAATCCTTGATTTTCGGCTGGTGTGTGTCAACGTTTGGGTCGTGGGTAGAATTTGTGCGTACTGAAAGCCGCGACTTCTATTCACAGAGGCATGGTGCTATCTCATCCCTCCACTCACTTTTCGCTTTTGTTTAGAAGCGTTAAGTGATTGGCGATATATGATTTATAGCAGCCATTTTGGCGATCGCCTGGCTGGTATCTAGGATAGAATTTATTGGATTTATTAAGCTTGTACTCAATTTTTGTAAGTCATATTTTGTAAGCATTTCCAGAATTCAAAAAATTTTTTTCGGGTATGGGTTCTAGTGTTTTCTCATTGGGGTACAAGTATTTCTGGAGTGGGGTACAGGATTTCTTTGTACTCAGATAAAATCCATAACCCACAAGGCTTACAGCTTAATTTTAGATTATCTTTAGACATAATCATCTGTACTCAAACACTTCCCCAACCTCACCCAAAGCTAGTAGTGATAGGGAATTGAGGGGGAAAAACTGGAGTAGTCTACGTCGTTCTACTCCAGATACGTGCGAAATTCAATTCTGTATCCAACATATCATTTTTTTTTGGGTAAAAATGTAATTCATATTGTTTTAAGATTTCATTAGAAATGATGTGCAATAAAGTTGTGAAAGCTTGCCAGATAAGGCTTATAGAATGGTTTACCTATCTATATTAATGCATATAATTCTCAAAAACTTTACTTTTCTCTCGGAATTTTTCTTTTTCTAAAGAAGTCGAAACAGGTATATTTACTTGCTATTTAGTCATTTGTTAGAGACGCGATTAATCGCGTCTGTACAACGGTCAACGGTCAACGGTCAACCGTCAACAGTCAACCGTCAACAGCTATTAAACTGTATTTAGAGAGAAAAACAGGGTAGCAAGGAGGAATGGGGATGAAAGCTGTTGTTATCCGCCGATATGGCTCTGCTGAGGTGTTGCAATATGAGGATGTGGAACAACCGACGATTAAACCTGACCAATTACTTGTGAAGATTTACGCTAGTAGTATTAATCCTGTTGATTGGAAAATCCGCAAGGGAATGTTGCGATTCCTCACAGGTAATAAATTCCCGATGATTTTGGGGTTTGATTTGGCGGGGGAAGTTGTAGAAGTTGGTTCTGCGGTTACAGGTTTTCAGCCTGGAGACGCTATTTATGGAAGTACGGCTGTACCTGGAGGCGCTTATGCAGAATTTGCGGCTGTTCCAGCAAATATAGTGGCTCCTAAACCGACGAATTTGAATTACGAACAAGCAGCTGTAGTTCCTTTAGCTGCACTCACAGCTTTGCAAGCATTGCGCGACCAGGGTAATATTCAGTCAGGTCAAAGTGTTTTGATTAATGGCGCGGCTGGTGGTGTAGGCATTTTTGCCGTGCAAATTGCTAAGGCTTTAGGTACTGTGGTGACGGGAGTTTGCAGTACAAAAAACTTGGATTTTGTCAAGTCTTTGGGAGCAGATAGGGTAATTGATTATACACAACAGGACTTTACCAAAGACACAGAACCCTATGACATTATTTTCGATGTAGTGGGTAAGCGATCGCCTTCTCAATGCAAGCAAGTCCTCAAACCAAATGGTGTGTACATCACCACCCTACCCAGCGTTGAAAGTTTTGTGCAGAGTATTTTAACAAGTTTCCTACCGGGTCAAAAGGTCAAATTTATTTTAGAAAAACCCAATACTCAAGACTTGCTGTATTTAAAAGAGTTGATTGAAGCGGGGAAAATGCGTGTTGTGATTCACCGTACATATCCTTTACAAGAATTAGCAGCAGCCCATACAGAAAGTGAAACAGAACGTGCTGTTGGCAAAATTGCGATCGCTGTCATTAGTCATTAGTCATTAGTCATTAGTCATTAGTCATTGTTAAGAAACCCAACAAAACTAGGGAAATGTTGGGTTTCGCAAAGCTTCAAGCCAACCTACAGTTTTTTTGAAATATTTAGCGGAATTATTGCTAAAACTGGCAATTTTATTAGATACTCAGATTGAAAAGATGAATAGCAGCCACCGATGACAAGAAACTACGGATTACACAAGTGTTTGCAGTTCGGATTGGCAGGGTTAATTGGCTGGTTAAGTATTAGTCTCTTGACAGCAAAAGCCCAGGCGCAACAAAGTAATATTGTCCCCGATAACACCCTTGGTACTGAGGCATCGCAAGTAATTAGTAACTTTGGCGGACAAGCAAGGGAAGTGATTACAGGTGGTGCTATTCGCCAAATTAATCTATTTCACAGTTTTGGTGAATTTAATATCAGTGCGGGACGAGAAGCATATTTCTTCAGTCCTAATGCAGATATTCAAAATATCTTAACAAGGGTGACAGGTAATAACCCTTCAGAAATTTTGGGAAGGCTGGGTACATTTGGTAATTCTCAGCCAAATTTATATTTAATTAATCCCAATGGCATTGTGTTTGGAGAAAATGCCAGTTTAGATGTACAAGGTTCATTTATCGGTACGACTGCAAACGGAATACAGTTTGCTAATCAGGGAAATTTTAGCGCCACCAATCCCCAAGCTGTACCGTTATTAACGGTGAATCCGTCGGCGTTGTTATTTAATCAAATTAATCAAGGGGAAATAATCAACCGTAGTCGTCAAATTTTCACACTGGGCAGTTTTTACTTAATAGGTGGAAATATTACATTTGATGGTGGTATTGCAGGTTCGTTAGGAAATCGTTTGGAATTGGGTGCAGTTGCAGGAACAGGAAATGTTGAGTTAATTAATAGCGGTAATCAAATGCAGTTAGCCTTTCCAGATGGCTTACCAAAAGCAAATATTTTCCTGCAAAATAACGCCTTTGCTTTGACAAGTGGAGGGGGTGCAATTACAGTTAATGCTGATGATATTAGTCTTTCTGGGAATAGTTTTATTAGTTCATTACTTCAACCTGGCGAAGGTCAACCAGGTATTGCTGCGGGAGATGTAGTAGTTAATGCAACTGGCCATATCACGCTGGATAATCTTAGTAGTATTGCAAGTCAGGGTTCGGAAAACTCTTTGGGTGATACAGGAAATATTGTAATTAATGCCCAATCGATTAGACTCACAAATCAAAGCATAATTAATAGTAATGGGCCGAGAAGTCGGGGCAATATTATTTTAAATTTAAAGGATGATGTCAGCCTTGATAACGGTAGTTTTATTAATACTAGTGGAATTTTCAATCCGATAGGTAAATCTGGCGATATTACAATCACAACTGGAAACATTAATTTAACTAATCAATCTGCAATTAATTCTGGCAATATTGGACAAGGGCAAGGTGGAAAGATAACCTTAAAAGCTCAAGAATCTATTTCACTTAATAGTGGCAGTAATATTTCCAGTGCTTCTACTGCATCTGGTTTTGGTCAGGTTAACGATCTGCCTAGCGGTGATATTGAAATCAAAACAAGAACCCTCAAACTTGATGGTAGCAATACCTTAATTAGCTCTTTAAATCTTGATGAGGGAAGGGGTGGTAATATTCATATTTTCGCTGATGACTCAATTTTATTAAATGGTCTTGCTTTAATTTTATCTTCTAGTAATGGTCAAGGTGATGCTGGAAATATTCAGCTTGAAACGCGATCGCTTACACTTACTAACGGTGGCAACATCGGTACGCAATCGGCAGGACTTGGTAATAGCGGAAATTTATTAGTTAATGCTTCAGATTCCGTTACTTTGAGCGGTATAGCAACATTTATCGACCCCCAAACCGGAGACAGAAGTATCATAGGAAGTATACTATCAACCAGCGCTTTTGGTACTGGTAAGAGTGGAGAATTAACTATTAATACGCAACGATTGAGCATTAACGATGGTGGAGATATTACTACTATAAGTCGTAGTCGTGGAGGAGATTTGACAATAAATGCCAAAGACTCAGTAGAAGTTGTAGGTAACTCACCTAATAAACTCAGCGCTATCTCTACTAGTACTATAGGGTCTGGGGATGCAGGGAGTATGAGGATTAACACAGGTCATTTAAGTATTCGTGATGGAGGACGAGTACTTACTTCTACCTTTGGTAAAGGTAATGGAGGAAATTTGACTGTGAATGCTGACCGTAGCGTGAAACTCATTGGTTCTTCTGCTGACGATCGTTTTTTTAGTGCTTTGGCTGCTGCTGCGGAAACAGGTTCAACTGGCAATGCAGGAGATTTGACGATTACCACCCCAGATTTACTTGTGCGAGATGGGGCACAGGTTAGCACTGCTACATTTGGTGCAGGTAAGGGAGGTAATTTATTTGTAAATGCCTCAAATAAAGTAGAACTGATTGGTATCTCTAAGAATAGTCAAACTATTAGCGCCTTGGGTACTTCTGCTCAGACAGGCTCAAGTGGAAATGCAGGAAATTTGACTATTGAAACTCAAGATTTATTTGTACGAGATGGGGCACAGGTTAGCACTGCTACATTTGGTGCAGGCAATGGAGGAAATTTGACAGTCAATGCAAGCGGTAGCGTAGAAATAATTGGCGCGTCTGCTAATGTACTTTTTAATAGTAGATTGAGTACCCAAGGCTTAACAGGAAACGCGGGAGACTTAACGATTAACGCCCAAAATTTACTTGTGCGCGATGGCGGACAAGTGGATGCAGCTACATTTGATCGGGGTAAAGGGGGAAATTTAACTGTTAATGTCACAGGTAAAGTAGAACTGATTGGCACATCCCCAGATGGTAGTGTTCCCACTGTTTTATCGACTTCTGCTCTTGCAGGTTCAACTGGGGATGCGGGAGATTTGACAATTAACGTCCAAGATTTATTTGTACAAGATGGGGCGCAGATAAGTGCGGCAACATCTGGTAGAGGTAAAGCAGGTAATTTGGCTGTAAACGCTTCTGGTAAGGTAGAACTAATTGGTACCTCTGCTGATGGTAGTTTTTCTAGTGGTTTGGGTGCTTCCACTAACCAAGGCTCAACAGGCGATGCGGGAAAATTGACGATTACCACCCAAGATTTAATTGTGCGAAATGGGGCAGCAGTTAGCACTGCTACATTTGGTGCAGGTAAAGGCGGTAATTTGACTGTCAATGCTGCTAATAGCGTGGAACTAACTGGTACATCTATTGATGGTCGTTTTTTAAGTGGTTTGAGTGCTTCTGCTTATGCTGGGTCAACTGGTGATGCAGGAAATTTGCAGGTTGATACCCAAAATTTACTTATAGGAGATGGGGCACAGATATTTACTGGTACATTTGGTGCTGGAAAAGCTGGAAATTTAACTGTTAATGCTTCAGGTCAAATTGAATTGATTGGTAGGTCTGCTGATGGTCGTTTTCCTAGTGGCTTGTTAGCTTCTGCTGAACCCAACTCAAGAGGTAATGCAGGAGATATGAGGATTAACACTCCTCAATTACTAGTAAATAATGGTGCAGAAGTATTGGTCAATGCAAGAGGAATAGGTAATGCAGGAATTATGACTATCAATGCTGATACTATCCGCTTAGATAATCAAGCTGCTCTCAATGCTAATACACGCAGTCCCAATAAAGACCCCAAGCGCGAACAAGCAACAATTAACCTCAACACGCAAAATTTAACCCTACGTCAAGGTAGCAGCATTACTACTAATGCCACAGGCGAAAATGTCATTGGTGGTAATATTAATATAGATACAAAATTCTTAGTTGCGGTAGAAAATAGCCGCATCAGTGCTAACTCAGACAATTCTCGCGGTGGTCGAGTAATAGTTAATGCTGAAGGTGTATTTGTTGGTTCTCAACCTAGCGATGTTTCTCAATTTATTACAGCGACTTCTGGTGTTGGTTTATCGGGAACTGTTGATGTTAATTCCCCTGATAATAGTTCGATTCAAAATAGCCTGACGGAATTATCCCCTAACTTAATTGACACTAACGCCCTGATTGCGTCAAGTTGTATTGCTCGCAGTAATCAGCGACAAGAAAATTCGTTTATCATTACAGGTTCTGGTGCTTTACCTGCTAATCGTCCTGGGGTTTTGATTTCTAACTATACCACTGGTGAGGTAAGAAGTATCGCTACTACAGCGCGTCCTTGGAAAAAAGGCGATCCGATTATTGAAGCGCAAGGTTTTTATCGTTTAAATAATGGTAAGTTGTTATTAAGTCGAGAATGTTCTTGATGGTTGACTGTTGACTGTTGACTGTTATACGGGCGGGTTCACAAATATTCACACTGATCAACGATAATTCTCAATAAACCCGCCCCTACTGACTGTTGACTATTGACTATTGACTATTGACTATTGACTCTTGACTGTGGTTACTGAGCTATCACCATGAAATCGGTTGATAGCGCAGGGAAAAATTAAAGCCATTATCTTGTAAAGAAGTACCGCGATCGCTCTTTTCAATCAATGGTATACCATAGTCGGCACGTAATACTAAACCCCTAACAGGTTGCCAATTTATACCTAATCCTACACTAGCAATGGTTTGAGGATCGGGGTTGCTAGCGCGATTGTTCCAAACTGTGCCAATATCAAAAAATGGAATTAACTGTAGCGTTTCTACATTAGCTGCTAGGGGAATTCGGACTTCTATCCCTCCTGCTACGCCATTGTCAGCGACAAGTTGATTTTGACGATAACCGCGTACTGTATCTGCACCTCCAAGGCTAAGTTTTTCTAGGGAAAGTAGGGAATCGGGGGTGAGTTGGGCGTTAATTTTTGTCAGCATTAAGATGCGGGGTGATAAACGTTGTACCCATTGAAATTGTCCGATCCAGGCGAAAAAACGCCCATCTGTACCGCTATTATTAACTGTGGAATTAAATGCATCAATGCCAAAACTAAATTGCGATCGCGCGGCTAAAACACTGTTAGGATTACGTTGTAGCCAGTCTTGCGAAAAGCGAATGACTGTAACTCTGGATCTCCCATCTTCCGGGCCTTCGGTAAAGGAAAAGGGAATATCATTAAGTATATAGGTTTGACTGCGGCGTAAATCTAAAGCTAAACCGAGAGCAAATTCGCTGTTAGGAGTGCGGATGAGAGGTTGACGGATATTCACAGCTAGGGTTTGCGCCTCGCTACGAATATCTAAATCGCGAAATTCGCTGTCAATAATTCTGCTACCACTGTTACTGTAGCGGATACCCAAAGTCCCATCTAAAGCGTTAAAGGGAATGGCGTAACTAATATTGAAAGTATCTAAACCTTCCGTCAGCGCATATTCAGCATTGAATTGATCGCCAAACCCCAATAAATTATCATGGGCAATAAAAATACTACCTTGTTCGGAACCGACGCTAGGTGATTGGTTATTGCTAAAGCTAACCCCGGCGTGAAATGCTGGTGCTTCGGTGATTTTCACCTGTAAAATATTGCTAGCTGGGGAACTTCCGGCGGTTAACTCAGCATTGATTCGTTCAATTACGGGATCGATTTGTAATAATTGTAATGCTTGTTCTAATTTTTTTTGGTTTAAGGGCGTACCTGCAAATCTAGCAATTCGCGATCGCACATATCCTGGTTGTAATCTTTGCAACCCTGTAATCGCAATATCTTCGAGTTCCCCTTCTACTACTTGGATTTGCACGATACCGCTAGCTATATCTTGATTGTTGGGAATAAATGCGCCACTGGTGATATAGCCGTTATCAATATAGAGTTTAGTAATTTGCGATCGCAGTTGCAATAATTGCGCAAAGGTAATTTGTTGATTTTCTAAGGGCTGTTTTAATTCATTAATCTCTTTTTGTAAGACAGTAGCGCCGATAATTCTAATTTCTTTAACCAAAAATTTTTCGTCACTGGGAAAAGTTGTGTTAGGTAAATTTTCTTGGGGAGGTGATGGAAGTATGGGAATATTCTGTTGGGGTGTTGGTAACGCAGGGTTTGGTGTGGGGGATGGTAGGGGAATAGTTTCATCTACTTTCTCTGGTGTATTAGGGGGAATTGTGACGCCAGATGGTGGTGTAGATTGAGCAAATACAGCAATTGGAGTTATGCTGATGCAGGTAAGTAACATGAAAAAAAGCTTTTGCAATCGCCAGTAGACACCCATTATTTTATGTAATTAATTTATTTATATTTATAAAAATTAGACATATTAATTGACAATTAAGGCTCAATATGTATTTCGATTAAATTACATTTTGATTTTGCCAATCTTTTTACAAAATAGATAAAAAATTCCTATTTAATTTTTGCCATATAAGTACAAAACCTAGATAAGCTGATGTGCAGCTAAATTGTGTAACACGAAAACGCAAAATTATTGTAGTGCGGGCATCTTGCCCGCGTCTAATACACAAATTAAATAAACAACAGCTTATAGTGCGGCATTTACCACCATAAAAATAATTTACTAATGACCAATCATAGCCTGAATTTGATTTCGACCTGACTGAAGTGTATTATGTTATGTATGTCGATTTGATAAAAATTTTACAATATTCTGATAATCTACTTGATGATTGCATAAAGATGCAAATCATCAAGTTCCAAGTTGGCAATACTACTATTTATGGTCGCCTCCGTGACCATAGAAAGTTACTGTATATGTATCGCAAAGATTAGTCCGCCCAACATCATAACTACCATCGCTATAAATAGCTTTGATATCATAGACGCACTGATTGCTGTTATTGTTAAATGTCACGCTTTCATAGGTTCCACTGACAATATCGGAGTCTAGAATATTCCGTCCCCAATATTCAGATAGTTGTGAAGATACATATAATCTAGTAATTTCTAATTCGTTATTGTTGTAAACGATGAAATCGCGTCTATCTCCGGCGAGGGCAGTTTGGTTAGGGAAGGGGAAGAATGGTAAAGTAAAAGTGGCAGCGATTAAGGTATTGCGCAGAAATTGAGACAACATAGTTAACCTCTCACTTGAATTTAGCTATAATTTAGAAAACATGCAGCAGTCATTGTTGATAAATTGACTTGTTTTGTGGCTGTAATTTATTAACCTTGACTTTAATACTCAGATTACGCGACAAAAATTGAAAATGCATTCACCATTTATGTATAGATAGTTGCAGATTTCTGATTCTCAGATTGCAGTTTTCTGCAAAATTTGGTAAATTGCAGTTTTTATCGTTGATTTCTGGTAACTTAAATAACAAACATTAGAAAATTATACTCTCTGTCAGGTGCTATATGCAGATATTGCATAAGTTTTCTCAGTTATTTCCAGGGATAATTGATTTTTGCATCCAGCCGAAACTGAAATTACATCGACAGCGATTAAATAAAGGATTATTTTTATTATCCCTAGTTATTTGTTTACTTTGGGGACAACTGGTAGCAGCACAAACTCCCAATGTAAATTTATTGGTTGAACAAGGAATTAAAGCATATCATGGGGGGAATTTTACCAAAGCAATTGAAAGTTGGAAACAAGCAATTAATGAAGATAAAAACAATCCCACAGTTACGGCGGTAATTCAGGAAAATTTAGGGCGGGCTTATCAACAAATAGGAGAAAATGCGGCGGCGATCGCATCCTTCACAGCTGCAATTCAAGACTATGGTAGAGTAGAAAATATACAGCAAGTCGGGCGGATGAAGTCGGAACTTGCTCAAGTTTACAACAATTTGGGACAGCCTCGCAAAGCGATCGCGCTGTTATGTGGCAATCTAATAGAGAAATTACCAAGCTACGAAAAACCCAAAAATCAGGAAATTAGCTGTATTCCTGAAAGTGCTAGCCAAATTGCTAGTAAATATAATGATAAAATTGCGCAGGTAGCAGCTTTGGGGATTCTTGGTGAAGCATATCGTCTGACGGGAAATTATGAGCAAGCAATTAAATATTTACAAGCCGGACAAAAAATTGCTCCTGAAGATTTTTTAATTTTAAATAGTTTGGGTAATGTTTATAATAGTCGCGCTCAATTGCGAGATTTACAAGCCGATTCTGCTAAGAAAGCCGGAATTATTAGCAAAGAAAAAGAATTAGCACAGCAATCTATTAGCGATTATCATCAAGCCAAAGAATATTTTCAAGCAAGTGTAAAAAATGCCCGCGATCGCCAACAATTTATCGGAGAAATAAGGGGATTATTAAATTTAATTCAGTTGGGTTCCCAAAGCAATCAAAATAAAGTCTTGCAAGATGATGAATTTAATCAAAATGTCACAGCAGCTTTGCAAGTTTTAGAAACTGTACCGGATTCGAATACTAAAGTTTATGGCGGAATTGAACTCGCTTATTTACAGCGCGATAGTCAAGGAACTACTCTTTTTACTGCTTGTCCTCAGCGCTTTTTAGCCGATGAAATTGTAGTAGATTTACTCAAAAAATCTGTATTAGCGAGCGAAAATTTACAAGATAATCGCCTAATTTCCTATGCTAACGGTGCTTCAGGACATTATTGGGAATGTCAAGCTAATAATGCCAAAACATTAGATAAAACTAAACTAAAGACAGCCTTAAAATATACTCAAGCAGCAATCATTGCCGCAGATAATAAATTAAACGCTAAAGATAGCTTATATTTGTGGGAGTGGCAAGCTGGGAGAATTTTCGATAAACTAGATAATTCAGAAGCGGCGATCGAGGCTTATCAACGGGCATTTGATATTCTAGAAGATATCCGCGAGGATTTGTTAACAGCCGAACGGGATGTACAATTTGATTTTCGTGATGTTGTTCGTCCTTTATATCAGAAATTAGCACAATCGCGGCTAGAATTGCTAGGAGTTGGGGCAATAGCAGACGAAAAGCGCGCCAATGAATTATCCGCAGTCGTGAAAACTGTTGATGCTTTAAAATTAGCTGAATTACAAAATTATTTTGGCAATGATTGCATTTTAAGCGGGTTAAATCCTCAACAAGTAGGAGAACTGTTACAGGAAAATAGTGCAGCTTTTAAAAATACAGCATTTTTAAGTTCGATAATTTTAGAAGATAAAACTGGCATATTATTACAATTACCCGATCGTCCAACCAAATTTAACTGGATTAAAGACCCCAATCAACCAGGTACGGATAAAATAGTAAGCAGTGCTACTCTACAACAAAAAATCGCTGAATTTCGCCAAGGATTATTAAGAAAAGAAGATATTAATTACGATCCAACAATTGCCGCACAGCTTTATGATTGGATAATTCGCCCCTTTGTGGCGGATCTGGAACTAAATAAAGTGACAACTTTGGTATTTATTCAGGATGGATTTTTGCGCAGCGTACCAATGGCTGCACTTTATAACAGAGAAAACAAACAATATTTAGTCCAAACCTATGCAGTAGCTACAACTCCCAGTTTACGACTAACAACGCCCAAGTTACGCGATCGCAGTCTCCAAAAAGCATTAATTTTGGGTGTCACCGAAACAGCAACAATAGAAGGTAAAACCTTTGCGAAACTAACTGCTGTAAACGATGAAATCAGCACCATACAAAATATCTTTCCGCAAAGCCAACCTTTAGTTAATGAAAATTTTGTTCCGGAGAAGTTTCAACAAACACTCGAAAAAAGTACATATCCAATTGTTCACATCGCCAGTCACGCGCAATTTGGTATCATTCCCGAAGATACCTTTATAGTCACAGGTAACAACAAAAAACTGACCATCAGTCAATTAGAAACTGCTCTGCGCAACCTCAACAGTAAACCCGATAGCGTCGAACTTTTAGCATTAACAGCCTGTCAAACCGCAGTTGGCGACGACCGAGCTACACTAGGATTAGCAGGAGTAGCCTTACAAGTAGGGGTAAAAAGTGCGATCGCTTCTTTATGGAATGTCAACGATCAATCCACATCAGAACTAGTGAAAGCATTTTACACCAACTACCGCAATGCTGGTATGACTATTGCCCAAGCATTACAAACAGCCCAAATCAGAATGATTGATGCAAAAAAACAGGGTTTAAATCCCCTATATGAGCATCCGGCTTATTGGGCTGCTACAATTGCGATCGGTAATTGGCTTTAAAGTCGCCTTGTTATATCTAAAATACCCAATGTAGGGGTTTAGCACTGCTAAACCCTCCTAAGCGCGAATCTATCACTTTCTCTTCCAGATATTCTAGAGGGCATGGCATTGCCATGCCCCTACAGGCGTTGTATTCTTTGTTGAAATCGCTATAACTATTTTATAGGAAAAAGCTAGGTTCAAAACCTCGCCCCTAGTGGGCGAAAGAATCCTTGTTTCCCAAGGTAGGTAGAAACCCCACCCCTTGTGGGTGGCTGTCTTTAATTTTGAATTTTGAATTTTGAATTTTGAATTGATTCATCTTGAGCGATCGCTCGCAATTTTTTGCAGATTTTCGATGCGTTGCTGAATATTTTCTTTGTTTGCTTCGTTACCTATCAGCATTTCCGACTCTGCCAAATCTTTGACTAAACTTGCGCCTATTGTGCCTAAGTTACCATGATTATTCGCTTTAATTGCTTCTTCCATTGCTTCATACCATAGTTCGCGTTCAGCATAATAATTTACGCTTTCGGGAATGCTAGTAAATTGTTTTTTGGTAAATTCTGGCGGATTGACAACGGTAAATTCTGCATGGCTAATTATGGTGTCATTGTCGCAGTCAATAGCGATTTGCCATAAATAGATTTTACCTACCGTTAGTTCAGGATAATCAAGGGGAAGTTTGAGTTTGTTAATTCCTACAGTAGCGGGTATTTCTTTAACTGTGCCAATGATTTTGGGGTTGTCTTTTGACTCAAGTTCAAACAGCCGAAAACGCACATTTTGATTGCTAGACATATACCAAGCTAACATGGGGCGCGTAGCTGTAGTTTTGCCAATAAATGTTTGCGGCGCAAGTTGTGTCAGGGGAATTCCGCTATTAGAACTAGAACAACCACGGGAACCACCCGCACTAGTATATCCGCTAGCTGGTTTGCGATCGCGCGGTTTAAATTGAGCAAATGCTGGTAATGCAGTCATGAGAAAAATCCAGCCTACAACCAAGCTTGTTAGTCTGTAGCTATTTCGCCAAAACGCAAAATATTGATGACTCATAGTAAATGCTCTTGATTTTATAGCTATCTTTAACTTGTAAAAATCTTACCAGCCTCAACTTGATATTCAAACATTATTAATAATAATCTTACAATTACTGAAAAATTAATCACTAATACCTTTAATATAGGATGTAATTACGAATTATTCTGGCTCAGTTTCCAACTCAATTCGCAGAGAGTACCGCGAGGGGAAATTGACTCGCGGTGAAATTCTCCCCCTAATTGTTTCGCCAGAATTTTAAAATTTTTTGTGCCTTTACTTTCTCTCTTCGATTGAATTCCACAACCGTTATCTTTCACCGATAATTTATATGTATTTTCGCTATAAATACCCGATGCTTGTACCCGCTTCACTCCTTGGGCATGTTTACCCACATTACATAAAGCCTCTTCTAGAAATAAACATATTCCTCGTTTATCTTCTCTACTTAAATACTTATCATCAATTGGGTCAAAATTGCGGACTTTTACTTTTAAAGTTTGAAAATATTCAAAATCATTGCGCTCTAGGGTGCTAGAATAGACTTCATATAATAAATCATGTAATGGGCGGTTTAATTCCAAAATCACACCGCTACCTAAACGTAAAATTTCTTCTTTTGTTAAAGCTTCCAGTTTGAGAAATTCACCCAATTCGCGAATTTCTTTATCCAGTTTTTCAAATTGCGCAATTAATTGTTCGTAGGGAATATCCCGCGCTCGTATATGCTTTAAACCATAGGCGAGGGTTTGCAAAGGGCCGTTATGAATGACAGTAAAAGTATGCTGGATAGTATTTTGACGTTCGCTAATTTGCGATCGCAAGAATTGATCGTGTTGGTAAAACGCAAAAGCACTCAACCCTAGCCCATTTATCACTAATATCAGCAAATTCGGGACAATGGGAATCCATATCCCCCACACCGATAACATCAGATAGCCAAAGCTCAACAGACAAAATATTGCTAACCCGACACTGAGCAGATTTTTCCATGCAGATTGCGTAATTCTGCCGATAACTAGGGGTAGAAAACCCCAAATAACTATCCATGCATACTCCCCAGCATCATCCCAAGTATGTAACATTGGGCGCTGATCAATTACAGTACTCAAAATTTGACTAATTACATGGGCGTGATAGTCAATGCCATAAATTTGACCGCTCAATTTGACTTTTGGCAAGGCAGATGTATAAAATATATCACCTGCGCTTAGATTGCGGTTGCCTACTAAGATAATGCGATCGCGCAATAATTCGCCATCAACCTTCCCAGAAATCACATCACGCAGCGACACTACAGTAAAAGGCTGAGGATTATTGCGAAAATTCATTACAATATACAATCCCCCATCATCAACCCCAACATAGCTACCAAAATTCTTGTGAATTCGCGGTAATTCTACACCCCGAATCATGATAGTATTAGGGTCACGAATTCCCGTGTCTAATGAAATTTTTTTGGCATCTAAATACTTAATAACTAACTGCAAAGCCAAAGAATATTTATCTTCGTCTTCAGGATTTTTAGGATTGGCTGTATACAACAAATAGCGGCGATTTTTACCATCTTGATCGTGAGGTAAATCGACAAATCCCACCCGTTCTTGTGGCAGACTTGGAGGTGGTGCAGTTTCTTCAGGTGGTAAAATTTTTTCAATGCCAATAATTTGCGAATTTGTGCGTAATATCTGAGCTAATTGTTGAGCGCCAGGTTCTACAGGTACATTTTTAAAGATATCTAAGCCAATAGCGAGGGGTTGATAAGTTTCCAGCTTGCTGAGTAACTCTGCAATTTTGACATCAGGAACCGGATATTGTTTTACCCATTCAATATCTTTTTCATCAATCCCCACAATAACTATACGTTCATCAGGCTGTTCTTGGGGACGCAAACGCAACATTGTATCGAGAAGCATCCATTCCCAAGACTGCATTCCCCCAAGTAGGCGGATGAATATCATCACTATTAATACAATAATCCCCGGAGGTGCAGCTAACGACCACAAACCAAATTCTTGGCGAATGCGATTCCAGATTCTCCTTTTCATTTTACTTGCCCTTGAATCGTCTTTTGATTAATCAATTAGACCAGCTTCACGGGCACGAATTTCGGTAAGAATGCGCATATTCTTGCCGCTTTGCTTGCAATCTTCAGGATATACCCCCAAAACATCCTGAATCTTCGTCCAGTAAGTTCTCACGGCTCTTTCTGACTTATGCATTTTCTCAGAGATAGCTTTATCAATCAAACTCTCTTCAAAAGCCAAGCGCAACACCTCCAACCATTCGGGTTTGAGTTCAATTGCGGTTTTAATTTCTTTAGTGTGCGTCGCCCCTTGAAGTGCTAAATTAACTCGCATCAGCATTTCTGCTTCTGGTAATCCTTTATCTGCGATCGCAAATCCACCTTGATGATTATCTATTTCATGTTTGATGCGGATTAAGGCTTTAACATAACTAGTTTGCACCATGAAATTTTGCTCTGGATATTCTTTGAGCAAAGTTTGCAACAGCTTAATTCCCGTATCAATTTCTGCGGTTTCCCCTGGCTGATAAGGAATCGATAAATCCATCATAATTAACGCAAAGGGCTGATGAGATTTCAATTGTGAAAGCGTCTCAATTCCCGTCTGCGCTTTCATAATCTTAGCTTCGGGATACTCTCTTTTTAATACATCCAGGGTACCCGTCAAAATTAATTGATGGTCATCAACAACAAGAATACCCAGCTGTGTATTCACTGGTAACTGTCCATAAATTTCAGATTCTCTCACATTTACAAATAGCATATTTTGGGCATAGGTTTCTATAATTGACGTAAAATCGATGAGTTACAGCCTATTTCAGCAAATTATCTGTACTCAGCAACGCCGCATTTTGCTGTATCTGCATATTTTAATCAAAGAGCGATATTTAACCTATGCACAAAAGTGCAAACCTGTACCGCAAACGATATCAAGGATAGCCGTAGCCAGATAGATGAGGACATCAAGCTAAGACAAAATCCTTTCAAGGCTGTCAACAGTCAACACTCAACAGTCAACACTCAACAGTCAGTAGGGGCGGGTTTATGGGAGATTTTCATGAATCAGTGAGGATATCTGTGAACCCGCCCGTACAACAGTCAACAGTCAACAGTCAACAGTCAACAGCTATATATAAGTAAAGGCACAACCATCATCTTGGTTGCGCCCACAACATCTTCAGTAATTCACGCTTTTGTCATCTGCAATCTTTAGCCAGCATTAAGCCGTCACGAAAATATCTGCATTAGTTAAAGACAGCCCGGTATTGAGGGTAGCAAATTGAATTTTAGCGATCGCTCCTGTACCATCTCGATCGAAGAACAAACCACCATTATTGCGATCGTAGATAAATCTGTGACTGCTTGTCGTCGCTGCAGAACCGATAACAAATTGACTAGCCGCGATCGCTGCACCAGCAACTAACCCGCCACCAAACCCAGCCGCCGACACCACAATTGTATCATCAACTACGCTAAAATCAGTAATTCTATCAAGACCTGGGCTAGAAGAATTGAAAGTAAAGCGATCGCCACCCGTGCCACCAGTCAGAGTATCATTACCCCCACCACCCACGAGAATATCATTACCAGCCCCACCAGTAAGATTATTATTAGCACTGTTACCTGTAATATTATTATTCAGATTGTTACCAGTGCCGTTAATTGCTGCTGTACCCGTCAAAACCAGGTTTTCTAGCTCTGCTGGCCCTAAATTAAAACTATAAGCCGACTCAACAGTATCTACACCTTCACCAACATATTCATAAATAGTGATGTAATTATCGCTACTAAAAATATAGCGATCGTTGCCAGTACCACCATAAAGCGTGTTAGTACCACTACCACCATTGAGGGTATCATTCCCTGCCCCACCATAAATAGTATCGTTGCCACTACCACCATTGAGGCTGTCATTACCAGCGCCTCCATCGATCAGATCGTTTCCACCGTCACCAAAAAGATAATTATTGTACTGATTTCCCGTAAGCGTATCATTGTAGTTGCTGCCAATAGCATTTTCAATGACACTGATACCACCCTGAGAATTAGCAATTGTAAATCCGCCTTTAATACCAACTACTTGGCTAATAAAGCCGCCAGCATTGGGGTCATTATTTGCCAAAGTCGCATTGTTTAAGTTGATAATGACCGAATTTGTTGCCCCTTGACCAGAAATTGTATCTGTTCCGCCTGCATCCCAAATACAAGACCAGTAAGTGCCCACCTGATTATTATAGGTTGGAAGATAGTAGACATTATTACCAGTATTGTAATTGCGATTTATACCATAAATATGTTGAATAGCAGCAATATCAAAAGCCATCGGCCCCGCAGCATATCCCCAATTTGTCTCATACCCAGGCGAATAAGGGCTGTCAATAACAACATAAGACATAACTGTCGTTAAAAACTGATTGAGATTCAAATCGCCAAAATCTTCAGGGCCATCAACACCAGGAAAAACAGAAGAATTTCCGCCATGATCGTGGGGATGAGCTAATCCTAATGCATGACCAATTTCATGGACAAAAGTATAGTAGCCATAGCCACCAACTACAAGAGCCGCATCAGGATTAGCTTGATAAGCTTCCCAGTTAATTAAAACATCTCCTTCGCCAAACAGATTGGAAGATTCTCCTGGTGGCATAGCCATACCTAGTACGCCATAAGAACCAAAAGCATAAGAATCAGCACTATGAAGAGTTAGTTCTGCATTACCATCGTTAAAACCAGAATACTCAAGCTGAAAATTTGCCACATTAGCCCAAGCTTTTAAAGCATTAGTATAAGCTGTGACTTCAGCATTGTATAAAGGATAGTCCCAGGATTTATTATCAACAAAAGAGTAAGTCAGCTTTCTATTGTCGTTTTCAATTCTCCAACGACTACCCCATAGTAAACTATTTACATAAATTGAATTAGTTTGAGTTACACCACTTGTAGAGCCAACAAAAATAGACATCTCATCCCCCTTTTGAGAACGATAATCAGCAATTAATTTTTGAGTTTGCGACTAGATTTAGCCAATATTTTTCGGCTGCATATTGGCTCAAAATTTATGCTTATATCGTGGAAATTAAAATCTTTAACAATTAACAGAATAAAAAAAATAAAGAAATTAGTCCTTCAGCTTTTATGCAAACATAGATACAACTTTTAGTACCGATACCCGCAATATCCTGTATCTAAATGTGCAGAAAACTGTATTGTCATTAGTCATGCAATACCCTGTAAGGTATCGCATCAACAATTGATACCAATTTGAAACAAGAATGCGACAGATGGTAGGGGCACGGCATCCACAATCTTCTCGTATATACAATCATCTTACTGGTGCCGTGCCCCTACAGTGTGGTCTATTTACCTGAAAATCGCTGTAATTTATCCTCAGCCCTGACTAGGAATTAATACGCAGCACATCAAACTTAAGTAAATACAGCAATGTACGGGTTAATTGCTCAACTGGAACATCGCGATGGGAATTGAGGATGGTGTCAATTGAGACTGTGCCATTTTGAGCGATCGCATTTAAGATTGCATCTATAGTTGAATTGGTGTTTCTTCTGTCTGCACCAAAATTAGTAATCCAATTTTGCCGAATTCGTTGGAGATTTTCTGGTGTACCCATCGCCCCCAATCCTAATACTAAATCTGGGCTGGGTGTGTTACTGGTGTAATGGGCAAATAATCTAAAGGGATCGTCACATAAAGGTATGGGTGGGCTACTTGGTTGTAATGGTACAGACATTGGTGCAGTGGCGCGAATTTCTGCTAATTCTTGCCATAAATTTTCATAAGCGGCGATAACCACTGACCAATCGTAGGTTTCTCTGGCGCGTTTTCTCCCATTCTCGCCCAGACGCTTTCTTAATTCCGGCTGAGTAATTAATTGTATAACTGCGTTAGCAGCTGCATCTATATCTACTGCCACTACCATTGATGAATGAGCTATATAGGTGCTGTAATTTAAAGTATTATTGTGATAATCTGCGGCTAAATCTAAACTTAACCCTGGTTGAGGCATGAATGTAGGAATTCTCAAACCGTCAATTTCATGGCGCACAGATTCTTGATAACCATCCCAATCGGAGACAATTACAGGTAAACCCGCAGCCATCGCTTCAATTGGCGTGAGTCCAAATGTTTCTTGAATATTATCTACTAAAGAGATAAAAATATCAGCCGCCGACCAAATCCCCGCGCGGATTTCTGGTTTGCGCCCATCGACAAAAATACAATTAACTGAGGGACAAAAAGTTTGCGCACTTTGGATAATACCAACTTTCTCTTTCTCATCTTCAAACCAGCCAGCCAAGACAAAATTCATTTTAGTATTGGTGGCTTGGGCGGCTTTTTCTAAGGCTAAATACATCGGTACAGGGTGGGCTTTGGCATAAAAGCACAATCGCCCAACAAACAACACTACAATCTCATCTTGAGGAATACCAAGGGCTTGACGTAAACCGCGCCTGATATTCTCTGTATTTTCACCATGATCAAAAGTATCGCAATCAACACCCAAAGGAATCACTGGTAGTTGAAGATTAATTTGTGGTTTAGCACCGATGCGTTGGGCTAAATATTCAGCCCATGTATCAAAAAGACGATCGACAGCATTTTTTACTGCCATAGATGTGCAAATAATAGCATCCCAAGGCTGAACCGGGGCGATGAGTGCATCACCAATACCATCCATCACGCCCATACTTGCAATTGTATGGGTGACACCGCAGATACTATAACCCCGTTGATTATCAAATCTTCGCGCCCAAGCCAGAGAAGAGAGGATAGGATCTGGATGATAGATAGTTCCAGCTTGTGCGAGTACTTGATGATTGTTGCTGGGTAGCCAGGTAACTTGACGCCGACGTTTCATCCAAGGTTTAATGCGATCGCAAAATTCCATAAATTCCCCTTGGCTAGAAGTGTAACAATAAAGGAAATCGGCTGTTCCATGTTGTACTAGAGCCTTGAGGAAACCTTCACCCGCAGCTTGACGCCCTAGCAGTCTGTTTCCAGAGGTATCGTAACCATCTTTTTTATAAAAAATTGCAGCAGTGTTATTCATATATGTTTATTTTAGGAATAAGGCAGGAGGCAGAAGGGGGTTAAAAAATGGGTCTTATAAGTGTGGGATAGTGCAAGTAAGTTACTCATCAATTTTTGCTTATTAGCATTGCATTTTATCATTTGCATTTTCAAAAGTTCATCAAATTGACTGTAATAACTTTTTGACTATCAAGTTTTATAACTTCGGGTTTGGGTACTACTTGATTTAAGTTGTTTTCACATTGGCGATTTATAAACGCATAAATTAAATTGGAAGCGCTGTTATTTCTCATCATGCCAAATGTTAGTATTTTTTATTCATGGCGTTGCTGAATCAAAAGTTAAATTTGCCCAGCCTTTAAAACATCTCATTAAAGATGAATTATTACAGCGCAGTCAAGAGCTACCATATTTCCATTCTGGGTTTTATGCCGATGTTCTCAATAAAAAGGATAAAATCTGGAATTGTATAGATAGAGATTTACAACAGCAGAAGCAACAAAACCCAAATATTAATCTTCAAGATATATTTCGTGGGCAAGAAATCAGGCGAGAATTTATCTCTGATTTTGTCGGAGATGCTTTCACTTACCTAAACACGGAACGTGGCGCGAAAATCCGCGAGTCTATTTTTGGAAATTTAGAAGATTTTATTTTAGCTCACCCCGAAGAACAAGAGATTCACATTATTGCTCATTCTATGGGTACAGTAATTTTATGGGATATTTTGTTTTCTGATAAATTTTCTTCTAACGATGCTGCATTTAAAATTCGCTCACTAATACTTGAAAAAGTTAACCTCAAAAGTATTACTACGATGGGGTCACCTATTCTTTTATTCAATATGATTTTTGATGTTACCCCTGAACAGGTTAATAATTTTGCGCGGTTATTTTATAAACAACCTATCAGATGGACAAATATCATTCATTCTTCTGACCTAATTGCCTATCCTATAAGCTCTAGCTTAAAGCTAAGTGATTCATGTAATTTATTAGTTCAAGACAAATTTATATCAACATTAGCCAATGATTTAGAAAAAACTGTACGTACTGTAGCTAATTCTGCTGCTGTTGAAACCGCTAGTAATATAAATCCAGGCATTAATCAAGCTTTTTCCCTCGCCGCGATCGCATCAGGTGCAGCAGATGGTCATGTTAATTATTGGAAATGTTCTCAAACGGCAAAAATCATTGTAGATAATATGTTAGGAGATGAGGAGAAAATATTAAATCTTGTTATTGAGCGTTTAAAGAAAGTTTCGGGAATGACAATCACTTCACTTAAAACTACAGAATCAGCAAAAAAGACAAATCCAAAATTGGACAATACTTGGGATAATTACTTTGGAAATATTGATAAACTCACAGAGAGTTTCCCGTTTGCAGATGGCATTGGAAAATTAAGAATGCGAGATAATCTTGCTCAAATTCCCCATGTTTCTGTTTATAATAGCGATGGTAATTGTCAATTTAGAGGTTATGTTGGCTTATTCCATGCTGAGGGACTGAGACAAGAAGTACAAAATATTAAAGCAGAATATAGGTTAAAAACTTAATACACAATTTTATTAATTCATAGCGAATTGGCTTGTGAAATACTCTGCGAAACTTTGCGCCAACCTCCGCGTTCCTTTGCGTTTAAAAATTGATGAACTTATGCAAAACGGTACTTATTTTTCATCATCCACGAATTCGTAGAGTGTGCCTAAGTCCTAAATCATTTATCATTACTATATATAAATAATCCCAGCAAAGCGGATTTAATAATTTAGGAATCGACATTGTAACTATGACTCAACAACCGATACAAGTAATTGGAGGTGGACTAGCTGGAACAGAAGCAGCATGGCAAATAGCCCAAGCCGGAGTACCGGTGATTTTGCACGAAATGCGGCCGAAACGCTTTAGCCCTGCCCATCATACAGAACATCTGGCAGAATTAGTCTGTAGTAATTCCTTTGGTGCAATGGCGAGCGATCGCGCTACTGGATTATTACATGAAGAACTGCGGCAACTCAATTCCATTGTCATAGCTAAAGCCGATGAACACGCAGTTCCCGCCGGTGGTGCTTTAGCTGTAGATCGTGGACAATTTAGCCAAGAGTTAACCGAAACTCTATCCCACCATCCTTTAGTTGAATTTCGTCGCGGTGAAGTCCCAGCTATCCCTGAAGGAATTGTAGTTTTAGCTACAGGCCCCTTAACGAGTCCCGACTTAGCAACAGATATCCGCAGCTTGACGGGGATGGAATACCTCAGCTTTTTTGATGCCGCTAGCCCGATTATTGTGGGAGAATCGATTAACCGCGATATTGCTTTTATGGCTTCTCGCTACGATAAAGGCGAAGCAGCTTATCTCAACTGTCCCATGAATAAAGAGCAATACCTGCATTTTTGGTCAGAACTCAAGCAGGCGGAACAAACAGAATTAAAAGATTTTGAACGAGAAACGGCGAAATTCTTTGAAGCTTGTCTCCCCATTGAAGAACAAGCGCTGCGGGGTGAGGATACGATGCGTTTCGGCCCCTTAAAGCCAGTAGGATTATCTGATAGCCGCACCGGGGAACGTCCCTATGCTGTGGTACAGTTGCGCCAAGAAGACAAAGCCGGTCAACTGTGGAATATGGTAGGATTCCAAACTAATCTGCGTTGGGGCGAACAAAAGCGCGTCTTCCGCTTAATTCCCGGCTTAGAAAATGCTGAATTTGTGCGGTTGGGAGTGATGCACCGCAATACATTTATTAATGCACCCCAATTAATGCACCCAACTCTGCAATTTAAACAGCGTCCGACTTTATTAGCCGCCGGACAATTGATTGGGACTGAAGGCTACACGGCGGCGGCTGCTGGTGGTTGCTTGGCAGGAATTAACGCCGCTAGATTAGCTTTAGGGAAAGAAACTTTAACTCTGCCACCAACAACGATGATGGGGGCATTATTTGAGTTTATCAGTTCGGCATCCCCGAAACACTTCCAACCAATGCCGCCAAATTTCGGTATTTTCCCGGAATTAGGCGTAAAAATCAAGAATAAACAGGAACGTTACGGCAGATACCGCGATCGCTCTTTAACTGATTTAGCTAATTGGAAAACCGATCAATTGTCAAATTAACCTTGGCTGAGGCCATATTGGCGACGACGCAAATACAATAAAGCCGCCCCCGCAATTATACTACCGCCGATGGTCATCGGTTCTGGTACTGATTGCGGTGATTTAGGCGTTAATAAAAAGGCGCGATAGTCAAATGAACCAAATCTGCTATATCCGACAATTTGACCTTGGTTATTAATCGCTGTCGCCACATTTAGCCGCCATTCTGAGTTAGGGTCAATGAGAGTATTTAAATCTACAATGCCAGTACTCTCACTCCATAAAAAGGCGGTACTGTAGGGTACAGATGCCACCCCGACAACTTGACCTGCATCATTGATGTCATAAGCATAGCTAGCGGTGTCATCAGGCGATTCAGGAATTCGGCCGGGGAGTGCGCCGAGGTCGATCGCGCCTGTACTTTCACTCCACAAAAAAGCGCGATCCCTGTAATATTCATTGATGTTACCTGAATAACCTACTACTTGACCAAGATTATTAATCGCCGCCGCAGAACTGAAATCTTTATTTGGCAGCGTGCCCAGGTTTTGCATACCTTGAGTTTCATTCCACAAAAAGGCGCGATTATCAGAATTTCCCACTACTTGACCTGCATCATTTATGTCAGCCGCACTACTGGACGATCCACCACCCAGAGTACCAAGGTTAGTCATACCATTATTGCGGTTCCATAAAAAAGCGCGATTACCCGAATTACCCACTACCCAATCTTGATTATTGATAGCGATCGCCTCACTACTAGACTGATTGGGGAGAGTACCCAAATCTACCATCCCTGTGTTGCGATTCCATAAAAAAGCGCGATTATCCGAATAACCTACCACTTTACCTGCATTATTGATACCATTGGCAACACTATTATCCTTTCCGGGGAGAGTACCGAGATCGTTAATACCCGTGCTACTTTTCCATAAAAAGGCACGATTCAGATAATCGCCGAAATAACCTACTACCTCGCCGCGATCGTTAATGTCATAGGCATAACTAAAAGGTTCACCTAGACTACCTAACTCGGTGACATCATACATGACTGCTGCCATTGCTGAGGCGTTTATACCCAATGACATTGCCGCCGTACCGCCTAATAATAAAGTGAGATTTTTGACCTGACTTTTAACTATTGTTTTTAAGTTGGTAATAGAAGTCATGTAATTCTCTCCTGTAATTGCTGGGAAATTGGGCTATCTTGAATAAATGCTCTTGATCAAACAACCTCTAAAGATATATTCACTTGTATTGAATATTTCACCCTGCTGCCAGTTAATCTACATACCTGGGAGAGATTTTTATCAGGAATCATCTGATTTAGTAACCTGCATCAATAATTTGTAATTCGTCATCAAACTTATTACAAAACTCCTAATCTTCACCTTCTTCTCTGCGCCTCTGTCTTGAAAAGTTCTGATCGGAGGAAGCCTCCGCTCAGACTTTTCGCTGCGCCTCTGCGTGAGACAAAAAAAATCCCTGGTATTTCTACCAGGGTTTGAAAGAGCTATTACCATTTCACTTCAGTTCTATCAAGGATACTCCTCTCTTGCTCTTCTGCGGCAGGCAGGAATGTGGAATGGTTCTCATATGTTACCGCAAAAGTGACATGGTATAAATCAATGCAAATTTACCATTAGCCAACATTTGCCAGCAGTAACTCCCGTTGCTCTGATTTTTGGATGTGTACCTGTCCGTCGTCGTTGACATCAGCAATGGCTGTGTCACCAGTGACGATTTGACCAGATAGCAAAGCTTCCGCGAGGGAATCTTCCAACAGGCGCATAATCGCACGACGTAATGGTCTGGCACCGTAGCTGGGGTTGTAACCTTCTTGAACTACCAGTTCCTTGAAGCGGTCTGTAACTTCTAAGGTAATTCCTTTTTCTGTCAAGCGACCAGCAACTTCGCGCAGGAGAATCTCAGAAATTTGCTTGACTTCATCCTTGGAAAGTTGGGTGAAGACGATAATGTCATCGAGACGGTTGAGGAACTCTGGACGGAAGTAAGCTTTGAGTTCTTCATTTACCAAGTTACGGATGCGGTTGTAACTAGCATCGGCTTGGTTGTCGAAGTCGAAGCCTAAACCACCGCCACCTTTTTCAATTACCTTGGAACCGATGTTAGATGTCAAGATAATTAAGGTGTTCTTGAAGTCTACTTTTCGACCTTTGGCATCAGTAAGATGACCGTCATCTAACAGTTGCAGCAGCATATTGAATACATCGGGGTGCGCTTTCTCGATTTCGTCGAAAAGCAACACTGTGTAGGGTTTGCGGCGCACGGCTTCTGTTAGTTGTCCGCCTTCGTCGTAGCCTACGTAACCAGGAGGTGAACCAATGAGCTTGGATACTGTATGGCTTTCCATGTATTCGGACATATCGAGGCGAATCATGGAGTCTTCGGAACCGAAGAAGTAAGCTGCTAAGGCTTTGGCTAGTTCTGTTTTACCTACTCCAGTAGGGCCGGAGAAGATAAAGCTAGCAATTGGGCGATTAGGACTCTTTAAGCCGACTCTAGCGCGACGAATGGCGCGAGAAACGGCGGTAACTGCTTGTTCTTGACCGATGAGGCGCTGATGCAGGGTATCTTCCAGATGCAACAGTAACTCAGATTCGGATTCTGTGAGTTTGTTGACGGGTACGCCAGTCCAGGAAGCGACAATTTGAGCGATGTCTTCTTCATCAACGACTGGTGTTTTGGCGGGTGTACCACTTTCATCGCCGTTGAGTTTGGCTTGGAGTTCTAATTCTTGATCCCGCAGCTTTCCAGCTTTGTCGAAATCTTGCAGTCTAACTGCTTCTTCTTTGGCTTTGGTAACACCAAGAAGTTCGCGCTTGAGTTCTTTGTTAGTAGAAATCTGGGAGTTGCGCAGACGCACGCGAGAACCGGCTTCATCAATCAAGTCTATGGCTTTATCTGGCAAAAAGCGATCGCTAATATAGCGGTCGGACAATTGTGCAGCTGCTAATACCGCAGCGTCGGAAATTGTCACTTTATGATGTTGCTCGTATGCTCCCCGCAAGCCGTAAAGAATTTCAATGGTTTCTTGAACTGTGGGTTCGCCGACCAGAATCGGCTGAAAACGCCGTTCTAAGGCTGCATCGCGCTCAATATGCTTACGGTACTCATCTAAGGTGGTTGCACCAAGACATTGCAGTTCACCTCTAGCTAAGGCTGGTTTAAGGATATTGGCTGCATCTAATCCGCCTTCTGTACCCCCCGCACCAACTAAGGTGTGAATTTCGTCAATCACGAGGATGATATTGCCAACGGAGCGAATTTCCTCAACGATTTTCTTGATCCGTTCTTCAAAGTCACCCCGGAAGCGAGTTCCGGCGACTAGCAAGCCCATATCGAGGCTGATGACTTGCTTGTCTTGCAATACTTCGGGTACGTCTTGGTTAATTATCCGTTGCGCCAGTCCTTCCGCGATCGCAGTTTTACCAACTCCCGGTTCGCCAATTAATACGGGATTGTTCTTACTGCGGCGACCGAGAATTTGAATTGTGCGTTCAATTTCTTTATCGCGCCCTACAATTGGGTCTATTTTGCCTTCTTGCGCTAGTTTGGTGAGATTTCTGCCAAATTCTTCCAAACTCAGTGGTTGATTGCGTTTTTGACTACCACCAGCAGCGTATACAGTCGCATTTTCACCTAAATAACGGATGACTGCACTACGGATAGTTTTTAGGTCAACGCCTAGATTTTGCAATACTTTGGCGGCTACACCTTCGCCTGCTTCAGTTAAACCTAAAAGTAAGTGTTCTGTATTAATGTAGTTGTGCCCCAGACTATGAGCTTCTTTAAATGATTGCTCAAATAGGCTTTTTACTTTAGGAGTAAAAGGAATTTCCGGTGGTACAAAACCAGAACCCCTACCAATAATTTTTTCGACCTCGCGACGTGCATCTTTGAGATTTACGCCCAAATCGGTCAGTACTTTAGCAGCAACCCCAGTTCCTTCTCCCATCAGCCCGAGGAGAATTTGCTCTGTTCCTACAAAGTTATGTCCCAGGCGACGTGCTTCCTCCTGAGCTAGCATTATTACTTTAATTGCTTCGGAAGTGAAGTGTTCAAACATAGCGGGTTCTTGCTCCCTTGCTGCTTGTACTTTGGGTGAAATACTCTTCACCCTTATCTAAAGTTTCATGTATTTTCTTAATGACAATGTATCTTTATTTAAAGTTGAATGACAGTAGTGAGAGCCGTAAGATTTCGGGTGGGGTTGCCGTCGTTAATTTTTGCCAGAGAATATTGGTGAGGTGAGAAGTTGTAATTATGACAGTGACCTCTTCAGTATGAACGTTTGACTTCTCTAGGCCTTGGCTGTGGGCTAAACTGAAAACTCATGACTCGTAATTGTAGGACTAACGATGGCTGAAGCATCTGGAGGTAAAGACCAACAACATCCTTTGCAAAACCGCGATCGCCCCACTATTGATATTCTACTAGCTCAGGAGGCGACAGACTATAACTTAGCAGAACTTGCTCGGTTGAAAATTCGCTATCAAGGGTTTCCCGGAGCTAGAGAGATTCAACAGGACTTAGATCAAGTTTTGCAACGTTGGGGTTTAACAGAAGCCGAATTATTTGAAAAAACTCGCCAAATCCACGATATAGGCGGAATATACAAAAGTCGCGGCAAGAAGGAAGAGCAGGATTGGAACTAATACCAATTCAAAATTCAAAATTCAAAATTCAAAATTAAGGAATTTCCCAATGCCCAATGCCCCATGCCCAATGCCCCATGCCCAATGCCCAATGCCCAATGCCCACTAAATACTACTTTGCGAATGTTTTGACCCTGCCTCCGCATTTAATATTACCTGTAAACTTGTGAATAGTTCCTGAAATGTATAGGGTTTGGGTAAAAATGTGGTGATACTATCATCCAATGTTGCCAGTAATTCATGATTAGAAGTTAAACCACTCACCACAACAATTTTGACTTCGGGATTAATTTTTTGCAGTACCCGAATCGCCATTGGCCCGTCCATTGATGGCATCATCATATCGATTAAAACAACACTAATCTCTTTTTGATGTTTTGTATATAACGCTACTGCTTCAATGCCATCTTTAGCGACTAAAACTTTGTAACCATTTTTTTCTAAAGCTGTTTTCGTAATTTCCCGAATTGATTCTTCATCATCAACAATGAGAATTAATTCGCCATTTCCTGCTGGTAATTCATCATAGCTAGTTAAGGGATTATCTATTTCTAGGTTCTGACTAGCCTGGAAATAAATTTGGAATTCTGTGCCTTTACCAATTGCACTCATAACTTTGACAAAACCATTGTGGCTTCTGACAATACCCATGACTGTAGATAAGCCCAAACCTGTACCTTGTCCGACTTCTTTTGTCGTAAAAAAAGGTTCAAAAATTCTGTCAATTATTTCTTGAGGAATTCCCTTACCTGTATCGGCTACGCTAATCGTCACATAAGGGCCGACTTGGGCATCCATATTCATGCGCGCGCAGTTACTATCAACCCAGATATTTCTCGCCGAAATTTTCAGTAAACCGCCCTCTGGCATGGCATCACGGGCATTAATACACAGGTTCAATAATACTTGATGAATTTGTGTGGCATCACCTGAAATATTCCACAGACTTTGTTGAGGAATATCTAGATTTACAGCTATAGATTTAGGAAAGGTTTGTTTAACAATTTGTTCAATTTCGGCAATGATATTTTTTACCTGTAATGTGATAAATTTACCTTCAAATCCGCGAGAAAAACACAACACATGTTTGACTAAATCGGCTGCCCGTTTAATATTGGTTTCTAGGATGGCGAGCCATTGTTTACTATTTTCGTCTGCTAGCTTAATTTCTAATAGCTGGGCAATCATTAACATCGGTGTCAGCGCATTATTTAAATCGTGGGCAATTCCGCTAGCTAATGTCCCAATACTTTCCATCCGTTGCGCTCGTAAAAACTGGGTTTCTAGTAGTTTTTTCTCGGTAATATCAGTGTTGACAATTAATATTGATTTTGGCTGTCCCGCCAAATCTGGCATAACTGTCCATCGACTAGAAACGATGATTTCTTTACCTGTTTTAGTTTTTTGATATAAATCACCTTGCCACAAGTCATTTTTAGCCAAACTTTTGTGGATTTCTTGCAGTTGATATAGTGTTTCTGGTTTGTACAGCAGGGTGTTGGCATTTTTAGCGATCGCTTCTGTTTGCGTCCACCCATACAGATGTTCTGAGCCTTGATTCCAAAAGCGAATTTGGTTATTTAAATCTTGGACAATAATGGCATCTGTGGTGATATCTAACAAAGCTGCCTGTTCTTTGATTTTATCTTCTGCTTGCTTGCGTTCGTTAATTTCTGCTGCTAAATATTCATTCTGTTCTGTGAGTTTTTTGGTCAAATTTTGCAAGCGCAGATGAATTTTAATTCTTGCTATTACTTCCTCATTATCTAGGGGTTTGGTAATGTAATCTACTGCGCCTAAATTTAACCCTTTAACTTTATCCACCTGCTCTGCAAGGGCAGTTAAGAAAATCACAGGAATATTTTCCGTAACAGGATTACTTTTTAACCGTCGGCAAGTTTCAAAGCCGTCAATTCCTGGCATTAAAACATCTAATAAAATCAAATCCGGCGAGGCGTTCTCTGCTATATTAATAGCGTTGATACCGTTGTCTGCTACTAATACTTTAAATCCTGTTTCTTCTAAATATTCCAGTAATAATTTTAATTTTTGGTAATTGTCATCTACGAATAATATGACATTTTGCTTGTAACTAATAGCATCCATTCATACCTCAAAAAATACTTTTCAAACTTGACTAATTTATATTAAATTTCAAATTTTATTCTTGGACATATATGCCGAGTAATCAGCATCTACGATCTATATTACTGTGCTTCGTGTATCAAAAGTCAGTTGTTAAATTTTCCCAGACCCAGTAAATTAATTGTGGCCTATAGATACATTCTCTTTGATGGAACGCCCTATTTTATACATGGCCATTACTAACCACGGTTTTGGTCATACGACGCGCATGGCCGCAATCGCTGACACAATTCAAAAATTGTGCCCGGAAGTTCTCCTCATTATGGTGACTACTGCGCCACACTGGTTACTTGATTGCTATATTGACGGCGATTTTATTCATCGTCCTCGGGCTTTTGATTTGGGTGTAGTACAAGCAGATAGCTTGACGATGGATCGAGCAGCTACTTTAGAAAAGTTATTAGAAATTAAAAAAAATCAACATTCTTTGATCGCTGGGGAAGTTAATTTTATTCGGCAAAATTTTGTCCATTTGATTTTAGCGGATATTCCCTTTTTGGCTTCAGCGATCGCTAAAGCAGCAAATATTCCTTGTTGGTCGGTGAGTAACTTTGGCTGGGATTTGATTTACCGGGATTGGGGAGGAGAGTTTTTAGCCATCGCTGATTGGATTAGTAATTGTTATGCTCAATGCGATCGCTTATATCGTCTCCCATTTCACGAACCGATGTCAGCATTCACCAATATTATAGATGTGGGTTTAACAGGTGGTTCGCCGCGTTATGATGCTGATAACCTGCGATCGCATTGGCGGATTACCGCACCTGTAGAAAAAACAATTCTGCTAACCTTTGGCGGTTTGGGTTTACAACAATTTCCCTACGATAACCTACAGCATTTCCCCGATTGGCAATTTATTGTGTTCGATCAATCTGCGCCAGATTTACCTAACTTGGTGAAGATTACCGACCGAAAATACCGCCCTGTAGATTTTATGCCAATTTGCGGGCAAGTTGTTTCTAAACCTGGTTACAGTACTTTTGCTGAGGCTACCAAATTGCAAGTACCGCTTGTTACGGTTACGCGGGAAGATTTTGCAGAAGCCGCTTTTTTAATAGCAGGGTTAGCTAATTATAATCAGCATCAAATCCTTAGCCCAACTGAATTTTTTCAAGGTAATTGGGATTTTCTACGTCAACCTCTATTACAACCCAAGCTATCTCAACCGATAGCCAAAGATGGCAATGAAGCGATCGCAGCTGCTGTCATAGAATATTTTCAAGCTAGTCAATCACGAGAAAATCTCTCTTAAGAGTCAACAGTCAACCGTCAACCGTCAACAGTCAACCGTCAACCCTATTTTCAATTTAACAATCGCAAAACTCCGATCCATAAGTGGAGTTTTTCATTAGTTCCGAATTATTGGACAATGGACAATTGACTCTTGACTCTTGACTAACAATGATTTCCCTACAAAATCAAATCATTCTCATCACTGGCGCAAGTAGTGGTATTGGTACTGCTTGTGCCAGAGTATTTGCTAATACAGGCGCAAAATTAATTTTAGCGGCGCGGCGGCTGGAACGCTTACAGGAACTAGCTGAGACGCTAAAGAAAGAATTTAATACTGAGGTTTATTTAATACAGTTAGATGTGCGCGATCGCGCTGCGGTAGAAGCTGCGATTTCTAGCCTACCTCCCGCCTGGGCTGATATTGACATTCTCATCAACAATGCAGGATTGAGTCGCGGTTTAGACAAGTTACATGAAGGTAGCTTTGCCGATTGGGAAGAAATGATTGATACCAATATTAAGGGCTTACTTTACCTTACCCGTTATGTAGTGCCGGGGATGGTAAAACGCGATCGCGGTCATGTGGTAAATATTGGTTCTATAGCCGGACATCAAACCTACCCCAATGGTAATGTCTATTGTGGGACGAAAGCTGCTGTCAGAGCCATTTCTGAAGGTTTAAAGCTAGATTTATTAGGTACGCCGATTCGCGTCACTTCCGTCGATCCTGGGATGGTAGAAACGGAATTTAGCGATGTGCGGTTTCATGGCGATACCGAACGCGCCAAAAAAGTTTACCAGGGAGTTACGCCCCTAACTCCTGATGATGTAGCAGATGTCATATTTTTCTGCGTCACGCGATCGCCCCATGTGAATATTAATGAGATAGTCCTGATGCCTGTAGATCAAGCTAGCGCCACCCTGGTGAATCGGCGCACGTGAGGAGGTGAGGGGACAAGGGGGACAAATGACAATTGTACAGACGCGATTAATCGCGTCTCTAATAACTATTTTGCGATCGCAGGTAAAAACATCTGCGATTTTTTATTTTCACAAGTTGCAACTCATAATCATTTCGACTATGATTTATTTAGAGTGACGAAATAAATAACCCCAGCGATGGAAAGCCTAGTCATTATGTTTTTAGATACTGGCTTAGAGTAGTGTCTCTAAACTTTCAACATGATGCTTAAAATCTCTTGTTTATCTGCGCCTCTGCGTGAAATTTATTTAAGTTTATTTAACAGCCAAAACAATAATTATTAACCTTACTTTTCTAATTTATCGGAGAAAATTATGAGCATGATTCGCTTTGAACACATCAACCTTTCTTGTAAAGATATCGATGCCACGAAAAACTTTTATCAAACTTTATTCCCAGATTGGTATGTAAGAGCCGAAGGGGTATTCAATGGCGATCGCTGGATGCATTTTGGTAATAACCAATTTTATCTAGCTTTGAATGACGATTCACAACAAGAGCGAGTACATAAACCTTATGAAAGCATTGGTATTAATCATGTTGGCTTTGTAATTGATGATGGCGAAGCTATGCAAAAATTACTAGAAGCTAAAGGAATTGATTATTACACAATGACAGCCGCCGAAACCAAGCATAGAATTTATGTCAACGATCCCGATGGTAATGAAATTGAGCTAGTTGAATATAATCCCGACTATAGCTTGGCTTAGTATGTATAGGCTGGAATTTTGCTGACTTTAGCGAGATTTAGATCCCCGACTTTTTGAAAAAGTCGGGGATCTGGGCAGCAACTTTTGCTAAAGTAAGATTCCTTAAATCTATCATTAGATAGATGCAAAAAGAATAATGCATTTATTCTATATCATAAGGATGATCTACCAGTTTGCAATCTATTAAAATAAAGCGATTAAAGCTAAGATGGTGATATGGAAGCTTAAAAGCTTCAAAGCGCCTATTTTGAGCGTTTTCAGACGCAAGGGAAAAATAGACAAATATCATTAGTAAAAATTAAGAGTAATCCTCAAATCTATAAAAATCAAGCGTGCGTTAGTTGTAAGTCTTAACGCATAAGAATTGTTTTCACAATGGCAAAATCCCGTAACTAAATATGAAAATCTCTCTGCCCCTGTGCTATATTCCCTATTTTCAAGGCATGAGGAAGAATAATTTTGATATTTATTACCTAGTTGATACCTCATTGATTTGCAAAATGCGGTATCAATATTTTGTCTGTGATTTTTGCAACAAAAAAAATTAATATTGGCTTTTTGCATCTGCTTGTAATCTATTGACAAGCAAGGTATTCATAGACATATAAATTTATGTTTTTATGGCGATACAAAATATTTTTGTGAATAGATAACCTAAAAATTAAAGAAGTCAGAGCTAGACTAAACTCGGCTAAAATCTTGAAAATTCCACCTGAAAAATATTGCCAAAGCACAAATTTTCTCTACCCATTTTCATGGTGACTTTTGGCGATCGCAGATAAAAACTATTGAGTATAATATGCAAAATGACCATATCTTCGCATTACCGACTCTCGCACAGGTAATCGATCCCCATCCTTTGACGGTTACACCCGATACTACTGTAATGGATGCGATCGCTTTTATGAGTCAGGCGCGAGATAGAAGTTGTAGTTTAGATGATGGAAAGTCCACATCAACACTGAGTTCTTCCAATTCAGGACTCAATAATTATGTGTTAGTGACAGAACAAGCAAATCTACGCGGTATCTTTACTGAAAGAGACGTAGTCAGACTAATTGCTACAGGGGTAAACTTAGCAAATATTAAAGTTGCTGAAGTGATGACACAACAAGCCATCACCCTGCAATACAGTGCTGCTTACAATGCGGCGATTCCCCTATCTCTGATGCGTCAGCATCAAATTCGCCATCTTCCGATTGTGGATAAGCAGGAAAAATTACTAGGAATTGTCACTCACAACAGCCTGCGTCAAGCGCTCCAACCTGCTAATTTGCTGAAATTGCGCCTAGTTCGGGAGGTAATGCTGACTCAGGTAATTTATGCACCTCATACCGCCTCTGTACTCGATTTAGCTCAATTGATGAACCAGCATCGGGTTAGCTGTATCGTCATTGTCGAACCCCAAGCAGCAGACAACAGTGAATTACTTTACCCCATAGGTATCGTGAGCGAGCGAGATATTGTGCAATTTCGGGCTTTAAATCTGGATTTAGCCCATACCCAAGCAATAACAGTCATGAGTTCGCCTTTATTTACTGTCAAGCCAGAGGATTCAATGTGGGCTGCTTATCAACAAATGCAGCAACGTTATGTCCGCAGATTAGTAGTAACAAGCAATCGCGGCGAACTCTTGGGAATTGTCACTCAAAGCAGTTTTCTCAATGCCATCGATCCCTTAGAAGTATCGAGTGTAATTGTCACATTACAACAGCAAATTGCCGACAAAAGTACTGAACTTGGCCAAGTCAGTCAGCAATTGCAGCAGTTAGAAGTAGAACTGTACCAGAGTAACGAGCGTTTAAAACTAGCCCTAGAGGCTGCTCACGCTGGCTCTTGGGATTGGGACATGGTGACGAATGAGACAATTTGGACACCTTACCATGAGATTATCTTTGGCTATCAACCAGGAACCCCAAACCGCAGTTATCAAGATTGGGCGGATCGAGTTCACCCTGAAGATTGGGAGCATATTAAAGGTTGTATGCAAAAAGCGATCGCCAATCGACAAAACTATATATGTGAATATCGGATAATTCTTCCAGATAATCAGATTCGCTGGGTGAATTCTCGTGGTAGTTTTTATTATAATCTGCATGGGCAAGCAATACGCATGGTGGGAGTAGTAGATGACATCACCGAGCGGAAACTCGCAGAATCAGCCCTCCGTCAAGCCAGTGAAGAATTAGAAATCCGTGTAGCACAGCGAACTGCTGAACTATCTCAAGAAAAACAAGCATTTCGAGCGCTAGCAGACAATGCACCCGATATCATTGCCAGATTTGATTCCCATTTCCGCCACCTCTACGTGAATCAAGCCATTGAAGCGGAAACAGGTTTACCTGTTCATCAGTTTATCGGTAAAACCAACGAAGAGTTAGGAATGCCAGCAGCTCAATTAGCGATATGGAACCAAACCCTGACAAAAGTATTTACCACAAAACAGCCAGAGGAAATAGAATTTGGATTTCCCAGCCCCAATGGTGTGAAATATTACCAAAGTCGTTGTGTGCCAGAATTTGACCAAAATGGCACTGTCGCGTCAGTACTCACAATCACGCGCAATATTACCCAGCAAAAGCAAGCAGAAATTGCCTTGCGCCAAAGTGAAGCCAAATATCGCTGTATTGTGGAAACTGCTATAGAGGGTGTATGGGCTGTAGATGCGGAGGGGAAAACAACCTTAGTTAATCAACAAATGGCCTCGATGTTGGGCTACACCATCGAGGAAATGCAGGGAAAATCGCTGTTTGAATTTATGGATGCACAGGGAAAAGCGATCGCCTTACAATATTGGCAACGTCGGCAACAAGGCATTAAAGAACAGCACGACTTTAAATTTTGCGATCGCAATGGTTGTGATGTTTGGGCGATTGTCTCTGGAACTCCCATGTTTGATGAAAATGGTGAATATATCGGTGGTTTAGCCATGATTACCGATATCACAGGGCGCAAACAAGCAGAAGAGAAAATGTGCGAACAAGCAGCCTTAATTGATATTGCTACAGATGCGATTTTTGTCACCAATCTGCACAACAAAATCTTATTTTGGAGCTTAGGATCTGAGCGCTTATATGGCTTTGATGCCGCCGAAGCTATCAAGAAGACAGCCCAAGAGTTATTTAATGATGATGCATCTCAACTCGCAACAGCAATGAAAACTACTTTAGATAAAGGCTGCTGGCGGGGAGAATTGGAGCAACGTACCAAAGCAGGTACAAAAATTATCGTCGAGAGTCGTTGGACTCTGGTGCAGGAAGAATCAGGAGAACCAAAATCAATCCTGATTGTCAACACTGATATTACAGAAAAGAAGAGTCTAGAAAAGCAATTTTTACGGGCGCAACGTCTGGAAAGTTTGGGAACTCTAGCTAGCGGTATCGCCCATGACCTCAATAATATATTTACACCTATTTTGGCAATTTCTCAACTTTTACCATTAAGAATTCAAACAGTTGATAGCAAAACCCAAGAATTAGTGGAAGTATTAACTAAAAGTGCTAAACGTGGCAGCGACTTAGTTAAACAAATACTCATGTTTGCTAGAGGAACAGAAGGTAAACCCATCTGTTTACAAATTGGACATTTACTTTTAGAAGTAGCAAAAGTTATTACACAAACATTTCCTAAATCTATTGAAATTACCACCAACATTCCTGTAAGAACTTTGTGGATGGTGAAAGGCCATCCTACGCAAATGCATCAGATTTTTATGAATCTTTGTGTCAATGCTCGTGATGCGATGCCCAATGGTGGAACTCTCAATATATATGCTGAAAATCAGTTTATTGATGAAATTTATACCCGGATGGATGTTAATGCCCAGGTGGGAAATTATGTGGTTATTACCATTGGCGATACAGGTACAGGTATTCCCCCAGAATTAATGGATCGGATTTTTGACCCTTTTTTCACCACCAAAGAACCTGGTAAAGGCACAGGATTAGGGCTTTCTACTGTGATTAGTATTGTCAAAAATAGTGGGGGTTTTGTACAAGTATTCAGTCAAGAAGGTAAAGGTACAAAATTTAAAGTTTACTTACCAGCCATAGAACAAGCGAGCGATGAGCAAGTATCATCGACAACAATACCCAAAGGAAACCAAGAGCTAGTGATGATTGTCGATGATGAGGTAATGATACAATTAGCCACCAAAACATCACTAGAACAAGCTAATTATAGAACCTTGATTGCTAAAGATGGTATTGAGGCGATCGCGATTTACGCCCAGCATCAGCAGGAAATTAATTTAGTGTTGATCGATATCATGATGCCGAGTTTAGATGGATTGACAGCTATCCGTACCCTCAAAAAATTAAATCCTCAACTCAAAATCATCGCCACTAGCGGATTACCTACTCACAGTCGCGAAGCTTTAGCAGCTGGTGCGCAAGAGTTTTTAGCCAAACCCTACACAGCCGCAGATTTATTCAGTACTTTATCTGAGTTAATCGCTAAAAAATTGCAGTAGTTGATCCATCGATTAACCAACAAACCGCCGTCACCCTAGAAGGGTGCGGCTAACCGAACAAAGCCTGCCTCTGCAGGCTAAAGAAATTGAGCCTGCAGAGGCAGGCTTTGTAGCTTTAGCCCCAGGCTTATAGCCTGCGGGCGATCTTTCGGGCAAGCGAGACAAGTGTTTAGATCAACATTGAGGGTTTTAACCCACCATTCCCCAGCAGTATCCTTCAAGAAGTCGGGGATCTAGGAACTCGCACTCTTTAGCCCAATCGCCCCAGACCAGATTAAAATCAATGTGCTGGGCTATCTCAGCTACATTGAGATATCTGGAGTTTGTCATCCTGTGCTTACTGAATTACCAAAAATCAACGCCCTCAAACAACCTACCAGTTCCGCTTGGGTAGAACAAGCGATCGCTAATTTAGATATAATTTTGCTCGACCATTCCCACTGCGAACGTAAAGCTGCGGGGGTGGCATTAAATTTTATGTTTCGCTACCCTTCCAATGCGAAAATGGTCAGAGAATTAACTGCGATCGCGCGTGAAGAACTAGAACATTTTGAACTCGTCAACCAGTGGCTAGAACGCCGCAACATACCCCTCGCACCCTTACCACCACCACCTTATGGCGCAGGTTTAAAAGCACAAGTTCGTCCCCAAGAACCAGATAGATTTTTAGATTCCTTACTCGTTACCGGATTAATAGAAGCACGCAGTCACGAACGCTTAGGATTATTAGCTACACACTGTCCTGAGCCAGAATTAGCCAAGTTTTACAAAGGTTTGATGGCATCTGAAGCCCGTCATTTCGGTACTTATTGGGTACTAGCCGATACTTACTTTGACCGTGAAATTGTCATGCAACGGCTCGATGAACTCGCAATAGTTGAAAGCGAGCTGTTAGCAAAATTACACTCAGAGCCTAGAATTCATAGTTAGTAAATTAACGTACTTGAATTATGAAACTTCAGTTAACACACCTCAGACTACTCGTATCCAATTATAAAGAGACTTTTTTGTTTTACCGGGATCTACTGGGATTGAAAGTAGATTGGGGTGATGAAGAAACTGGATATGCCGAGTTTAATACCGGATCTATTCAGCTAGCTGTATTCAAAAAAGAATTCATGGCTCAAGTCATCCCCAGCATCAATCAGCCTTCATCCTTTGCTAGTCAAGATAAAACATCCTTAATTTTTGCTGTCGATAACGTCGATGAAGTTTATCAACGGCTTAAAGATCATAATGGCATTCTTATGGCTCCACCTACAGATCGTCCAGACTGGGGAATCCGCACAGCTCATTTTCGCGATCCCGATGGCAATTTAATTGAGATATACACCAACTTAGGCATCCTTAGTTAAATTTTCTTTGCCAGCTACTAGCCAATGTCTGAACTACAGCCAAATCAGAGTCCGAACTTTCGCCGCTTTGCAGATTGGTGTTTACACAAAGATAGCCTCTCACCCAAAGCCAGACATACAGTTGAGCAACTGTTGGCGGAAGTTATTAGTTCTGATTGCTACCAAGCAGAGCAACAACTTGCAAGCCTTATCAGACTGAGGCTATACAATGAGGAAATTTACGATATAAATCCACTGTCTACATTAACCAATCTGGCTTACTTAGAGTTAACTAAGAATCACATTTGTGACATTAGTCCATTATCTAGTTTAAGTAATCTGCGTCACTTGGCACTCGGTCATAATCAGATTACTGATTTTAGTCCGTTGTCTAGTCTACCTAATTTAACGAAGTTATTTGTCTGGCGTAATAAAATCAATGTGGATTTGAGCCAATTTTCCTCACTTATTAATTTGACTCTACTAGATGTTAGTTACAATCAAATTTCTAGTTTGAGTCCACTATCTAAGAGGATGTTTGAAAAGTCGGACAGATTGTAAAAAAGCTCTCTCGGTATACGCTGTGAATAGATAGTAGACAGCACCGAGAGAGCAACATGAGTAAAGCATATCCCA
>NZ_JACJQG010000065.1 GCF_014696435.1 Calothrix anomala FACHB-343 | reverse complement strand
GTGCGTTATCACGAAGTGTAACGCACCGTATTATGGGATTTGGTGCGTTGCGCTGCGCGACAACACACCCTACGTATTTGTTCAAAAATCAAATATGAATCCTATAGGATTATTTCTATGTAGAAAATATAAAATGTCTAATTAAACCTAATATCAATAAATGTCCTGGGTAGAATGCATAAAACCATCTAGCCCTTGGCCCTTGTTTACTATTGAATTGAAAGACAATAATACCTGCAAAAATTGCCAAATTTTGCGCCAGAGAATTTCCAGAAGCGACGAATGCAACAAAATGCAGAATACACCAGGAAAGCGCCCATATTGCGGGCTTGAGTTTATCGGTGAGAGACATTAAGAAAATGACGCCAATTCCGTATGCTCCATATTCACAACGGAAAATTTCCGCGATCAATGCACATAATCCTACCATAGGAATTTGCTGCAATAATCGCGGATAACGCCTGACTAGACGCAACATTATTAATCCAATCAGCAGCGTAAAGAGAATATTGAGGAATGACTTTCTAAAAACAATAATATAGATTGGTTGAGAGATGATAGCTGCAATCAACAACCTACTACCATAGCGGTATATATTTCGGGTGTGTTTTTCGCCTTCAGCCAAAAGCCATGCAAACAGAGGAAAACTCAAGCGCCCAACATAGTGCAAGATGACTAAATTTGGCATTAGCACAGAGTATACATGATCCATGAGCATGAATACTGCTGCCAAGACTTTAATATTGAAAGCTGTCAGTTTAATCACAAAGTATCTGCAAAAGATTGCCTACATAATTTCAATGTCTGCAAAATTATATTGACAATGATTTGGCAATCCCTCTCTATTTAGGCTGAAGTGCTACCGAAAAAAGTAACATATTTGTGATAGATAGCTTGATAGGGGCATATAAATGTATAAATGTATGCCCCTAATATTTGTGAATGCAACAAGCAACAAAGGTATAGGTAAATGCTTAAGACAATTGCATCGGTATTTCAATCTGAAATTTAGCACCTGCTCCCGGTGTAGAAATACAGTTTAATTTTCCCCCATGCTGCTCAACTATAATTTGATAGCTGATAGAAAGTCCTAAACCAGTACCAGAACCTACGGGTTTTGTGGTAAAAAATGGATCGAAAATGTGAGCTAATGTTGCTTCATCCATACCCATACCATTATCAATAATCGAAATTCTCACAGCATTGTTTTCAACAACCAACTCTGTTTTAATATGAATCATTGGCTGGGAAATAGGGTGAAAATCAGAACGTAAAGCATCAATAGCATTATTCAAAATATTCATCAACACTTGATTAAGTTGACTTGCATAGCAGTTAACTTTGGGAAGTAGTTGATATTCTTTAATCACCTGAATTGGCGGAAAATTATGATTAGCTTGTAATCGATGTTGCAAAATTAATAAAGTACTTTCTATGCCTTCATCTATGTCTATCGCTTTCTTGCTAGATTCATCCAATCTAGAAAAATTGCGTAAACTCAGGACAATATTCCTAATGCGATCGCTTCCTGCTTGCATAGAATTTAGCATTTTGGAAACATCTTTCTTTAAATAGTCTATTTCCGCCTCTTCAATTTTTGCTTGCATTGTGCTGGAGGGATGAGGATATTCTGATTGATATGCTTCAATTAGATCTAAAAGAATATTGATAGAGTCTTTAGTATGGACAATATTGCTATAAATAAAACCAATAGGATTATTGATTTCATGAGCAATACCTGCAACCAAATGTCCCAAACTAGACATTCTTTCTGCTTGAATTAGTTGTGCTTGGGTTTTTTTCAATTCTTTGAGCGTTTGTTGCAAGTAAATATTTTGTTGTTTCAGTGCGTTTTCTGCTAGCTGTCGCTCAATTTCTGCTGCGGAACGCGCCGCAAAGATTTTTAAAATCGATTCTTGTTCTTCATAACTGCGTTCTAATGGTTTAGTATGCAAACCTGCAATATGTCCGAGAGGCTTTCCTTCAGGATTGAAAATCGGAACGCCTAAATAGCTTTCTGCGTTCAACATAACTAAATCTGCATCTTCTGGAAATGCTTGTTGGATGCATTGAGGGTAAATCTGCAAACCTTGTTCATAAAGAACACCACAAGGAGTTCCCGCCAAATCGTATTCAAAATTGGGGCCAAAGTTTTCTCCTGTCCAAAATGCCAAAACTTTAGCGCGTGGCTGAGTCTCATCAACAAACTCTGCAATCAATGCATACTGAATTTGCAACACCTCAGCTAAGTAATGGGCACAAGCTTGGAAAAAAGCTTCCCCAACCTGAGATGCAATCCCTTCTACAATCAGTTTCAGGTTAATATTCTCTTGGTGGAGTGGTTGAATTGCTAGTTCTGTTGAATGCGGATTCTGCATGATGGAAAGTTGAATCTCGAATAGTGTTATAGGAGTTGCTATTAAGTTTCAGTCTTCCCATTTAGAACTTATAAATCTTAACAATTAGGAACAAATTAACGAAGGTTCATAAAAAGTTTATTATCACACTCTATATTGATGCATATTGATAAATATTGATGCGATCGCATTTCTTATCCAGGCAATTTGAGCATCTTTGTCAGATGAGAGAAACCTGCTACCCCTGAGTTTCACGAGTTAATCTTCATCTAGACCTAATCCAGAAGTACCCGCTTATGGATGTGCAATTCCTCAAGCTGATTAGTCAATCATCGATATTATACATATTTTTTCCAGCTACTCAGTCTAAGCAATGTAAAATGCTAGACTTTAAGTAAAACTGTTGATAGTGGTTACAAACGTGGAATTTATTATAATTTTTATTATATTGCTTTTAGTAGTAAGATATGGGATTTTCTTCTATTCCCAGAAAAAGATAGCCCAAATTCAAAGTAATTTAGTTGTAGAAGTTGATGGCGCAAATGCTCGTTATCC
Source organism: Calothrix anomala FACHB-343 (assembly GCF_014696435.1). Classification (GTDB taxonomy): domain Bacteria; phylum Cyanobacteriota; class Cyanobacteriia; order Cyanobacteriales; family Nostocaceae; genus Aulosira; species Aulosira anomala_A. The sequence goes on along the minus strand of NZ_JACJQG010000065.1, from coordinate 55,470 downwards.
CAACTTACCTTTAGGTAAATTAGGTATTTTTTTTGATGTAAATGAAAAGCGGAGAATTAGAGTTGTTTTTCCAAAACTGACATCAGATGGCATTGAGTACATTTACTCTTGGCATAATCTTGCATCTATCCGTATGCCAATTTTAGAAAAAATAGATGCTCAAGGTAGAGTTAACCTCAAAGCAGCGCAAGAAATAGCCTTCTTAATCAAAGAACATCTTAACTTTGTTGAGCCAGAAATTTTAAATTTAAAAAAGCAGTGGATTAAAACCAACGAATTGCTTGATTTAGTAGAAACTTCAGATTTTTATGCAAGTCAACAGGGAATGTATCAAAGGGCATTATCTCAAATTGAAAGTTTGCTGGATAAAGCTGAAGAATTACAACAAGTGTACATAGGATTTATTAGAGAAATGTTGATTGGTAGACAAATTGCTGGCTACGATCCACATTTACTTCCCGATAATGGCTGGGCTATTGATAAACAGTACAAAAAAATTAAAGAAGAATACCAATATATGAAAGATACAGCGATAGCCTATGCCGAACTGTTACGTACAAGCCAAATTTAGCTGATTACGATCGCATTCTCCAGCAAGGCAATTCAATGATTTTTTGAGTGCGATCGCCAAATTCTGGATAATCATATAATACATATATAATTTTTAAAATTTTCCGCTATGGCAACATTTGATAATCAACTAGAAAGCGTTTATGCCAAAGACCGTCAAGAATGGCGAGAATGGTTACAGAGAAATCATCATAGTTCTATAGGTGTGTGGCTAATATACTACAAAGTCAAAAGTGGCAAACCAAGCGTTAAATATAGCGAAGCCGTAAAAGAAGCCTTATGTTTTGGCTGGATTGATAGTAAGGTCAAAACTATAGACACAGAACGTTATATGCAAATATTTACACCCCGCAAACCAAAAAGTGTTTGGTCAAAATTAAACAAGCAATATATCGAAGAACTCATCACCCAAAATTTGATGACTGAAGCAGGGCTAAAAAAGATTGAAGCTGCAAAAGGAAATGGTTCATGGAGCAGCTTAGATGCGATTGAAGCATTAACAATTCCCGCAGATTTAAAACTAGCATTAACAGCTAATGAAACAGCCAATCAGTATTTTGAAGCGTTGAATAAATCATCCAAGAAAAATATTCTTTCGTGGATTGAGAGCGCTAAACGTCCAGAAACAAGGTTAAAGAGAATTCAGCAAACCATAATTTCACTAGCGCAGAATAAAAATCCCTTAAGCCGCTAAGATTAGGGATTCGTAACTTAAATAACACCAGCCTGAAATTTAGCGATCGCATTTCTCATAATGCCTGAAATATGCAAATGCACCAACATATAACTATATAATAATTATAATCAACCAAACTTACCCTTTATATTAAAAGTAAATCAGTTCTGCTAGAAAATACAAAAATTATGTTAGACCAAATGTTTTTAGGAGTAAATCTTGTTGAAAAGATTCTAGATCAACTTCAAGAAGAAGATCGTAGAAAACATGAGCAAAAATTGCAGGAGCTTTCGATTATTGCTGACTCGAATATTCGAGATCAATTTGCAGCCGAACTATTAATGGATAAAATCCTGGCTCCTATTGAGAAAGCCCAGTTTCAAATTCATGACGCAGCTAAACACGCTCAGTATATGGCAGAAGTCATCGGTTATCACTATTCAGATCATGGACTAACTAAGGAGCAAGCCAGCAAGATTAGTAGCCAGTTCCGTTTTTTGGCTGTCCAATTAACAGCAGCTAGTTCTCTTCATAATTTGAGACTTATCTATCAAGCAATAACCCTATTTCTGGATCATATTTCTGTTTTTAAACATCGAGAAAGGAAGTATTCGATAGAGCGTGAAGTCCGTGAAGGAATTCTAGATCGCTTGAATACTTGTATCGCAAATTATGAGAATTTTCAAAGACGTACAGTTTTATTTTCAGGAGGCAATCTAGATAACACACTAAAACCTCATCCATCTAAACTTCCTTTACCACCTAGTTAAAGGATGGCATTCTCCATCACGCGATCGCCTTCACTAGAAAACTAGCTGGGCGATCGCGCCATTTAATCTAAAAAATGTTATTGAAATTAGTTTTTAACTTAACAGTTTTAATTTAAAACTCATGCCAGCAAAATCTCAAAACCATACAAAATCAGGGTTATATTGTCTCAATCATCAAAAAAGGTTGTTAGTAGATAACGCTGTAAATTAAATTTAGGCTAGAAAATAGATGCTTTTTTCTCCCGCCGCTAAAAAACATGGTAGGATTGCAAGTTCTAAGAGCGATCGCTAAATTTATTTAGCGATCGCATTTCTCATAATGCCTGAAATATGACGACCTTTTTCAAAACTCTTTTTGCAAGAGGTCTAATGATATCTTCAACATTATTAGCGAAAGCAAACACGTTTCATTCAAAATTCAAGACTATATCTAACGCAGCACGAATTGTTTCCCAATATTCATTTTCCAAAATTCCGATCAACCCCAATATCCGACTATTATCAACACTGCGAATTTGTGCAACATCAATATAACGGTCTTGGTCTAAACCATTGTTGGTTGTAGCTTTAACGTTTACTACATAAGGAGCATTTTTCGTTCCCGGTCGAAATGGCATCACAATAGTTAAAGAACCATATTGATTCATCACATCATTTTGAACTATTAGACAAGAACGTGTTTTTTGGGCTTCTGCACCCACTGTTGGATCAAGTTTTACCCAGCGAATTTCCCCGCGTCGATAAGCTAAAATACCATTTGGCATTATTCAATACCATCTCCAGCAACAGAATCCCAAGCTGCTATCTCTGCTTGATATTCAGGATTTTTGGCATCTTCTTTGAGCGCTGCGATCATTTCTGCTTCCAAAACAGTACGACGGTGTTTTGCTAAAACAGAGTTTATATAGCTACTGCGGTTAGGCGTATCTCCAACTGAGGCAGCCTTGCGGTCAATAAAAGCAAGAATGTCATCATCAATAGTGATAGTAACTTTCTTAGCCAAAAGTATTACTCCTTAATCTTACTAAAATGCCTTACTGATTTATCATATATTATAAAAATAATCCGATACTATACTATTTAATCTAAAAAATGTCATTTAAATTAGTTTTTAACTTAACAGTTTTAATTTAAGACTCATGCCAGCCAAATCTCAAAACCAGACAGAATCAGGGTTATATTGTCTCAAGTATCAAAAAAGGTTGTTAGTAGATAACGCTATAAATTAAATTTAGGCTAGAAATAGACACTTTTTTCTCCCACCGCCAAAAAACCTGCTAGAGTCGCCAGTTCTCAGAACAATTGCTAGGTTCGGAGTAATCCCAAGAGTGCATTTGACGGAAAGGAAGACCCATCTTTTGGAATACGTACTTCTCTTTCACACCAGAAGCAATCAAATCTGGCTTGAGTGCTTTAACAAACTCTTCAAATTCGTAAGCGGTAACGTCGTCGTAAACGATGGTGCCGTTTTCGATGTAGTGAGTGGTACGTTTGTAGTCGTCGTTATGAGCGAACTCATAACCAGTACCAACCATTCTCATACCCAAATCTTGGAAAGCGGGTACAACGTGGCGAGGACGTAGACCACCAACCATCATAGCGACGGTCTTACCTTCCAAACGGGGGCGATATTTCTTAATAATCGCATCCATTGTGGGCTGGTACTTAGCAATGATCTTCTCAGCGTTTTCTTGGATCTTAGAGTCAAACTTAGAAGCGATTTCCCGGAGGGATTCAGCAATCTTAGTAGGCCCAAAGAAGTTGTATTCTAACCAGGGAATACCATACTTCTCTTCCATGTGACGGCTGATGTAGTTCATCGACCGGTAGCAGTGGATGAGGTTAATTTTTACGTTTGGTGTCAGCATCATTTCGTTGATGGTGCCATCACCAGACCACTGAGCAACTACACGTAAGCCTAATTCTTCTAACAGAATCCGGCTAGCCCAAGCATCACCACCGATGTTGTAGTCACCAATAATAGCTACGTCATAAGGAGTAGAGTCGAAAGGCAGTGTACCGTCTTTCTTAGCTTGGTCGGCTCTGGGGAATACCCAGTCACGAATTTGGTCGTTAGCAATGTGGTGACCCAAGGACTGAGACACACCACGGAAGCCTTCGCAACGTACAGGAATAACAGGCTTGTTGATTTCTTTAGCTGCTTTCTTAGCTACGGCTTCGATGTCATCCCCAATCAAACCGATGGGACATTCAGATTGAATAGAAACACCACGGCTGAGGGGGAATAGTACTTCGAGTTCTTGAATCAGCTTTAAGAGTTTTTTGTCACCACCGAAAACGATGTCTCTTTCTTGGAAGTCAGAGGTGAAGTGCATGGTACCAAAGGTATCAACACCAGTTGTACCAATGTAGTAGTTACGACGACCAGACCAAGACCAGTAACCGCAACCTACAGGCCCGTGGCTGATGTGGATCATGTCCTTAATAGGGCCCCAAACCACACCTTTAGAACCTGCATAAGCACAACCACGAGCGGTCATTACACCAGGTAAAGATTTGATGTTAGACTTAACGCCGCAGTCAGACTTACCTTCTTCGTATACATTTAAGTGCTTTTCCCGTTTTTTAGCTGCTTTTTCGGGATAGGCTTGGAGAACTTCTTTAATTAGTTCTTTTCTTTCGTCAACGATATTCTTGTTTTCTGGAGGAGTCATTTCTAGTCTCTCTTGCTCCTAAGGAACCGGGATAGTCAGGGTAGGGGATTTCCCCTATGGGGTTGGGGACTCTTCGTCCCCGTGGGGGATAGAAATTAGATCAAAGGTAAAAGGGAAGTGATGTAGGTATTCCCTTTTCCTAAAACTTTGCTTACTGAGCTTACTTAGCAGAAGCTTCTGCGGGCTTACCGATGATATCTGCGTGCTTAGAATCGTCGTCAAGGATACCGTATTCGATCAACAATGCTTCTAATTCATCCATTTCGATTGGTGTTGGAATGGTGAGGTTGGTGTTGTTGATGATCTTCTTAGCTAACGCGCGGTATTCTTGAGACTGGTTGCTGTCAGGAGCGTACTCGTTAACAGTCATCCGACGCAATTCTGCGTGTTGAACGATGTTATCGCGAGGTACGAAGTGAATCATTTGGGTGTTCAACCGTTTTGCCAAGGTTTCGATGAGTTCGTGTTCCCGGTCAGTTTTACGGCTGTTACAAATCAAACCACCCAAGCGCACACCACCGGAGTGAGCATATTTCAAAATACCGCGAGCGATGTTGTTAGCAGCATACATCGCCATCATTTCACCAGATGTAACGATGTAAATTTCTTGTGCTTTACCTTCACGGATAGGCATAGCAAAACCACCGCACACAACGTCACCCAATACGTCGTAAGATACGAAGTCTAGGTCTTGGTAAGCACCGTTTTCTTCCAAGAAGTTAATAGCGGTGATGATACCACGACCGGCGCAACCTACACCGGGTTCTGGACCACCAGATTCTACGCACTTAACACCACGGAAACCGGTCAGCATTACTTCTTCGAGTTCCAAGTCTTCTACTGCACCGCGTTCAGCAGCCAAGTGAAGAACTGTGGTTTGAGCTTTAGCATGGAGCATCAAACGGGTGGAGTCAGCCTTAGGGTCACAACCCACAATCATGATGCGCTGACCCATTTCTGCCATAGCTGCAAGGGTGTTTTGGGAGGTGGTAGATTTACCGATACCACCTTTACCGTAGAAAGCTATCTGTCTAATATTTTCGTCAGTCATGGTTCGTGTTTCCTGCAATTGGTTGGTTGGTGGGTCTTTTGCTTTGGTCTGTTGGGTCTCACGCCCGTTGAAGCTCGGAGTGAGTTTGTGTAGAACGTCGCCGGGGGCGATCGCTCCACAGCAAAAACTATCGGTTGTAAAGACATGTACTATGTTCCTCGGTCAAATTAAATTTTTTTTCTTTTATTCTTTGTTAATAGCCATGAAATGACTATTAACAAAGGTAATTACGCACTTTACAAATACTTATGATTCAGATAGAAACACCTGGTAGAACTTGACTGAATCTCTTCGTCAACAATCAATCATCAAGTCCAATTACTTGTTCAAAATAGCGCCTTTGACATTGGAAACGCGAGCCATTGCAGCGCTGATATCATCAGCAGATACTCCATTGGCTGCCATTGCATCGCTGAGGTGTTTAGCAATGGTATCAAAGTGTTGGGGCTGGATGTTCATACCAGTATGGGTTTTGTCCATTGGGCGACCTGCATATTGCTTGGGCCCTTCGAGTAACTGAGCTACGAATGCAACAAAGTGACCGCGTTGCTTCGCCATATCTGTCTTAGCGAAGAAAGTATTCACGCTGCTGTCTGCTTGGATGCGTTTGTGTAAATCTGCAACTACTTTATCGAGAGTTGCTTGTCCGCCAATTTTTTCGTACAGTGCGCTCATATCCTCATTCCTTTGAAGCGAGTTGGATTATGGAAATCGCAATTAGGCGTTGAATACTTGCCTATGTGCTTAAGCTGTCTGTTGTGGGTAGGATTTAATTCATTGATGCGAAGTGAATTGTCTCGGTCAAATCCTACTTTCTGTTTCTTAGAGTCTTGCACATTAGGTGTATTTGTGTGGTGCGTAAAGCTTTATAGCAGTGGCTCGACGGCTTCAACTATCAGGTTCTTGCTGACACGATCCTGCAATCTGGCTTCTATGGCAATCTTGAGAGTTGCTGTGCTGCTAGAACAAGAACCACATGCTCCTTGAAGCAGAACCTTGACGCGATCGCCGTCAACATCGTAAAGTTCAACATCTCCACCATCAGCAATCAGAACGGGTCTGACTTCTTCATCTAAGACCTTTTGAATCAGTGCAATCTTTTGCACATTCGTGAGTCCGAGTTGTGATTGTTTACCAGTAGCAATATCGGTTGCAACTTTCACGCCGTAGTTGTTGATTGCAGGTGTTGCGGCTTCTTGCTGAACTTCTTTAATAATATCATCAATATTCGCTAAACAGGAACCGCATCCGCCACCAGCTTTCACATAATTTGTTACCTGTTCCGCATCAGTGAGGTTATTTTCCAAAATCACGCGCCGAATTCTGGATTCGCTGATACCAAAGCAGCTACAAATTAATGCGCCTTCATCATCGTCATCATGAGCCGCCAAGGGAATGCCACGATAATTATATATAGCTGCTTCTAGGGCTTCTTGTCCCATGACAGAGCAGTGCATTTTTGCTTCTGGCAATCCGCCCAGATATTCTGCAATGTCTTTATTCGATACATTGAGGGCTTCATCTAGAGTTAAACCCTTAATCATTTCGGTTAAAGCGCTGGAAGATGCGATCGCACTTGTGCAGCCAAAGGTTTGAAAGCGGGCATCAAGAATCTTATCGCTAGCGACTTCAACTTTCAGGTGTAGTCTTAAAGCATCACCACAAGCAATGCTTCCTACTTCCCCAGTCGCTACCTTCACCCCAGTTTCTTCAGCTTCTTCGATGACTCCCTGATTTTTGGGATTGTAAAACAATTCTAATACTTTATCTGTGTAGTCCCACATAGCCGATTTAGGATTTTAGAGTTTGGATTTTAGATTGGGCATTGGGCATTGGGCATTGGGCATGGGGCATGGGGCATGGGGCATGGGGCATGGGGCATTGAGCATTGGGAATTAGGAAAATTCTTCATACTCTAGCTCCTAACCTCTAGTCCCTAATCCCTAGCTCCTAGCCCCTAGTCCCTAGCAATGTTTGTTCTTGCGCTTGCAGCCAGCCAGCTTCATCATTTTTGAAGGGTGAAAGGGCACGCAAACGTTCGACAATTTCTGGCATAACCGCAATTACTTGATCGATTTCGGCTTCTGTGGTGTAGCGACAGAGGCTAAAGCGGATGGAACCATGTAAAGTGGTGTAGGGTAAGCCCATTGCCCGCAATACGTGGGAAGGTTCCAAAGAGCCAGATGTACAAGCTGAACCGGATGAGGCACAGATACCGTATTTGTTTAGTAGTAGCAGAATGGCTTCGCCTTCAATGTATTTGAAGCCGATGTTAGTGGTGTTGGGCAATCTCTGTGTTGTATCGCCGTTAACTTCACAGTCAGGGATTTGAGCGAGTAAGGTTTGTTCTAGGCGATCGCGCAGCCTTCTTTCTCTCTTAGTCGCTTCTTCTAAATGTAACATTTCCAGTTCGGCAGCTTTACCGAGAGCAACAATCCCTGGAACGTTCTCTGTTCCGGCACGCCGCCCGCGTTCTTGATGTCCACCAATTAAGAAGGGACGGAATCTCACACCGCGTCGCACATACAAAGCACCAATACCTTTAGGTGCGTGTATTTTATGACCTGATAGTGTCAGCATATCTACGGTGCTATTCTTCATATTCAGGGGGATTTTACCCACTGCTTGCACCGCATCAACGTGAAATAAAGCGCCATATTCTTTGGCACGTAAGCCAATTTGCTCGATGGGGAAAACCACGCCAGTTTCGTTATTGGCATACATCGTGGTTACCAAAGCTGTGTTACCTGTCAAGGAAGCTTCTAGCTCATTGAGATCCAATTGTCCCTGACGATTTACTGAAAGATAGGTAACACTGTAACCTTGGGTTTCTAATTGTTTGCAGACATTCAGTACTGCTGGGTGTTCAACTTGAGTTGTAATAATGTGGCGTTTGTCTGGTTGTGCCAACAGTGCAGCGCGAATTGCTGCATTATCACCTTCAGTACCGCAACTAGTGTAGACAATTTCTGACTCATCTGCTCCCAGAAGGGCTGCAAGTTGTTCTCTTGCTGTTTTCACGGCTTTGGCAAGTTGTCCGCCAAAGGTATGCATACTAGAGGGATTGCCGTAATATTCCGTTAAGTAGGGCAATATCAGCTCTACAACTTCTGGATCTACCTTTGTGGTGGCATTATTATCGAGATAAATGCAGTTGCTTTGCATTGGCTTTAATTTAGGAATTATGAATTATCAAAGATGAAAGATGAAGGGAGAAAGGTGAAGTATCAAGCTAGTCTTTCACAGGCAGTTTGAGCATCTCTGCCTTATTTTTCCGTGGAATTCTAGATTCAATACTTCATCCCTTATATTTTATCCCTCATAGTTCACCTGGGGTTGACGCTTTTGTAACTGCTCAGAGAATTTCTGAGAATAGCAGTATTCACTATCAAATATAATAAAGGTTGTGTCTATGCGCTGTTATGGAAAGTTGGGGTTATGCAAGGGTTAGCGGTGAGGAGCAGCAAACAGATAAAGGTGCATTGCGTAAACAAATAGAACGCTTGCAAAATGCTGGTTGTTCCAAAGTTTACTGGGATATTCAGTCACGGACAACGGAAGTTAGGGAAGGGTTACAACAATTAATTAATGATTTGAAGACATCTGCAAAAGGTAAGGTAATATCTCTGCAATTTACCCGCATCGATCGCATTGGTTCATCATCCCGTTTATTTTATTCACTGTTAGAGGTATTACGCTCTAAAGGAATTAAACTCATCGCTTTAGATCAAGGAGTTGATCCCGACAGTCTGGGCGGAGAATTAACCATTGATATGTTGCTGGCTGCTGCTAAATTTGAAGTGAGAATGGTAACGGAGAGATTAAAAAGCGAACGCCGTCATCGCGTTACCCAGGGGAAAAGCCACCGAGTTGCACCATTAGGATACCGCATTCACAATGATAAATATGTACGGGATAATTCTCCATGCGTTTGCTTGTTAGCAGGGCGAAGAGAATTAACTGTATCAGATGTAGCTAGATATATTTTTAATACTTTTTTTGAATGCGGTTCCGTTGCGGCTACCGTGCGTAAATTGCATTCAGATTTTGGCATAGAAACAAAAGCTTTTGATTGGAATAAAGTAGAAAAATATTCACGAATTATTAGTGATGAAGACTTAGATAAAATTGTCTTTACACCAGCTAAAGCTAATCACCCTTTGCGTTATCCTTGGTCTGGTTTAAGATGGTCAATTCCTGGTTTAAAAGCCTTATTAGTTAATCCTGTTTATGCAGGAGGTTTACCTTTTGATACTTATGTGAAATCTAAGGGAAAGCGCAAACATTTTGATGAATGGAAGGTAAAATGGGGAACCCACGATGATGAAGCCATTATTACCTGCGCCGAACACGAACAAATTAAACAAATTATTCGCGGTAATCGTCATAATCGATGGGCTTCTAGAGAAGATAATGAAGTTAACCCATTTTCTAATTTAATTAAATGCGCTCATTGCGGAGGTTCCATGACGCGCCATGCAAAACGAGTAGATAAGCAGGGGCAAGCTATTTACTATTATCAGTGTCGCTTGTATAAAGCTGGTAATTGTAATCATAAAGATATGATTTCTTCAAAAAAATTAGATATTCAAGTAGCAGATTTATTATCACAAGAAGCCGAACGGTTAGCTAACTTAGTAGAAGCAGACAAACCACCGATAATAGAAGAACCGCCAGAAGTAAAAACTCTGCGCGCATCGCTGAATAATCTAGAAATCTTACCACCAAGTTCGGCAATAGAACAAATTAAAAATGACATCAAAGAACAAATAGCGATCGCACTGGGAACAATTAATAATATATCTAGAGAATCATTAATTGCTAAAGAACGTATTATTAAGGCTTTTGCTAATAAAAATTACTGGCAAGGACTGAATCCTCAAGATAAACGAGCAATACTTAATGGCTGCGTAAAAAAAATCTGCGTAGATGGTAACTTCGTGACAGCAATTGATTATCGTTACTAATTATGATTGATCGAGTGGCTAACCCTTCTGTATAGCTTGTAGCTTCAGGGAACTCCAAAAAATAACAATTCAAAATTCAAAATTCAAAATTAAAGACATTTTCAGACGGGAATTTAAACCCCGACTGAAAATGATACTACGTATAGACGTAGGGGTCTTAAAGCATTTTATGTACGATAAATCATGCCAATTGTAGGGGCGGGGTTATCCATACGTGTCAACTTACAGCTATTTTCAGGTAAATAGACCACGCTGTAGGGGCACGGCACCAGTAAAATTATTGTATGTACCAAAAGATTTTTGATGCCGTGCCCCTACTACGACAGATGTGGTTCAAATAGGTGAAAACTGCTGTAAGTTAAAAATTGCCTCTGTCTTAGCTTTGTCACCCGCCTGAGAATAAATTCTCAGGCTAATAGCCAAAGTAGGGCGTGTTTGGTAAGTTTTTAATGATGGGAATATTTTTTCATTTGGAATTCCCTAAATGTGTGCTTGTTACATTTACTGCTAAAAAGAAAAGACAGTACGGAGTGTGCCTGTAAAAATTGTGCCGTTGCTTCCTTGATTTCCAGCATTATCAATCACTTGAATTGTGGGTGTAATTTGGATATTCCGGCTAAATGGGTAATTATAAAACGCCTCGTAATTAGTCTGAGTAGAATCACCAATTTGATTGACAATAAATGGCTGTCCAACGGCAATTCCAGCTAAAGCACCCCGTGTAAACAAATCTCTCATGGCAATCCCAGCCATCCAATAATTGGGTTTAATGTCGCCAAAGGCGGTGTCATTATAGCTACCGTAACCGTAGCGTCCAAAAATACCAAATCTTTGGCTGAGTGTGAGTTCCACATTTGCCCCAATGACATCAAAGCGTTTAGCAAATACTTCACCACCACTGTATTGCAGGCGCAGGGCAAAATTCCTAGAGGGTGAGTATTCTAATTCGACTGTACCTTGATAGGTATCGCCAAATAAACCGCGATCGCTCTGAGCAGTGGGGGCAAAATCGCTGGGATACAGTAAGGGAGTAAATCTTGCAGTGCTGATATTTACTCCGCTTCTACCAGGATTAGCGGGGTCTCCAGCAGCATACAACGCCCGCACAGCAAATGCTCCGTTTCCTGGCTTCCAGTCAATTGCAGCCCCAGCCGCAGGGCCGTCAACCGGAAAGAGAATATAATTATTTGCAAATGCCTGTGTGCTAAAGTCCAAAAAGCTCAGATTAGCGTAACTGTTACGGTCAACATAATCTGTGGTGCGAATATCCGGGCCGATAGAAACTGCAAGGTCGGAAATGGGTCTAAAAGTGTAAACTAGTCTGCCGATATCGAATGTCCCCACTGTAGGCGGCTTGACTGAGTAGTCGGTAACACTACCAAAAAACGGTTCTAGGACTCCGGCTGCATTGTCTCTACCACCATCGGGACGACCATTGTCTATCACACCAGTTGCACCTTCCAGACGAATTTTTAGTAAGTCGGTTCCGTGGAAACTGGTGTTTAAATCAATTCCGGCTCGATACAATACTGTAGGATTGGGGTTAGAGGTAGCAAGTACTCGACCATTAGGGTCAATAATGCGATCGCCACTAAACCCCCCAGTATTTACAGAAATAATGACCTGACCACCAAGTTTGGTAGTTGTGGAGAATTGATGGGCTTCTAATTCAGCTGTACGTACTTCTAGAGTATCAACCCGACCGCGCAAAGTTGCTAATTCAGCGCCAAAATCTTCCTGTAGCTTTTGCAAAGTCGCCAAGTCTTCTTTTTTGACCAAATCTGTAGTTGCTGTTGCAATCAGTTCATTCACCCGTTGTAAGCAAGCATTGAGTCCGGCTGCAAACTCATAACGGGTCATAGCCCGATTCCCGCGAAAGGTAGAATTAGGATATCCAGCTATGCAACCATAGCGTTCTACTAGGGATTGCAACGCTGTGAATGCCCAATCGGTAGGTAAAATATCACTCAGCTGACTGACACTTGTTACTTGGCTCATTCCAGATGTACTTTCTGCTATTTCTAATTCTGGGAAAGACTCTGGTGCATTTTGTGCCCTTGCTGGATAAGTTAATAGCAGTAATAAGCTTAAAGAACTTACACTTTTGACAATATTACCCGGCAATTTTTGGTCAGTATTGATATTAACAACTTTCTTCAGCATTTTCCCTCACACCTGGCTATTTTTAGCGTTAAAAATTAGACTTGGATATTTTTTTAATTTAGTTGATCAAGCTTTTTAAATGCAAAACTCTCAGGTAAACATAGTTAAACCAGTAGCTGATTGTCTCCATTTAGGCGACATTTTTATGCAATCAAACTTAGGTGAAAATCTTACCACGAATTAGCTAACACGAGATAGACAGAAATTAAAACATGAATCAATTCAAAATTCAAAATTCAAAATTCAAAATTAAAGACAGTCACCCACAAGGGGGAGCCAGTCTCGTGGGCGGGTGTCCCGACTTGAGAGAACTGGCGTTGGGGTTTCTACCAACAAGCGCGAAACAAGGATTTTTTCGCCCACTAGGGGCGAGGTTTTAAACCTAACTTTTTCCAATAAAAGAACAGATTTCATTTTTACTTAGAAATAATTTGGTGTAATTTCTTGAATATCATGCTGCGATGGTGCCAAAATTTACATTCAAATGTTTAAGCCATTTGCGGTAGGTAACAGTAGCGCGATCGCTTGGTAATCATTGTGATAGGTTCCTAAGTAATTGATATTGAGGCGTTGCTCAATCATGGTTTAACCGTTAATTCATCCCGCATTGATGCAACGCCTATATTGACTATTTAGCGGAGATGATTATTGATTTATGCAGGGGGGAAAAATTTGGCAACCGTTTGCACATCTTTGTCACCCCGTCCGGAACAGTTGATAATAATGCGGGGACTACCGGTGAGTTGGGGACAAAGCCGATCTAAAAAAGCGATCGCATGAGATGTTTCCAGGGCCGGAATAATTCCTTCGAGTTGGGATAGACGTTGAAATCCCGCCAGCGCCTCTGCATCGCTGATGCTGTAGTATTCAGCACGTCCAATTTCCTTCAAATAACTATGTTCTGGGCCGACACCGGGATAATCTAATCCCGCACTGATTGAGTGCGCTTCAATAATCTGTCCATCCTCATCTTGCAGCACGTAACTCATTGCACCATGCAAAACCCCAACTCGTCCTTTTGTGAGAGTCGCGGCATGTTTTTGGGTATCAATACCTTCACCCGCCGCCTCAATACCAATTAGGCGCACAGAAGATTCATCGATAAACTCATGGAAAAGCCCGATCGCATTAGAACCTCCACCGACACAAGCCAGGAGAATATCTGGTAATCCGCCCCATTTTTCCTGTGCTTGAACGCGAGTTTCCTTACCAATTATGGCTTGAAACTCTCGCACCATCATCGGATAGGGATGGGGGCCAGCCACTGAACCGAGAATATAGTGGGTTGTTTCCACATTTGTTACCCAATCCCGAATTGCTTCCGAGGTAGCGTCTTTGAGAGTTCCTGTTCCCGCTACCACAGGACGGACTTCTGCACCCATCAAGCGCATCCGAAACACATTTAAAGCTTGTCGTTCCATGTCGTGGATGCCCATATAAATTACGCATTCCAGTCCAAAACGAGCGCAGACTGTTGCCGTTGCTACACCATGTTGACCGGCTCCTGTTTCCGCAATAATTCTTTTTTTACCCATGCGCTTTGCAAGTAAAACCTGCGCCAAAGCATTATTTATTTTGTGAGCGCCTGTGTGATTTAAATCCTCACGTTTTAAGTAAATTTGCGGGGTGCTATCTGGACGGGCGTAGTGCTGAGTTAAGCGTTCAGCAAAGTAAAGAGGGGTTGCGCGTCCTACATAATCACGGAGGAGATTTTGCAGTTCAGCTTGGAAATTAACATCGTCACGATACTTGTAAAACGCTGATTCTAACTCGCTTAATGCAGGCATTAAGGTTTCTGGAACGTATTTACCACCAAATTGACCAAAGCGACCTAAAGCATCAGGTTGCTGGTTGAATTGTGAAGTAGAAATATTAGTGTTTTGTGTGTTGGTTAACATGATTAATCTCGTTAATTGTTGACGGTTGACGGTTGACTGTTGACTGTTGACTGTTGACTGTTAAAAGGTTGGGTAATAGATTTTTGTTTTCCTAATCCCTAGCCTCTAGCCCCTATGGATACTTTCAAATCGCTACAGAAATCGCGAATAGCGCGTAAACCTCGGTAAGGTGTATTATCTGACAACCTTTGTACAAAGGCACTACCAACTATGACTGCATCTGCACCCCATTCCCTCAGTTGCAGGGCTTGTTCTGGGCTAGAAATACCAAATCCTACACCAATTGGCTTATCTGTGACATTACGGATTTGGGCGAGTACATCTTTAACACGAGTTTGTACCTCTTGACGTATACCTGTAACACCTGTGACACTCACTAGGTAAATAAAGCCTTGGGATTGCTGCGCGATCGCTTGAATGCGTTCTGGCGAACTATTAGGAGTGACTAACAATGTGACTTCAACCCCCACAGAATCGGCAATCTGTAATAGTTTACCTGCCTCTTCTAGAGGTAGATCGGGTACAACTAACCCCTTAACCCCGGAGATTGCAACCCGCTCAAGGAATCGTTGCACACCCATATTTAAAATAGGGTTGTAGTAAGTAAAGAGGATAATAGGCGATCGCAAACTCCGAGTCACCGACTGTACCATTTCTAAAACATGAATCAAACGAGTTCCTTGTTTTAGGGCGCGGGTAGCAGCTGCTTGAATAATCGGCCCATCAGCCAACGGATCGGAATAAGGAACTCCTAATTCAATAAAATCTGCACCGCTTGCATCTAAAACTCTTAGGGCTTCAGCTGTATTTTCTAAATCCGGATCGCCAGCTGTTAAAAAAGGAATCAAAGCACATTGATTTTTTGCACGTAAAACTTCAAATCGTTGAGAAATAGATGTCATAGTAAGTAACTAGTAAGTAAAGGTTAACTATTTTTATATAGGGGAAAGGAAGAATAAAAAATGCACAATTTGGGAAGAAGGCAGTTGGAAGATGGCGGGAGGCAGAAGTAAATAAAAAACTCCTTCCCTTGATGGGTGGAGTTTTATAGGACTTACGCACACTCTACGAATTCTTGGCGTTCTTGGCGTCTTGGCGGTTCAATAAATTAAGCTTTTTGGCAATTTTTGCGTAAGTTCTGTTTTATATGTAGGGGCGGGTTTATTTAGATCATCCTTAATTAAGGAGAATATCTGTAAACCCGCCCCTACAACTGATAGCAAGAGCGCGATAAATTTGTAGTGGGAGCATCTTGCTCCCTAATGTCAAATCAGCGCCCTAGAGAGCCATCACTACAAAAAATAAATTTACACATTTGGGATGCTCCTAATTATGCCCTCTACCTTGCTTATATTGTTATAGGACTTACGCGATAAATCTCCCTCACTCTCTTTACTTCGTGTTCTTTGCGTACTTCGTGGTTCGTTTTTTCATGAATTTGCGTAAGTCTTATGTTAATTTATCAAGAGTTGCTTAACAGCTTGGACTAAATCAGCTTGCTTAACTAAAGATTCACCAATCAATACAGCTTCTGCACCTGCTTGGGCAACAAAAGCTAAATCAGCAGATGTGTATAAACCTGATTCACTAACAACCGTAATATCTAAGCTGCTTAACTGCTGTCGCCGTTCTCTTAACAGATGTTGAGTTGTTTTTAAATCTAGGCTGAAATCTTGTAAATTGCGGTTATTAATCCCGATTAATTGCACATTCTCTAACTCTAATACTTGGTCAAGTTCTGCTAAAGTATGTACTTCTATTAAGGCAACCATGCCCAAATCGCGAGCAATTTGCATAAAATATTTCAGAGTTTCATTAGATAGAATAGCCGCAATTAGTAATATAGCATCTGCTCCATTAACTCTTGCTAAATAAATTTGATAAGGGTCTATAATAAACTCTTTGCAAAGCAGTGGCAGTGCTACATGATTTCTAATAATCCGTAAGTTTTCAAAACTGCCCTGGAAAAACTTTTCATCGGTCAAAACAGAGATACAACTCGCACCACCTTGTTCATATGCTTGGGCTATTTTTACAGGCTCAAAGTCAGCACGAATCACTCCTTTACTAGGTGAGGCTTTCTTGACTTCTGCAATGATGCTAGGTTTACGAGAATTCTCTCTCAGGGCGTTGCGGAAATTTCGCGGATGCGGTGCTAAATTTAGCTGAAGTTTTAAATCTGCTAAAGGTAATTTTTCCTTTATTTGAGCAACTTCTTGTTGTTTATACTCAACAATTTCATCGAGAATATGACGCGAGTTGCTAGATTTTGTATTTGTTTGTGTGAGTTGAGAATGATAATTTAGCATTTTGCTTGGAGGATTTATGTAGGTCGGCGTGAATATTTATTGTTAAGAAAAGGCAGACGGCAGAGGGCAGACGGCAGAAGGGGAAGAGGTTTTTAGTGAACTTGACTTTCCGTTAAATACTTAGGTTTATTTGCACCGTTCTGATCATACCCCACCCCCAACTCCTCCCCGCAAACGAGGAGGGGAATCAGCGGACTCACAAAAGATAGGTTTTGAGCCTGCATATTTAGGCTTTGTTTGTGTAGCCTCAGACTTGAGCCTGAAGGCTTTTGGTTCAATTTGCTAGAACTGAGAAAGCAGGTAAATTTGTGAATGCAAAAACTACATTTTTAATCATTTCTAAACCAACGCCTCCTGCTAAAGTCATGATGGATTCTGGATGAAATTGCACAGCAGCAATTGGTAGGGATTTATGCTCAATGCCCATAATTACGCCATCTTCGGACATGGCTGTAATTTTTAGTTCTGAAGGTAGGTACTGGGGTAATGCATATAAGGAGTGATATCGACCAACTGCAAAGGATTCGGGTAACTTTTTAAAAGTTAGAGAATCTCGATCTACAACCGAAACACGAGATACTTTACCATGTTGAGGATAATCGAGAATTCCTAATTTTCCGCCGTGGGCTTCGACAATTCCTTGCAATCCCAAACATACGCCAAATAAAGGAATGTGTCGCTTTTTGCAGGCTTGAATGGTATCTGCAATGCCAAAATCACTGGGTTTACCAGGGCCGGGAGATAAGACAACTAAGTCTGGTTTTTCGGTATCAAAGACTGATTCTGCAAAACCATGTCGTAGTGTTGTGACTGTAGCGCCAGTTTGACGGATGTAGTTGGCTAGGGTATGAACAAATGAGTCTTCATAATCAATTAGCAAGACACGCTTACCTGCTGCTGTATTTGCTGGTTGCGCCTCCAGTTTTGATGTTTTGGCTAAATCTGTATTCTGGGAGTTGACTCGGAAAAGTGTTTGGAAAAGTGCAGCGGCCTTTGTCAAGGTTTCTTGGGCTTCTGCTTCTGGTTCTGAATCATAAAGAACTGTTGCACCAACTCGCACTTGGGCAACTGAGTCTTTGAGTCTGATTGTTCTGAGAATTAAGCCAGTATTTAAATTGCCTTTGAAACTTAAATATCCTACTGCTCCACCATACCAACGTCTAGGACTGTGTTCGTTTTGTTCTAAAAACTGCATGGCGGAACGTTTTGGCGCGCCTGTGACTGTAACTGCCCACAAATGAGTCAAAAATGCATCTAAAGCATCAAATTCTGGTCTGAGTAAACCTTCTACATGATCTACTGTATGGATTAGATGACTGTACAATTCGATTTGACGACGACCAATGACTTGCACTGAACCCGGTTCACAAATCCGCGATTTATCGTTGCGGTCTACATCGGTACACATGGTTAGTTCAGATTCATCTTTGCGCGAGTTTAGCAGCTTTTGGATTTGTGCCGCATCATCAATTGCATCTTTTCCTCGGCGTATTGTACCACTGATGGGGCAAGTTTCTACACGTCTGCCATCTACGCGAACAAACATTTCTGGAGAAGCGCCGATGATATACTCTCCGCCTAAATTAAAGATAAATCCGTAGGGACTGGGATTAATTTCTTTGAGGGTGCGGAAAAGTTCGGTGGGAGATTTTTCACAGGCTTGAAAAAAGTTTTGACTGGGTACAACTTCAAATAAATCGCCGCGACGGAAGTAATCAAGTGCTTTTGTTACCTGTTGCTCATATTCACCTGGTGCATGGTCGGAGTTTTGAGTTACACTCAAACGCTGACCTCGGTAATCTATAACTTCACCTTTGCGGGGTAAATCTCTGGTGCTACTATTTTTAGTGACGAAATCATACTGCAAACGAAATGCTTGTTGTAGATGGTAGTCAACTACAAATAATTCATCAGGTAGATATAGTACCAAATCTCTTTGGTCTGAGGAACGTTCCAGACGCTTTTGCATTTGCTCAAATTGAAAAACTAAGTCATAGCCAAATGCACCATAAAGTCCTAAGTGTTCATCTTCCTGACTGTCGAAGGCTGATAATATCTCGCGAATCACACTGAAAACAGATGGTTGTCTACTGCGTTCTTCTTCGGAAAATAAGCTTTGGGTTGGTTGAACAGAGCCGATGATACAATTATTTTCTTGAGTGACAGTTTCAAGATATGGCCGATCGCGCAATAGTTCTGCTAAATAATCTAACAGTACCTTGCCTCGCTCATTGTGGGCGGTAATTGTAAAACTGCGATCGCGTGTCGCAATTTCTAAGGGTGGATTGACAAAACCCATAGCCCAGCGTTTATAACGACCTGGGTATTCATAGCTACTTGTAAGTAATCCGCCCCTCTGAGAATCGAGACGCATCAAAACTTCTTCAATTGCCGTGTGGATGGAAGTATTAGTGACGGAACGGGAGATAAATATACCGCCTTGAGTTGTATAGGAACCTGTTTCAAAATACATAAATGCTTACCTCTGACGAGTTTTATTTACAAAATAATAATGATGGGAATAGTGCGATCGCCCGAAGCTAAATTTTGTGTTTGTCTCCAAGATTTGCTCCATGCGTAGACGTGTCAGCGGCTTGTCGTAGACATCGCTTGCTCTAATCCCATCCACAGTTACCTTCGTCAAGTTAATCACTACTACCTTAAATTCAAGAGATACAATTGAATTTATGCAGTTATTAGAGCAGTAGAAGGAACTTTAGCAGTAAATGTTGTTGTCAAGTCTGATTGATGACCACGGCCAAAGAATTGTAGCAAGGGAGTAATTTCTGCGATTAGTTCCGCAAATTCCGCAGGAGTGAGAGATTGAGGCCCATCAGACAATGCTTTTTTGGGGTTGGGGTGAGTTTCAATCATTAAAGAATCTGTGCCGGCTGCGATCGCAGCTTTGACCATTGTGGGAACATATTCTGAGTAGCCAGTAGCATGGCTGGGGTCAATCATGATTGGCAAATGTGTTAATTTGCGCAATACAGGGATTACAGATAAATCTAGAGTATTTCTGGTATATTTTTGGTCAAAACTGCGAATACCACGTTCGCACAAAATTACATTAGGATTACCACTAGCTAAAATATATTCTGCTGCCATTAACCATTCTTCAATGGTTGCAGACAAGCCCCGCTTGAGCAAAATAGGTTTACCTGTAGCACCAGCTTTCTTTAATAGAGAGAAATTCTGCATATTGCGCGCACCAATTTGCACTACATCTGCAACTTCTGCGACTTTCTCCAAATCCGCTGTATCCATAACTTCGGTAATAATTCCTAAACCTGTAACTTCACGGGCTTTTGCTAACAGGGATAGGGCGCTTTCTCCATGTCCTTGGAAAGCATAAGGAGAGGTACGCGGTTTATAGGCTCCACCTCTAAGGAATTGCGCACCTGTAGCTTTAACTACCTGTGCTATTTCCACAATCATGTCTTCATTTTCTACAGAACAGGGGCCAGCGACAATTACTAAAGGATGATTTTGTCCAAAAGTTACGACTCCATTGGGAGTTGGTACAGCTACTTCGCTATATTCTCCATGACGGAATTCTAAACTGGCGCGTTTAAAGGGATGCTTGACTCGTAAAACCTGCTCAACAAAAGGACTGAGTTGTTGAACTTGTTCGATATTTAAACTAGCAGTATCTCCTACCAAACCAATCACTACTTTGTTGTTGCTTTCAATGGTTTCTGGTGTGAGATTCCAACTGCGGAATTCTTGAATTAGGCTTTCAATTTCTGCGGCTGGGGTGTGGGTTTTCATTACAACTATCATTTTCTTGTTCTCCGGAAATATTTGTGGTTGTGGTTAATGTCTTTGTACGCTTTGGAATAGTTTTTCGCTTGATAAATTTATATAGAAGTAGGTAGCGATAGTTTATGCAGTGAAATGGGAGAATCTCAATTTTGCTCCAAATAAATTTGTAGTGGGAGCATCTTGCTCCCTAATATCAAGAAAGCGGGCTAGAGAGCCATCACTACAAAAAATCTTAATATTAATAAACGAACCGCCAAGAACGCAAAGAACGCCAAGGAACAGAGATGAGCAAATTCTCTCACTTACCATCACGATCCGCCTTACCCCACCCCAGCTTTGCTAACGCAAAACGTCCCCTCCCCGTAAACGGGGAGGGGATTGAGGGGTGGGGTAAAATGTCTTTGAAGCTGAAATTATCAATTTTACAACTTTAGGCGTTGGAGGGTTTTGAGTTGCTTTTTCTCAAGAGCAAACTAAACACTACAACTGTAATTAAAGAAAGAGCGACATTGGCATAAAATACTCCGGCGATTCCCCAAGCGGCGAAGGTAATACCGCCAAATAAAGGGCCTAATGCTCTTCCTAATGATTGAACAGTAACATTCAGCGCCATAAATCCAGCTCGGTAACCTTCGGGAGCAATCGCGGCTAACATTGATTGCAGAGGTGGTAAAACCAAGGCTTGAGATGCACCAGCGATAACGCAGGGAATCAGCAATAACCAAACGTTATGAATTGCCGGAATCATCAACAGGGACAATGCACCGATTACAAAACCAGCAACAATTAAGGTTTTTTCTGAAAACCAACGGACTAAAAGTCCCAGTTGTGAAGCGGCTAAAGCAAAAGCAATTGAGTCAGTAGAAAGTAGTAATCCAATTTGGGCACCAGCTGCATTTAAAAATTTACCTGCGTAGATGGGAAGATATATATAGAAAGCACCTAACTCAATGATGAACATGGAAAATACTGTAAATAGTAATCCAATAACTTGGGGATTCTTGAGATTTATCCACGTAGTTTTGAGATAGCTTTTCCAATCTAAATTTTCAGTAGTTTTTTGTTGAGTTGGTAGCTGCAATTTTGTGCCAATTAATAATGCCAATGGCAAAGCTAATACTGATAATAAAAATGTATATCGCCAATTGAAAGCAGCTAATGCACCACCAATTAAAGGATAAATTGTAGCAGCAACGCCAATCATCGCCGAATTAAATCCCATTGCCGCAGTAAGCATTTTACCGCTATATAAATCACTAATAATAGTCAGTTCTACAGACTCTAAACTAGCAGCACCAATACCTGTGAGGAATCGCCATTCTACTAAGCTGCGGAAATTAGTTGCTAAAGCACATAAAACTCCCCCAATACCAAATAGTATGAGTGAAGGAATGAGAATTTTCTTTCTACCAAAACGGTCAGCTAAAGCGCCACCAATCGGGCTACCTAATGTAGTAGGTAATAAAAAAGCTGTCATGATTAGCCCGATTTCTTGAGGTGAGGTATTAAGCCCTGTAGCTATATTTGGCACTACAGGATTAATGCTAAATATGCCACTTGTGGCAATTAAAGATATACAAACTATTAGGAATAAATTACTATCAATTTTTTTGTTAGCAGCTTTACTTGGTAATTTTTTTGATAAGGGAACCATTTTTTGCTGTCTCCTGGGTGTTGCATTGGTGAACTATTTCTTCACTACCAGCAGGAGAAGAGAAGTTATGCATTCCTAAAATCAGGAGCAAGCGATCGCTCTACGTTATATAAGTAGTTTTTTGTGCATATTTCCTATCGAAATTAGGCAGAAAGCAGAAGAGAAGATAGTTTGAGCTACTTTACTTTTATTAACATAGTCTGCTTTTTCCCTAGCCTTAGCGTCCTTATTTTTAAACTCTCTTTTCCAGACTGAGCCTGGAAATGCGTATTGGTGGGCTGCTGCCTCCTGTTGAAATGAATTGAGGCGGAGCCTCCTAGACTTACGCTCCCACGCAGAGCATGGGAGCGAGGTATAACTCTTTGACAATCTCTCTTCCCAGTCAACAGTTAACCGTCAACAGTCAACATTATTTCCCAACCAGAACAGAATCTACCTAACTTAGTAAGTTAGATTGCTTACCCCACAAGCATTTTGGGCGTTTTTTCAAATTTTTTACGGCGGATTGCATAAATCAAATTAGGCGATCGCTATCAAATAACAGAGGCGGTTGAAATGCTGCGGTAAAGCAACTCACAAGCTTAATTTACAGATTTTCAACCAAAACACAATCTTTCTTATTAAATCTTATCCCATCTGAAAATTTTACGAGGTATTGAAAAATGGACACCACCACAATTCTAGAAATGAGCCAACTGAGCAACTTTCAAAAAGGTAAGCGCATCACCATTCTGGGTGCTGGAATTGCAGGTTTAGTTGCAGCTTATGAATTAGAACGCATGGGTCATGAAGTCGATATTATGGAAGCTAGCCCACGGATTGGCGGTAGAATTTGGACACATCGCTTTGGTAATGAACCTGATGCTCCCTATGCAGAACTCGGAGCAATGCGTATACCTAGCGCACATCAACACACACTACACTATGTACATAAATTGGGATTGAGTGACAAGCTGTGCAAATTTGTCACAGTCTTTGAAGAACAAAATGCTTTCATGAATATCCAAGGAAAAATTTTCCGCATGAAAGATGCACCCCGCATTCTCCAAGAACGCTATCAAGGAATTTTTACTGATAGTCGTTACAGCGAGAAAACTCGATTGTTTGCTGCTTGGCTCAAAACCATCGTTGATACTATCTCCCCGGGAAATTTGCGTGAAAGCTTAGAACAAGACTTACAGTCACACTTAATGGATGAGTTGGAACGGTTAGATTTAGAACCTTATTTTAGCGAAGACGGCGAAAATATTGACCTGCAATCCTTTATTAAAGACAACCCTGGTTTTCGCGCTCGTTGTAGCAAAGCCGTTGATATGTTCCTCAGTGATATTTTAGTGGAAACTAGCCACGATTTGTTACAACTCAAAGGCGGTATGGATCAACTAATTCAACGTTTAGTTCAATCCATCAAAGCGCCAATTAAGTGCAACCAACAAATCGTTGCGATTCGTGTCCATGAAGATTATACAGAAATTGATTGGTTAGAAAATGGACAAAGATACACCCGCCGTTGTGACTATGTATTGTGTACTATTCCTTTCTCTATCCTGCGGAAAATGGAGTTAAGCGGATTCGATGACAGAAAATTAGATTCGATTCAAAATACAATATATTGCCCAGCAACTAAAGTTGCATTTCATACAAAGGAAGCTTTTTGGCAACAGCAAGGTATTAATGGTGGTGCTTCCTTCAGTGGTGACGGTGTGCGCCAAACATATTATCCTTCTGTAAACTTTAACCCCAATAGTGGTAGTGTAATGTTAGCTAGCTACACTATCGGTGACGATGCCGATCGCTTAGGAAATATGTCTGAAGAACAACGTCACAGCTATGTTAAAAACGTTGTCAGCCAAGTTCATCCAGAACTGCAATCATCTGATATGGTAACAAATGTGGCTTCTATTGCCTGGGGTAATTACAAGTGGAGTGATGGTGGTTGCACTGTACACTGGAAGGATGATATGTCCGACGAAGCTAACTACAGCATTAATTATCTAGAAGCTGCTAGACCCCAAAACACCCTCTTCTTTGCTGGCGAACATTGTTCTAGATATCCCGCTTGGCTACAAGGTTCAATTGAGTCTGCACTGGAAGCAATTTATGATATCGTTTCCTCCAAACCTGCTTTGATTACAGCAACAAAGTACTCCTTGAAGAACGAAACCGAAAAGTCTCTACAGCAATTAACAACTTCTAAAGCTTAAACTCGCCAGCAATTATAAAGTCTTTGCTTATTTTGTAACTTTCTATTCAAGTCATTCATCAAAGCGTTTTTGAATAATGAGTATTCTAGATTTTCCCCGGCTTCATTTCCAAGGTTTCGCCCGTATCCATGCGCCTACAGGACACAAAAACGGACAAGTAGATGTTAGCAGCAATACTGTTTACATGAATGGTAAACCTGTTGACCTTAACCGCCCTGTATCTGAGTACCACGAATACCTCTACAACTTAGGTACGCGATTTAACGCCGAAGGACAATTAGATGAAAATGGTGCGTTTAGCAGCGCTATGGGTTGGAATTTCGGCGGAAACGGTCATTTTTCGATAGAAGCACAAATTGTCAGCACACAGCGCGAGTTTGGACAAATTGATCGACAAGATCCAGTGGTGGGACGCAGTGTTGATTTGTGGGGTCATTACAATG
The DNA here is from genome assembly GCF_014696435.1 of Calothrix anomala FACHB-343. Classification (GTDB taxonomy): domain Bacteria; phylum Cyanobacteriota; class Cyanobacteriia; order Cyanobacteriales; family Nostocaceae; genus Aulosira; species Aulosira anomala_A. Next base: position 30,325 of record NZ_JACJQG010000065.1, on the reverse strand, counting down.
ATTATGTTAAAACTACTTTCAACCGCGCCCGCTTCTTTGAATGCGATCCAGCTTCTAACTGGACTAACACAATTATGTTAGGTCAGTTGACCTTTGGTCGTCAAGGCGCTTCCCACGAAGTCCCAAATATGCTTTCTGCACCCATCACAGGTATGCAGTTAGCCCGGTGGCAAAACTTTGATTATATCCGCGAATTGCCAGAACATTGCCTGAATCAGGAATTTAAACGGGCAGCAGTTTATCAGTTTGCTATTCCCAAAGATGCTGAGGATTGGTTATGGGGTGAAGAAGTCGCCCAGTCACCAACGGTAACCATGTTACGGGAAGCGATGAACCGCAATGATGTTTTGGGACTGGTAGTGCAGTTTAGCATCAGCAATATGTCTGCACCAGTTCAACCGGATTCACCCAGTTTCTGGGAACTGCACGGAACTATCGGACTGTGGTGTAAAGATGAACTCAGTAGTTATCCGCATGGGCGGTTGTTGATTTCTGAGGAAGAAGGCAGAGGGCAGGAGGCAGAGGGCAGAGGGGAAGGAAGAGGGCTTTCTAACCTTACCTTGCAAGTAAGTTCACAAGGTATTAGTTTGAACATGATAACGGCAGTACCTTGTGTGGGGCGTGCTGCCAAGCCAGGGCCAGGGCCTACCCATGCGATTGGTTGCAAGCTTGACTTGGGCGATTTGGAGGTGCGTACAGTTGGTAGTCAACGGCTGATTGGACGGATATTTAAGGATGCTTATCAGCTTCCAGCCTATCAATTGACAAGTGGGATTGTAGATGTACAGCTAGCGGAACCATTTGAGAATCTGCGCGATGAGATAGAACAGCAAGGTTTGTGCATCATCGGTACAGATGTTAACGGAGAACGGCAAATTCTTGTTAAAGAACAAGAAATCAATCTTCAGATAGATGACGCTTGTTTGTTTATTGAACATCCTAATTTAAAAACTGGTGAAGACCACGCAGTTGAGTTAGAGGTAAGGTCTTTTGTACGGGGTTGTCCGACGGCGGTTGAGTCTGTTTATCTCAGTCAGTTCTATAATCCGAGAGCATTTCCCCAACTGCGCGATCGCACTAATTTAGACTCCACTTTCCACTTTCCCCACCCCTCAGAAATGGCAATTGTCCACTTCAAACCAGGTAAGCAAGCGGAACCAGGAGATTTTGCACCTAAAACTGTAATTTCTACTGATGCGACTGGACGCGGTTGGGTGACTCTACGGGGTGCGATCGCGGGAACTGCAAAGGTACTGTTATCTACCCAACCTGATGAGTTTCCTGGTGATATTAATCACGTAGATGCTGCGGAAATAGCTTATGACAATGACAATAAACTTGGCTTCTGGTCAGGTGCTGGCTTTTTTGCCGTGCGCGTATTAAGTAACGATTGGCACTTAGATGAAATTCCCACTGAAGCTGTAGATTTTAACTTGATCTACAAACATGTTCTGGCTTACTACGAGTTATGTTTCTCGTTTATGAAAGTCGATGTCTTCAGTCTGGCTGACAAGTGCAAAGTCGAAACCTATGCGCGATTAATGTGGCAAATGTCCGATCCCAAGAACAAATATAAAACCTACTATATGCCACCCAGCCGCGATATGTCCCAAGCTAAAACCACACTGTTACGGAAATTTCTGCAAAATCAGCAGCGAGTCGGTTATGTTCCCCCAGCGATTCCCGAACCAAAGCATAGCCAACGCACCATTCAAACTCGCGCAGAATTGGTGAGTGCTTTAAAACAAGCAGCCGAGTTAGAAGTAGCTGTGATGCTGCAATATATCTATGCTGGATATTCTATCCCCAACTACGTCACAGGCGAAGAATATGTACGCCGGGGATTGTGGACACAAGAACAGCTACATTTAGCCTGTGGCGATGGGAAAGAAGTAAAGAATTACGGAATGCGGGGAGTATTAATCGAAATTTCCCGTGAGGAAATGATTCACTTTTTGATGGTAAATAATATATTGATGGCGATTGGCGAACCTTTTTACCCAGCCGTCCCCGACTTTAGTAAACTTAACCAAAGATTCCCCATTGATGTAGACCTAGCACTAGAACCACTCAATCCTACATCTCTACAGCGTTTCCTGCGCTTAGAAATGCCCGACTTCTTAGAAGAAAACTTGGCTAACGAACCAGCATCAAGCGATCGCACAATTGACAGCTTACATGGTTATGGTTCCTTAAGCGAACTGTATCGCCAGATTCGCCAAGGACTAGAGAATATCCCCGATTTATTTGTAGTCAAAAAAGGCCGTGTAGGTGGCGAACATCGCTTATTTTTACGTGACGATTTTAATAAAGCCCATCCAGACTACCAATTACAAGTAGACGATCTCAACAGCGCCTTATTTGCCATAGATCTAATTGTTGAACAAGGAGAAGGCTGCGAGCAAAAATCAGCAAAATTTGAGCGATCGCACTACCAACAATTCAGCCGTTTGGCAGATGCGCTCGCGCAAGAACAGATAAATGACACCAAAACTGAACGCAAAAGAGCTTGGAATCCTTCTTACCCAAGTTTGCGTAATCCTTGCCTAAATCAGCGAGATTATAACAGTAATGTCGTTACCGTTCCCCAAACCCGCGCCGTCATGGAAATATTTAACGAAAGCTATTTTCTCATGATGCAGTTAATGGTACAGCACTTTGGCTTCATGCCTACAGGTAGTTTACGGCGTTCCAAATTAATGAATGCAGGAATTGATGTCATGACAGGGATGATGCGTCCCTTAGGAGAATTATTAATGAGTATGCCCTCTGGCAAACGGGGTAAAACCGCAGGCCCATCTTTTGAGATTGACACACCCGCTTACATCCCCGTACCCGAAGTAGCAATGAATGCAATCTCCCGCAGATTTGAGCGCCTGGGACAGAAAGCCAGAGAATGCGAAGTTATTCACAGTACAGTATCCGAAATGTTTGATTACTACGCCAAATTTTTTGATAACCTGGCGAATAACCCCCAATCTTTACTACATTAACGAACAAACGCAGGTTTAAACTTCCTCTCTTCTCTCTGTGCCCTCTGCGCCTCTGCGGTTCCTTAAAAAAATCACCTTACAGATCTTCGTGTAAATGAAGCACATTTTCTTATCTCACGCAAAGACGCAAAGGCGCAAAGGAACAAAGAAATACAGATACCAACTTGTGGTTTAAATACATGAAAACTGCTGTAATGACTGAACCGTATTAATTAAAAGCCCAGTGAAATCGTGAGCGAAGCAAGTTTCCAATTTTGCTTCTTTACCTCTTCCTTAGTGTCCTTCGCGCCTTCGCGGTTCGTTCCTTCAGAAAACCCATGAAAAACAACAACATTGAAACTGATGTGCTAATAGTCGGCGGCGGCCCTGTGGGTCTAGCAATGGCAGTAGAACTACGCTATCAAGGTATAAATTGCCTACTCATCGAACAAACAGACGGCATTGTCACCGACCCCAAAGTCAGCACAGTCGGGCCGCGATCAATGGAATTTTGCCGCCGTTGGGGCATTTCCCAGCAAATCCGTAACGCTGGCTGGCCTGCCGATCATACTCTAGATATTGCTTGGGTAACATCTGTAGGCGGTCATGAAATATACCGAGTTCATTTTCCCTCCTATCGCGATCGCACTCTCCCTGAATATACCCCAGAGCCAGAACAAGTATGCCCCCAAGACTGGTTTGCTCCAGTATTTCAGAATTTCTTAGGTAAAGAGCCTCAAGGAACAATTCGCTTCCTGTCTTCCTTAGAAAGCTTTGAGCAGACAAACGCAGGGATCGTTGCCCAAGTGAAAAACGTAGAAACAGGAGACACAGAGATTATCCACGCTCGTTACATGGTAGCTTGCGATGGAGCGCGTAGTCCTATACGTAAAGCTTGCGGTGTTGATGCGCCTACCTTTCACGCCACCCAAACTTTTCAGAGTGTCGTCTTTAAAGCACCTGAATTAGCGGCGCAGATGGGAAAAAACCACGCAATGGTTTATTTTCTGGTCAATCCCATCATCCAAGAACCACTACGAGCAGTAGACGGGCGTTCTTTATATCGTCTCATTTTAAAGCCACAAGCAGACGGTCAAGTGCGGGATGCGGAAGAAGCAATCCGCGCAGCGATATCAATTGATACCCCATTTGAAATTATTTCTAATCAACCCTGGCGTTTAACCCATCGCGTTGCAGATAATTTCCGCGCCGGAAATATCTTCTTTGTGGGTGACAGCGCCCATACACTTTCACCTTCCGGTGGTTTTGGGATGAACACAGGTATCGCTGATGCGGTTGATTTAGGCTGGAAACTGGCTGCTACAATCAAAGGCTGGGCTGGTGCTAACTTACTTGACACCTATGAAATCGAACGCCGTCCCATCGCTGTCCGCAATTTAGAACAGGCGAATGCTAACTTAGAACGCACGCAAAAACGTAGTATTCCCCCAGTCATTATGACTGACTCCCCCGCAGGGGCGCAGATTCGCCAGGAAATGGCGGAAGGTATGGAACGCAGTGGTGTAAAACGGGAGTTTGACGCACCTGGGGTTCACTTTGGTTTCTGCTACGAATCCCCGATAATTATCCCCGATGGCACACCCCCCAGCAACGATCCTTTTCAATGGGAGCAAAGTACTTACCCTGGTTGTCGCGCACCTCACGCTTGGTTAGAACCGGGGTTATCTACCTTAGATTTATTTGGTCATGGATTTGTGCTAATGTCTTTTGACTCCCAGCCACAAGAAGTTGCAAAATTAGAACAGGCTTGCCAAGAAAGAAACGTACCGTTGACAACCCAGCAAATCAACAACCCAGAAATTGCCAAGCTTTACGAGCGTAACTTTGTTTTAGTGCGTCCTGATGGACATGTCGCTTGGAGAGGAGAAGCTTTACCAGAAGATGCGGGAATATTAATTGATCAAGTACGCGGAGCAAAATTGCATAAACTTGCTTTACCTACCGCTAAGTAATAGAGTAAGTAAACAAGGATGTTTGTGAATATGCAGCTTTACTATGCTCCTGCTTCATCCTACTCACAGCGAGTTTTAATTGCTCTCTATGAGAAAGGTGCAGACTTTATACCAATTCCGGTAAATTTATTTGACCCCGTAGCGCGCGATCGCTATTTGCAAATTAACCCCTTTGGTAAAATCCCCACGCTGGTTCATGATAATGAAGTCATTTTTGAATCTGGCATCATTATTGAATACCTAGACAACTACTTTCACGAATTACCCCGTCTGATTCCCCTCGACCCACAATTAAGTTTAGAAGTGCGGATGCTAGAACGCATAGTTGATGTATATATCAACACTGGCAGAGAGGCGTTATTTGCCGATAGCCAACGTCCAGAACAAGAAAGAGGCGGTAAGGAATTAGTTAAACCCAAGCGGTTATTAGAAAGTGCGATCGCACTCCTCGATCAGCGACTAGCAAACCGTACATGGCTCGCGGGAGAAGAGTTTTCCTTAGCTGATTGTGCCGCAGCTCCTACCCTCGCCTATCTACGTATGCTCTATAGCTACCAACATCTGCCCAACCTGAGAAATTACGTCAAACGTCTAGAATCCAGACCCTCTGTAGCTAAGGCTTTCAATTCTGGACGGGAGCAAATGACCGCAATGTTATCTAAGTTGCGGTATCCATTGCAACTAGTGTTGACTGTTGACTGTTGACTGTTGACTGTTGACTGTTGACTGCCCTCTAACTACCACAAATTTATTTGGAAATTCAAAAAATGACTATTTCAACCATAGAGAGATTAAATCCATTTCTGCCTAAAGTCACCTCAGACCCCTATACATATTACCGTCTTTACAGAGAGCAAGACCCAGTACATTGGGGAGTTTCCTCAAACCCTAACTTATCTGGTGCTTGGTACGTCTTCCGTTACGAAGATGTGATGAAAGTTATGGAAGACCGCAGATTTGGGCGGGAATTTATTAAACGTGAGGACGTAGAAACTACCCCAGTACCAACAGCTTATCAGACCTTCTTAACAATGGTGAGCAAGTGGATAGTTTTCCGGGAACCACCCGATCACACAAGGCTCAAATCCTTGGTAGCCAAAGCATTCACCCCCAAGGTAGTGGAAAATCTGCGTCCAGTAGTCTATGAAATTGCAGACAGTCTGTTAGATAAAGTTCACGCCCGTGGTGAGATGGATTTGGTGGAAGAATACGCCTTTCCCCTGCCAATTATGGTGATTGCGACAATGTTGGGTGCTAATCCCCACGATCACCCGCTATTCCGTCAATGGGCACTCGCTTTACAAAATGCTAGCGCCTCACGTTTGAAACCACCCCCAGAAGTTTACGAAAAAGCAGAAAAGGCCAGCCAAGAATTTATTGACTACTTCAAGCCCATCATTGCCGACAGACGCGCCAATCTCCAAGAAGATTTGATTTCTAACTTAGTCAAAGCTGCCGATGAAAGCGATAAACTCACTGACGAAGAAATTGTTGCTACTTGTACCCATCTGCTAACCGCAGGACATGAAACCACAGTTAACCTAATCGCCAAGGGTGTCATAGCTTTACTGCAAAATCCACAAGCTTATAAATTATTGCGATCGCATCCCGAACTAGCACCCAACGCCATTGAAGAGATCATCCGCTACGATACCCCCATTCAAATGATTACCCGTTGGGCATACGCAGACATTGAAATCGGCGGTCAATTAATTAAACGGGGCGACAGCGTTGGTATAATGCTTGGTTCTGCTAACCGCGATCCCGCCCGGTTCCAGAATCCCGAAGTTTTTGATATCCAACGTGAAGACATCAAGCATTGCGGTTTTGGCGGTGGAATTCACTATTGTCTTGGTTCTACCCTAGCCCGCGCCGAAGGACAAATTGCCATTAATGTTTTACTCAACCGTTTACCTGAACTCCGCCTCGCCAGTGAAAACATCGATTGGGCAAACAACATTATCTTTCACGGGCCGAACCATTTACCTGTTACCTTTACAAAATCTGTGGGGGTGTGAGATGAGTTTGATCAAAGGATTAACCAAAACCATCCTCTATGTCAAAGATATAGACACACAGGTGCAATTTTACCGCGATCGCTTAGGGCTTGAGGTTAAATCCTCCCTTTCGATAGCTGGACGCAATGATAAACAATGGGTGGAATTTGCCACAGGCGAATGTACTTTGGTACTACACGGCAATTTAGCAGCCCAACATGGTAAAGATAGACCCAAGTTAGCATTTCACGTCAACGATATTCAAACTGCCTACAAAGAACTAAGCGATCGCGGTGTCAAATTAAGTCCAATTCGTTCACCTTCCCCAGGTTTACAAATTGCTGAAGGTGCCGATCCAGAAGGTAATCCCTTCACTATTGATTGCCAAAGTTAATGTCATTTGTCATTTGTCATTTGTCATTGGTAAGGGCTTCAAGTGGATTTATAGGTTTCGTAATAGTTTGGTGCAATTACCGAGTTACTAATTGAATCATTTGGGGTTTAAATCCCTAACTGATAAAAACAACCAATTTGACAATTTATACCAATTCTCGAAAATCTAGCAACACATTCAAAGCCGGAAACCGAGATACAGTCTGAATTTCTTAATTTTGAATTTTGAATTGGTATTAGCGTGGTATTGCACCAATAATTACGAATTACAAATTACGAATTACGAATTAATTAAAAGTATGACTGCACATTATCCTACACAATCAAAAAAATGTCCCCATTTGGGTGTGGAATTTCAACCTTTTGTTAAACCACAACTAGACAATCCCTATGCTTTTTATCAACGTGCGCAACAAGAGGAACCGATATTTTTCAGCCCTTTACTTAATGGCTATGTTTTAACTCGTTATGATGACATCATAGCCGTCTTAAAAGACCCAAATCGGTTTTCTTCTGCGGATACCCTGAGTCCAATTGTTGAATTTACGCCCCAGGTATTTGAAGTGCTGCGTCAAGGCTTCCCCTTAGTGCGGGATTTAGTGGATAGCGATGGCGAAGAACACAAACGCTTACGTGCGCCTTTTATGAAAGTGTTTGCGCCCGAAAGGTTGGAAGCAATGGAAGATTCCATTCGCGCGATCGCTAACAGATTAATAGACGATTTTATTGATAATCGTAACGCAGATATTATTGCCCAATTTGCTTACCCACTGGCTTTAGAAGCCATCCTCACCATGTACGGTATACCTTTAGACAGGATGGCAGAGATTAAGAAGTGGTGCTACGACATGAACGCCTTAATTTCATCGCCATTGACACCAGATGAACAGGTAGAATGTGCGCGTAGTATGGTATCAATGCAGTATTTTGTAGCGGGATTAATTGAGGAACGACGCCAAACACCAGGGGATGATTTGATTAGTCATGTCATCACCTCTAACTTAACCATGCCAGAGTTGGTGAGAATTTTAACGGGATTGATCCAAGCGGGACATAAAACAACATCCCATTTAATTGGCAATGCTTTAAAACACTTGTTAGAACGTCCTCAATTATGGCAAGCTTTAGGCGATCGCCCCTCAATGATACCAGTTGCTTTAGAAGAAATACTCAGATATGAAGCGCCTGTACCCGCCATGAGTCGCACCACTACCCAAGAGGTAGAAATAGCCGGAATGCAGTTACCAAAGGGAACGCGGTTATTTTTGATGTATGCTGCTGCTAACCGCGATCCAGCTAAATACAGTGAAAGCGATCGCTTGGAAATTGAACGATTCCAGCACACCACACCCAACCATCTAGCGTTTGGCTACGGAGTCCATCGCTGTATCGGTTCCAACTTAGCGCTGCGAGAAGGGCGAATCGCTTTAGAAACCCTGTCTCAAAGACTAGCAAATCTGCGACTCCAACCCAACCAAGAATTTAACTATATCCCCACAATGGTATTCCGGGGTTTAACAAACCTATATGTGGAGTGGGATCTACCAACCATCAACAGTCTGTAGGGGCGGGTTAACCGAGATTCGGGTTATCAACCCTTAGATATTTGTAAACCCGCCCCTACAACCATCAACAGTCAACAGTCAACCGTCAACAAATTTGTCATCCCCTGCATAATTCTCAAACTGCTACCGCTATTAACAGATATAACTCACAAGGAGAAATCAAAATGTCTCAAATGCCTATTTTACAACGCGGAATCTCTGGTCAAAATGTTGAACGCTTACAAGGCGATTTATCTCGCTTAGGATATCAAATTCCCGTCAACGGTTTATTTGATGAAGTCACTGAAAATGCCGTCAAGAAATTTCAACAAGACCACAATTTAACAGTAGATGGAGTCGTAGGCCCCCAAACCGGAAGACAGTTAGGCGCTACTTTAGCTTAACCTAAATTTTCCTCTAAAAGCGGGTTGATATTATCAACCCGCTTTGCATGAAAACAGAAAAATCTCTCACTTTATTTTCAGTTTTTCCTCTTAATAGATTGCATAATTCTCAAACTGCTACCGCTATTAACAGATATAACTCACAAGGAGAAATCAAAATGTCTCAAATGCCTATTTTACAACGCGGAATCTCTGGTCAAAATGTTGAACGCTTACAAGGTGATTTATCTCGCTTAGGATATCAAATTCCCGTCAACGGTTTATTTGATGAAGTCACTGAAAATGCCGTCAAGAAATTTCAACAAGACCACAATTTAACAGTAGATGGAGTCGTCGGCCCCCAAACCGGAAGACAGTTAGGCGCTACTTTAGCTTAACCTAAATTTTACCCTAAAAGCGGGTTAAAATCATCAACCCGCTTGTCAACCGTCAACCGTCAACTGTCAACAATCAACCGTCAACAACAAAATCCAAATCCATGCAGACTTCGATGACAAATATCAAATCTAAAAATCCCACCAATATTTTCCAAGATAAAAATTTTTACATCGTCAATTTAGTGACAGTCATGGGAATAATTGGGGGAACACTTTTTAACCCCGTACTGCCAACTATACAGCATTTTTTCCAAGTTTCGGAGGCGCAAATTTCATGGACAGCAGCACTTTATCAATTACCTAGTGCCATCATCACCCCGATATTTGGAATATTAGCTGATAGCTTAGGTAGAAAAGCAATTTTAATTCCTTCACTGCTATTATTTGCTTTTAGTGGTATGTTCAGTGGCTTAACATCTAATTTTACTAGTCATTTAGGATGGCGATTATTACAAGGTGTTGGTGCAGCTAGCTTAGAACCGCTACAAGTTACGATTATTGCTGACCTTTATCGTGGTAGAAGTTTAGGAATGGCGATGGCATTTAATGCCAGCTTGATTGGTATTAGTGGCGCACTGCTACCTTTAATTGGGGGAAAATTAGGAGAATTTAACTGGAGATATACATTTTTAGCTTCAGTGCTGGCTGCGCCGCTAGCAGTAATTGCTCTCATAATGTTGAAAGTACCAAAACAACAACATACGCAAAAGTTTGATTTTAAAGCTTATGTCCAAAACACTTGGAGCAATATTAATCAACGTCCAGTAATTGGATTATTATTTGCGGTGATGGCTTTATTTTTATTGCAAACTTTATGTTTAACTTTTATTCCCTTTTTAGCAGTAGAAAAGTTCCAGACATCGGATACCGTTAATGGCTTTATCTTGACTAGTATGTCAATTTCTCTCGCCATTACTGCTTCTCAATTAGGGCGATTGTTGCGAAATCTTTCAGAAATTAAGCTGATTAAACTTTCTTTTTTATTATTTGCGATCGCTCTTTTCATTCTGCCTTTAGTTTCTAACTTTTGGTTGCTATTTATCCCCATGTTTTTACTAGGTGTGGCTCAAGGTGTCGCTCTTCCCTGTTCTCAAGCACTGTTAGCTGGATTAGCTGCTCAAGAATCTCGTGCGGGATTTATGGCAATCAATATGACAATTTTATCTTGGGGGCAAACATTAGGCCCAGTGCTGGGAAGTATAGCCGTAGTTTTTGGGGGAATAAAAGCAGTATTTTATACTAGCGCCGTTTTTGCCTTAATTTCATTTACAATCTTTAATTTTCTGTTAACTACTAAAGTATTCAGCTTCACGGCTAAAACCATACATTTACCACTACCACCTAGTAATGAGCCTCCATCATTCGTTTCTGAACCGCTGACATCTCCCACAATCGTCCAACAACCCATAGGACAGTTATTCCATCCCCAAACTCATCAGACAATTCTCTTTCCTGAAAATTTTGAGGTAATTACTATTGGTAAAATGAGCGATCGCATTTATCCCGATATCAATCTCGGAGATTTGCCAAATTCGGCAGTTGTTTCCCGAATTCACGCCCAGATTCGCTTTGATGGTCAAGAATATTATATTCAAGATATGGGTAGTACTAATGGAACTTTTATCAACAAGTATCCTTTAATTCCCGGAACTTGGTATAAGTTAAAACCCGAACTAAGCTTGAGTTTCGGACGGCGAGAAGCAGTTCAATTCATATTTCAAATAGCCTAAATTACTCCCAGAGTCACCTAAGTCAGTCAGTATAAAAAAACCGAACTAAGTTAAGAAACGTAAACACAATTAAAACCCTTACCAATGACAAATGACAAATGACAAATGACCAATGACAAATGACGACCCTCACCAGTTATATTTAATTACGCCGACTTACTTAATTAAAATATCCGCGCAGGTTTAGTGCGCAGGTTAGTAGCAATCGATGTGACCCGGTTGACCACAGAAATCATATATTCATAATTGGATACTTCGACATTTGGTACATATCCAACTTCTTGAATTAAAGTAGGAGGCGCTTCTTGAAGATAATTACGAATCAAATCTTGATGATTTTTGTCAAGTTGCGGACTCAGCAAAACAGCACCAGGGGGGACAATTTGAGGATCTGAGAATAAGATGCGAAACTCTACATTACTTAGCTCTAGGCGATGCACATTAAATTCTTCCAGTGAAATAGCACCAGCAGCAGCTTTGTTTTGCGCCACCCATTCAAGTACTGTTTTTGGTGTAGGAGCAAATAAAATTTCTGCTAATGTTAAACCATAAAGATTGTATAGTGGAAAATAATATCCAGTAGCAGAACCAGGGAGACCTAAAGCCACTGTTTGATTTTGCAAATCTTTCAATTCTTGCAAAGGACTGTCTTTGCGAACCACGAAAATAGAGCGGAGATTTACCTCTACCATCAACGGAAAAATAGGTAAATATTGATATTTCGCTTTAGCAATTGCTACCAAACCAGGAGAGGCAAAAACTAATGACCAATTATGATTTTTGATACGTTCTATCGCCATATTTTCATTGAAAGTTGGCTCTAATTGAATCCTGGCTCTGATTTTTTTACCTAAATATTCACGGAATCGACTAAATTGTTCTAGCTTTTGTTTTTCTTTACCATAGCTAATTACACCAATAACTAACTCTGTAAATTTAATTGAGCTATCTTGTTTTTCACAAGCAGCAAATAAAAAGAGCATCTGCAAAATAAATAAACGCCGAGAACTCTTAATTTTCATCAATAGATTCTATTATTTTGTATAAGGATAGCTTTTGACTGTCTAACAATCATCTTACTCTTTTAGCCTGTAAAATAATACCTACAGCAATTCTTAATAGGTGCTGCACAAAGGGAGGCGCAGATAATCTCAGAAGAGGGAACATGACATGATTGAAGTATAAATAGTTAATTTTAATCATAGAATTTACTGAGAAAACGTGAGATGAAAGAGCAACTGCCAGAATCGAAAATGCAGATGGTTGACAACCAATATACATATCGAGGCAGAAAAACCCTACTTAATACATCGGTTAATTTGATGATTAAATGTCAAAAATAATACGTTAACAATAGCCAAAATTGATGTAAAATGCCCAAATAGAGGATAAAATTAGATTACCACAGTAACAATAAAAACGCATTAGCGGACATTTAAGCAAAATAAAAAATATATTTTTAATATAATCTAATATATTTTAATGTATTGTTATGTTTGGCTGTATAGTATAGACGATTAAACAGTAAGTACACCCATGAAGATAGGAACAAAAGTTAATTTAATTTTGATCGTAGTGTTTATCGGTGGCATTTTAATTAGCGGTACTGCTTTATCACAAGTCCTGGAACACAACGCAGAAAAAGAGGTGTCCTCGAAAGCAGTAGTGATCATGCAAATTGCCAACTCGCTGCGACAATATACCAACGATCGCGTACAACCTTTATTGTTACCAAAAGTTGAAACTCAAGAAGTGTTTATCCCAGAATCTATACCAACATTTTCTGTGAGAGAAATGGTAGAAATTTACCGCAAAAACAATCCTAATTTTCTAGCTTTTAGCTATAAAGATGCAGCGCTAAATCCAACCAATTTCCGAGATAAAGCGGATGATTTTGAAGCCGATATTCTTAAAAAATTTCGTCAGCAGCCAGACAAAAAAGACCAAGAGTTATCTGGGTTTATTAATACATCTGGAGAGAAAATATTTTATACTGCTCGACCTTTTATAGTCAATCAAGAAAGTTGTTTACGTTGTCATAGCACGCCGGAAGCGGCTCCTAAAAGTCAAATAACAGCCTATGGAAGAGAAAATGGTTTTGGGTGGAAGCTACATGAAATTGTTGCTGCTCAAATGGTCTATGTTCCGGCTGAGGAAATTTTTAAAACTGCTCAACGGTCTTCTTACTTAATATTAGGAATGTTAGTAATTATTTTTATAGTCATCGTTATAATTATTAATTTTTTAATTAAAAAGACAGTAATACAGCGAATCAAAAGTATCGCGAATGTAGCAGAAAAAGTGAGCATTGGCGATATGGAAGCGAGTTTTGGTAAACAAGATAAAGATGAAATCGGAATGTTAGCAGAAGCTTTTAACCGGATGAAGTATAGTTTAGAAATTGCTCTGGATATGTTAAACAACAATACCAATATTAAATAAAATTTAATGCAAGCGATCGCCTAGCCAGAATATCCTCCTGACTAACTTATACCAATTTGAAAAAAGAATGCGACAGATACACAACCTCAACGCCTTGTTCTGTCTGGATTCTTAATTTTGAATTTTGAATTTTGAATTTTGAATTGGTATTATTTTCAGTTACCCAGAATCCGATTTTCAAACTCTAAAGCCTTTTGTGGATCGCGAATTCCTGCTGATAATTTCTTGACAAATTCTAGTAAAGAAATTTGCGGGTAAGATTTCAAAATATCTTGAACTACAAACCTAGCAATTGGCCCTACTGCATAAGCTAACTCGCGCTCGCATTTACTGATAAATTCGGGAGAAATTCTTGAGGAATTATCTGACTTGCTTTGAGATTCAACAGTCGATTGTTCTAAAATAGCTATTGCTTGTTGCTGAAAACTTTGTTGCTTTTCAGGTAACAAGTGCGTGGTTAATTTTCCTACTAACTCTTGAGAGTTAGTAGCTTTTTTTAAAGTCTTTTTTAAAATTGCAGGCGCAATCGAACCTACTGATAGCTTCAGCAAATATTCGATTTGAGAATACTGTTGTGAGTCTAGCTGGAAGTTTAATTGCGGTGGTGCTTCCGTTACATAATCAGCAGTAATAGGCGCAGTAACAGAGACAGGCTGTTCTATCAATGACTGGGATGAAGGTAGATAAGGAAATTCTACTGTTGGTAAATTGTTAACGTCTGGGGAAAGTAAATTTTTCTGCTCTTCTTGTTGTTTTTCTGCGTTTAATGCTACTTCGTTTAGTTGTTGAAAAACTATATTAATATTACCCGGTAAAATATCAATTACTGCTTGTGTAGCTGATAAACAGACATCAAGTTTAACACCTTTTGCTGGTAATGCGGTTTGTAATTGAGTAATCCATTTAGCAATTGGTAACCCAGCTTGGGGGTTAGCGGCGCTCAGTGTTTCGAGAAGGGTTTGCGAAAATAGTTCTGGAGCTTGGGCTATAGAAGCACCAGCAATTATACATTGTCCTTGTTCTGTACCGCTATGCAAATCTTCTATCCAATTGTTCAGGGTAGTAGCTTCAGGACAATCCAGAATAATTATTTGTTGAGACTTTGTAGCGCGTCGTAACTCGTGTCTTAGCCAAGAGCGACTCAGACGCATTCCATCGCCTAAAACTAACCATGCTTCCCCGTCTTCGATTTCCTCGATGTGTCCCCGTAAGTATAATAAGGAGGTTGGTGTATTTTTGATTGTTCCTAGATGGGAAACAGATTGAGTTGTGGATTGATCGCCCTTATGTAGAAATTCTTGGATTGTTCGTCTGATTTCTGACCAAGATTGACCTTGTTGAGGAAACAACTCTACCTCAAAGTTACCAGATCCAGCAAATAGGCGACTCAAGTCTGTTGTAGTTTTCTTGTTTGCAAATCCATCGATGACTAGCGCTCGTCGCTGTTTGTGAGATTCAACTGCATCAGGTTTGAATCCTAAAATTAATTCTCCCACACCTTCCACAATTCGTTTGGGTGTTTGCAAAGGATATTCAGGATGAAGTTTACTGTCACCGCGATCGAGCTTTTGCTGATTAATCAGACGCAGTTGATGATTTAATTTATCAATATATTGCAGCGTCTGACGATAAACATATTTGTAAAGACCGTCGGCTTCGATGATACCCTGGGAGTCAGCAGCTTCACCTAATAAGCCCTGCATTAAGTAGTAAGTAAATAAACCATGTCCTAGTTCGGGAAATTCCCAAGATTGTTGTCCTTGATCGCAAGATAATAAGGCGCAAAATCCTTTACTTTTTGAGGCTCGTTGTTGTAACACCTTCATCAAGGTTGGTGCAGAATTAAATAAATTCTCGGGGATATTTCCGTCTCTAGCACTACCGGCGTTTCCTCCTAATAACTTGAAGTCTCCACTATGACAGGTGTCTAAACAAACTATTTGCTGATTTGCTGCTGTCACCTCTAACATCTGTAATAATTCTTGCAAACCCAACCCTGTAGACAGCAGGTCATCTTTGCGGGTATCTGCTAAACAAAGTACAGCTTGCTGAGTATGAGGATCTAACATTCCATGTCCAGAAAAATATAACAGGATCGAGTCCTGGGATTGAGTTTGCGAGACAATTCTTTGCAAGCTACTACGAATTGTTTCCAAGGTCGGGGATTGTGCCGCAAAATCATGATGAATTATTACTTCTTTATTAGGAAATCCCTTTGTGGCTTTTACTAGTGCTTCTTTTAACCCTTGGCAATCCACAGCTGGGTAACGCAAAGAAGGTAAGCCAGAATCTTGGTATTCGTTAACACCAACTAATAAAATCCAGAGCTTGGCTTCTCCCGTTTTTAATGTATTATTTGAATAACTAGAACCAACTGCTATTGGAGACATCTTTACTAGTTTTATCCTAAAATTACTGTTTTTAATTAGCTTCTTTGAGTTATAATCCAGTCAAAAACTCTCAAAAGGAGTTACTGTAAAAAATTACTTTATCTTTTACTTTTTATAGCAAAAATTTGCTATTCATGTATTAAAATCCAAGTGGCGATAGTGCGATCGCAAAATCTTGTATTTTTGCTGCCTAACAGTCTCAGCATCATATCTCACCATCCAGGATATTGACATTTCGCCTATGCGCTAAGTCAGCTTCGGCTTCGCTCAACTACCGCGAAAATGAAATTTCTGACTCTCAATTCTCTCAAATATTATCAGATCCTCAAGTGCCGTTGCTTTTTTGGCTAAATTGCTGTAACTAAGTCATTTTACTTGTATTTTGGCTGCTAATGCTTTATAACGATGAAGGTGCAAAGTTTATGCACTAGTACAAGTCGGCGGAAATAAACCACCCATTCCTAATCAATGAAACACCTATGCTGTATTCATTTTGAATTTTGAATTTTGAATTTTGAATTCACGGCGGTACTAGCCTGTTGAGCGATCGCTCTTCTTGCGTATTTTTGTCAGCAAATATGTTTTAAATATGACTTTAGCATTCGCCAATTCTCTCCTTGGGAGGTAACATGACCAAACATAAGGTAACTCCAAAAAAGCTAAATTTGTCCATAACCAAATCCACAGCCATCGCTGTTATTACTAGTTTGCCTGTTGCACAGAGAAAGTGAAATGTTGATAACTTAAGGAGTTTGATGTCCAAAAATCTCCCGTTCACAAACTGAGTTAAGGTTAAGTAAGAAAATTTAAGGGTAGTTATATTTGTTGAGCCTAGCAAGCTCTAGATTTCAGCTATATGAATATTCTTGAAGTTCAAATAGCGATCGCTGACAATAATTTCACCCACTATCCCACAGTAATCGATATCTTGTACTCTGATTTGGGAAATTGATGGTATTATGAGTGAGATTTATGTTTATTAATGTTTAATTTAAATTAAAATTATTAACGTTTATCAATGATAGAGCAAATTTCTACTTATGGGTAACTTGTCATAAAATTATTTTTGCGAAACCATAAATTCTAATTTATAACTGAAGACTGATGCCAAAATGAGTAGTAACTTTTATGCGAACTCGTCAAAGTATCACTGAATTATTTACAACTTTTTTACAATTAGATGCTGACAGGGTGATTGGTTGGGCAGTTGATGCTAAACTAAGGCGAAATCTACTCAAGTGTCAGGCAAGTTTATCACAGCCAGAACATTCAGAGAATTTTTGGATAAGTTATTGGTATAAACTGTGGCAAAATCAGCCGGAAGGTTTGGCGAGAGAACATTTCTCGGCTTATTTACAAGAAACCTGTTATTGGTCTGCTGACAAAATAATTAGTAATCTTTCTGCTACTCAATACACAGTGTCTGACTGTTTTCAAATGGTCATCACTCGTGTAGATAAGATTTTGAAAGGATTTAAACCCAACATGGGGTTTAATTTGAATAATTATGCGAGTACGATTTTCAGCAACGAAATCAAGGAAATGTTGCGATCGCGCAATGAAATTGATATTAGTACTAACTGGCGATTGTTACGCAAACTAACTCAAAAGCGTCTGGTGGAGTCTTTACAAAATGTGGGACTGAGTGCAGAAACAATACAACGCTACGTATTAGCTTGGAAATGCTACCAAGCAATCTATGCGCCACAGCACCCTACAGGTACTCGTCAACTGTCAAAGCCAGATGACTCGACATGGATGGCGATCGCCCGGCTTTACAATTCGGAACGTCACACCCAACTTTCCCCACCAGGGCCAGAGTGCGATGGGCAAACGATGGAAAAATGGCTGGTTGCTAGTGCCAAAGCAGTACGAGATTATTTTTACCCCAGCATGGCCTCTTTGAATGCGTCCAGAAATGATGACGATTCAGGCGAGTATCAAGATATATTACCACAACTTAAGCAAGATTCCTTAATGACGGAAATTATTGCTCAAGAAGAATTGCAGGAGCGAAAGTCACAGCAATCTCTCATCAGCAATGTGTTAATCGCCGCCTTGAACGAGCTAGATGAGGAAGCAAAAAAGATTATCGAACTTTATTACAGCCAAGATTTAACTCAACAACAGATTGCCAAACAGTTGGGAATTAAACAATATACAATTTCTCGCAGACTCAGCAAAGCCAAAGACTCATTAATACTCAAACTTGCCAACTGGAGCAAGGAATCACTGCATATTTCTCTAAACTCGCTGCTACTTAACTATATCAGCACAGTTTTAGAGGAATGGTTAAAAGCTTACTATCATCCTTCCTCATCTTAGTTGGAGTAGTATAAATTAAAATGTTTGATTCCAGCACAGTCAATTTAATCAACCCTACACATTTGTGGTTAGAAATTCCCGAAGCCGAACAAAACCAAATTTGGCAGCAAAGTCAAGGATTTTCTAGCAATAATCGGTGTTGGATAGCATATCTTAACCGCTTGAGCTTAAATACCTTTTTACCGTGGCTACAAACAGAATATGCTCCCAATGCGGCTGTTTTTCCAAATCTTGCTACTTTACCCAGCATTTGGGAAGTAGTCAACGGCGTAGGGATTTCTTGGGAAGGTAAACGCTTAGTCTTAATTCCATCGGAAGCAATGGATTTAAGCGAACTGCGCGTTCCCCAAGAGTGGGTGGATATTCCCAGTTGGACAGCAGATTATTATCTAGCAGTACAAGTTAACGTAGAAGAGGGTTATATCCGCATTTGGGGATACACTACCCAAATTCTCTTGAAAAGTATGGGTAGTTACGATGCAAGCGATCGCGCCTATTGTTTAGATGGTGCAGATTTGATTTCTCACCTGAATATCTTATGGATGGCGAGTCAAATCTGTCCAGACGAAGCAACCCGTCCTGAGGAAATTGCACCGTTACCAGAATTAGCGATCGCTCAAGTGCAAAACTTACTGCAACGACTAGGAAATCCAGAATTAATTTTACCACGTTTAGCAGTACCCTTTTCCACCTGGGGAGCAATCTTAGAACATGGCGGTTGGAGACAGCGATTGTATGAACAACGCCAAGGACAACAACAACAATGGTCGATTTCCCAATGGTTGCAAACAGGTGTATCCGATTTTGCTCAAAAATTTGGTTGGGCTAGTATCGATTCACAAATCAATTATGCTGGTGCTAGGAGTTCCGCGCCAGCATTCACATTACCAACTTTAGTACGCAAAATAACCATTGCTGGACAACAATACGAATTGCGCGTCCAGCCTAAAAGTAACATTGAAAATCGAGTATGGCGCTTTGAACTGCGAAATGCAACTAGGGGACAGATGATTCCCAGCGGATTTAAATTGAGAATTTTGACAGAAGATTTACAGCCTTTTGATGGTAACCAAGTACAAGCTAAAACTGCTGTAGAAAGTATTTACATTGAAATTGCTTTAGGTGAAGAACAAGAAGGATTAGTTTGGGAGACAGAACCGACTCCAGAAAACTTTGAACGCGAAATCTTGCTTTTTTAAAATACCTATACTCCAACTTGATATATATTAATCCGATTTAATTGCTGAAATTATTTGTGTCGGGAGGGAACAGGCAAGAAGGAAATAGACTCTTACTGATTTTAAAAATCAAATACTATTATATACTCACAATGAATTTTCTGGTAGGAACGCAGTTAACAGCCTGTTCTCTGCATAAGTTGCTCATGTTTGACGGTATAAATTAAAGTAACCCAATTTTGGATTTAGGATTTTCCCGGAAAATTTCCTCAAGCCAAAATTTGAAATCTCAAATTCGATAATCTCAAACATCTCCCAACAGTTCTTTAGCACTTAAAACTTTTGAACTGCGGTATGATTAATGACGAAGTTATCTAAAAATATATGAATAAAATAATTAGAATATAGCAATGAAACCAGAAATTAAATTAGGCACTTTAATCAATAATCGTTATTTGATTCAGAAACTTCTTGGTCAAGGAGGATTTGGTCGAACCTATTTAGCAATTGATACGCAACGTTTTGGTGAACCTTGCGTTGTCAAAGAATTTGTACCAACAACCTCCAAAGAAGAGCTAATTCGTAAATCTAGAGAACTATTTGAGCGCGAAGCAAAAGTTTTATACCAAATTCAACATCCTCAAGTTCCCAAATTTTTAGCTTGGTTGACAGAAAATGAACGGCTATTTATTGTCCAGGAATATATTGATGGTAAAAATTTTGCCCAAATTTTACATGAACGTCTCACTCACACAAAAAAGGCATTTTCAGAAGCAGAAGTGAAAGCATGGCTATTAAATATATTGCCAGTTTTGGAATATATCCACGATCGCGATATTGTTCATCGCGATATTTCCCTAGAAAATATCATGCTTCCTGAGAACCAATCTCAGCTAGTGCTAATTGACTTTGGAGTAGTTAAGGAAAAAATTACTCAAATTTTCGCTGGTAATTCTGCCAATTATCATTACTCAGTTGGCAATTCAATAGTGGGAAAAATTGGCTATTCGCCACCAGAACAACTGCGTTTGGGAAAATGCTATCCTTGTAGCGATATCTACGCACTTGGTGTTTGTGCAATAGTGCTTTTGACTGGAAAAATACCATCTATGCTGATGGATAGAACTTTTTGCTGGCAATGGCGTTATCATACCAAAGTCAGTGACTATTTCGCTAACATCCTAGACAAAATGGTGGCAGAAGTGCCAAGCGATCGCTACCAATCAGCTAGAGAAATTATTGTCACATTGAATAAGAATTCAATTACATTATCTGATAACATAAATGATAATCAGTCAGCACCAACTACACAAAATAATATTTCTCAACCACAACAAAAACCAACAGCAATTTCTCATCAATCTCCAGAGGAATTGATTGTATTAGATCAACATAAACCAAGCCTTGAACAAGAGATTGAAGCAACTAACAAATTACCAACACAAACCCCTGTTGCTTTCAACTCAGAATTCTGGGAATATTGTCAA
Source organism: Calothrix anomala FACHB-343 (assembly GCF_014696435.1). Lineage (GTDB taxonomy): Bacteria > Cyanobacteriota > Cyanobacteriia > Cyanobacteriales > Nostocaceae > Aulosira > Aulosira anomala_A. The sequence continues at coordinate 9,113 of NZ_JACJQG010000065.1, read as the reverse complement.
AGAGAATTAGCTAGTTTTGTCGGGCCTTTTGCTAGTTTTTTGATGAAACACACTTTGCAAGAAAATCCACAGATAGCACCAAAGGAATTTATTGAAGTGCTAACTGCGGCAATTCCTGATTCTCAACGAGCAAAAGAATTTAGCAGTCGGATTAACCTTCCTGTAGAACCTAACCCAAAAAAACTGCAAACTTCTCAAAATCCCCAGGAACTCTTGGACATATATCCGGCGATTAGCGATCCGGAATTTTTAGAAAATTGTCGGCGAGAACTAAATAGTTTTGTTGGGCCTTTTGGTAGTGTAATTCTCAAAGATACTTTAGATAATTACCCCCAGATAACATCAAAACAACTTATAGAAACTTTGGTAGCAGAAATCCCGAACCAGCAAAGAGCCGAACAATTTAGACAACGCATCTACAAACTAAAGTTTTTGACGCAGTAACGGATAAGTGCGATCGCTACCCTTGAGTATTCCCTCAGAAGCAGAATAGAGTTTTTAGGATATTGAGAATTTTTTTGGCAGTCACATTTTAATCACATTTATTTTTAATGATTGAGTTAGCTAGATTTGCATCTGCTGTCATCACGAACACAAGGCATTTATTAGTAAAATTCTGTCTGTAGATAGAAGCAAAAATAAACAATACTGTTTGGTTTTTTACAAACCTGTTTTTTTGGGATTTCACATCAGAAATTCTTTAAATTTGTTTCGATTTATACGATGTAGGCAGTTTGTATAATTTTAGAGAACAAACCAGTGCTGATGAGGCTGTTGGTAGTACCTTCAGTATCTTGACAAGCATAGGTTTTCCTTAGATGTCACAGCGAAAGACATCACGTAGAAAAGTGCGGTATTTACCAGGAGATTTTCGATGAATCAGTCAATTGGACGTACTTGTTGGGCGATCGCTGAAGGTTACATTCCTCCATACAGCAACGGGCCGGAACCTCAGTTTATCAGTCATGAAACTGTGTGTATTCTTAATGCTGGGGTCAAGGACGCCCATGTAGAAATTACGATTTATTACAGTGATAAAGACCCTGTTGGCCCTTACCTGGTAACTGTTCCTGCACAACGTACAAAGCATATCCGCTTTAATAATTTGACAGATCCAGAACCGATCCCGCATGATACTGATTTTGCCAGTGTTATTACCTCCGATGTACCGATTGTAGTGCAACATACTCGGTTAGATTCGCGACAAGCAGAAAATGCCTTGCTCAGTACTATGGCATTTCCTGGTAATTAGATAAAAAGGGTAACCTTGTCTGCAGCAAAATGTGCCTTCTACGCCAACTAAAAGGTTACCCTAAATTGCCTTTATCTTTTTTCTGGTATCGATAACAGGTTTAGCGACGTTGGGGTGGAAAAAAGAGTACGGGATACCAGCTAAAACGCAATAATTCAGCAGCAAAGCTGGAAATTAGCCATTCTTGGGCTGTACCGATTGTTGCTGAAGATAATGCGATCGCGCTAATATCTGCCATTGTCGCCGCCTCTAAAATCTGCGTTACCGTAGATCCTTCGCGCACTTCTGTCTCTACTTGTAAATTTAGCTTTTCTAAATCAGTTTTTATCTCAGATAAGCTTTGTTGCGCCTGCTGCGGTGAAATTTTCTGCGGTAGTGAGCGATTACCAGTAGTTTCTAATACCCAACATAGCGTACAAGCTTGAACATAGCGAGCGGATTGTTGTTGCGCTAATTGCTTTACCTGTTGCACTAAATAATTCGCAGCTGGAGTTCCGTTATAGGGGAGTAGTAAAGAACGGAAAAGGTGCTGACATCGAAGTGTTAATTCCTCAGCAGTATAAGTAGAAATTAATTGAGGACGTAGCACCAGCAACGGAATTGTTGTTTTGTGAGATAAATCAGCCATTGTACTGCCCACTAATTTTTCAGTGAGTAAATTGCGGCTTTGAGAACCCAGTATAATCAATTGAGACTGGTAATTTTGGGCAACCTTGAGAATAATATCAACAGACTTACCCGATAAAACTTCTATTTTTACTTCTACATCGGTAGAACTTTCACCAAGAGTTTTTGCCAAACGAGTTTGAGCTTGTTCTATTTTTTCATTATCAACTCGTGGGATAATGCCTTTTTCCCACAAGGGAACAGCGTGGAGAAATACTATTTGTTTCATCCCCGCCAGCGCCAGACTAGAAACAAAACCTGTGAGCCGATGCAAACCATCCGCAAAATCTGTGCAAATCAAAACTCGTTGAAACATAAATCACCACTCAAAGAAATTGAGAAATCTGTTAATTTAATCTACAACCTATATCAAGTTCGCTTGAATAACAGCATATTTCATTTTGGTAATCGAGCAGCACTTTCTCCCGACGGGGTACAGTGAGCAGGATAAAGCAGTCACTTTCTCTTCACATTTATCGCTCATAATCAAAATATTGTTCACAAGTGTATTTTATGGTTGGGCTGATTATTACTTGGGTAGTCACAGCTATCAGTTTTTTGATTATTTCTCGACTACCAATAGGCGTAGAAATAGACAATTTTGGGAAAGCATTAATTACCGCCGCAGTTTTTGGCATCTTAAATGCTCTATTACTGCCAGTTTTAACCTTTTTCACCTTGCCATTCATTATCATTACCATAGGCTTATTCTTTTTTATTCTCAATTCGATTATCTTTGCTTTATCAGCTGCGATCGTACCTGGTTTTCGTCTCAGATACGGTTTTTGGAGTGCTTTGCTTGGCTCAATTTCCTTGGCAATTATTAACTCTATACTCCTAAGATTAATCGCACCGCTTACCTGAACAGGAATTGTTGTATTTGGAGTTATGCAATAAACGAGAAGTATCAACTTTTAATTGGATAAAATCTATGCTGACAAAATTTTTACGACAACAATTTGTTTTGTTTATCGCCGGAATTTTTTTGGTGTCTGTACTATTTGCTTGTCAAGAAAACCAAATTACAGAGTCACCAACTGCTACTGTCTCACCTGTAACACAACAAACTCCTCTAACTACCAACTCTCCACCGGTAGCATATCCTGATAGAGAATTAACTGCTACTCCCGCACAGCTACCAAAATTACCTTACGCTTATAACGCACTAGAAAAAGCTATTGATGCAGAAACCATGAAACTGCATCATGACAGACACCATGCTACATACGTTAATAATCTCAATGAAGCCTTACAAAAGCATCCAGAACTGAAAAATAGAAGTGTCGAAGCAATGCTGCGCGACTTAAATAATATCCCAGAAGATATTCGGGAGACGGTGCGCAACAATGGTGGTGGTCATCTCAACCATACAATTTTTTGGCAAATTATGAGTCCTAATGGTGGTGGACAACCAACAGGAGAAATAGCCCAACAAATAAATCAAACTTTTGGTAGTTTTGACGCTTTTAGAAAACAATTTAATGAAGCAGGTGGAGACAGATTTGGTAGTGGATGGGTTTGGTTGGTGCGTAATGCCCAAAATCAACTCCAAATAGTAACTACAGCTAATCAAGATAGCCCAATCATGGATGGTTTATACCCAATTATGGGTAACGATGTCTGGGAACATGCATATTACCTGAGATATCAAAATCGCCGTCCTGAGTATCTCAATAATTGGTGGAATGTGGTGAATTGGACAGAAATTAACAGACGATCGCAAGCTGGATTGCAACAAAAAGTTTAGAGGTATGGGCTGATGAGAAGTTTATTGATGAAAAATCCTGTAGTTATCGGGGTATCTTGGATAGTAGCATATATTTTAATTATTCTCTTCCCTCTATTCATCTTACTTTTATACCCACCGACACCCAGTGATGAACGTAGTTTTTGGTTAGAATTGTCTGCTGCTTTGGGTTTTATTGGTTTAGCAATGATGGCAATGCAGTTTGCCTTAACTGCTAGGATTAAAAGCATCGAAGCCTCCTATGGTGTTGACTTAATTCTTCAGTTTCACCGCTATACTTCCATAGTTGCATTCTTTTTTATCCTGGCTCATCCCATAGTTCTATTCATTCATAATCCAGAGACACTACAACTATTAAATTTTATCCAAGCACCGTGGCGAGCAAGGGCAGCAGTAATAGCTACTTTGGCGCTAATTGCAATTATTGTCACCTCAATTTGGCGGCAAAAATTGAATATTCCCTATGAACCTTGGCGTATAGCTCATGGCATTTTAGCTGTGATTATCGTTGCATTTGGTTTAGGACATGCATTGGGTGTAGGTAACTACTTAGGGCTGTTTTGGAAAGCGTTAATCTGGACTGCTATTGCAATAACGGCGTTGTGGCTGTTGATTTATGTCAGGTTGGTTAAACCTTATTTTATGCAGAAAAAACCCTACTTAGTGGAAGCTGCTATTCCCCAAAGAGGTAATGTCTGGAATTTGGTTTTGCGTCCTAGAGGACATGATGGAATTACTTTCCAACCAGGCCAATTTGCTTGGCTGACTTTGGAAATATCGCCGTTTAGAATGCGGGAACATCCATTTTCTTTTGCTTCCAGTGCCGAAAAACGCGATCGCATTGAATTTGGGATTAAGGCTTTAGGAGATTTCACCAACACAATTAAGGATGTCAAACCAGGTACTAAAGCCTTCCTCGATGGCCCCTATGGCGTGTTTACTACAGACCTCTATGAGAATACAGCTGGATTTGTCTTGATTGCTGGAGGGATAGGGATCACACCAATTATCAGTATGCTTTTTACTTTAGCAGAACGTCAAGACGAGCGCCCTCTACTCTTAATTTATGCGAGTACAACTTGGGATGATATAACCTACCGAGAAGAGATTGACGCCTTAAAAGACAAATTAGACCTGACAGTTATCCACGTTCTTCGCAAACCTCCAGAAGATTGGTCAGGCGAAAATGGATATGTCGATCAACAACTGCTAGAACGCTATATTCCTAAACGTCCTGCGACTCGCAATTACTTTATTTGTGCTGCACCAAAAATGATGAATGAAGTTGAAAAAGCTTTACACAAGTTGGATGTACCTGTGACTAATATTCACATGGAACATTACAACCTTGTTTAACTTAATTCACAGGTTGCTATTTTATAGCGTTAGCCGACATTCCTAGTTGGTTGATTGGAGAATTTTGGCGAAAAAATTCCCATTTCAATTGATTACCAAAACCCAAAATCTACATTTCCTTAATTTTGATTATGCGTTACAGTATCATGCTGCAAGTTGTAGCCAGTATAACTTTAATTTTTCTGGGTACTGCTGCTTTATTCGCTTGGTTACAATACCGTCAAGTAACAGATGAAATAACTATACAGACACCAAATTCTCAACGAAATATCGTGATGCGTTAAGGATATATCTCTAGATAAATTCTGGTTAAATGTACCTACAGCAATCATAAATAGGTCGCGAACAAGGGACTTCTCAAAAAAAATATCCTATCGCTGGATAATTTACTTTCTGGAAGTCCCGAATATTCAAGGCAAATTTTTCTAATTCGGTCTATGGGTAGATGCAATAAAATTTGGGTACAGACAAACTATATTATCATGGTGTTCATTGTGCTGAAAAATTCAAGTTGCTAATTTAATTAATATTCTTAAATTTGCAACTCATTATAGAACCAACTCAATTAATGAGCAATTTCCTCAACCATGCAAAAGGCTATTTTTGGCAGAGAATAAATTATGAAAAGGACAAATACTCTTACAAGAAAATTACTTTTTAGTATGGTATTATTAGGACTTTCAGCTTGTAACTTACCTACAACTGATTCCACAAATATTAATAATCAAGAAACACAAACAGCCCAACCAGTCAGCCAACAAACTGGGAGTAATAATCAAACCTGTACTTTAGTAGACAGTGGCTTCGGTTCCCAGGGACAGGTAAAGCTAAAGGCTGAAGAAGTAGTAACAGGTTTAGAAGTTCCTTGGGGAATTGCTTTTTTACCCAATCAAGATATGTTAGTTACGGAAAGACCGGGAAGAGTTCGCCTAGTGCAGGGTGGAAAACTGATTCCTAAACCAGTAGCTACTATCAAAGTCACGGAGACGGGTGAAGATGGGTTACTGGGAATTGCAACTCATCCCAATTTTGCTGAAAACAAATTTTTCTACTTGTACTATACCGCAGATAGAAATGGATCGCAGGTGAATCGTGTTGAACGCTGGCGATTATCTCAAGACGGACTTAGTGCTTCAGCAGATCGGGTAATTGTTGATAATATTCCTGTAGCGCAATTTCACAACGGTGGTCGGATTCGCTTTGGCCCCGATGGAATGCTTTACATTGGAACTGGCGATGCGAGAGAACCGCAAAGTTCCCAAGATGTTAATAGCCTGGCTGGAAAAATTCTGCGGGTGACTCCTGACGGACAAGTACCCCAAGACAATCCTTTTGGGAAAAGTCCTGTATATATCAGTGGGATTCGCAACACTCAGGGGTTTGATTGGCGTGATACATCAACTCTATGGGTAACAGACCACGGCCCTAGCGGTGAATTGGGTAGAAGAGGTCACGATAAACTCAGTTTAGCAAGAGCAGGTGATAACCTTGGCTGGCCTACTATCTATCGTTGCGAAGCAGGGGAAGGGTTGGTAACGCCGTCGATGGTGTGGCGCGAAGCTTTACCGCCTGGGGGAGCAGCAATTTATACTGGCAATTCTATTCCGGAATGGAAGGGTAGCTTAATTATTGCAACTCTGCGTTCCCAACATTTGCAACGTGTCGCCTTCAACCCCCAATCTCCCCAACAAGTCGAGCGTCATGAGGTGTATTTACAAGGTCAATATGGACGACTGCGCGAGGCGATTATGGGGCCAGATGGTGAATTATATGTCACAACTAGTAACTGTGATGGACGGGGGAATTGTCCAGCACAGCAAGACAAAATTCTCCGGATTACTAGATAAAAAAAGATTCATAGCAATTAGGACTTACGCAGTGTCAGATATTTTTCATGCTTTTTGTCAATGGTCAATAGTCCATAGTCCAAAACCTGAATTTTGACCATTGACTTTTGACTTTTGACCACCCTTGTGAGGGTTTTGATGTTCGGTGCGTAAGTCCTAGAAATTAGTTGATTCATATATAGGAAAAAATGCCATGAAAGGATTAAAAGGTAAAAACGCCTTGATTACAGGTGCAAGTTCGGGAATTGGACAAGCTGTTGCTATTCGTTTGGCGCAAGAAGGTTGCAATATTGCGATTAATTACCGCAAAAGTCCCGAAGCTGCGGAAGATACTGAGGAAATGGCTATGGAAAAAGCCTGTGGCGATATCGATAATTGCGGCGTTCAATCTCTATTGATACAGGGTGATGTGTCTCAGGAATCCGACATTATCGAAATGGTCAACACTGTAGTGGACAAATTCGGCAGTATTGATATTTTAATCAACAATGCTGGCATTCAAACTGAATGTCCATCCCATGAAATCAAGACTGAAGACTTTGATCGAGTCATTGGAGTAAATCTGCGTGGTGCTTATATCTGTGCGCGGGAAACAATTAAACAATTCCTCTCGCAAAATCAACCGGGAATCATCATTAATATTTCCAGCGTTCACGAAATTATTCCCCGACCGATGTATATTAGTTACTCCATCAGCAAAGGTGGGATGGAAAATATGACTAAAACTCTGGCGTTGGAATATGCAAACCGAGGTATTCGCGTGAATGCGATCGCACCAGGCGCAACTATCACCCCCATCAACGAAGATTGGGTAAACGACCCCGAAAAGAAAGCTGTTGTGGAAAGTCATATTCCAATGGGTCGTGCGGGAACTGCGGCGGAAATGGCGGCGGTGGTAGCTTTTTTAGCCTCCGATGAAGCTGCATATATTACTGGACAAACCCTATTTATTGATGGTGGACTAACGCTATACGCTGACTTTCGAGAAGCTTGGTCTGCGTAAATAAAACTAGCAAAAAGAGTAAAAAACATGACCGCAGAACAAAACAGACTGGAACAAGACCGCAACCGTGAAGCCTATTGGCGCAGATGGGGGCCTTATTTGAGCGATCGCCAATGGGGAACAGTGCGCGAAGATTACAGTACAGATGGTAGAGCCTGGGATTATTTTCCCCACGAACAGGCTCGTTCTCGCGCCTATCGTTGGGGTGAAGATGGAATTGCGGGTATTAGTGATAATCATCAACGGTTGTGTTTTGCGATCGCACTTTGGAATGGTGCAGATCCCATTCTCAAAGAACGGCTATTTGGGCTATCTGGGCCAGAAGGTAATCATGGGGAAGATGTCAAAGAATATTACTTTTATCTTGACAATACTCCCTCTCATGCCTACATGAAATACCTTTATAAATATCCCCAAAAAGCATTTCCCTACCAAAAATTAGTAGCAGAAAATCAGCGTCGGGGCTACGACGAACCCGAATTTGAATTAGTCGATACAGGCATTTTTGATCATCATGAATACTTTGATGTGTTTGTCGAATATGCCAAACATTCACCCGAAGATATTCTCATTCAAATTAGCATTGTCAATCGGGCTGCGTCAGCTAAAACCCTGCATATATTACCTACAGTCTGGTTTCGTAATACTTGGTCTTGGCAAAGTGACAGCCAAAAGCCAATTTTAAGCCATGCTGCTAATGTTATTCATGCATCTCACCCTTCTTTAGGCAATCGCTGGCTTTACTTTGAAAATTGCCACAATGTTTTATTTACTGAAAATGAAACTAACTCCCAGCGTTTATTTGGAGTGAAAAATCATTCTCCCTATGTCAAAGATGGAATTAACGACTATATTATTCACGGCGATCAGCAAGCAGTCAATCCCAGCCAAACAGGTACAAAAGCAGCAACCCATTACCAATTAGAAATTGGCGCAGGAGAAACGCAAATTATTCGCCTAAGATTGTCTGATATTCCAGATTTAGCAGAACCTTTAGCTGAAGAATTTGATACCACATTACAGTTGCGTCAGCAAGAAGCCGACGAATTTTATCAATTTATTTCTGCGAATAATTTATCAGCAGATATTCGCCAAGTACAGCGACAAGCTTTTGCTGGTTTATTATGGACAAAACCAGAAATGTTGAATCTCGATACAAAACTTTACATATTTGGTTAGAGTAATTCTAAAAAGCCTAAAATAGTCAACATAACATCATCTCCTCAAGCCAATGAACATAAC
>NZ_JACJQG010000064.1 GCF_014696435.1 Calothrix anomala FACHB-343 | reverse complement strand
AGCCTGCCTTCGCAGGCTAAAAGTTTGATAGCCTGCGAAGGCAGGCTTCGTATTTCTAGCCCCACCCTTATAGGGTGAGGGCGTTTTTGCACATTTGGGATGCTCCCGTTATTTGCGCCTCTTTCATCAAATTTTTTCGCTATTAGATAGCCTGAATATTTGGCAGAAACAATGTGACAGATTGTAGGGGCATGGCAATGCCATGCCCTATAGAATATATTGATGTGCGGCAAATAATATTTAAATTGGTATCATTCAAAAAGCGTTGTGTGGTTAACACAACGCTTTTTATATTGATATTTATGATTGTTCAGGGAATTCCAAAAAATAAATTATGCCAAATTGTAGGGCGGGGTTACCCCGCCCCTACGAGTTGCGGGTTTGGTAAGTTAATGATTGGAATATTTTTTATTTGGAAGTCCCTAAAAATTCTGCCTACTGCCCTAATTTCTGCGATCGCAATTGTCCACAAGCCGCATCAGCTTCTAAACCACGGGAATAACGCACGCTGACAGCAATAAATTGCTGCTTTAAGACATTAACAAAAGCTTGAATGCGATCGCTACTAGGGCGTTTATAATCGACTTCTTGAATGGGATTATAAGGAATCAGATTCACGTGGCTTTGGAAACCGCGCAAGCGTTTGGCTAATTCTAAAGCATGTTCTGGTAAATCATTCACTCCCGCTAAAAGTATGTATTCAAAACTGACGCGGCGGCCAGTAATTTCCACATATTCCCGACATTCTGCCAATAAATCTTCAATGGGGTAGAAACGGGCGCTAGGAATTAGCTGTTGTCGGAGTTCTTGATGAGGCGAGTGGAGACTGACAGCGAGAGTAATTTGTAAATTATGCTGGGCTAACTGACGAATGCGATCGCGAATTCCCACAGTAGAAACAGTAAGCGATCGCTGTCCGATTCCGACATCTTGATTTAAGGATCTTAACGCTGCGAGAACATTCTCAGTATTTAACAACGGTTCACCCATGCCCATAAATACCACATGGCTGACTCGTTGCTGAAAATCTTCTTGTACCGTCAATACTTGATCGACAATTTCATGACGGGCTAAATTGCGCTTGTAACCACCTTTACCCGTAGCGCAGAAATCACAAGCCATCGGACAACCCACCTGGGTAGAAACACAGACAGTTAACCGCTTATCGCTGGGAATCCCCACAGTTTCCACAATTTGCCCATCTGCAAGTTGCAAGAGATACTTAATTGTGCCATCAGCAGCAACAGCGCGGTGATGAATTGTCGAACGCCCAACGGGGATATCTGCGACTTCGCCACGCCATTGTTTAGGGAAAACAGAAATATCAGCTAGCGATCGCACACCTTTATGATAAAGCCAATCATGTAGCTGCTTACCTCGATAAGCAGGTTGTCCTTGCTGCTGTACCCAAGCAGTCAATTCAGCTACAGAAGCACCTAATAATGGGGAATTTAACTCAACAGAAGAAATGAGCGGTGTAACAGACATAAGCGATCGCCAGTTGATGCTAGAATCTCTATCCTATATCTTCTGGTTCAATCCTGGAGTAGACCAAAAAAGAAAAAGATCAGCTAAGGCGAGTCTAAATTGCATAACTACTTTATGGGCTGTTAACAGCCCTCACAATGGATTGTGAACTTAAAAGCAGAATAGCTTACGAGCAAATGAAAAAATATTGCAATCATTAAAAACTTACCAAACCCGCGACTCGTAGGGGCGGGGTAACCCCGCCCCTACAATTGGTATGATTGATTTTTTGGAGTTCCCTAACCGAATGTTGTCCCATTCCAACCCCACATTGCACCTTTGCTATCAGCAAATTCAATGTAAATGCGATTTTTTGCTACACCGAGAGATTGATTAATTTCTTGACAAAAATCCTGACTCATACTTTGAGTTTGGTCAGGTTTCATTGAGCCAATACTTTTAATTTCAATGTAGCAAACCGGGTCTGTAGTCCCAGCAAATGTCATCGGAATTCCCGGTTCAAAAGCCGTCATTACATAAGATTCTGGTTTTCCCAAATGCTTTGCTAATTTAGCCGATAAGCTTAATAGCATCGCCTCAACTTCAGCTTTTTCCGGCGCAGATACAGAAGTTTGTACTTTAATTAATGGCATAGTCAAAAATTTAATAGTCCAAAGTCAACAGTCAATAGTCAATGGTCAGTAGAGACGCGATAACCATTGTCTGTACAACGGTCAACGGTCAACAGTATTTAGCTTAAACAAAAAGAAGCCTCTCACGAGCGTCCGAAGGACGAGTGATGAGATGAATTTTTGGGCGGCGACGAGTTGCCCAATGCCCAATGCCCCATAACTAATGACTCGATCGAAATAAATGTTGATGTTCGGGATGATATAAACGCGATCGCCCTGTTGCTTTTGAAAGTGCCGGACTGATAATGTAAAGTGTGGTGCGTATTAGCTGTTCTTTGCGGGTACAGTCAGCCATCTCATTCAACGGAACCACCCGAATTTTTTCATCAGGCCAGCCGACACGGAAACAAATTGCTACTTGGGTGTCGCTGGGATAATGTTCTAATAATTTGGCTTGCGCATCTTCTACATGACGGGCGCTCAAATATAAGCACAGGCTAGCTTGATGTGCGGCGAGTGTGGCTAATTCTTCACTAGCGGGGACTTCAGTACGTCCACTGATACGGCTGAGAATAATAGTTTGCACTAAACCCGGTACAGTTAATTCTACTTGTAATTTAGCTGCTGCGGCTTGAAAAGCGCTGATACCGGGGATAACTTCAAAAGAGATATTCGCCTGTGATAGCAGGTACATTTGCTCGTGTATGGCGCTGTAGAGACTGGGATCACCGGAATGGAGACGAACCACAGATTTTTGCGATCGCACCCGCTCCACCATTAAAGGTACAATCTCTTCTAAAGTTTTATTCGCCGTCCGAATAATCTCCGCATCTTGGCGACAAAGCTCTAAAATCTGTACAGGGATCAAAGAGTCCGCAAATAAAATCACATCCGCTACAGCCAGAAGTTTTTGTGCCTTCACCGTTAATAAATCGGGATCTCCAGGCCCAGCACCCACAATGTAAACCCTGGGTTCTAGAGGCTGCAAGGTTTTTGGCTCACATGTTCTAGCAGTAAATTCACTCATAAAAGCATAGACTTTAACTCTGCAAAAAAAAATTTTGATAAATTTTCAGTGTCTTTCCGGATAATCTCTATTCCTCTAGTAGAGAGTAATGGTAGATGCACCCTGGTTAAGCCCTGGAGAATCCTCTGGGGCATTTTTTATTTTTGGGCATTGGGCATTGGGCATGGGGCATTGGTTATATTCCCCTGTCTTTTAATCTCCGCCTATCCGCGTCTCCCTATCTGCTTATTCCCCAATCGCGCCGTTACTCCTGGGGGTAGAAACGACATCTGGTAAAGGGCGTTTCGCTAAATAAAGCCAAGCTAATCCGGCTAATCCTAAAGTAATCCCAATTAAACTTACAACTTGAGCCATCCTTAAAGGGCCTAGCATTAAGCTATCAGTCCGCAACCCTTCAATCCACAAGCGTCCTGAGCTGTAAGCTGCCAAGTAAGTGAGAAATAACGTACCTATCTTTAAGCGTGGTTTTCCTTGCAAACTGCGAAAAAACAAAGTTATCAGCAAGGCAAACACCATTAAATCCCACAAAGATTCATAGAGGAATGTGGGATGAAAGTATTCATTATTAATAAATTCTGGGGGACGGCGTTCTAGTGGGATATATAACTTCCAAGGTAAATTGGTAGGGTCGCCAAAGGCCTCCGAGTTGAAAAAATTTCCCCACCGCCCGATCGCCTGCCCTAAAATCAGTGAAGGCGCTACTAAATCTGCTAGTTGCCAAAAAGAAACTTGCTTGAGTTTGGCAAAGATTAAAGCTGCAACCAAACCGCCCAAAATCGCGCCATGAATCGCAATCCCCCCTTGCCAAATCGCGATAATTCGTTCTGGGTGCTGGGCATATTCTGACCATTGAAACAAAACATAATATAACCTAGCTGCGGGAATTGCCCCAATTACCAACCAAATTGACAAATCGCTGAGTAAATCTGGGTTAACATTCCGACGCTTTGCCAAATACTGCGAAAGACTGACACCAATTAACACTGCTGAGGCGATTAATAAGCCGTACCAGCGAATAGTTATTGGCCCTATTTTCCAGATCTCAGGGCCTGGAGAAGTAAATTGAAATGCCAAAGGCAAAGTGGAAATATCCAGTGCCATGCAAAAGTACCTAGCTAGATAACTAAAATTATTAATCAGCCTGAGCAGTTTCCCATCATAAAACAAGAAACCAGGGGCTTTGAGTATATAACTAATTAGAGCAGGTTTTGCTTTGCGGTAAAAACCTATCTGTTAGTCAGCTAATCACGAAAAAATCTCACAACCAAACATACAAATCTCTCCTAGCCCCTAATCCCTAGCCCCTAGCCCCTAGCCCCTAATCCCTAGCCTAACGATAAATATACGTAGTTACTAATAATTACTTAGTATCGTTAATTTCTCTAACAAAAATAATATTTCTCGGAGATGTAATAGGTTTATCAACAGGTTCCGATATAATCACCTACATCACTTTGATGCATCGAAGATTATTACAGTTATGTATTTTGAGACGGCGCATAAATTTGCTCATACCTTACCCCTATGTCTAAAACTAGGGGCTTCCTCGGCGCGGAGGTACTGGTGATTGCTATTTACCCTGGTAGCTTTGATCCGATTACCTTGGGACATCTGGATATCATCCAACGGGCTAGCCGATTGTATGATGGGGTAATTGTGGCTGTTCTGCGCAACCCCAATAAAACACCGTTGTTTACCGTACAGCAAAGGCTAGAGCTAATTCGTCTATCTACACAACATTTACCTAATGTTGAAGCAGATAGCTTTGATGGTTTGACAGTCAACTATGCTCAAAAACGACAAGCACAAGTTTTATTAAGGGGTTTAAGAGCAGTTTCCGACTTTGAAATTGAGCTGCAGATGGCTCATACTAATAAAACTCTTTCTACCCAAATAGAGACTGTTTTTCTAGCCACCTCCAATGAGTATAGTTTTTTAAGTAGTAGTGTGGTAAAAGAGATTGCAAGGTTTGGTGGCTCTGTCGATCATCTCGTTCCCCCACACGTTGCTTTAGAAATATACCAATGCTACAACCACAACTCTCCAATGTTGAACCCGATCGCAACGGAAACAATCTCCCCTCTGAAGACTATCCCGAAGGAGCGGGAACCATAGATCTTCAGGAGGAACTCGCTCGTCTCGAGGATATTATCGTTAGTGGATTCCGCATTCCCCTAACGGGACGCACTTTAGTTGATGATGAAAAGCTGTTAGAGCAGCTCGATTTTATTCGGGCTTCTTTACCATCAGTTTTTCAAGAAGCAGGATTAATCCTCGATCAAAAAGAGGAAATTTTGCTGGAAGCTGAAGAATATGGCCAGCAAGTTGTTGAGGCGGCGCAAGCGAAACGCGCTCAAATCTTGGCGGAAAGCGATATTATCAAGCAGGCAGAACGCGAAGCTGAACAGCTAAGACGACAAGTGCAACAAGAATGCGACGCCATGATGCAAGAAACTCTGGCAGAAATTGAGGAAAAGCGCCGTGCTTGTATGCAAGAGTTAGAAGAAATGCGACAAGCTGCGATCGCTCAAGCTCAAGAAATAGAAAATGGTGCGGATCAATATGCTGATAGCGTCCTAGAAGGTATTGAACAGGATCTTAAAGATATGTTGCGAATTGTTACCAATGGCAGACAAGAACTGCGAGCAGAAATGCCTCCGCAACGAAATTCTCCCCCACCCAAGAAAAGATAAGCTTGATGGAGGTTGAAAATTTCACAAAACTGTGTTAAAGAAATCAAAATTAAAAATCAAATTATGTCCGCACAGCAAGAATTATCGCTATTAATTAGCGGTAAATTCAATCTGTGAGAGCTAGCTTTGTTCTTAGATTTAAGAAAATACTTTGTTGAGAAAACAAATTTCAATTTAATTTTTCAGATTGACCTGGAGGCATTTTAAATTCATTAATCTAAATAAGTTCGTAGTAAAATCTGACTACGAACTTATTTAATTTTGTAGCAAAATAAATTATATAAATTCCGGGTTAGAAGATTATGCCTATCAATAATTTAATTTTAATGCAAGTGAATTTTGGTTTGAATATAGCTAGCTTGCTAGGAATAATATATATACTTTTTGGTATATTTTACATGCTTTTTATGGTAACTTTGCTATTTAGAAGAGCTAGTAGCCTTAATGGTATAGCTTTTGTAATTTATCTGCTGCAAGCTTTATTAGTACCAAGTGTTATGTTGCTTGTAGGTTTTATCTTTGTTTTTCAGGGTTGGCGATTAGATCCGATTTTACAGTTTGCCCAATTTTTATTAACTATATTAATTCTTTATTTCTGCATCAAAGACTTGCTGGTAAATGAAATTTCTCGCAATAGATAATGTTAGTTAAAATAGAGATTGATATCTTGCACTTACACCCTAGAAGGCTGAGGTTATACAAACTTAGCCTGCATAGACAAGCTAATAAACTTGGTTTTTCGCTTGATTGCTAAAATACAATGTTCATTAACAACTTATCCATAACACAATACGGTTCAGTTAGCGTCAAAAAACAGATTTGGCGTAGGTTGGGTTGAGGGACGAAACCCAACATTTTCGGCGCTACATTTATCTGAGGTTATACAAACTTAGCCTGACTATGCAGGCTAATAAACTTGGTTTTTCGCTTGATTGCTAAAATACAATGTTTATTAACAACCTATTTATAGCAATCCGTTTAGGACTGACAAACACCCATCTTCCTTGTCCCCCTTGTCCTTTTTCTGCGTATATAAAATAGGATTGCTATATGAAACTTTATCAGGGGTGAACTAAAGTGACGCTAGATTTTTGGGTGCGAACTAACGGCACTTGGATTAATGCTATCAGTATTATTGCAGGTACAATTAGCGGACTTCTTTTAAAGAAGCATCTTCCCGCAAAAATGCAGCTGATAATTACCCAAGGAGTAGCGTTAATCACCATCTTTATTGGTTTGCAAATGGCTGGTAGTTTAACGCAAGTGAAAAATACTCGCGTTGATGGCATAGTATTAGGACTAATTGCGATCGCAGTTGGCGGAGTTTTAGGCGAGTGGTGGAAATTAGAAGAAAGACTCTATTCTTTAGGCGACTTTATTAAAGCGCTTTTTCCCGGAAGCGACTATTTTACAGATGGTTTTGTTGCTAGTAGTTTACTATTTTGTGTTGGGCCAATGGCTTTAATTGGCAGTTTTAACAATGGTTTAACCGGGAATAACACTATATTAATGCTCAAAGCCACAATGGATGGCATCAGCGCGATCGCACTTAGTAGCAGCTATGGTATCGGCGTAGGATTTTCCGCCATTATCCTGCTGTTATATCAAGGTACTGTCTCCCTAATCGCTGGATTGTTGATCCAAGTCTTACCCAACCCAACCAATCATCCCTGCTTGTTATTAATTACAGGTGTAGGTGGCTTAACAATTCTCGGATTGGGATTAAACTTATTGGCAGTAACCCAAATCAGAGTCGCTTCTTTACTACCAAGTTTACTCATTGCACCTCTACTTTATTTATTAACTATTAAGTAAGTCCCTATAGGAATCCGATTTGATTTCTGAAAAAATCTAAGTATATGTAGGGTGCGTTATCACGAAGTGTAACGCACCGTATTACGGGGTTTGGTGCGTTGCGCTGCGCGACAACACACCCTACGTATTTGTTCAAAAATCAAATATGAATCCTATAGAATTGAATTCTTATACCAATTTAAAAAAATACGCGGATGGTAGGGGCATGGCAGTGCCATGCCCTCTAGAATATATTGATATGCCGCAAAAACTATTTAAATTATAATATGGTTCAGTAAAAGATAAATTGTAGGTTGGGGAGCCACCGCCGTGGACGGGTTTCCCGGCTTGAGGCGAGTGGCGTTTGAGGAACGAAACCCAACATTACCGGGTTTTTGTTGGGTTTTTAGAATATATTGATATGCCGCAAAAATCATTTAAATTGGTTTACCAATGACAAATGACAAATGACAAATGACAGTTATCTTTAAATCTCACGAACCTACCTAGCTCACTCCTTTACTTGCCATAACTGGAATAGTAATTATAAACTCTGACCATGCACCAGGTTGAGAATTTACTTCAATTTTTCCCTGATGTTCATCAACAATAATTTTATAGGAGATTGCTAAACCTAATCCCGTACCTTTCCCAGCAGCTTTAGTTGTATAAAGATATTCAAAAATTTGTTTCTTAATATGTTGTGGCATACCTGTGCCATTATCTTTAATAGAAATTATTGCATATTGCTCATCCTGACTGAGATTTGTAGTCACAGTAATGCAATTTGGTTTAGCTTTAATTTCCGCAAAGCTTCTGCCTCGATTCGCCTCTTCTAAAGCATCGATGGCATTAGCCAGAATATTCATAAAAACTTGATTTATGGGACTTGGTAAACATTCAATTAGCGGTAATTCACCATAATTTTTAATAACTTCAATTTCCGGACGATCCTCATTAGCTTTTAAGCGATGCTTGAGAATTAACAGGGTGCTATCTAACCCTTCATGGATATCAAATAGTTGCTTTTTTGCTGTATCACTACGAGCAAAGCTGCGTAAACTATGACTAATATTAGTAATCCGTTCAATGCCAATTTCCATTGAATTGAGCAGTTCGGGAAAATCTTTTTTGATATATTCTAAATCAATAGATTTAATAGTTTTTTGGATTACCGCACTCGGCTGGGGATATTCTTGTTGATACAATGCAATTAATTTAAATAAATCCTTGAGATATTCTTGAGCAGGAAAAATATTACCAGCTACAAAACTGATGGGATTATTAATTTCATGTGCTACTCCGGCAACTAAATTACCCAAGGCTGACATTTTCTCATTTTGGATTAGTTGCAGTTGCATAACTTGCATTTGCTCAAGGGTATAACTCAGTCTAGCTGTTCTTTGAGCTACCCTTTTTTCTAATTGTTCATTCATACTGCGTAGTTCTTGATTCAGGTTACACAGTTGTAAATGCACGTTCACTCTAGCTAAAACTTCTTCTTGTTGAAATGGTTTAGTAATATAGTCAACTGCACCTAAAGAAAAAGCTTTAACTTTATGTTCTGTTTCATTTAAAGCCGTCATGAAAATTACAGGTATATTTTGATTGTTAGGAATATTTTTCAGCCGTTGGCAGGTTTCAAAACCATCAATTCCTGGCATCATGACATCTAATAAAATTAAATCTGGAGTTATTACCGCCAATTTTTCTAAAGCACTCTCGCCACTTTGCGCAATAAAGACTCGATATCCTGCTGATTTTAAACAATCAAATAAAACTTTAATATTAGTGGGATTGTCATCGACAATCAAAATTTGGTTGGGTTGAGTTGAATTCATGATTTAACCTCCGCTATTGCCTGTTGAATAAATTTAACGATCGCGCTTTCGTTCATCTCCTGTAGCAGTTGTAGTAATTGCGCGGCAAAAGGCTCGTAGCGTCGATCTAATTGCATCAGGTGCTGTGCTGCTTGTTCTAGGGTGTCAATGTCACCCATGCGTGCTGCTAATTGCAGATTTTCTAATTCTTGAATATCCGGTAAGACTAAGGCGATCGCCTGATTTGCAGTATCATTTACAACAATAGGCACAGTCTCGGCTTCGCGAATCCAGGTTAAACCCAAGTGAACGCTCAACTGTGACAGCAATTCATCAGATTGTATTGGTTTGGGTAGAAAGCCATTGCAACCCGCAGTTTGGCTTTGTTGGCGGTTAAAATCAAAGACGCTGGCAGAAGCAGCAATAATTATGGTTTGCTGAAATTGGGGAAGCGATCGCAATTTTGCTACCATTGCTAATCCATCCATCACAGGCATAGACAAGTCAGTAATGATACAGTCTGGTTTGTGTATCATAGCTTTGTCTAATCCTTCCGCACCATTACTGGCTTCAATTAATTCAAAATCTAGTAATCCCAATAAATGGGAGATTACAGAGCGATTTTCCCAGCGATCGTCAACTATCAAAATTTGTTGTCGTTTGCCTTCATAACCAATAATGTTTTCAGTAGAGGTTTGCGGCGGAATTTCTCGCCACTCAGCAGCCGCAAGCACATCTACATCAAACCAAAAGGTGCTACCCTCCCCCAAAGTACTTTTGACTTGGATTTGACTACCCATCAATTCCACAATCTGCTGACTAATTGCCAATCCTAACCCTGTACCCTCAGCCATTCGCTGGCGATCGCCAACTTGCTCAAAAGGTATAAAAATTTTGTCTAATTGCTCTGGTGTCATCCCTACTCCCGTATCTGTGACTTCAAAGCGGAGACAATACTTACCCTGAATTGATTCATTTATAACACTGACTTTCAGTAAAACACTACCGCGATCGGTAAACTTGATAGCATTACCCAACAAATTAATTAATACTTGCCTTAAGCGTTTTTCATCAGTATGGATAAACTGCGGCAATTTATTCACAGCTTCATAACTAAATTCAATATCTTTTTGTTGCGCACGAATGCGACAAATTTCTACAATACTGTTGAGAAAGCTATTAAATTGAAAATCTTGATTTACCAGTTCTAACTTCCGCGCTTCTATTTTAGAAAGGTCTAAAATATCATTAATTAATGTTAATAAATGAGAACCACATTGATAAATAATATTGAAAGCATCTAATTGTTTAGCTGTAGATTTCTTGTCTCGCTGCAAAATTTGCGCGTAACCCAAAATACCATTGAGGGGAGTTCTTAATTCATGGCTCATATTGGCTAGAAAGTCACTCTTAGCTGCATTAGCTGCATCAGCCATTTCTTTAGCTTCTTTGAGTTCAGCAGTTCGTTCTTCAACTCGCTGTTCTAATAAAGAATTAGTTTTTTGCAAAGTTGCAAAAGCGTTTTGCAATTGCCCAGCCATACTATTAAAAGCTATGGTTAAAATACCTAGTTCGTCCTTTCTCTGTGTAGGAATTGTTTGCCCAAATTCCCCATTAGCAAAAGCAGTTGCGGCATCTTTCAGCTTAATAATTGGCTTAGTAATCCAGCGAGCTGTGAGAATTCCAACTCCTATAGATATTAATAAAGCTAACAATGATAAAATCAGCGTATTCCGATTATTTTCATAAATTTGCCCCATAAAATCTGCTGCGGGAACTGACTCTACCACCAGCCAATTCAAACCAAATTTATCTTTCCAAGGAGCAACTTTGACAAAAATTATTTCTCTATTGACTACAAATTGTAGATGTTCCTCTCGTTGAATGTTGTAAAAATCAAAGTTAGCTTTTAAATATTGGGCTGTAGCTTTGATTAAATCGTCATCACTTTCTTCTGCTTTTAATCTGAGAATCTTGCCCTTTTCATACTTGAACGGCGGTTGAATATTAGAATTAGCTACTAGAAATCCATTACGTTCTAAAATAAATACTCTACCATTGGGGCTAATATTGATATTTTTTAAAAAATTGCCAATTGAAGACAGCTTTAAATCTGTTCCTAACACACCAACTAAACGATTTTGTTGATTATATACTGGATAGCTGTAAGAAATAGATATAATCCCTAAGTTCTGCCATTGGTAAATCTGGCTCCAAATTGGTTTACCAGCTTTCACTGCATCCGTATACCAGGGATCTAATAAAGGATTGATATCGCGAACTTCTAATATATTATCCCTAGAACCATCAGGTTTTAGGTTATAGACATACATTTTTTTATCAGATGCAGCATTGAAAACTTCTAGGTTGAAATTAACTATATTTTCATCCTTTTTTTCTTTAAGAATCCCCGTAAATTTACCCTGTGCATGACCAAAATTTATATAGCTAATATTAGAATTTTTAATTTGGGCATAAAAATATTTTTCTAATTTATCCGAATTTTGATAATCTAAAACTCCAGATTTGATTAAATCAGCGTTAATTTGATTTAACTTTACCGGGTCTTTGAGGTAAGAATCGAGATGTAAAAATACCTTAGAATTTACTTCATTTTGTAATTTAATAACTAAATCATTAACTGTTCTTTGTCCATTTCTAAATGAAAAATATCCCACTAATCCCACAGTGACGCAGATTTGTATGACAAAAGGAACAATTAAAATTGTGCGTATAGGAACTTTGCTCAATCTGCTTTTGATAATTTGTTTCATGATTTTTCTGAGTTTGGTTGCATTCGTAGTAAAAAATTACTCAATGAGGATAATTTTTGCTCAAAGTATTGCAGAGTTTATCCGGAAAATCATGTTAATTTTTGTAATGAATATTTTTAGTTTTTTATATATTTCATCAAAAATCTTGATGAATATATTATTCACACGCTATTGTGATGCAAAAATTAATTTCTGTATTAAATGTCTAATCTATCTATAGCATTAGTATTTGCTGATTGGAGAAATTCAGTAATACTCAAAATCAAAAATGCTGATTTTTTAGTTCCTACTCTTCCTCCGTACCTCAAAACTGCTGACGCAAGTATTTTCAAAAGTGTTAAGCAGAATCATAGAGACGAGAAATCCAGCATAATATATATCTTAATTACTGACAAAAATATTTTATTTAAGCTTTAAATTTGTTAAATATAACCTAGTAATTCTTCATCAAATACTCGTATTAAATAAGTAATGACACCATTGGAAAATATGTGTTTCCTTGATTATATTTTAGTTGTGTTCAGGCGAAAAATCCTGGATATGCTGCTTGGTAAGTCAACACATATATTTGGAGTATCTATGTTACTGTCGATAGAAAATATTGAAGATGTCCTTCGCTTAGAATTCCGCAAGCAAGTTGTAGAACCAGGAATTCAAGATGCAGTCACATTTTTACGCCGATGGTCATATCTTTCGAGTCAAGTTGTTCGCTTACATGGAGCAGCATTAGCTAGAATACATATCCCAGATATCCAATATTTGTTAGCAGAAATAGCTTACGGTGAATGTGGTTCTGGAAACAAAAGTAAAATTCATAGCAAATTACTGCTGGAATTAATTAATCAATCTCCTAATGCTCAACTTATTACCCAACAGATAGATCCATTTTTAGCCCAATTTTTTGAACACACCATTAGCCATTTATCCCAGATGAGTCAGGATGAAGCGATTGGATTTATTGTCGGCTTAGAAGCTCCTGCATACGATATTTTACATTTACTCAAGCAATCTTTTATAGCTGTAGATATACCAGAAATAGATGTATTGCAATCAGAGTATTTTATTATCCATGATGCAGTAGAAAAAGAACATCAACAATCAGGCCATGAAGCGATAGAAATTATCATGGCTAATGGTTGTCAATTGAGCAAAATTCACAAAGGCGGAGATTATGCAATTAATTTCTTAATTACGATGGTAGGTAATACAGTTGTGGTTTAATTCCATCCCAGCTACTGTGAAATTACTAATTTTGATAATCAGGTTGTATTCCCAAACTTTATAATGTTCCCTATTATTTTTTGCTATGGCTGTTGATTGTTGACTGTTGACTGTTGACTGTTGACTGTTGACTGTTGATTGTTGACTGTTGACTATTGACAGACTTAAAATCCTAGCTCTGCTTGAAGTTTGAATTGTGCTTTGTGCTGTTGCTTAGTTACAGAGTATATGTAAAATCTTCTACCAACATTCCGGGAACAAGGCTACCTCCAAGTTGACGGTTTTCGTAAGTTCCAACTTCAGGGATAAATTCTTGAAAATTAGTCAAATCTACTAAATTATCTCCCCAAAAACGATAGAGACTTTCATCAAAACGCAGGTTTTCAATAGGCGCAATAATTTCGCCTTTCTCTACCCAAAAGCAAGCATAACGGGTCATACCTGTAATTCTACCCGTAGGGCGATCGCTCCAATTCAAGTAATGTAAATTCGATACATATAAGCCTGTATCTAAACTCGGTAAAATCTGCTCAAAAGCTAAATTACCCGGACTGACTTCAAGCGCGCGTAAGCTTTCATAACTATTCGCACCGTTTGCCGTTTTTTGATATTCTTTAGCAGTCCGAGAGTTAACTAAACTATTGATTAAATATCCTTTGGCAATTATAGGTAACTCTGGTGCTGCCATTTCTCCTAATTCATTAAATCGCGGCACTAATCCTAGCTGAAAGTTTTCTTTTAAATTAAACTTAGGGGAAAGTAATTTTTCTTCGCGGGATAATGTAGCTAATGAACTATTTCCTTGTTGGATATCGGCTTCACTCACACCCCCCCAAGAAAGCATATTTACTAAATCGGCAACTGCGGCAGGTGCGAAATAAGTTTTATAATTGCCTCTAGGTATTTCCTTTGTAGTTAAAGAAAGTAATTCTAATTGTTTTTTATCTTCTTGAATTCTCTTTATATAAGCAGCTTCATCCCAATTACTACCAGCAAAGGTACCTTTAACAGCTTGCCCTGATGGTTTAAACAGAGAATAATCTAAGGTAAATGTATCGGTAGCAAACCAATGTTTTTGTCCTTGGGAATCGCCGTAAGCTTGAATCACCACACCCCCGGCGTATATTCCGGTAAAATCTAGGTCGGCAACTAATTCTAGAATTGTAGGTACTACCGCTTCATTAGCTAATAATTTACCAGAATGTATTTCTCTACTAGTGTTATTTCCTGATGGTAAAACCAGATAGGGATCGACAGGTAAAAAGCGAATTTCTTCCCGTAATTCTTGTAAAGCTGTGTATGCTGTCTGCCAATCAATCTCCCAATTTCCAGTAAAAGGAAACTGACGCATACCAGTACGTTGCTCTTCCATTAAAGTTAGTTCAACCCAACCATCAGCAACATAACCAGTTTGGCGAACTTTCGCATGATTAAATCGTGTAAATTGACTGCGTTCGCTGTTAAGTTTAACAGTGAATTCTTCAGTTGCAGTTTTCTTGATCAGGAGAGTTTCAATTAGCTGATTAAAGCTAGTTTCTAATGCAGATAATTCGTCAATTTTCATGAGCAGGGGGTATTAAAGAGCAGGGGAGCAGGGAGCAGGGGGACAAGGAGAATAAAGAAGACAATTGTACAGACGCGATTCATCGCGTCTCTGAGCATTGACAAATTAACTTCCACCACCAAATACTTCGACATTAGCAAATAGACAAACTGGTGAACCATGTCCTACCCAAATAGCTTGATTTGGTTCGCCTTTACCGCAGTAAGGAGTACCGTAAATTTGCCAATTGGAATTATTACCAACTTTGGTTAAACTTTGCCAAAATTCGGGAGTGGTGGCGCGATAGTTGGGGTTACGCAGGGTTTTGGTGAGTTTGCCATTTTCAATTAATTTGGCATACTCGCAACCAAACTGAAATTTATAACGGCGATCGTCTATTGACCAGGAACGGTTTGATTCCATGTAAACACCATTTTCCACCCCGGCGATGATTTCCTCAAAGGTGGCGTTTCCTGGCTCTAAATTTAAGTTAGCCATGCGATCTATCGGGGGGCGATTCCATGAGGAAGCACGGGCACAAGCTACGCCTGCTATTCCCGCCCTGGCTTGGCTTTCTAGGCTGCCTAAACCTCTCTGAAGTACCCCGCCTTTGATTACATACTCTCTGGTGGCTACTGCGCCAGTGTCGTCAAAGTTATAGCTAGCAAATTCACCGGGTACGGTGGGGTCAAAGGTAATGTTCATCAGTGGCGAACCGTAAACTAGGTTGCCAAAATCGCTCTTGCTGACAAAGCTACCACCAGCGTAGTTCCGCTCATCTCCCAAAATTCGGTCAATTTCTAGGGGATGTCCGACGCTTTCATGGATTTGCAGCATCATTTGGTCTGGTGCTAAGACTAAATTGGTGCGGGTTGTTGGGCATTCGTCGGCTGTCAAGAGTTCTACTGCTTGTTCTCCAACTTGCTGCACCCGATCCCATAGTCCATCTTGTTTTAACAGTTCCAATCCGCCTTGATAACAGTTTGCGTGCCAACCGTTGTTAGTACGCTGCTGGACGATCGCGCCATCTTGGGCTGTAGCTCCGTAATGTGCGCCAACAGAGAGAAACTTTTGGTATACTTGGGAGCCATTACTACTGACAAACCATGTCTCTTTTTCGTTGCTGCTAAAGCTGGCTGTAGTTTGGACAATTTTGTCGCTAACTTTTAGGGTTTGACAAATCCGCACGAGTAAATCGTTGATTTCTCTGGGGGTGAGCGCATCTAATGGTTTTACAAATGGTGATTGATATTCACCCACAACTTTAGGACGCTGAGTTTCTCGGAAATCATAGATTCGCCATTCACTAGCTACAAGTGCCTGTTTATACGCTATTTCTGCGGCGGCTTGTAAGCTAGCAATATCTAAATAATTAGTAGCTGCATAACCCAAACAGCCATTTACCAATACTTCTAGCATTGCTCCTTTGGTGGAGTATTTGCCATTAGCTTGGGGTAAGCCATCACGGACATGACGGTTAACGGCTGTTTCTTTGACAACTCGAATACCAACCCAATCAGCAGGAATATTGATATTCGCGATCGCGTTTGTGAGTTCAGAAAACATAATTTCAATTCAAAATTCAAAATTCAAAATTCAAAATGAAGAAGTTATTGTTGACGATTTTGCTTTGTTTTGACGACTATTGCGGCAATTATTTTGATTAACTCATTAGTTTCTCCCAAAATTGGTAGTAAGCGTTCCTCGGCAATTAATTCAGTAGCAATCAGAATTCTTAACCAGTATCTAGTTTCTCTGCCCTCTTTCAGGGCAATTTCTAGCTTATGAACAAAATCAGCCGTACTTTGTGCGGCTTGGGATTCTTCAACGTTTGCCCCAATCGATGTACCAGATCTGAGCAACTGTTTTGAGATTGTACGACTCACTCCAGAAGTCTCATCTAGCACTTTACACAGGTTAACAATCCGAACAGCAAACTCAAAAGTCCTATCAGTAATTGCTTTGTAGTTACTCATAATTTTGAATTTTGAATTGTTAACCCCTGTGCCAGCGTGTGCCATCCTTACTATCAATTAGAGTAATACCTTGTGCTTGGAGTTCATTCCGGATGCGATCGCCTTCTGCAAAGTTTTTGGCTTTTCTGGCTGCTTGGCGTTGGGCAATCAAATCTTCTATTTCTGCATCGCTTAAATTATTATTGGCTGGTTTTTCGGCTTCTTTTGTGGCTTCTAAGCCTAAAACTCCCGCTAAGGTAACCAGGGTTTGCCATTGTTGGCGTAATTCTGCGGCTGGTGTTGCAGTTTTCCCTTCATGGACAATGATATTTCCCTCGCGGCGCAGTTCTTTGGCTAATTCAAAGATGATTGCTAAACCGCCAGGAAAGTTAAAATCATCGTCTACGGCTTCTCGGAAACGGTTGACATATTCTGGGGAGATTTCTGTTTCATTTCCCGCGTTTTTTACTTCCCATCCCAGTTTTTCGCCGTATTCATAGCCGAAAAGCAATCCTTCTTTTAAAGTATGCCAACCATTAGTAGCGGCCGCGATCGCTTCGTCAGTAAAATCAATAGGTTTACGATATTGGGCTTGCAGGACAAATAACCGCACCGCCATTGGTTCTACATCTCGATCTAAGAGGTCGCGAATGGTGGTAAAGTTGCCCAAAGATTTGGACATTTTCTCACCATCTACTTTCACCATGCCATTGTGCAGCCAGTAGGTAGCTAAAGGCTTACCCGTTACCGCTTCCGATTGGGCGATTTCGTTTTCGTGGTGCGGGAAAATTAAGTCAGCACCACCAGCATGAATATCTATGGTATCGCCCAGGCGATCGCGTACCATTGCAGAACATTCTATATGCCAGCCGGGACGCCCTGAACCCCAAGGCGATTCCCAAGCGGGTTCCCCTGGTTTAGCGGCTTTCCATAAAGCAAAATCAAAGGGATCTTTTTTCTTTTGGTATTCTGGATCTTCGATATTAACGCGATCGCTGGCACCAGCTTGCAAATCGTCTAATTTTCGTCCAGAAAGCTTACCATAATCAGAAAACTGCCGCACAGCATAGTAAACATCACCAGCAGAAGGGTAAGCATAGCCTTTATTTTCTAAATCGTGAATTAGCCGTTGAATCCCATTCATCGTATGGGTAGCGCGGGGATACTCATCAGCTTCTTTGATGCCCAATCTAGCCATATCCTCAAAGTAGGCTTTAATAAAGCGATCGGCTACAGCTTCCATTGAAGAATGTTCTTGCCTTGCTCGATTTAAAATCTTGTCATCAATATCGGTAAAATTTTGGATATAGCGCACTTCATAGCCGCTAAACTGGAGGTATCGCCGGACTACATCCCAAACAATACAAGCTCTAGCATGACCCAAATGGCAATAGTCATATACCGTCACGCCGCAGTAATACATCTTAACCTTGCCTGGTTCTACGGTTGTAAAGGTTTCCTGACGACGGGTGAGGGTATTGTAAAGGGTTAGGGTCATAAGCAGTTCAAAATTCAGTTATTCAAGATTCAGAATGGAAAAACCATTATGTGCTAAACATCTTAGCGATCTATCTATATGCAACATTAAAGCAAAGACAGCTACATTCAGTAATTGATAAATAGATAGATACGTAATAATAGGGTAAAGCACCAGGGATGAGAGTCCAGCATCCCTATGCTAGTTTTTTCTGGACTCGTTGCGCTACACTCCTACCTTTTTGACTTTATTTTGTTTTGATTAGAGCGCTATGCAATCAGCAGTTACTCCTGAATCTCAAGCAATGGATGCGCCAAAACAAGGTATACCTGTCACAATTATTACAGGTTTCCTTGGTAGTGGTAAAACAACATTACTTAATCATATCCTGACTAATCAGCAAGGATTAAAAACGGCTGTTTTAGTTAATGAATTTGGTGAAATTGGCATCGATAACGAATTAATTGTTTCCACCGATGAAAACATGGTGGAATTAAGTAATGGTTGTATTTGTTGCACAATTAACAGTGATTTAGTTGATGCGGTTTACAAAGTTCTAGAACGAGAAGAAAAATTAGATTATTTAGTTGTAGAAACAACTGGACTAGCAGATCCATTGCCAGTTGCTTTAACATTTCTCGGTACAGAATTACGAGATTTAACTCGTTTAGATTCAATTATTACCGTAGTAGATGCGGCGAATTACAGCCTAGATTTATTTAATTCTCAAGCAGCATATAGTCAGATTGCCTATGGTGATGTGATTATTCTCAATAAAGTAGATTTAGTTAATGAGACTGCTTTAAATGAATTAGAAAGAAAAATTGGTGAAGTCAAAGAAGATGCGCGAATTCTCCGCACCACCCGTTCAGAAGTACCACTTCCCTTAATTCTTAGTGTTGGTTTGTTTGAGTCTGACAAGTATTTTGATAATGTAGACGATGAACATGAGCATCACGATCATGACCACGACCATGCTCACGCTCATCACGATCATGACCACGATCATGACCATTCTACCTGCGGCCATGACCACGACCACGATCATTCTACTTGCGGTCATGACCATCACGATCATGACCACGATCATGAGCATCATCACCATCATTCCGACCATTTAGAAAATGATGGGTTTACATCATTATCTTTCCAAAGTGACAAGCCATTTTCTATTAGAAAATTCCAATATTTCTTAGATAACCAACTACCCACCGATGTCTTTCGTGCTAAGGGGATTATGTGGTTTGAAGAAAGTCCCAAACGTCATATTTTTCACTTGTGTGGCAAGCGCTTCACAATGGATGATGATGAATGGAAAGGTCAACCTAAGAACCAGTTAGTTTTGATTGGTCAAAATTTAGATAAAGAAGCTTTGTTCAGTCAGCTAGAAAATTGTCTTTGTCTTCCTTCCGTAAGTCGGGGTAAGGGTTTTGGGAAGTAAGGATTGGTCATTTGTCATTGGTCATTAGTCATTAGTCATTAGTCATTAGTCATTTGTAATGAAATTGACTAGTGAAAATGAAAGATGATGAATTACATTTTGTAGGCTGGGCAATGTTCAGCCTACTAATAATTAATGAGGTTGGAAATATGAACAGTCAACCAAAACCAAATTTAAATGAGTTAGAACAATTTTATATAGAAGAAATTGAGACAATAAAGCTTTTGTTGGCAAAGATATCCAAGCGTAATATATCAGAAATTCAACCACACTTGGATATCATGCTTGAGCAGCTAATACAGCCTGTCATAGAACAACCTTGTTATGAAACCGCAACCCCACAAGAGTGGATAGCCGCATTTCAAAAATGGGTAGAAAGCCATCAAGATATGAATCTCCCGACTTTAAATGATGAAGATATTAGTCGGGAAAGTATTTATGGAGAGAGAACTCCTTAAACTAGTTTAAATATTATTATTGTTATTCTTATTTTGTTCTTATTTTGCAATTTATTATCTTTACATGCGCGTTATTATCCAACGAGTTAAATCATCTCAAGTGACTGTTAATGGAGAAATTATCGGCAAAATTGATCGGGGACTCAACTTACTTGTAGGGATTGCTGATACTGATACCGATGCGGAACTCGACTGGATGGCGCGTAAATGTTTGGAATTGCGGTTGTTTCCTGATGAAGAGGGAGGAGATCGCTGGCAAAAATCTGTGCAAGAAATTGGTGGTGATTTACTGGTAGTTAGCCAGTTTACGCTTTATGGTGATTGTCACAAAGGTCGCCGTCCTTCCTTTGACCGGTCGGCTATTCCCTCATTAGCTCAAGATTTATATGAAAAATTTGTTACTAAGTTACGTACCAGTGGTTTAAAAGTGGAAACTGGCGAATTTGGCGCGATGATGCAAGTTAGCATTGAAAATGACGGCCCGGTAACTTTAATACTAGAAAGAGAAGCTAGTTAAGTGTTTATCCTTAACGTAAGAATCTCCGTAATAGTAAAGATTGCTTGGTTCGCAAATGATGAGAGAATAATATATTAATCATTACAAAACTTTAAGTTCACTCATCATGGCGAAAATCCAATTTTCTAGAGGTATAGACGAAGATGTAGTACCTGATGTCCGCTTAACGCGATCGCGTAGTGGTGAAAGTAGTACTGCAACATTTACTTTTATAAATCCTAAAGCTTTAGCTCAAACCACTACCGAAGATATCACCGGGATGTACCTGATTGACGAAGAAGGCGAAATCGTTACCCGTGAAGTGAAGGCTAAATTTGTTAACGGTAAGCCAGAAGTATTAGAAGCAATATACCTGATGAAATCCGTTGAAGAATGGGATCGCTTTATGCGCTTCATGGAGCGTTACGCTGATGAAAACGGTCTAGGATTGAGCAAATCTTAATTATTCATTAGTAGGGGCGGGTTTATGCGAGATATTTATGGATATTTGCGGATACCTGTGAACTCGCCCCTACATTAGTCATTAGCTAAAGACTAATGACTAATAACTTACCGTGCAAAAATTAAATTTATGACGCAACAACCTCATCCAGATTCAGTGGGAATCGCGGTAAATTGTGCTGTTGTCACTGTTAGCGATACACGTTCTTTAGAAACAGATAAAAGTGGTCAGTTAATTAAGGAATTACTTTTAGCTGCTAATCATGCTGTAGTAGCGCACAAAATTATCAAAGATGAGCCAGCACAAATTCAAGCACAGATAAAACTGCTGGGTGAAAGTGCAAATGTGGATGTGGTGATTTTCAATGGTGGCACAGGTATTGCGCCCAGAGACACCACCTATGATGCTATTGAGAAATTATTAGAGAAAACCTTACCCGGATTTGGAGAATTGTTTCGGTTTCTCAGTTATCAAGAAATTGGTTCGCGAGCGATCGCATCTCGCGCTGTTGCTGGTGTTTATCAAAATCAGTTAATCTTCTCCCTTCCAGGTTCTAGTAATGCAGTACGCCTGGGTATGGAGAAGTTAATTATACCAGAACTAGTTCATTTAGTCAAACAAATGAGAGGATAAGGGAAGGGAAGAGAAGGAGGACAAGGAGGACAATTGTAGAGACGCGATTCATCGCGTCTGTGCCCAATGCCCAATGCCCAATGCCCAATGCCCAATGCCCCATGCCCCATGCCCAATGCCCAATGCCCCATGCCCAATGCCCAATGCCCCATGCCCAATGCCCAATGCCCCAAAACAAAAAACCCCACTGTGATGTGGGGAGGGTTGATTTTTATTTCAAATGATTTTGTTAAACAAGTTGCGAATTAAGCGATCGCCATCGTGATTGTAGCTAAGATTGCGGCGATTAAATAAAATACTGCGACCACTTGCAATTCTGACCAACCAGTGAGTTCTAGATGATGGTGTAAAGGTGCCATTTTGAAAAGTCGCTTACCTTTACCATCGGGGCCTTTGGTGGCTTTGTAGTAACTTACTTGCGCCATTACAGAGAGGGTTTCGACGAAGAAGATACCACTGAGAATAAACAGTACCACTAAGCTGTTAGTTAACAATGCTACAGCCGCTAGAGCGCCCCCTAAAGCCAGGGAACCGGTATCTCCCATAAAAACACGGGCTGGGTTGCGGTTATGGGCTAAGAAACCTAAACAAGCGCCGCTTAATGCAGCACAGAAAACCATTAGTCCTGGTGCGGTGGGTGCAACTACAGCAGCAAGTGCTAAAAGTGCGATCGCAACAGTTCCACCTGCTAAACCGTCAATACCATCAGTCAGGTTGGTTGCATTACTTTCTGCGACTAAAGCAAAGCCTGCTAAAGGCCAAAAGAGAAATCCTAAAGGAATGGAAACACTAACCAAGGGTAAAGCAATACTTGTGATTCCAGTCGGTTGATTGAACATCAGCCACACACAAAACAAAACTGCAAAACCGATTTGCAAAGCTAGTTTCGTCCGAGGAGATATACCCTTATTCGACTTGCGGCGTAAAATTTGCCAGTCATCTAACCAGCCAATAAACCCATAGCTGAGTGTCAATGCAGAAACAGCTACCACTTCTTTAGCAAAATTAGACAAGATGCAAGCAACTACTACCGCCACAGGAATAAAGAATATTCCCCCCATTGTGGGTGTACCTGCTTTTTTGAGATGGGCTTGGGGGCCATCTTCACGGATAATTTGCCCAGTTTTGAGTGCTTGTAGCAGAGGGATTACCCAAAAGCCCAAAGCTGCTGTTATTAATGCACACAATAATAGGGGCAGGGTTAAAGACATACCCTGCCAAGGCAATCTATTACCCATTGAATCTAAAATCAATGCTGCCCCGCCTAGCCCGATAGCCAAACAAGAAGCGATACCGATTCCAGAAAAGTTTAACCCTTGGTCAGGAGATAGTTTAGCGTCCACGGAAATTTCCCTTCACTCCACACTTACAAAGCTGAACAATAGTGACGATATAAGCCACAAATTTCTCAGCCATAATTAGGCTAGTCATCGGCAATAGCTATATCATCGTCGTCATCAAGATCGTAATCACCGATACCATCTTCTCCACCGAGAAACTCTGATATTTCTTCTTCATCTTCGAGAAAATCAGGTTCGTGAACGTCTCTCGCGATAATCCGACCGCTCGCTTGCAACCAGTCTAAAAGAGAGGTCTCTTGTTTTAAAGGAATCACAGCAGCTCGCTGATTGCGAGGTTCTTCACGTAATGGAGAGTTCAACATAATGGTCTGAGAAACGAGAAAGTCAAGTAGCTAGACAATAAGAGTCTATCACTGGATATGAGTTAATTTAGTTATTAATTCAACTCAAGAGTTGATTAATCCGTAATCTATCAAAAGACATTTATTTAATTACCTTATGACAGATGACGGAACCTGATTGACGATCTGGGAAGACCGAATACATTCGATATTTTTATATGTTTGATACTGAATTTCATCCTGATGTTTTTGAGGTAATTGACGATGCTGGGAAAATCGGCTCTCTTAGATGCGATCGCAGGCACTAATCGCGGTTTACTTGCTGGTGACCAACAGAAGCAAGCTATCTTAGCAGCGATCGCCACTTTAGAAGATTTCAACCCCACACCACGACCTGTAGAAGCTCCTGAATTGCTTGATGGTAACTGGCGATTAATATACACCACAAGCAAAGCTCTATTAAATCTGGATCGATTACCCTTTTTTAAACTGGGACAAATTTACCAGTACATTCGCGTAGAAAATACTAGCGTTTACAATATAGCCGAGATTTATGGCTTACCTTTTTTAGAAGGTTTAGTCAGCGTTGCTGCCAAATTCGAGCCAGTCTCAGGTCGTCGTGTCCAAGTCAAATTTAATCGAAGTATCATCGGTTGGCAACGGTTATTAGGTTACAACTCGCCAGATAATTTTATCCAACAAATTGAATCTGGTAACAAATTCACAGCGATTGATACTGCGATTAACAGTGATAAACAACAAGGATGGTTAGATATCACTTATTTAGATAACGATCTACGGATCGGTAGAGGGAACGAGGGTAGTGTGTTTGTACTGAATAAAGTATGAGGTTTTCCTGAAGTGTTATCTGCGAACGACACGAAATTAAACTATAGTCAGATTTTTGTCAAGATGTATTTCATACTTTTTTAAGTATTGGGCATGGGGCATTGGGCATGGGGCATGGGGCATTGGGCATTGGGCATTGGGCATTGGGCATTGGGCATTGGGGGACAAATGATGACAATTGTACAGACGCGATTAATCGCGTCTCTAACAACTAACTAACAAGAAAAATAACTTAACAAAGCTTCTGGCTGCGTCCTTCTAGTTGTAGAGTGAAATCAATTAGCCGTTATTATTGGCAATTCATAACTAAAAGGGAAAAAACTCATGGTTCAACGTGGTTCTAAAGTACGTATTCTCCGCCCAGAGTCCTACTGGTTTCAAGATGTCGGCACCGTGGCTTCTGTTGACCAAAGCGGTATCAAGTATTCAGTGATTGTCCGTTTTGAGAAGGTAAATTATGCAGGTGTTAACACCAATAACTTTTCCCCAGACGAATTAGTAGAGGTTGCAGCCCCAGCAGCAAAAGCTAAAAAGTAAGTAATTGAGCTATCAGGGGATTTTTTCATGGGATGATAGAGAAGGATTCCCAGGTTACAAGCTAACCATTGGAATTTTGGAGGTGTTCGCTACCTCCTGCTCTGTTATCCTCTATCCTCAAATAGCAATTTGGTTGCTTAATCAGCTTGAATGCCTGAACTGCCTGAAGTTGAAACAGTACGCAGGGGTCTAAATCAGTTGACCCTAAATCAAGAAATTACGGGTGGAGATGTGTTGCTCGATCGCACCATTGCCTACCCGTTTTCTGTTGGTGAGTTTATTAATGGAATTAAAGGAAATACTATTTCTACTTGGCATCGTCGAGGAAAGTATCTCCTAGCAGAATTATCTCCTTTGTCCTCCCCATCTCCTTCTTCCCATACTGGCTATCTAGGGGCGCATTTGCGGATGACTGGACAATTACTCTGGCTGCATCGAGATGAGCCATTACACAAGCACACGCGAGTGCGATTATTCTTTGGGGATCAACAAGAATTACGCTTTGTCGATCAGCGTACCTTTGGGCAAATGTGGTGGGTTCCGCCAAACGTACCTGTGGAAACTGCAATGACAGGTTTAGCTAAACTGGCGGTAGATCCGTTTTCCCCAGAGTTTACAGTTGATTACTTGGTGCAAAAATTGCAAAATCGCCGCCGTCCGATTAAGACTGCTTTATTGGATCAGTCAGTGGTGGCGGGGTTGGGTAATATCTACGCTGATGAAGCACTGTTTAAGAGCGGGATTTTGCCAGAAACTCTTGGTACAAATTTAGAGCGATCGCAAATCGAACTTTTGCGTACTGCCATAATTCAAGTATTAGAAGCAAGTATTGCGGCTGGCGGCACGACTTTTAGTAATTTCCTCAATGTTAAGGGTGTTAATGGTAACTATGGCGGTGTAGCGTTAGTATACAACCGCACGGGAGAACCTTGCCGCGTCTGTGGTAATGTGATACAGCGCATAAAGTTAGGAGGGCGTTCGAGCCACTTTTGCCCTGAATGTCAACATTAGGTAGGGGCATGGCACATTGGTGTCAACTTAAATTCAAATGCTTACCCCACAAGCCTTTTACCCCTCCCCTAACCCCTCCCCTTGCCAAGGGGAGGGGAAGTTTTGGCTTTAGACAAAACTGGGGTGGGGTAACGCGGAGCTTAATGGTAGGCGATGGAATTAAAAATCGAATCTTGGCAAGGGTTTCACCTTAAGTTGACACAGGTGGGCATGGCAGTGCCAGTAACTCTACAATCAACGATCATCTGTACCTCAGCAATTGGCAATCTGCTGTAAATTGATAGTAAGCTTATTTACGTTTCGTAATACATTGGGAAGTTAAAGCTTGATATTTAAAGATACCAATGCCAGCTTTTAGCCTTTGTGTATTGGCACGAGCTAAGATCCTGTATAAAAGGATTTATAAAATCGAGAGGGGAACTCATGCCAATCAAAAGAGGTGATATGGTTCGCGCTGTTCGCGAAAAGCTGGAAAACAGCTTAGAAGCAAAAGCTAGCGATACCCGCTTTCCTAACTATTTGTTTGACAGCAAAGGCGAAATTGTTGATCTCAAAGGGGATTACGCCTTGGTGAAGTTTGGCCAAGTTCCAACACCCAACATTTGGTTACGTGTAGATCAACTGGAAGAATTTAAATAATTCTCTCCCCTCAGGCTAATTTTTAGTCTGGGGTTGATCCAGCTAGTAATCGGGACTTCAGTCCTATATTTTCCAGCACTACTGTGCTGATAAAAAACTTTTAAACCTATTAGTCAGGACTTTTGTCCTTGGTTGGAAAACATCTCCTGTGCTGAAAACAAACTCATCATAATTTATCAACCAAACCACTAATCTATCGTTGAGGTAGGTGGTGGAATACTATCTCCGACTATTTAGTCGCTTATATATATGTCTTCTTATCTTGAATCTCCGGCTGTATGTCATTTACCCCGCGTGACTGTTATTGGTGCTGGTAGAGTTGGTAGTACCTTAGCCCAAAGAATTGCAGAGAAAAACCTAGCAGATGTAGTATTGCTAGATATCGTCAAAGGTATGCCTCAAGGCTTGGCGCTCGATTTAATGGAAGCTAGGGGAATTGAAATCCATAATCGTCAAATTATCGGCACTAACGACTATATTGATACATCGGGTTCAGAAATTGTTGTAATTACCGCAGGGATTCCCCGCAAACCCGGTATGAGTAGAGATGATTTACTCAAAACCAATGCCAAGATTGTGGTGGAAGCAGCCAAAAATGCGATCGCTCATTCTCCCAATGCAATTTTAATAGTTGTCACCAATCCTTTAGATGTGATGACTTATTTAGCTTGGCAAGCTAGCGGATTACCACGCGATCGCGTTATGGGTATGGCTGGCGTGTTAGACTCAGCCAGATTTGAAGCTTTTATTGCTTTAGAATTAGGAGTTTTACCCGCCGATGTCAAAGCAATGGTATTAGGTAGCCACGGCGATTTAATGGTTCCTTTACCCCGTTATGCTAACGTCAACGGCATTCCCATTACAGAATTATTAGATGCAGCTACCATTGAACGCTTAGTAGAAAGAACCCGCAATGGTGGTGCGGAAATTGTCGAATTAATGCAGACAGGCGGTGCTTTTTTTGCTCCTGCTTCTGCTGTTAGCGTCATGGTGGAATCCATATTGCTCAATCAGTCGCGATTGTTACCTGTAGCCGCTTATCTCCAAGGCGAATACGGCTTAAATGATGTCTTCATTGGCGTTCCCTGTCGCTTGAGTTGCGGTGGAATCGAGAGCGTATTGGAATTAAATATCACCGACGAAGAAAAAGCTGCTTTACATCTTTCTGCCCAATCTGTACGTCAAAATATTGACCGAGCGCAGGAAATTCTAGCGGCTGTGAGCGTTTAATCAACACAAACGGAGAAATTTCACAGTTTAGCAAAGTTGGTGATTCAGAATAATAGCCCTCGCTGATCCCGCAATCCCGCCGCTACCCTCAAGGGTGCGGCTAATTGAACAAAGCCTGCAAAGGCAGGCTTGGTAGTAATAGCCCCAGGCTTCTAGCCTGTGGGCGGTATATCGGGTGAGCAAGAGAACTATTTGCTGATTCGCAAATGCCGAGTTTGTTTACAGCAGTTTTCACCTATATAAAAGGCAGTAGTTTTCAATCCTACTGCCTTATCTGCTATCTACCAAGTTATCGAAGCCTCAACAATCCTAGTTAGCTTTAACGACGGTATTCGTCATCGGCGGGATCGCCATAGGGGTCTTCGCTAGCTGGACGGACATCACCAAAAGATCCTTGGTCTGCGGGGTCACCGTAGGGGTCTTGACTCGCTGGGATAGCGTTTCCGTAATAGTCTCCCGGATCGCCGTAGGGGTCTTGGCTGGCGGGGATGGCGTTTCCGTAAACGTCTGCAGGGTCGCCGTAGGGGTCTTGACTAGCTGGGATGGCGTTTCCATAAACGTCTTGGTCTGCGGGATCACCGTATGGATCTTCACTGGCTGGACGGACATCGCGATCGCGGTATTCGTCTTCAGCTTGATTGTCTTTGTTTCCTAAAAACAAATCTCTCGCTCTGCGGAAAAAATCATCTACCACGATCTGTCTCCTTTGTGAATATTGTAGTTTCACCTGCGTGACAGGCGTTATTCTCTCAAGTCGCTTTGCTTACACACAGGTTTGAATTGTTAGGACTTACGCAGTGTCAGATATTTTTCATGCTTTTTGTCAATGGTCAATAGTCCATAGTCCAAAAACGTGAATTTTGACTATTGACTATTGACTTTTGACCACCCTTGTGGGGGTTTTTGTGTTGGGTGGGTAAGTCCTAATTATCTAAAATGCTGGAGCTTCAGTTGCAGAGATACCAGTTAAATCTCTACCTGTAGAACGCCCGTTATAACCTTGAAAGTCGCGGTATCTTTGCGCCTCAGATTCAGGGATGCGGATTCCTTCTGATGGTGGAGTTACCCAATGTGCGCGATGTTCAGCATCGCGGTAGTATACACGCCCATTTTTAGAAAGGTAATATTTACCTTGAGGCCCTTCTTGTTGGGCGTTCTGATGCTTGTTGTAGAGGTAGTAAAGTGCTGCTGCTCCTGCCAAAATTGCTACTTTCTGTCCTGTACCTAGCCCCTTCTTAGCTTCGGGTTGGTTTGCGGTGTTGCGATCGCTCACTGTTCTACCAACCGTATCATCAACTGGTGGTGGTACATTCGCAGTTCGGGAACCTCCGCAGCTAGTCAGCACGGGTACTATTAGCAATGCTGACAGACAAATAGCCAGCAGACGCGAAATAAATTTACGCTCTTTGTATGTTGTGTTCATCGTTTTTTTATTACCTGCATTTGCTAAAGCCGTGCTGTTGCAAAATACAGAATCAGAATTCCCTAGATTTTTCCTGATGTAGAAAAAATATTGGTTCATTCACAACAGCACAAGTAAAGCGTTTCACTTCTATGTATAGTGATGCACTTTTGCAAGTATTCCATCTTGCCTTTGAAATAAACCGCATTCATCCTTAAGTAATATCTTGGGATTTAACCTAGTAGCTTTTGGGAGAGGAAAGCGATCGCTATTATTTAGTACATAGATTTTTAATTACTCGCAAGCTGTAAGCTATTCAAAGTCAATCAATCTAGCCTCAAAACAAGATTACTGTCTATTTTTAGTTGAAAATACTGATATTTGTCTGATAGTTTAGGTAACTTTTCCATGCTTTCTCAGTAGGCATTGTAAAAAATATAAACCTATGATGGTGTAAGTGCGTTAAATAGGCTACATTTCATGGGTATGAAAAATCATAGTGTCTTGGCGGCGAATCAAACAAAAACTCGTCTGCTGCTAGCTTTGTGGGATTTGGGAGGAACGCAGCAAGAGGTAACAAAAGGTTTATTGGCTAAGAGGATTGTACCCAAGGGTAAGAAAGTAGCAGAGTATCAGGGAATCTTTGAAGAATTGCACAAACAAGGCGCGATCGCTATTTCTAAAAAGGGATACTCTTTAGCATCTCCCAAAGGTTTAGAGGTATTGGGTGAGGGTTTGAAAGATAGCAATTTTAAGTTTGAAGGCACAATAGTTGGTACTTGGGCTGCGAATGCGTTGGTGAAATGGATTAATCAGATAAATGTGGCAGTAGATAGTACATCTGCATTAGTCAAAGGTAAAAGTGCAAAAAATGCGATCGCATCTTACGAAGAGTTTAAGCCAGTGGCGTTGGCAGTATACGACAAATTGAATTATGAATACAACTTTAATCATCTAGTGCCAATTTATCGGATGAGGAGAGCAATAGGCGATCGCATAAATCGTACAGAATTTAATGATTGGCTATTGGAAATGCAAGCCGATGATATTTTCCAACTTCAAGGCGGAACTGTAGAAGATAATGCACGTGACAAAATTGAAGATTCTATTACTACAGAACTTAGTGGATTACGCTGCTACGCCAAGCTTTTAACACCTTAATTTTTATTCCGACTCTTCACTCATTAATTTTACTGCCACCATAATGATTACCCATACATCTGATATTGATGAATTGATTAAAAATCATAACCCATTTGCAGGGCATTTTATTGTTAAATCGCAGCAGATATGGGGTAATAGTTTTCCTGATGTACCTTCAATTAATTCTCATGCTTCTAATGCAGTATTTGATGCAGTTGAAAAAATTCGTCAAGGTCAGCGTACAACTGTAGGTATCACGATTACAGCAGAAAAAGGGCTAGGTAAAAGCCATATTATTAGTCGAGTTCGTCATCGAATAAAGGCTGAAGGTGATAGTTTATTTATCTACATGAATAAATATGACAACTTAAATCAAATTAAATATGAATTCCTCCAAAATGTTGCCTCCAGCTTAAGAGCATTTGGTAATCAAGATGTGATGCAGTGGCAAGAAATTGCTGCGGCTTTAATTAACGAAGTCAAGCAATGGGATTACACACCACAAAAGTATATTACTCAATATCCAACTTGGTTAAGAAAATTCTCACATAAATTTGTTGAACAATTGGCAAAACTCGTTCACTCATTAATACCTGAACTGACAAATCCTTACATTGTTCAGGCAATTTTATGGACACTTTCTCCAGTCCATGTTAATTATGCAAACTGCTGGCTAGCAGGTTTAGAAATAACCCCAGAAGATGCAAGAGTGATGGGTTTACCAAATCTAAATAAAGAAGATAGAGAAACTGAATCATTACGAAATGTGCGTCAGATTATTAATATTACTAGTCGTTATAAAATTCCTGTGTTTTGCTTTGATGAATTAGATAACGCCGATGTTGCAGATAATGGCTTAACAACAGCACAAGTTATTGGCAGTTTAGTTAAGGATCTTTACAATAATCTTAATAAAGGTATATTCCTACTGACAATGTATCCAGAAACTTGGAATGACCAAATTAGATTTTTGCCACAAGCTGAAGCTGCAATTGATAGATTAGTCAGCGAACAAGCCAATAGACAACCAATAGATTTAAAATATCTCAATGCAGATGACATTATTTCTCTTACTCAAAAATGGTTACAAAATTTTTATCAACAACATCAAATAAATCCTCCTCATAGTCTTTACCCATTTGATGAAACAAAACTTAGAAGTATGGGTAGAGGAAAACCTAGCAGTAGAGTAGTTTTAAATTGGTGTGCAGAAAATTTTGTACCTATTGGCGATTCTCAAAAAATTTCGCCAGTTCAAGAATATTTTGATAAGGAATTAGCAAATGTAGAAGCTTCTATGACTTCATTAATACACAAAGAAGTGGAAATTGCTGATGCTCTCAGGCTTGCTTTCAAAAGCTTAATAGGTGAAACGTTAGAGGGAATTAAGATTGAATCTATTGCAGAAATCGAGCCTAGTGCAGCAAATAATGGCTTTATGGATTTTAAAATTATTGGGAATAACGGAACAGTGAGAATTGGACTAGATGTAGTTCAGCAAGACCGTCATGTTATCAGTGCTGCTTTAGGAAGATTAATTGATTACAAAAGGTTTAACATAACTCGCGGTTGTTTAGTGCGTTCAAAAACAATTAGTACCAATGCAGTATTAGCTAGAAATCATTTGAGAAAACTTTTGCAAGAACAAGGTGGAGAATGGGTAAGCTTACAAAGCCAAGATATTAAACCTTTATTGGCGATATTATTTGTTTACAATCAGCGTCAAAAGAATAATCTGACAGAAGAACAAATATTTGAATTTATTGAACAAAAACATTTGGCGAAAAATAACCCTTTAATTCGAGAAATACTCAGCGATCCATCTGGACAGGAACCTACTAATTTAACTGATGATGGTTTACCTCTTAGTATTCCTCAAAGCGTTGCTACTGCCGATAATGTCGAACTAGCACTATAGATAAATAATAATGAATCAGCTGTTTGCACTACCAACAGCATTGTGTCTACCCGTCCCTGATATTGAAGCATTAATACAGGGGCAGACAATTGCCGCAATGCCCAAAATGTTTATCCGTCCTGGGCAAAGATTTGCTCTTTACCCAGCCAATTTTTTACATACTTCATTATCACTTGAGCAATACTACCACTCAGGTGTATTACCCATAGCTAAAACTGCTAATCTCAATCCAGATAATTCCCAAAAAGTTGTAATTATAGCTTGGGCTAAATGTGAACTGTGCCAAATTTTAGATGGAAGTAAGCCATTAGATATTTTGTCTCAGTTAACAATATGGACACCTGAAAGACTAAAAGAGATTCTCCGACAACAGGAATATATTTTCTTAACTTACTTGCGTGTTTATCAATTACCCGATGCGCAAGAAGTATCAGTTAATAACCTAGTTCAAGAAAAACTAGGAAAACTTATGAGTGTACCTGCTGCTGTGAGTGGTTCTGAGGCAAATCCTATATTAAGCGATCGCACTTTCGCTCAACGCAAACGCCAGTTAGAAAATTTAGAACCACCTCTGTATCCAGAATTGGAAGAATTGGAGAGTTCATTAGCCTTATTTAGTATGAATAATCCAACTGCTAAAGAATTAGATAATGATATCAAAGTATTTTTAGGTTGGAGTAGTAATAAATTAATTAAGCAATCCGATCCTGATTTAGCTTGGATAAATGATATTGCAGCATTGGGTAATCGAAGCCAAGAAAAAGACGAGAGTAAAAGTAATTATCAAGCTGGCACAGAATTTGAAAATATAGTTCGCCAGAGCCTTGAATTTTTAGGCTTTACAGTTGATTATTTCCATAGAGGCGGTGCTGGTGGTGTAGATGTATTTTGTTCACAACCATATCCACTTGTTGGAGAATGCAAAGCTGGTAAAAGAATTCCCAATGATACTGCTGTGCAATTACTAAATTTGGGAACACTACGTCTGAAAAGTCAAGAATTATTCAAGCAAGCAACTAAATTAATTATTGGCCCAGGTGAACCTACTACTCAACTTCAAGATGCAGCAAAAGTACAAGATATGGCTATTATTAATCCAGAAACATTAGAGAAACTAGTCAAATTACAAAGTAATTATCGAAATTCAATAGACTTATTTAAGTTAAGAGAATATCTTAAAGCTGGTAAATGTGATGACGAAGTTGAAAAATATATTGAAAAAGTTTCCAAAGAAATTAAATTGCGATCGCACATCATCCAGCTTGTCAAAAATTATTTGCAAAACTCAGGTATAGAATCTGCTGGTGTCGATAGTTTACATGGCGCGTATTTTGGCTCAAATCCACCACAGCCATTAAAACCACAAGAAATGCACGAAATTCTGATTGAATTATCATCGCCCTTAACAGGCTATTTAGGACGAGTTAAAGGAGAAGATTCAAGACGCGATCGCTTTTACTACCTACGCGACTTACCCCTTTAATCCAATACGCTTCAGTTAAGGATAAATGTAGGTTGGGCTTACCGTGTGTAAACCCAACAAATCGCCGAAAATGTTGGGTTACCCTGCGGGAAGCCGCTCCGCGTCTACGTTCCTCAACCCAACCTACGCGACTTACCCCTTTAATCCTCTTACCTTCGCCTTCTTTGCGCCTACCCTGCGGGTTCTCCTTTGGAGTATGCGGTTCGTTAAAACATACGCTCATAAAAAGCTTCATCTTCAGCTTTACGCCTAGCAAGTTCCTCTGGCGATAAAGTCCGTTCTGAAAAAATTCGCCTTCCACGTGCAGTTTGTTTTGCTGTGGATTGCATCATAATCCCAATTTCTGCTACTTCTTGATTTTTATTTTACGGAAATAAAATCTCCAATACTTTCTCTAGAGTATGCATCACCAACTTACCCATACTTTTATCCTACATTGGCATACTTGGCGCAGTTGGCGGTGCATTTCCAACAGTCATTACTGTCGCTTCAGTTAAGTTAACAATAAAATTAATGCTAATCGACCCATCACCCCACATCCTCTATTACCTAAACTCCTGATAAACTAACCAAACTCACACGCTGCCAAAATTCCCCTATGGCTAAAAAATTAGCATTTCTCACCATACATGGCATGGGAGAAACGGAGAAAGACTATTACCATATTCTCAAACAATCTCTAGAAAAAGCTTTAGGCAAAGATATTTGGTCTACAGTTCATTTAGAACCAATTTACTATCATTCTGATTTGCAAGAGTACCAATATAACGTTTGGGAAAAGATGCGTCAACGTGCGCCTCTGTCTTGGCAAGATTTGCGCAAATTTATGTTGTTTGGCTTTAGCGATGCATCAGCCTTAGAACATCGAGCTACAGATGATGGTAGCGTATACAAAAAGATTCAAAAATCGATTATTTATTCTTTAAAAATTGCCAGAAATCAATTCTCTACAAATGATGTACCTATCATTATTTTGGCTCATTCTTTAGGTTGCCAAGTTATTTCTAATTATCTTTGGGATAGTCATAAAAATAAAGGCATTTGGCAACAAGGTAGCCCCGATTATCCTGTATTTCCTCCAGAGCAAGAAGATTTTTTAAAGTTGAAATATCTCCGCTATTTATTTACGACTGGCTGTAATATCCCGTTATTTGTGGCAGGGTTTGCAGATATTGTAGCAATTTCTAAACCAAATCCTGATTTTAAATGGTTTAATTATTACGATAAAGATGATGTTTTAGGCTGGCCTTTAAAACCTTTATCACCTTCTTATGATTTAGTAGTCGATAAAGATATAGAGATTGATTCCGGAAATCTTTGGCAATCGTGGAATCCGCAAAGCCATGACGGTTACTGGACTGATGAAGAGTTTATTGAA
Source organism: Calothrix anomala FACHB-343 (assembly GCF_014696435.1). GTDB lineage: Bacteria > Cyanobacteriota > Cyanobacteriia > Cyanobacteriales > Nostocaceae > Aulosira > Aulosira anomala_A. The sequence continues at coordinate 23,445 of NZ_JACJQG010000064.1, read as the reverse complement.
CATTTATCGCAAGTTATTAAGCGTTTAAGTAGTTGAGAGGAAAAGGCAGATGGCAGAAGGGGGACAAGGAAGACAAGGAGGACAAGGAGGACAAGGAGGACAAGGAATTTTAGATTTGTGATAGCGCAGCGTAAAGCCTTCAGCATAGCTTCGCTTAGAGCGAGTCCGCGAGCGTCTTTTGGATTCCAATCTAAAATTTAAAATCCAAAATCCAAAATTGTTTCAATGCCCAATGCCCCATACCCAATGCGCCATGCCCAAAGACATAGCTTTTTTGATACTATAAAAACTCTCACTCGTTCAACAACGATAGATGTATGAGCAAAGGCACATTGTTCGATAAAGTTTGGGGCTTACATACCGTCGGCACGCTTCCATCAGGGCTAACGCAGCTATTCATCGGACTTCACCTTATCCATGAAGTCACCAGTCCCCAGGCCTTTGCTATGCTACGGGAACGGGGTTTGAAAGTACTGTTTCCCCAGCGCACGATCGCCACGGTAGATCACATTGTACCTACAGATAATCAAGCGCGTCCTTTTGTCGATACTATGGCAGAGGAAATGATTCAGGCGCTAGAGCAGAACTGTAAGGAAAATGGCATAACTTTTTATAATATTGGTTCTGGCAGTCAAGGTATTGTTCACGTTATCGCGCCAGAACAAGGGCTGACACAGCCGGGAATGACGATCGCTTGTGGTGATAGTCATACTTCTAGTCATGGTGCTTTTGGAGCGATCGCATTTGGTATTGGTACTAGTCAAGTACGTGATGTTCTCGCTTCCCAAACCCTAGCTTTATCTAAATTAAAAGTCCGCAAAATCGAAGTTAACGGTACTCTCAACCCTGGTGTCTACGCTAAAGATGTGATTTTGCATATCATCCGCACCTTGGGTGTCAAAGGTGGTGTAGGTTACGCCTACGAATACGCAGGTACCACCTTTGAGCAGATGAACATGGAAGAGAGGATGACTGTCTGCAATATGGCGATCGAAGGCGGTGCGCGTTGTGGCTACGTCAACCCCGATCAAATTACTTATGATTACCTCAAAGGTAGAGACTTCGCACCTAAAGGTGCAGATTGGGATCAAGCTGTGGCTTGGTGGGAATCTATCAAGAGTGATGCTGATGCTGAATACGACGATGTTGTCGTGTTTGACGCTGCGGAAATTCCCCCGACAGTTACCTGGGGAATTACCCCCGGTCAAGGTATCGGTGTTAACCAGTTCATACCCAAACCCGACGAACTCCCAGAAGAAGACCGCTTTGTTGCTGAAGAAGCTTACAGTTACATGGATTTATTCCCCGGTCAACCAATCAAAGGCACAAAAATTGATGTCTGCTTTATTGGTAGCTGCACCAACGGGAGAATTAGCGATTTACGGGAAGCGGCGAAAATTGCCCAAGGTCGCCATGTAGCTGAGGGAGTCAAAGCTTTTGTGGTTCCAGGTTCCGAAAGAGTTAAAAAAGAAGCCGAAGCCGAAGGATTAGACAAAATTTTTCAAGCAGCCGGGTTTGAATGGCGCGAACCAGGATGTTCTATGTGTTTAGCCATGAACCCAGACAAACTACAGGGAAGACAAATTAGCGCTTCCTCCTCCAACCGCAACTTTAAAGGAAGACAAGGTTCAGCTTCCGGGCGCACATTGCTGATGAGTCCGGCGATGGTGGCGACTGCGGCGATTAAAGGCGAAGTCGCAGATGTGCGGGATTTGTTGACGGTTGACGGTTGACGGTTGACTGTTTCCCAATGTCCATTTTTATACATGGTAATGAAATGTTGTCATTGGGAATGTCTTGATCTGCGGTTCGGATATCCTTTGAAGTAATAGGTAAGATTTATGGTCAGTGAAGTTAAAACAGTCGCGGGTCGCGGCGTACCTTTGATAGGCGATGATATCGATACCGATCGCATTATTCCAGCGCGTTATTTAAAAGCCATTACCTTTGATGGGTTAGGCGAAGGCGCATTTATTGACGATCGCACAGCACTTAAAGGCGAGCATCCTTTCGATCAGCCACAATACCAAGGCGCGAGTATTTTAATCGTTAACCGCAACTTTGGCTGTGGTTCCTCACGGGAACACGCACCCCAAGCATTAGCAAAATGGGGAATTAAAGCTTTAGTTGGTGAAAGCTTCGCGGAAATCTTTTTCGGTAACTGCGTGGCGATGGGTATTCCTTGTGTAACTGCTGATAGTGCGACTGTCAAAAAGTTACAGGAATTAGTCACCGCTCATCCTCAAGCTGCTGTCACCATCAATTTGGAAACTTTACAAGTGCAAATTGGCGATTACACGACTTCAGTATCTATCAATGAAGGTACGCGAACTACCTTTACTGCGGGAACTTGGGACGCTTGCGGACAGTTGGTAGCGAACGCCGATCAAGTTCGGGCGACTGCGGCGAAGTTACCTTATGTAGCATGGGGTAATTTAGGAGTCGTGTAAAAATAAGTTGAACAATTTAATATTTGTAGTGTGGGCATCTTGCCCGCGCGAGCAAGATGCTCGCACTACTTATTTTTACTTGATGCCTTAGCTGCAAGTTAGGGAAGATATAAACAGTTTTCGCCTGTACCAGCCATACCGACCGCAGGCTGGAAGCCTGGGGCTATCCATAACACAGCCTACCTAGATGAGAGGCTATCCTGATGGCTTTTGAGTCCTGGCAGCCTCTATGCTTACAGCATCTTCCTGTAAATAGACCACGCTGTAGGGGCACGGCATCAGTAAAATTATTGTATGTATCAAAAGATTTTCTGTGCCGTGCCCCTACGATAGATGTGGTTCAAATAGGTGAAAACTGCTGTAACTGCTGTTCCAATTCGGCAATCCGATTTTGTAAAGGAGCTATCATGGCTGCAACTTCTGTTTCGGAATAGCGGATGGGAATGTGTTGAGGACAGTTCTCACTGGTTGCTTCGACATGAAATAAAATAGCCCGTTCCACCTGTGCCGGATAATCGGGAACTCGCACTTGCTCTAATAAAGTTGATTCGCCTTCAACGTATTCGGCTCTACCCCAAATCTTGATCCGTCGGCGATGGCGATAATCCATTAAGAACAGAAACGCTTTGTCATTACCAGATAGATTGCCGACGGTAATGTACTGCACATTACCCGAAAAGTCAGCAAAACCCAGTGTCTTTTCATCTAGCACCTTGAGGAAACCGGGTGGCCCTCCCCGAAATTGGATGTAGGGGTAGCCATTGGAATTGACTGTTCCCAGATAAAATCCTTCCAGTTGAGCAATAAATTCTGCAATCTTGGGAGTGACGGTATCATTAGCAGGGCCATTGGCGATATAGCGATCGTAGGTCTGTCGTGAACCTCGCTGTTCCTGGGCTGCTTTTACTTCTGTTGTGAAAGCAATTTCACCAAATTTACGTGGCATCATCCCCTCCTAAACTGCAATTGCTGCTTCAATGCCAATCATCCCCACAAAACCAGGGAGATGTTTGATGCGATCTATCCAAGCCAACACGTTGGTATAGGGAGTGAGGTCAACTTTGCCATCGCCAGCCAAGGCCACATAAGGAAAGACTGCCACATCGGCGATTGTCGGATGCCCTAACTCTAGCCATTGTTGATTCGCTAAATGGTCATTCAATTGGGTCAAAATGAACTCTGATTTTTGGATCGCCTGTTCTATATTAATGCTAGTAGCTTTAAATAAGTGGTATAAACGCGCCGATTCCGGCCCTTGCCGTATCTCTCCTGCGGTTGTAGAAAGCCAACGCACTACCCGACTCATTGCTTGTGGCTCTAACGGCAACCATGATTCACCACCGTACTGTCGTGCCAGATACACCAGAATTGCTTGAGCATCGGCCAGCACTGTATTGCCGTCTACTAACAGTGGTACTTGTCCAAAAGGATTCAATGCCAAGAATTCCGGTTGCTTGTGCGCTCCTGCCATCAAATCGACTTTGATCCACTCGTAGTCTAAACCCAACACAGACAGCATCAGTTTGACTTTGTAACTATTACCAGACAATTCGTGACCATAAAGCTGAATCATGAGTTAATCCTCTAAATGAGATCAATACAAATTGGTAAATAAGAGACAGTCAGTTGGGAAGGATTCACGTTCTAGAGATGCTAGCGGGGTGAGGGTACATCAGGTATCCCAACTGGCAAATTTCAGCTTGATAGATGAAAAATAGGGGAATAGACGATTCAGAGTTTTGTGTACCGTTCGTTCGGTATACAAATACCTTACCGAACGAACGGTACAATGTCAACAGGTAATGTTTTTATATTCACAAAATGCCTAAAGAGACTTATATTCCCTGCCTTTTGCGTCTGTTTCGCCAGTATGGCTACGATGGTGCCACCTTATCTAAAATTTCTGAAGCCACAGGCTTGGGTAAAGCTAGCCTTTACCATCATTTTCCCGGTGGTAAAGATGAGATGGTGGAGACGGTGCTGGATTATATTCAGCAGTGGTTAGGTCAAAATATTTTGTCAGCACTCCAAAGTGAAGGGGATGCTCTAACAAAATTGCAACGTATGTGCGATCGCCTGAATGAACTCTATGAAGGAGGAGAGCAACCCTGTCTATTTGCGATTTTATTGCTGGGTTCGGCGCGTGATGTGTTTCATAATTCAGTCAAAGCACTTTTGCACACCTGGATTGATGCGATCGCTAATGTCTTAATTGGAGCGGGGATAAATCAAAAATTAGCCCGCCACCGGGGGGAAGATGCGGTAATCATGATTCAGGGATCATTAATTCTGTCTCAAGGGTTAAACGATCCATCTGTTTTTCAACGAGTAATTCAGCGATTACCACAAGACCTTTGTCGAGCCGGGTAAGATACAAAAATACCCTATCGCTGTTTCAGCAGAGGAAGAATTATGCTCTGAAACTGGGATAATTTAATTTCTGGAAGTCTCTTATTGGGTGACAGCAGGATTTACAGTATTCTACAGCACCAAGGCTTGAACTGTCATATCCTTGAGGGTAATGGTAAAGTTACGCTGTTCTGCTGTCGCAATGAAGGAAATTGCAGCTTCACAAGCTACAGCAACGGTTAACATTACCAAATTTCGTGCTAAGGGATAATCACAAATATCATCATTCACATCAGAAGGAACGCGATAAACGTCATTCCAAATCACTTCTGCATAATCGGCTGATAGTCCAGCATGAAGACAAGGTATATTGAATTTCTCCGCATAATCTTTGACTGCTTGACGGGCGATACTGTTATCAAAAGCATCAATAATTAGCTGACTATCTTTGAGGAGTTGATTTGTATTTGCTGGTGTCAACTCTTTTGTTTTGCCATCAATTTTAGTACCAATAGCGCGATATAAATTATTGGCTAAAATTTTGGCTTTAAATGCGCCCACATCGGAACGGTAATAAGGCTGAGTGGAAAGATTACGTTCCTCAATGCGATCGCGATCTATCACAGTCAGTTTATCAAAACCAGACCGAGCTAAGTTTTCTGCAATGTTAGCGCCTAAGGCACCAGCACCACAGATAGTCACAGGATAATCCTTCAGCTTTTTCATCACAGCATTGCTGCGGTAAAGCTGTTCGTGAAAAAAAATGCTCATCGTCCTTACCACTCTTGTTGTTCGATTACACCCACTAAGGATTGCAGATCAAAATCGCGATCGCGATCGCTCAGACAAATACCAGAACTAATCACAGTCAAGTCAGTTTTGGCGATCGCGCTTGTGTGGCTAATCCCATCAGCAGTACGCCAATTAACTGTCCAGTAATCGCCACGATCCTGAAATTCGTTTAATTCCCCACCACCTTGCTGTAAAGCTTTACGCAGTCGTTTTTCATCTTGTTGGGGTTGACTGAATTCTGCAATTTGCGCCGTGGTTAATTCATATACTGTGCGCATCTCTGGAGTCATCCCTTTAAATTGCAATTCCCCAACTGGGGTTAATTCCTTAATTGCAGATTGCAGAGTTTCCCCAATTATCGGATCGGTACGGCGATCGATTTCCTCAAACCAGCATGACTGTCCATTCCACCGGGTAATGATTTGCTCAAAAGCCACACCCTCAGTTACTAAATGGACTGCGATCGGCTTTACCACCTTCAACCGTTGACGCATATCAACTTCATTTACAGGATATGCTAACCAAGTTTGTCCCTGCAATTGATGTGCTAACCGCAGCCGGATTTGGGGGAAATGTTGTAAGTATTCGGCAATTTGGGGTAAATCTGCTTCTTCGACAACCTTTGCTGTCTTTGCATCCACAGACTGAAAGATACCCCAACCTGCAAATTGACGCGGCTTTGGCGTGAATGTATAGATCATTCCCGCTACCTTTGTGCGAACTCGTCCACCTTTGACACAAGGCGCAAGGAATTGGGTAGCGGATAACTGTGCTTCTGCATCAGCAATTTGATTAATTAACTTACGAATATCAGGCATAGTTTAGTTCTTTTACGCATAATTACATAAGCAATTTAAAATTTTTGAGTATATAAAAAACATAGTGGCATTTTTTGACAGCTATTTAGACAATTATTGCCAACAGATAAAACACAGAAAAAAGCTGTTACAGATTTCTAACTACTTTGCTTTTGTACACCATTTACCTTCAAAAACTGAAAAACTACAAAAATTATGACTACTGAGATACAACAAATATCCGAGTCGAGAAAAAAGTTAGCATCTGCTTATCGTGCAGTTTACGCAGTTGGAGTCCTGTGCATTTTTTTTAGTATTCTCTTCTTTCTTGTTGGTAATCAATTACCAGATTATTTAATATTAGTAATTGGTTTTTTATTTTTTGGCTTACTGTATCTCTGTTTAGGTTATTTTGTTCAACGTAAATCAAAAACTGCATTAGGTATTGCAGTAGGATTGATGTCACTAAATGTGTTAACTGGCATTTTTAATATGATTCAAACTGGTAAACCTTTTGGCTTGATTCTTCCCATGATATTTTTAAGTCAAACTATACAAGGATTTAAAGCAATAGAAGTACTAAAGTCCAAGACTTCAGATAAAGTTTAATTTTGTTAATTATTAAAGTTAATATCGCTAACTTTTCACAAGAATTTGGCGATGTTACTACTAACAATTGATTGAAAGTTGTAGTATAGTTCTGCGTGCAAGTTAATGGAGCATTGCGCGTTCTCAGTTACTAGAGGGACTCCACTGGTGAGTTTTTACACACTCTTTAAAAGATGGCTACTTCTAAGCCGACTTTCCAGGTTCTTTGCACTCCCCGTTCACACACGCCCACTGAATTTGACAGTGTTACTTTTCCTCTCGTACTAGTATGTAAGCTCACAAGAGTTGGGGCACGCAGGATATTTATATAATACACTATACTACAAAAAAATCCTGTTACTTTTTAGGGACTTCCAGAAAATAAATTATCCAATTTCCGAGAGAAGATATTTTTATTTCTCCCCCTGCTCTCTGCTCCCTGCCCCTCTGCCTTCCTGTACACTCAAACAATAGTTGACTCACAACTTTTGATGAAAGCGCTGTATAGGAGGATTGGTAATGGAGTGGATTTTAGCCCAACAAAACCCTTTAAACAGCAATTCTCCTGTAGATAGCCAAACAGCAGGAACCATTCCTGAACTGGTCATCATCTTGATTATTTTGTTACTGATTGCCACTGCTGTTGCATTGATAACTCAGCGACTACGAATTCCTTATGTAACAGGATTGGTGCTAGCAGGGTTACCGATTACGGAACTTTGGTCGCGTCGGATTGGGTTAGATCCATCTTTAGTATTAAACCTTTTCTTGCCGATTCTGATTTTTGAAGCATCGATCAATACAGATATTAGCCGTCTGCGCAGCACTTTTAAGGCGATCGCACTTTTAGCTGGGCCTGGTGCAATTTTTTCTTCAGCAATTATTGCAGCGCTGGTTAAATTTGGGCTGGGGTTAGACTGGATTCCCGCTTTGCTGATTGGAGTCATCCTGGCTAACACTGATACAGTCTCGATAATTGCTGTTTTCAAGGATATACGTGTGCCTTCGCGATTAAGCACTATTGTTGAGGGAGAAACCCTATTTAATGATGCGGCTGCGCTGATTTCATTCAATTTGCTTTTAGTAATTTATGCAACAGGCTCTCTCACTGTTGTACAAGGAGTGAAGGAACTGCTCCTAGTTTCTTTAGGCGGGGGGTTGGTGGGAGCAGTCTTAGGTTACTTAAGCTTACCAATATTCAATCGCTTAAAAGATCCCTTAAGTAGCCTGTTGCTAACCGTGGCTTTAGCATTAGGAACCTTCCAAATAGGGCAATTTTTGGGCGTATCCGGTGCTGTGGCTGTAGTGATCGCCGGACTGATTTTTGGCAATCTTGGGCTTCCTCGCACTTCGTCGGCTTCGGATCGAATTACCTTATTAAGTTTCTGGGAATATGCTGGTTTTAGCGTCAATACGTTTATTTTTCTGCTGATTGGGATTGAAATTAATCCTGCGTCGCTGTGGAAAATTGTACCCTCGATTTTGTTCGTGATTCTGGCGTATCAACTAGGACGGATTCTCTCAGTCTATTTATTATTAGCAGGGTTGCGTTGGTTTGATCGTCCGATCCCGCTATTGTGGCAGCATGTTTTGGTTTTAGGGAATATTAAAGGTTCGCTCTCAATGGCGTTAGCAGTTGCTATTCCCTTGTCCCTACCAGAACGAAATCTCCTGATTCAACTGGTGTTTGGTTCGGTTTTATTTTCCCTAGTGATACAAGGATTAGCCTTACCTTGGGCGATTAAACGGCTAAATATCAGCCGTGCTTCTGACGTTATGCAAGAAACTGGGAAGTTACAGATTCAATTGATTGCGGCTAAAGCTGCTCAGGATGAGTTAGATAGTCTGCTGAAATCGGGCGTATTGCCGAAAGCAGTATATGAGGAGCTATGGTCATCTTATCAAGTGCGGGTGGCAAAGTCTGAACGAGTGCTGCGCGATCTCTATAATAAATATCGAGCAGGGCAGCGATCGGGCGATCGCACTGGGCTAGATAGAATTCGCCGGCGACTGCTGCTAGCAGAAAAGGTTGCAGTTAGCGATGCACTCCGCAAACGAATTGTGCCAGAAGATTTAGTGCAGCCCTACATCAAAGATTTGGATGAGACACTTCTATCGCTGGAAGATGACTAGCGTGAATCCCAAGGTAATCAATCAATTGATGGACTCAACATTTCCGTCACTCACGCAAAGGCGCAAAGAGGAGTTTATAAGTTAATTCAGTAACGTTAGGAGTTTATATAATCATTTCCCGCGAGCAAGTTGGTAGAGCATTGCGTGTTCTCAGTTACTAGAGGGACTCGACTGGTGAGTTGTTACACACTCTTTCAAAGATGGGTACTTCTAAGTTCACTTTCCAGGTTCTTCGCACTCCCCGTTCACACACGCCCACTGAATTTGACAGTGTTACCTTCCTCTCGTACTAGTATGTAGGCTCACACAAGTTGGGGCACGCAGGATATTTATATAGTACACTATACTACAAATATGCTCAAAGATGAAAACAGAGATTTTACAATAGTGCGATCGCCACTTAAAATCACTAATGAATGGAACTGGTTACAAGCCAATATAAGATAAAATCATCAAGAAAACTAAAACTCAACTTTGAGATGGCAGAATATGACAACCTCTGTAAAATCCTCGCAGAAAAGTACCCTTTTGATTTTACCCGTTGGTTATTAAATCAAGAACCACAAAAAATTGAAATTTTAAAAACTGAATTGAGTATTGAACCGATACGTGCTGACTCAGTCACCTTTTTACAAACAGAAAATCGGATTTTACACCTAGAATTTCAAACTACTATTAAGTCACAAACACCAATTGCTTTAAGGATGCTAGATTATTACGTGAGATTGACACGTAAATATCAAGTTCCTGTCACACAAGTAGTAATTTTCTTACAAGAAACAAGTGACGAAATCGCCTTTACTGAGGAGTATATTAGTGAGGTAACAACCCACCGTTATCGAGTTATACGGATGTGGGAGCAAGATTCGGCAATATTTCTTGGAAATCTAGCGTTATTACCTTTTGCACCGTTAACGCGAACCGATTCACCCACGGCATTATTATCGCAGGTTGCCCAGGAAATTGCTAAAATTCCAGATATAGAGACAAGACAAAATACTGCTGCTTATACTGAAATTTTAGCAGGATTAAAGTTTGAAAAATATTTTATTCGTCAATTGTTACGAGAGGAGCTTATGCAAGAGTCAGTAATTTATCAAGATATTTTGCAGAAGGGAGAACAAAGAGGAGAGCAAAAAGAAGCATTAAAATATACTTTACGCCTTATAAATAGACGCTTTGGTGAGATAGAATCAGTAATACTTGAACGTCTACAAGTATTATCTACTGAGCAATTAGAAAGCTTAGGGGAGGATTTTTTATACTTTTCAAGTATGTCTGATTTAGTTGTTTGGCTTGAGCAAAATCTCAGTATTTAAAACTTATAAAATAGGCAATGCTTACTATATTATAATAATAAGCATTACCATAAGTTAGAAATTACTTATCATCTCGCACAGGTAACGGCAGATCCATAATCTCCATCAGTAAATCGAGGCGAGAAGGACGAGTTAGCAATGGGATAAGGTTCGGTAAGCTGTAGTAGTCACCCGCAAAGGTAAAAGTTTCCACAGGTGCTTGCTGCTGCTTGAGTTGAGTCTCCAGCCAGTTGTAATGAGTACCTACACGGACAATCACTACATTAGGGATTACCGCAAATTCTCGGCAGTAGGTTTTGTAGACTTCACTGAAGTAAGGTGTAGCATTTTCACCTTCGTCAGTTACCAAGATAATTTGATCAACTACCTGCTTTTTCTTGCGCATTGCTTCTAATGCACAGCCGATACTAGTGCTACCACCTGCCCTGATGTGCTGGAAAGCACGCTCCCAGTCGGTTAACTCTTTACCTTTGGCGGTAATCGCGTAAGGCATGGTATCGAAAGCGTAGACATATAATTGTGCTTGGGTGATACCAGAGATAAGAGCAGCTAGTTGCTTACCAACTGCGATCGCATTTTCCATTGAGCCAGATTTATCTACTAGTAAAGCAGTAGAACGAGCGATCGCACCACGGCGTTTCACCTGCTCGTTGGTGACTTTTTCCAACTTTGCAACGGTGTCTGCGTCTAAATCTGCGCCATCTGCGGCAATTTGCGCTTTGAAAGCTGCTACACGCCCATTCTTAGATGCTTGCTCCAGCTTGGCGTCAATTAGTTGCTTGACTTGGGGTTGATCCATTGCACCCTTCGCCTGGAGAGACTTCAGGTTGTTGATTACTTCCTGGGGAGTCATGCTGTTGATTAACGCCACCAAGACAACTGGTGTAAGTTGCTTGATTGCACCAATTGCGATCGTGTAGGGAATGTTGAATTCCACAATTAGCTGTGCTTGTTCGGCGGGAGTTTCCGCTTTTGCAAGCTGCTTCAGCACATGGGCTAAAGAACCTTCTGGGGGAGTATCGCGGAAGAGAATCGCATTTGCCCGTTCATTGGGCTTGATGTGTAGCGAAGCATACAAGTGCTTCATCGCCTTACGTCCCCGCAAAGCCGCGCGATCGAATAGTGCAGGATTGCTTTCTCTGGCTTTGAGGTAACGCCGCACCGCAGTCCGAGCCGAACGAGGTAATTTATTTTGCTGCTGTTTCATGAAGTCTACTACACGAGCCACCTGATAAGGCGGAAACTCTTGCAGCATCATAAATCCAGCATCTCTGTGTTCAGTGATATTACTAGTCAATAAGTTAGCAATAAATACTTCTTTATGGTCGCGGACATCACCGTTGCGTTGATACCAAACCGCTAAGTGTCCGTAGAAAAGGGGATCTAATTCAACAATTAACTTATGAACTTCTGCGACTTGCTCAAGTTTGCGGTGAGGAGTTGTGAGCAAACTATTGAGCATTTCCAGACGCAAATCGCGTTCTGTGGTATTCATAATAACCTCCTCTAAGAATTTTAGATTTTAGATTTTAGATTTTGGATTGCAATCTAAAATCCAAAATTGAAGGAGGCAGATGTTGCACGCGGGGCGATAAATTCACCGCGCAAGTTGTAGAAGCGTTGTGTAACTGAATCAGAGTTATGTATGCTTCTGCGATCGGGGCGCGGCAACAACTGCCAATAATAAAGTTGTATGTGCCAGTTCTAATTCATCAGTAAAATCTTCTTTCTCTTCCTTCGTGTACTTCGCGACTTCTCTGCGAGACGCTTCGCGAACGCGGTTCGTTTAAAAAAAAAATCTCACGCAAAGACGCAAAGACGCAAAGAAGAAAGATAAGACTATTGCAGAGAAACAACGGCTCCTGTTTCTTCTAGTTGTTGCTTAAGGATTTGAGCCGCTTCTCGATCCAATCCTGTCTGCACGACTTTAGGAATAGAGTCTACAAAATCCTTCGCTTCCTTCAATCCCAAACCAGTTACCGTCCGAATGACCTTGAGTAGGGCAATCTTTTTCTCTGGCGGAACCGATACCAATAACACATCAAATTCCGTCTGAACTTGTAATGGAACCTCATCTTCATCTCGTTGATCAATTTGAATCAGCTTCGGTGTGGAAATATCTACATTGAAGGTTGCTTCAATCTGCTTGACTAGTTGAGAAGTTTCGTTGAGAGTTAGAGATTTGATTCGTTCTAAAATTTCTAGGGTTTTCACAGACATGGCAACCTCCAATGAGTTGCAGTTAACTCATAATTGATAATGAATAAAAACACTTCGTGCAAGTTGAAAAAGCCGTTGATTCACACACAGGATTTGAACCTGTAATAGCTTGATTATCAGTCAAGTGCCTGTTCCAATTCGGCTAGTATGTAAGCTTTTTCGGTTAGGGCACGAAGTGAAAATTTTATTGTTTAGAAAGTAGTTTTAAAATAACTCGAAGCTCTTTCTTGTTACATTGTCGTTTACTTACAGCATAAGATGATAAGCTGTAATAACGATGCCAAACAATATGGGCTAAACCTTTTAAACTATCCTTTGTATCATCATTTGACTGTTGGGGAAAATTTCCAAAGGTAATGAGATACCAAATATCATTCAGTTTTTGGTATTCATGATAATCATCAATGATGATAAAGTCAGTTTCTTGCTTGCTTGACCACGGCTTGCTAGGTACTTCCTCGACTGCACAAAGAATCCCAGTATCAGGATGGATATAGAAGCGATCGCGATCGCGGTAACCCCAACCAAACGGAGTTCGATATCCTCGGTAAAGCTTCCGATAAACGACACCATCAATGATTTCTACATGACGTTCAACGTAATCCCAGATATGATTGATTACGTGCTGTCCTGCCATTGTATTGCTATCTAATCGTTGGCAGAGTTCGCTGTAAACGTCATTCCAAGGCTGTCCGACTTTGGAACACAACAGCCGACGCAGGGGGCCAAGATGATCTGAAAGATACTTTGATTTATATCTAGTTTTAATCAAGTAATGATTAAATAATCCATCCTCAGTTGCATCTTGGGTGAGTTTGTATAGTTGCTTTTTATAGCCTGTCTGCTTTTTTAGAGGAATTCTTGTTCCACTCCGAGGACGCTCAATCACAATTTCGCTCAAACGATGTTCGCTCATGACTTATGTAGTTGAAAGATATGTAGTTGAAAGATAGGTTTACAGATTGATTTGTTAGGCTACATAAGTTTGCTGACATCATGAAATTTACCTCCATATATGTGATTGAGTTCAGGTAATAAATTAATACATTTGGCATCATGGGAATTCCGCACAAGTCAGCAAAGCAGTTTTGCACATTTGCCTTTACCATTTTGGCTACGCTCCCATGAGAGGGAGCGACAGGATTTGAACCTGTATATCCTTGCGGATAGAGTGTGTATGCTTCACAAGTTAGGGCGCGGAATCAAGCTGATTAACCATAAACCGCTTCAGGACGAATAATCAAATCACCGCTAGGACGACGATCGATGATGTAAGTTTCCAGACGATCGCGATTTACATCCAAATGACGAGCCACCTGTTCTTTGACTGCAACATCATTCATCCCGGCGTTGATTCCTAGCTGTGTTTCTGTCACATCAACAGAACGCCCTTCAAATCTAATATGTACCATTGTCATCACCTCCTTTTTAATTACGAATTGCTTTCTTAATTTTGAATTTTGCGGAAAGTCTGAGCGGAGGTTTCCTCCGATCAGAACTTTCCAAGAGAGAATTTTGAATTTTGAATTGGTATTAGTGGATCTGATCGGGATTGAACCGATACCCTCCCTGTGAGAGTTACACTCACACCTCATGCGAGTTGAAAAAGCTGTAGGTTACAAACGCAGGAATCGCACCTGCAACTTATCGTTTTAGAGACGATCGCTCTAACTAATTGAGCTAGTATGTAAGCTTTTTCTGTTAGGGCACAAGTGACATCCGGGATCTCTACCATTAGAGCTACAGACCCAAGTGTGCATAATTGCGATGCTGTAATTGATATGTTTGCAGTTTCAATAGAAGTTAAAGCAAATGGAGTCGTTGGGAATTGAACCCAAATCCTGCAGCTGTCCGTTTGTTGGTTTCAGAGCAGTCGAACGCCAATCGCGACCCCAAAAGTAACATCTATGGTAATTGCAAGGTCTTGAGCAGTTCGAGTTTTCACCTTTGCGGAGGCTTAACTCTTGATACTACATTTGTAATACAAAACTTACAGGGTGTCAAGGGCATACTACAAATTTTTTGCACTATCTGAAAAAATCTGTCTGGGCTTCAATACCTGAGCGAGAAACAGACATGTAGTATGCTCTGGAAAATTTGGTTGAGTGCGATCGCCAAAAGCGTTGGAGTAGCGATCGCATTTTCCACTAAATATAAACAGTACTCGCCTAGTCCCTAACCCCTAGCCCCTTCTTCCTGCTCTTTCGCTGAATCTTGCCAAGGTGAAATAGGTAATTGAACTATCGACTGTACAGCACAACCTTCTAGAAAAATGGGAATTCTGCCACAGTTAGGACATTTCATTTCATCATCTTTGCTATCAACTTTATTTTTTGGTTTAGGTTTAGAATTTTGGGGTGTTAAAAAAATTACTTCAATAGATAGTGGAGTCGAGCAACTGCGACATTCGCAAATTATTAACTGCCCAGCTTCACTGCTTTGATAGATTTTAACGTGTTGGGTAGGAAATGACTGTTCTGTTTCTTCCTGTTGTGATTGTACGTCATCCAACTTCCTTGGCTTTGGTGTGTTCATCTTGCTTCCTGAGAGATCGTGATTTTGTAAGAAATTTCTAGCCAGAGTAAAAGAATCCTTAATAATACACTAGTACAGCTGAAAGTAAACTGCTCAGTCAGGGCGAGTGCTTAATAGCTGGCTAATAATCTCATCTTCCTGACCGGAGACAAATTTAGCAAAACGCTGTGCTAATGGTGGTATGAGAACTAAGGGATTACTGAAGCCAGAAAAGATATGCACCCCTGCAAACCCTGGAATCTCGCCAATTATAGGTAGGCGATTAGGAGTAAAAGCAACTAAAGAATGATACCAAGTCCCTGGTAAATTTGCTAACGCAGGCAAAATCTGGCTAATGCTGCTGCGTAACCACTGTTCGCTTGCTTGGGCGTTGATTTTAGCATGAGGATCTGTAAGAGTGCGGCTAATTTGTCCTAAACGCAAGCTACCATCTAGAAATTGAATTGCACCTGCATCTAAAATCGGTGGTGCCGGCTCATTTCCTGGTTCATCCCATAATTCATCCATTTGGGTAGATTCAGCTTCTAATTGAAAGCGTTGGATAGTTGCTGGCATTACCAAAGTATTTAAGCGCAAATCTACAGGCGGCGTTTCAATAATTTCTGCATGGGTGAAATATAGTTTAATTGGTATCCCCGCAGCTTTTAAAAGTTGGCGGCTGAGTCCACCTGCACAAATCACTACATTAGCGCTGGTAAAAGTTTCGGTAGCTGTTTTTACACCATTAGTTAATACCTGTAACACCTGCCCTATATGCATTTCGCCGCCAATACGTAAAAAAGCTTGAATGTAAGCTTGTAATGTTTTTTCTGGGTGAATATGACCGTGTTTGACAGTTAAAGCACCAGGAATTCCATCTCGATTTAATAATGGTTCTAATTCGCCAGCTTCTGTAACTGTGAGTAATCTGGGAGGGATGACACAATTAGCATAAGATTCAGCAGCTAATTCTGGGTCTTCATCCGTGGGAATAGTCAATAATAAGTCTAATTCGCGAAATTCAATATCAGCGTCTAATTCTTCGGGGAGGATTTGATAACGCGCGATCGCATCTGCGCATAGTTGGCGAGTTATGGGTGTATTACCTGACCAATAAGCCAATCCTCCATAACTATAGCGGGTTGCATTATCAGGTACTTGGTTTTGCTCTAACAACAGCACCGAAAAGCCTGTTTTTGCTAATTCATAAGCAAGTGCTGCGCCTGTAATTCCACCACCAACAACAATCCAGTCGTAAGTTTTCATTAATATGTCGCTTGTAAACGGCTCAACAGATATTCTCCCGCAAGGATGGGAGGATCGATGGGAGAATGATAATTTCGGCAACTGTCAAGACAAGCAATCTCTGTATCATCATTAGGATGGCAGAAAAAAGCTATAGAATAACGAGACTGTTTCATTGCGCGATCGCGCTTGATCATTACCCGATGTTTTGTTGAGCAAAATACATGATTTGTCCAACGTTCCATTAAATCGCCAGTATTTACGATTACCGTACCGGGAATTGATGGTGCTGCTATCCATTCTCCGGCTGTAGTTTGTACTTCTAATCCGCCAATATCATCTTGGAATAATAAAGTAATACTGCCATAATCGGAATGTTCGCCAGCACGTACTTGTCCCGGTTTAGGCGTTGTTGTTAACGGCGGATAATGCAACAATCTTAAAGTATGATTTTGTTGATTGTGTTTAGATGTAAAAAAGTCTTCTGGTAATTCCAAAGCTAAAGCAAAAGCTTGGAGAATCTTGTTAGCTAATTCTGTACAAGCATCATAAAATTCGACTGTATTTAATTCGGGTGAAAATTTTTCGATATTATTTTGTTTGCTAATATTAAATGCTTCTTTTAAATCTCCTGGATTATTTGGGTTAAGGCGTTCTCTTTCTATGCCAACATAGCCTATATTGCTAAATTCATCGCTCCAAGCTAGCTGTTGTTTAATATGTAATGGTAAATTAAATAAAGCTTGGCTCTGTTGGAAGATTTGCTCTGGTGATATTCCATGATTTTGCAGATACATAAAGCCGATTTCATTGCAGGCTTGATAAATTTCTTTAATTACAGTTTGTTTGGATGTATTATCTTGATTGAAGTTGGCTAAATTAATTAGAGGAATTGTTACCATTGGAAGGTTATAGGATTTATTGGTGAGGTTGAGGAAGAATATATTTTTTAACGCAAAGGTACGCGGAGGTTTACGCATTCGCCGTTAGGCGTTCCCGCAGGGTAGGTACGCGGAGGTTTGATGGAATTGAAGCAGATTTTGAGAAGGGCGAAGTTATTATGGTATTTTGAGCAAACTGGGTTTTTAGAGAATTGAGTTTAAGGTGATGAATATACGCGGTGAAGGTATTCAAGATTATCTAGCTATAGCTGAAGTAAATAGATTAGCTTTTGGACAGGAAAATGAGGCTAAATTAGTGGAGGAAATTCGTAATTCGGAACGTTATATTCCTGAATTATCGTTAATTGCAGAAGTTGAAACTGCTGTAGTTGCTCACATTCTCTTTAGCTATATTGATTTAGTAGGTGAAGAAACATTACGGGTACTTGGTTTAGCACCTATGGCAGTTTTACCACATTTTCAACGACAGGGAATTGGTAGCGCACTGG
Organism: Calothrix anomala FACHB-343; assembly: GCF_014696435.1. Taxonomy (GTDB): domain Bacteria; phylum Cyanobacteriota; class Cyanobacteriia; order Cyanobacteriales; family Nostocaceae; genus Aulosira; species Aulosira anomala_A. The sequence goes on along the minus strand of NZ_JACJQG010000064.1, from coordinate 5,648 downwards.
TAAAGGCTGGTTTAGAAATAGCAAATGCGAGAGGTAAATCTATGGTAATTGTCCTGGGTCATCCTCAATTTTATAATCGCTTTGGTTTTGAACCATCAGTTAATTATGGAATTGAGTCACCTTTTCCAGTTCCAGAGGAGTTTTTTATGGTGAAACCACTACAAAATTATCAGCAGAACTATAAAGGTAAGGTTATTTATCCCCCAGCTTTTGCAACAGTATAAGTATTGCGAGCAATCCTCAATGATTCATAAATATTTCTTTTGGTAGAAGAACGATCGCATTAATTTTATCTAGTGCTACAAAATATGAAAAACTCCACCCACAAGGGGATGGAGTTTTAGGGCATGGAGAATGGGGCATGGGGCATGGGTAAGAGTTCCCAATGCCCAATGCCCAATGCCCAATGCCCCAAGTCGGCGGGCGGCTATCCCTCTCCACCCACAAGGGGATGGAGTTTCCCGCCGACTTCCAATAAATTAATTTAACAAAATATTACTTGGGATAGTAGAGCGATCGCCTAAAAAACAAGATGGTTAGCTGTGTGACGTAACATCCATCATCGCATGAATACAGAACTATCCGTAGCTTGGGAAAAGGTTCAAAGCATGATTAACGGATTCATCGCTTTGCTACCGAATATCCTCTTGGCGTTGATTGTCTTTATCTTATTTCTATTTATTGCTAGCAGAATTAAAGCCGTTGTTAAGCGTTTAACTCATAACCGTCGTTACGCCCGAAATTTAGGTTTAGTCTTGGGAAGATTAGCCCAGGGAGTTACAATCTTGATTGGGTTATTTATCTCCCTTTCGATTGTCATCCCCACATTTAGAGCCGGAGATTTAGTCCAACTTTTAGGAATTAGCGGTGTCGCGATTGGTTTTGCATTCCGCGATATTCTCCAAAATTTCCTAGCTGGAATTTTAATACTGCTGACAGAACCTTTCCAAATTAACGACCAAATTGTCTTTAAAAACTTTGAAGGAACTGTAGAAAATATTGAAACCCGCGCCACAACAATTAAAACCTACGATGGTAGACGAATTGTAATTCCTAACTCCGAATTATTTACCAATTCTGTAACTGTAAATACTGCCTTTGACAACCGCCGATTACAGTACGATGTTGGCATAGGTTATGGCGATGACATTGATGTAGCCAAAGAATTAATGTTAGAAGCCATGTATAGCATCGAAGAAGTTTTAAAAGAACCTGCTCCTGATGTTTTGGTGATGGAACTTGCAGAAAGTACTGTGAATATCCGCGTGCGCTGGTGGATTCATCCCCCACGCCGTATAGATGATTTAAAATCGCGGGATAAAGTGCTATCTGCGATTAAGAAAAAGCTGATGGAAAACGGAATTGATTTACCCTTCCCTACCCAGCAAATTCTCTTTCACGATCAGACAGAAGAAACAGATGGCGATCGCTCTCGTCAACGCGAAGGTTGGCCTGCTGTTAAAGGTAAAGTCCCAAAGCCTCGCCGCATCAGCGATTCACTCAGGTTGCTTGCTCAGTCTCACACCTCATCAGATGGTAATCACAAAGTAGATTCTCACAGCAATCAATCTTAAAGAACTACCAAGGAATCTCTCGCCAAGAGTTGAGTATAATTTGATTATTCATGTGTTAGCTTGACATTTGGCATATCCAAGCGGGTGTAAAAACCTGGGGGGTTCCGCCAAAAACGCCAGAACCTTGACAAATCAATAATTACAGGGTTTCGAGTCTTCGGGAAGTTGCAAATTAGTTGCAATAAGGTAGGCTGAAAACGACCATTTTTTTCGATCTGCCAAAATCCTTCCCAGAAAGCCTACGGTGTATTAGTTTCAGCACCCGGGGTTTCAAAAACCTATTACCCCGCAAGGGGATTGAAACTTTCTCCTCATATTTATAAGCCCAATACCAATGCTCTGGGTTTCAAAAACCTATTACCCCGCAAGGGGATTGAAACTCTTACATTGATGGGGAATTGATAAATAATTTGTGAGTTTCAAAAACCTATTACCCCGCAAGGGGATTGAAACAAATATCTGTCAAGATATCTATTACAGCGCAGAGTTTCAAAAACCTATTACCCCGCAAGGGGATTGAAACAAAAATGTTTTTGTCGGGATCTACCAACACGGCGCAATGTTTCAAAAACTTATTACCCCGCAAGGGGGTTGAAACAAGGCCTGTCCCTGATGCTAGGTCTAACTACTGCATGTTTCAAAAACCTATTACCCCGCAAGGGGATTTAAAGAAATATATTATTTTCAAAAAAAGCGATCGCCTAACGAATTACTCAATAGACTTCTTGCAAAAATTCTTATTCTTAGCTTCTTCTTTGCGTCTTTGCGCCTTTGCGTGAGACAAAAAAATATTTATGCAAAATGTCTAATGACAAATGACAAAATTACTCCTCAGCCAACTGACTTACAATTCTTGCAAATTCATCTGTCATCCAATCATCACCAGTTTCACGATAAACTTCCAACAACGACTTATAAAACCATAAAGTCTTTTCCCTACCAATTTTTAAGTGACTCCAAACAATATCACCATATATCCGCGAATCTATTAATAACGATCTAGCATTATGCAACTTATCTGCTAAAGATACTCTGCGCACAGAAGCAGAAGTATGACGCAGATTTTCTAAATATCTATTTTTACGTTCTTGCCAAGGTGGTTTAGGTAAACTATCCCATTCTGTACAACCATCAATTATTTCTACAACTCTATCGCCAAAACGTTGACGAACATCTTCGCGAGTAGGTTTACCACCTTGGTCTTCAATACTATCATGCAACAAAGCCGCGATCGCTTCTTCTTCGCTTCCCCCAGATTCTAATACTAAAGCCGCTACACTCATTAAATGAGTCATATAAGGAACACCGCTAATTTTTCGGCTTTGTTCTGCATGTAAACGATTAGCATAAACTAACGCTGCTTCAAATTTTTCGGTCAATTTTACTGAATTCATAGTTTAGTTAATTATGATAAAGGTGAAATTCTTTGCTAACATCAGCCGCTATACTTTGACGTAAATCCCAAGGCATAATTACCTCAACTTTTGGACGCCAAGCACGTAAACGCATACTCACATTATTATCTCCATGTCGATAGTAAACACGGTAGTAAGCATCATCACAAGAACGTGCAGCCAGAATTTGTAGTAATTCTTGCTGTTGAGATAGCGGTGTTTTTTGCTTAATTAAACGTTCAGCTTGGGAATAGGCGATCGCTTTAAAAGTATCATGACGAAAAGTATTGCGAATATAGCGTTCGTGATACTCTTTCTCAAATCGTAATAACATCAGCCGAGGTTCTAAATAAAAATCAAACCCCCAAGCTTTAGACATTTGCGCTTCAATTTCTTCAGGACGAGGTAAATCTGCTTTTTGATAACGCTGTTGTAGCACTTTAGGAATTGCAGAATTTGTCCATGCAATCGGCGTAATATTTTCAATTCTGTCTAACCGAAAGTTATACCAGTCATGATTGCGATCGGGACTTTCGCCAAAAGCACACAGATAAACTGCACGTTGCACATAATATATACAAACTGGATAAACAAAACATTCTACATATTTTCCTAACCGAGCACTGTTGTAATTAATAATAATTGCAGGTACAGGAATTTGTCCCCAAATTTCTCGCAATTTATGTTGCCAATCATCAACAGAGTCTATAGTAGTCCGAGGAATAACATAATCAAGCTTAAAGAAAAAGCGCTGGATTCCGCCAATTTTCTGTGAGAGATTTTGCGCGATCGCAGCTAAATCTTCTTGATTCACAAAGTTTAATTCATCACTATTAATCTTGGTAGAAGCTACTTCTATATTTGTCGTCATCGGACGAAAAGGTAAATTACTAACTCTGTGATATTGCTGCTGTTGATATTTCAGCCAACCTAATTCTTCTAAAATTTCTAAATCTGCTTGTAGGGAACGACGAGTTACCGCAAATAAACGCCGCTTGAGTAGTTCATCCAAATCAGATTCTGATTTGAGAGAACAAGGATTTTTCGCCACCGAAGGTTTTATTTCCCCTACTGAATGAGAAATACTAAGATGAGTTAAGAGCGATCGCTTCCATTGCGATTGAGAAATTCCGGTTTTGCTATTAAATAACCACTCCGCCGTTGTTTTCGCACAAACACAATTAACATCATGTAACTGGGGTATGACATCTGTTTTCGGGTGTGTGGAACTAAAAAAAGCATCCCTCCACCCAGCAAAAGTAAAACTATCATCCAGCAGCAAGCGATCTGAAGTTTCACCATAAAGCGAACGCAACCATACCCACAACCGAATCGCACGCAGCAGGTTTTGCTTGAGAGAACCTCGTGCTAACCATTGCAGCAATTCGACTTGCGGAACATCAGAAAAAATTTGCACCAGACAATTTCCTAGTTAATTTCAGTTACCAGCATAAACCCTTTTGGAAGAAGCTTCTTCCCACATCATGTATGATGTATCCAATAATTAAAAGCTGGAAGCAATGGCTACCTAGAAGTATGAGTACTTACCACATTAATATAGAAGGCGATGTTTTAAAAGTAAAATTTGATACACCAGCCTCCGGCGATCAAATAGTTCGCGATGCAGCAGCACGTTTAGAGGAATTGATAGAATCAGGAGAAGTTAAGGGTGGAAGGTTGCTAAAAATCGATGGGCCAGCATCGCTACCAGTATGTTACCTAATCGCCCATAAAGTATCTCATCTTTACAGTGCGATCGCCATTTTCGACCCCAAAATTGGCAGAAAAGGGTATAAAACTTTCATTACAGCAGTTTCCCACAGTCCAGCCTATAAAATAGGCGAACTCATCGAAACCGACGAACCACAGAAAGATAAAATCAACCCAAAAGTTGTAATTTGCGGGCCTAAACAGTCAGGAAAATCATGTCTGCGGGAAGGTTTAAAGCAAGCAATTTCTAACATTGAAGGCGCACCTTATCCCTATGTAATTACCGCTTGTCCTGATGGCGAAGGTGCATGGTTTTCAGAAGCCGCACAGCGCGATTTAGAATTAGCAACAAGACTGAAAGCTGAGTATAAAGCCAAGTTTACCCCAGAGTTTGCACAAAAAGCTGCGGGTTGGGTGCGGATTGCAAACACAACTCTAAATATCATTGATGTTGGGGGAAGAATTACTGATGAAAATCGAGTCATTATGCGAGAAGCGACTCACGCCGTTATTTTATCTGGAAACAAAGAGAAAATTCCCCAATGGCAAGAATTTTGTCAATCTCTGGGATTGCGGATAGTTGCAATTATTCACAGCGATATCAAAGGGAAAGAAGATGCGATTGAGTCTGAGTTACCTATGTTAACTGGTACGGTTCATCATCTGATCAGAGGAGAAGATGTCTCTGGACGAGAGATGGTACAGGCTTTAGCAAAAGTATTGGTAGGTTTGGGTAAGTAAACAATGAATCAATTACCAGTTTCACAACAAGCAGCGTTACAAGTTATTCAAGAAGCCGTTCAAGTTCTAGCGATGTGGACTAAAATAACCTTGCTATAAACCCTCAAATTCAAAACTGATCTCCCACTAAGCAAAAAGCCGCTTCTACTCTTGTGTAGAAGCGGCTTTTTGTGAAAAATAGACCTGGCATCGAGCTATTGTAGCAGGAGGCAACCCTCAAACTATCGTC
>NZ_JACJQG010000063.1 GCF_014696435.1 Calothrix anomala FACHB-343 | reverse complement strand
TTTTACCTCCATACTCTCCGGATTTATCTCCCATAGAACTGTGTTTGTCGAAACTCAAGCAATTTCTCCGTTCCTGTGAAGCACGCACATTGGAATCACTCGACCAATCAATGGCTTTTGCTGTCAATTATATTACCGAAGATGATGCCTTCGGTTGGTTCCATCACTGTGGTCTATTTACCTGAAAATTGCTGTAAAACAATTAGCTGTGGTCTTGAAGGTTTACTTTTGCAGTCTTCTTGATCGGAACGCTCATCATCAAACTCTGCTCCTGGTGTTGGCTTGGAGGTGGGGTCAAAGCATTCTCTACCTGTTTCTGCTCCTGGCGTTGGCTTGGAGGTGGGGTCAAAGGATTCTCTACCTGTTTCTGCTCCTGGTGTTCGCTTGGAGGTGTTATCACAGGATTCTCTGCCTGTTTCTGCTCTTTGTGTTCGCTTTTTTCTGTCTGTTTCTGCTCTTTCTGTGGGTGTTGGGGGTTGAACAAAGGATTCTCCCTCTGGCTTTGACCTATTAACAGCACTGCTAATATTACTGCCACCAGAAATAACATTACCAAAATTAATTTCTTCCTTCTCCAGGATTCCTCTTCTGGAGGAGACTTTTTTTCTCGCTCATACGCCTCCCAAGCTTCATTCTTCAATTTCCCGGACAAACCTCGCCAAACTTTTGCTTCTCGAAAAACTTCTTTAGTAACAAAGTCACTTACCACAATCAGAACACCTTCTTCTTGGAGTAAACTCTGACTTGTCAACTCCTTTATAAGATCAGCTTTCAACTTTTCATTATTTGTACCTATCTTGTCAATATGATCATCACTCTTACCATTGACAAGTAGCAAACTTTCATCTTTTTCAAGCTGTTCAAGTCTGCTAATGTTTATATAAAAACCATGTTCATTTTCGGTAGTTGCAGTTATGACTGAGGAAATCTCATTCTGCAACCTGTCATCCAAAGCACGAATTATCAATTTGCGTATGACGTTCTCCTCTCTTGAAAGAGACTTACTGCTACTCAACCAAGCTACAGAATGATAAATTGCTCCGCCAGGAGCATCCCATTCTGCTTTGATACCAGTTAATAGAAGTAGTAGTTGTTCCTTAGATCTCACAACTATGATAGAAGGTTGTTCGCAATCATAAAAATGTGTTATGTAAAAAACTGATTTATTATTTCCATAAATAACTGGACGTAAAGGATGCAATATAGAGGGTTCATCTGTCTTTTGATTATTTTTGACCCAAGTATATTCCTGTGACCATTTTTCGCCTCTACTTTGTACAAAGATATCCATAAATTTAGGTTTAACTATTTAGTAAGCTTCCCCCGCTAACAATTCTAAAAGCGCCTTCCTGCTTGCAACTTTGAGAGAATTGTGCCAATCCTGACTTCATCAATATGATCTGTTTCGTCAGATTTTCTTTTTCTTGTCTTGCCCCTGAGGGAGGGCATAAACCACCTTCTTCAATTTTTTGGTTAATCTCATTAAATCGAACAAGATTTTCTTTATTGATACGAGCCAGTGCAAAGCGAGCTATATACCTGAGTAATTGATCTCCATCCTGTGGTTTATATTCGCCTTTAGTATTAACGTATGTCGGTCGGATTCCTTTATTAGGATCTTTTTTAAAGCCAGTAAATACTGCCCCCCAATTGTTTGAACTGGTGCTATAACAATACAATTCTTTCTTAAATCAGGTTCTGCACTGAGATAATGAAGTAGATTTTCATATACATCTTCTACTTTCCTTCTGAGTTCTTCACCTCTTTGTTATTGAATATATTTTTCACACTTAACAGGTGATAAGATAACCAATCTGGGGGTATTTCTATTCATCTCTGACCTGAAAATATTTTCAATGCCCTCAGGATTATTCCATTCATCGATCAACTTAGCCCACTCACCTTCACTTTCCATCAGAGATGGTGAGTCAATAGGAATAATGACAGCAACACATGTATTTAACCACTCTCGTACCGTTGCTGCATCAGAAGTACTCGAATCCATTAGTCTACCACCTTGGTAATCCAAAAATTCCACTTGAAAAAGCATTTGCTCATTCGAGTACATTTGAAATAAAAAGGTACGTAATACATTCGTGGGTGCAATTGCATCACCAAAAATATATTCAGTTGCACATTTTAAGTTATCTTCTGCTTTACTCAGAAGTTGAGATGTTAGATCATTTCCATGTTTTATTTGGAATTGATAATTTCCAGCAAGCTCTTTTTGAGTTGCTCTGTACATAGAAGCTAAAAGACTTGTCTTACCAACTCGTTGATAACCAAGCATTAAAACTCTAAAAGTAGTCATAATACACCTTCCAAATTGCAGATTCGCTGTAATTTCGTTATAGAGTTTCTCGCTTGCTCCACGGCGTTAGATAGTTTGTCTCTCAACTCAATCTCTTGCTCAAGTTTTCCGAAATCTTCTGCCCAAATTTTTCTTTTATGGGGTTCTAGAAAGTCTTGCCATTCACCTGAGACGATTCCTCTACCCTGCTCGTCCCAAGCATAAAATACTAAATCAATAAACTCCTCCAAAGCTGCTCGCACAGCATTATTTGGAGAAAAGTCATCTGTAGCATCTCCACCAAGCAAAGCAAGTAGTTTAGACTTAGCTGCTATGCAGCTTGCATCTAGAGCTTGGTAAAATAATTCTGCTGTCACTGGTTTGCTAGAATTGCTGCTGTCTGGTTTTAAATTATTTTTCCGAGGATCTAGAATTTCTAGCCCTTCATAAATCTTAACTCTAATTAACCAAAAGTAAGCCAATTCAAATTCTTTAAGCATTTGAAATGCTAATTTGAGCATTGGACAAGTTTTTGGAATTAAAGTATAAATATTTTCAATGAAATCACTGCCCTCTCTGTTTGATAACCTGTCTAATCCAATTTTATGGAACTCATCTGCAACAATCTTTTTTAATTCATCTACCAATGGACTAAGTTGAATATCAAGGTCTTGAAAGTGCCGCCATCCTTGTACACGAAGTTCTCCTAATATTTCTATAAATACTTTGTCGTAGGTTTCTTTTGGCGTTCTTCGTAACTCAATTTCTTGTGCAGAAGGAATGCTAAACTCAAGAGCATTGACCTTATCTCTCACTATTTTCTTAACTGATGAAATATCTTGCCTGTTAAAAAAATACTGTTGCATTTGCTTGAATGCATTACTCAGTTTTGGCACAAAGTCCTTCTCGAACAGTTTTCTGTATCTTTGGCTAGAAATGTCTATATTTCCAGATGATTCTACGTTAATTCTATGCAGAATATCAGAGGTCTGGGCACATTGTTCAAGAATACTATTAAACCTATGTTGTGTGTCATCCCAATCAAGCGAAGAAATTTTTTCAGCTAAATAATTAATAGTGGGATCGACTACTTGAGATTGAACTTGCTCAGGCTTAGAGCAATTAGCAACGAAAACTTTAGCGAAAGTTAAAGTCCACTCAGCTAGCTTATCTTGCTGAGAAAGTCTTTGACAAGCTTGAGAGTTATTACCGTCATCGTTCAGTACTAGCAGACATCTCTTATCCGCCTGTCCAATTCCTTTCTGCATTAGACTGAAAAAGTTAGTGTGGCTTTCCTGATAAGTAAATGCTTTATGTTTTGGAAGAATAAGACAAATTACAATATCTGCACTTTTACGAAGGATTTCTACCAATTTCTCTTCTTCTCTACTTCGTAATTCTCCCAGCCCAGGAGTATCTAACAAAGCAATTTGACCAACATCATGATTGGGAAATTTTGTATATATTGTGGCATTTTTTACAGACCGGTATATATCAATTGGTTGTTTATTTATATCTACCTGAGCAATGTATTGCCGAATATCATTCTCTGCAACTCTTATCTGCTTTTGGTTTAAGTAGTCTTTATATTTAGAGTATTTTTCATAATATGCTAACAGACGCTTGTACTTTGTCTGTTCGATCGCATCTTGCTTTGTAAATGAAGGTTGCTTCCATGCGTCCAAACTTATCGGCTTATCTGTTAGGTTTAATTCATTATAATAAGGTTGAATTACTTCCTTAAGGAAAACATCACTAGAGTAAAACTCTATCTCTCCATAGGTTTCAGTGCTGTCATGATTATAAATTGTAGATGATGCACCTGTGCATAATTCTTCTGATGAAGGAATTACCTCCTCCCTTAGTTCAGTAACTGCACGGATAAAAGTGCTTTTTCCTTCCTTTGGAAGACCAGCCACAGCAATTTTTAGAGGAGGTTTAGAGAAACGTTCGTATAAGTAAAAAAGATGTTCTAGCTGAGAATTTAGAGTTGACTGAATGTCTTTAGTAACGATAATTTCATTTATTGCAATTTTCTTGAGATTTTCAGAAGATGCGCTAAGTCTCTGATACTCTGGAATCAAGTCGTCAAGCAAGCTCAACGCTGACAATAGTTCTTTAACATAGTTACGTGCTTGGTCAATTTTTTGAGACAAAGGTTTGCGTTTCTCAAGTATCTCAGCTATACGTTCCCTTCTAGTAAGAGGTTGATTTTCACCCATTTCACTCATACTTTCTCATACGCCTTAATAATTGTGTATTATTTTACACTCTTAATTCGAGTTATAGCTGATTATACTTAAAATGTAAATATTCAAAAGTGCCATGCCAGCTAATACTCCACAAAGAGCGAACTGCTTTAGCTTCTAAAAGCATGGTATGTATGTCGTATAAGCAGTGCAAGGTAAAGAACTACCATTACTTAATTTTGATGAACTTGTTCTCAAAACGATAGTTAAAAATTTAACTTAAAGCATTTTGTATAGATTAAAATTTATATTACTTAATACTCAAGTTATTGGCTAAATCATTATGGGTGCTCACAAGTTGCCATTAAAAACTTACCCAACATAGTTTTAGCTACCATTACCAAGATCCCCCAATAAATATGGTTCCTTCAATGTTCAAAAATCCTTCACAAGGCATTTTTCGAGCAAATCAGGAAAGTAGGTAAATTTGGTGTATCTAGCCTCAGGTATGGCATTATCTTAACTAGCTTACAATCATGGCTAGAAATCTATTGCGATAGCCTACCATCTGTGCAGCTTTTCATGGTGTGTGGATTTAAGGAACATATTCTTGTGGGGAGTCTTAACAAACTTCTGGGCTTGGAAATAGTTCTGTGAGATAGAGCAGATTTTCCCCTTAAGATAAATACCATTCACAGTAAAGACAGAAAGTTTTAAAATTACATATCTTTCAGTCTTATTCTCTGAACTTTGGTTTTTGCATCAGGTAAATTAGTACTCTAAATCAGCAACACCAATTCAGATTTTTAAAGGCATCAATCATCTTGATGTAATTTCAGGTTCTACAGTTTTCTTGATCCTAAAGTCTAAGAGAGTCATAGAACCTGATGGTAATCTTTACATTGCAATTTTAGGAAAGCTCAGGTGGTCTGAGATTTGTAAAGTTGGTTGCACCATAGTGGTTGTCGATCATTTTGGCTGAAGTTCCAGTCCATCTACCAATCGCAGTGCTATTAATATGTGCTTCCACACATAAACTAATAAAGGTATGTCGTGTCTGGTAGCTTTTACGATAAGGGACATTACACTTATCTAAGATTGACTTCCATGCACGGTTAGCAAAGTTGTGATGGTCAATAAATTTTCCTTTGGGACTTATAAACAATAGAGATTCAGGGTTATCTCCCTCAGGTCTAATTTCATCTAAAATTGCTTTTACCTCTGCATTAATTGGAAAATCCCGTTTTCTTTGGGTTTTCAGTCCTTCTTTGAGGACTAAGCCATCTTCGGAGACAACAACAGATTCCCGAAACTGAATCACACTATTAGTAATGTTCCTCCATTTCAAGGCAACTGCTTCCGATGGTCTGCACCCCGTGAAGAAAAGGAAGCGCACATAGTTCGTGTAATGGCTATAGTAGCGATCGCTAGCGAAAGTACGAATAATTAAATCTCTCTCTTCCTTGGTAAAAGGATTAACGTCCTGTTCCTCGGAAGTACCCTTAGGGACTTTGATTTTCATAGTGGCAAAAGGGTTAGTGTCGATTAATCCCTCATCCATTGCCCAATTACAACAAGCTTTCAGTTGGGTTAAGCAGCGCTTTGCTGCATCTGGAGTGAGATTCGATAACAGATGATCTCGAATAGCAGATGCCTCATCTAGCGATCGCGTTGGTAACTTAGCAATGTGATTTCGATGCTTAGTAAAGTCTTTGGCGAAAGTACTCGGACTAACTTGCGGTTTCTTAAACTCGCTATACTTGTCCCAAAGTTCATCTAATTGAGGTTGGGACTTTCTAATGGGTGTAATGGGTGTAACTTTACCCCCAAACTCAATTTGACCAAAAATCACTCCTCCTTTTACTCCTATGGTCTCGGTATTTAGGCGCTGAAAGTACAACTTTCGGATTTAAAATGGACTTGAATCCATATGGCTTTGAAGTCATAATATTAGAGTATGGCGTGGGAAGTTTTATTTCATGAAGAATTTGAGCCTGAGTTCTATGAGCTTCCCCAAGAAGTTCAGGATGAATTGCTGGCTTATGCAAAATTGCTTGAATGTCAGGGACCGCATCTTAAAAGACCTTATGCGGATACGCTCAATGGTTCTTCGTATGACAATATGAAGGAACTTCGGTTTAAAGCATCAGGTGGAGTGTGGCGAGTCGCTTTTGCTTTCGATCCAAAGCGCCAAGGAATCTTGCTTATGGCTGGAGATAAAGCAGGAACGAGTCAAAAGCGCTTTTACAAAAAACTTATAGCAAAAGCTGATAAACGATTTACTGAGCATCTGAGTCGATTGCAAGAATAAGGAGTATTGGTGATGGCGAAGAATCTCAATGAAATAATGCAAAAACTTCCACGCGATCGCGTCGAAAAAATCGAAGCACGAGCAGCCGAGTTAATTGCTGAATATATGACGCTTCAGGATATCAGAAAAGCAAGGGAGCTTACTCAAGAGCGAATGGCAGAATTGTTAGGGATTCGCCAGGATAGTATCTCAAAGCTGGAAAAACGTACTGATCTTCTGCTGTCAACTCTACGCGGTTATTTGAATGCAATGGGAGGGGAACTTGAACTTGTTGTCAAATTTTCCGATCGCCCACCTGTTGTAATTAGTGGACTTGCAGAACTCGATGATGAGGATTATGAGAAAGAAGAAAAGGCAAAATAATACTTGTATACAACCTGATTGTTCTCGTCATTAAAGGTCGAATTTTTGTATTTAATTTGGCTCAAAATCATCAACTTCATAGGGAAGGTCATCAAAGCAATAGCCGATTAATATTATGTCCGCAGTTCTGATGAAATTAACTTCTCCATCTTCGTCAATCACCCTAACAAAAGATTTCTTTTCCGTATCACTATCCATAATAGTTACGTTATCAATAAGTTGCTGTAACTCCTCTGATTTTACGAAAGAATAATATAAATTCTCGTTCCTATCATTTAAAACCAGCATTAATGAATGACGGGTATCCTCACTCTCACTAATATCTTCATCAGGTGAAAAATCCCATAAAATCTGACAAATCTGTATGTAAGAACTTCTAATGTAAAAATTTTGACGTTGGGCTGTATCTTCAATTTCCAAAAATCCACCATCTGTAACAAGTTGATTGTTGCTGAGAAATTCTTCGACTCGTTTTGCTGTTTGCTTTGTTATTTGATAAATAAACGGTTCTTGTTTGCCTTTGAGAAAAAACTTTAAATAATAATTTTGCATATTACGAAGAAAATTACGTAATTATTAAATTAACTAATAAAAGTATCGTACCGAGAAAGTAAGAGTATTAATAATATCTACCTCGATAATAATTCCCGCATGAATTCCACTCTGGTAACCACGTCCAAACGTCTTCAGATGTTTCTTCGATTCCTTTGAGAATGCGATCGCGAAATACAACTGGGGATTCAAAGCCAAATCGAGAAATTTCTGACCGCAATACCTCCATTGGAATCAACCAATAAAATTGTCAGGTAAACTGGTATATCTTCATTATTTTTCACTTGGAATTGAAATAATTTATTTACAGGTAACTTCCGGTCATAAATGTTTTGTTGCTGACGATTAGTTCTCCCTTTTGCTGTAGTTATTCTGGCAATAATTTGATTGAGCTCCTCGACTAAATTCACTGCTAATTCTACATCTAGAGCAGAAGAATTAGCATTTAAAGTAGTTTTGAGAATGCGAGATGCTACCAGAAGTTGAAATGTAGCTGTTAAACGCTCAACAGCATCTTTAACATTTTCTCCAGGCTGCTTAAAAGTTTCTGTTAATGGTTCTAGCCCAGCCGTAAATAAACCGATACTCCCAACAGCAGGAATATTTGTCAATTTTAGTTTCTGCAACTGTTGTTGATAAGTAGCAGTTAGGCGGCTAAATATATAATTTACATTAGTAGGATAAGGTCTGTCTCCTTTTATGGTTGGTATAGGTTCGACACGTTTGATATTTGAAAGCGATGTTTTAGCTATGTTGATTTCACTACCAAGAGAAGGACTCGAACCCACGAAGTTCACCTTGGGAAGGTGAATTCAACCTTTATTTTCCAAGACTTCGGGCTTGCTCATCATCTTTACACCCATTTTACACCCAACCAAATATTTAGGCTCAGTCTAAGTCCAAGGTCTATCTTCCAGCACTGTGGACAGATTGTTATAGCGGTAATAGCGACCGCCATATTATTGTTATGAGAATAGTGCGATCGCTACTGTTGAGACTAACTTACAGTATCTAGGATGGTACTCCAAGTATTTCGACCAACAATGCCATCATTTTGTAAATTGGCATAACGTTGCTGGAATGCTTCTACAGATGCAGCAGTTGCATAACCATATATGCCATCAACAGCACCTGTATAATACCCTTGCTGTTTCAAAAATGCTTGGATATCCTTAACAGCTTGACCCTGGCTACCAATTGTCAGAATAGGTGCAGTGTTTAGCGAGTATTGGCTGAGGTTATTGGAATTGACAGGAGTGTTGCGATTATAGGCATCCAGCAATGCCTCCCAAGTGTTTTGGTCAATTCGACCATCGGCAGTTAAATTACGCGATCGCTGAAAAGTGACTACGGCAGAATATGTATTAGGCCCATATATCCCATCAATCGATCCATTGTAAAACCCTTGCTGCTTTAGGAAGGTTTGTACATCTCTGACTGCTGGTGTCACAGTACCACGAACAAGTATGGGTGCAGTTGATGGTGAGTATTCAGTGAGTTTACCATCAGCTATGATGTTGGTAAGTGTAGAGCTTGTTTGTCCTCTAGCTGGTGTCATACTAACAGGTAGCACTCCTAACACCAATGCTGAGAACAAGCTAACTCTAAGAATTTTTGAACGTATAAATTGAGTATTCATAAACTAATACTCCTTGGAAAAACAACAACAAAATCTTTTAGCCTCAAGTATCACCAAGGCTCATAAATACAAAACTAATTAAAAAAAGTTTTGGCAGCAATTCTCTCAATGCGCTGCAAATATTCGCTTACAAGTAATTGATTTTGCTGGATTTGACAAACAATTTTGATATCTCAAAATCTCAGTAAATCATCATTTGTCAATTACTTTTTACAAATATTTCCTTGTTTAACTATTAATTTGATAATAATTAATTATTTTTTCATTAACTTCAGTCATAGGTCAGAGATGATAGTCAAAATTTTTTTATAATTCGCATTTTTACAACTTTATATGATTGCGATTTTATGCCTTGCTGTCTGGTGCAATACTGACTTTGGATAGATAACAAGTAAACCTCTTGGCTGATGAAAATTCTGATTTGAGCAGAGAGACTGTAACAGTAATTGAACAAATGTGAATACATTTGTCATAGTCTTAGGAGGAAAAATGACAACTCAACAATACAAGCGTGCAGTTGGTACATTTCCTAATCGACAAGCAGCCGAAGAGGCTTTAAATGAACTGCGAAACTCAGGTTTCTCAATGGATCGAGTTTCTGTATTGGCGAAAGATACAGAGCAGAACGAGCAAATTGCTGGTACTCAGGTGAGAGATACAAGTGATAATGAGGCACGAGAAGGTGCTGGTGCTGGTGCAGTCACTGGTACAGTCTTGGGGGGTGTTGGCGGTTTACTTGTCGGTCTTGGAAGTTTAGTGGTTCCAGGCGCAGGGCCATTTTTAGCAGCCGGAACCTTCGCAACTACTTTGGCTGGTGCTGGTATTGGCGCAGCAGCAGGAGGTATTATCGGAGCGCTAACTGGTTTAGGAATTCCAGAGGAAGAAGCCAGAAGTTACGGCGATCGCGTTTCCCAAGGTGACTACTTGGTAATGGTGGAAGGCTTTGGTGATGAAATTGAGCGTGCTGGTTCAATTCTCAGAAGTCGTGGGGTTCGTGATTGGAGAACATATAACATCTCTAATGCTCCCGATCGCACTCCTTCGAGAGCCGATGAGATGTATGGCGATCGCCAAAGAACTGTAGATACTCCCGCTACCAGCAATGATTCCACAGTAGAAATTGTTGATAAGCGTCAACAGATGCGCTAATTTCAGTGCAATTTTGCAGATCGCAAATGCATTGATTAAGAAAGTTATGGATGTCCACCAGCAATAAAGCACTATTTATTGCTGGTAGGCTTTGTACTAGTCTTTTTGGCTATTTACTACCAGTGTCACTTCTCAACGCTGGAATTTTCATCTTTAGTTTATCAGTCACAGCAAGTAACATGAATGCAGAAATATCCGTAGTTTGGAAGCAAATTCAAGACATGCTCAATGGATTTATTGCACTGCTTCCTAATATGGTGTTGGCATTAATTGTCTTTGTCATCTTCTTTCTCATTGCGAGGGCAATTAAGAAAGTTGTCAAACGGTTAACAAGAAACCGTCGTCAAGCCCGCAACTTAGGATTAGTACTGGGGCGTTTAGCACAGGGGACAACAATTCTCGTAGGACTATTCATCGCTCTATCAATTGTCATACCTACATTTAGAGCAGGTGATTTAGTACAACTTTTAGGAATCAGTGGGGTAGCAATTGGTTTTGCTTTCCGCGATATTTTGCAGAACTTTTTAGCAGGAATTTTAATTTTACTCACTGAACCTTTTCAAATTAATGACCAAATAGTCTTTAAAAGTTTTGAAGGAACAGTAGAAAATATTGAGACCCGCGCCACCACCATCAGAACCTATGATGGTAGGCGGATTGTGATTCCTAATTCGGAATTGTTCACCAATTCTGTGACTGTAAATACTGCCTTTGAAAACCGTCGTTTAGAGTATGATGTCGGCATTGGTTATGGTGATGATATTGACCGAGCCAAGCAATTAATTTTCCAAGCAATGCAGAGTGTTGATGAGGTGTTGTCAGATCCTGCGCCTGATGTATTGGTGATGGAATTAGCTGAAAGTACTGTGAATATCCGCGCCCGTTGGTGGATTAAACCACCCAGAAGAGCCGACGATCTGACCTCACGCGATCGCGTCTTAACTGCAATCAAGAAAACCCTCACCGCCAATGGTATAGATCTACCTTTCCCCACCCAACAAATTTTATTCCATGACCAAACTGAAGAGACAGATGGCGATCGCTCCCGTCAGCGCGAAGGTTGGCCATCTGGTAATCGGGAAGTACCAAAGCCTCGCCGCATCAGCGATTCTCTAAGGTTCCTGGCGCAAAAACGTTCTTCTCATGATGGGAATGGCAACATAGATTCTCAATTTGACGAACAATGAGAAATGTTAAGTTAAGCAAGCTTTGGGATCAACTGCACTCAAGCTACTGGTTTATTCCCGCAGTTATGGCGATAGCGGCTACAGCTTTGGCATTCATTATGCTAAATCTTGACCGCTCTGGCAATGCAGATATTAATTACTGGTGGATTTATACTGGTGGTGCAGATGGAGCGCGATCGCTACTGGAAGCTGTTGCAGGTTCGATGGTGAGTGTTGCGGCTACAGCCTTTTCAATTACAATTGTTGCCCTGCAGCTTGCTGCATCCAATTTTGGCCCTCGGTTGCTACGTAACTTTATGCAAGATACGGGTAATCAATTTGCTCTGGGGACATTTCTTAGTACATTTATTTACTGCTTGCTGGTACTGCGGACGATTCATGGAGAAGGGGACGGATACAGCCTATTTGTGCCGCAACTTTCTGTGACAGTCGGTATTTTACTAGCAATTATTAGCATTGGTGTCCTGATTTATTTTATCCATCATGCTTCAACTATTATTCAGGCATCCCATGTCATTATCAATGTCAGTCATGATTTAGATAAAACAATCAAGCGCCTGTTTCCAGAAAAAGTTGGAGAAGATCAAACCGAACAAGATGTTACTGCATCAATTCCCATGTTTTTTGAGGAGGAATCATACCCGATTCCAGTGATGAAAACAGGTTATCTGCAAGCCATAGATGACGCAGAAATTATGAATATTGCTTGCAAGGATAATCTGCTGATTCGCTTGGAAACTCGACCAGGAAAATTTCTAGTTAGAGGTAGCGATTTAGTCAGAATTTTTCCCCAAAAAAGCGTGAATTCCAAACTTGTCAAACAAATCAATGATGCCTTTATTTTAGGTATGGAACGTACAGAGCAGCAAGATATAGAATTTCCCATAGATCAATTAGTAGAAATTGCCTTACGGGCCATCTCTCCGGGTATCAACGATCCATTCACAGCAATTCGTTGTATTGACAGACTCAGTGCAGGTTTTTGCCAATTAGTTCAAAGGGATTTTCCTTCACCTTACCGCTACGATCAAAACCACAAACTACGCATTATTGCCCCAGGAACTAATTTTACAGAATTACTTGATCGTGCCTTTAACCAAATTCGGCAATATGGTAATTCGGATGTAGGAGTAACTATTAGGTTGTTAGAAGCTATAGCGACTATCGCTAACTATACAAACAATCGGCAATATTCTACATCCCTCAAGCGTCATGCTGACATGATTTTACAAGATAGTCGAGAAGGGCTTTTGCAAGAGCAAGACTGCCAAGATGTAGAGCGAAAGTATCATGCAGTAATTAAAGCTTTAGACTACAACAATACAATTAAAAATTGGAATTTTATCGAACATAAGAGCAAAAAATGAAAACTATAAATTGGCGAGGATATCGATTATTAGCTTGGGTAGGACAAGCACTATTAGCAATATTTGTAATTTTTGCCTCAGTTCAGGGTAATTGGGTAAATGCTTTAGCTTTAGGATTTTTTTTGATAGCATCTCTGGTATTTGTAATTCGGGATGACAAATTACCAACTTTATTTGATTTTTTATTTGTAGTAGCAGCTTTGGTAAATGCGATCGGCTGGGTTTGGGGTTTATTTAATATGCCGGGGCCCTATGATGAAATTGTTCATGCTTATACAACTTTTGCAATTACCTTAGCACTGAGTTTTTTAGTTTATAGTTCCATGTTGAATATTTTTCGGAATCATAGAATTTTGTATTTACTAACTATTACTAGTTTTGGTATTGCTATTGGTGCTGTATGGGAGGTTATGGAATGGTCGGCTGGCAAAATTTTGAGTACTGAAGTTATTGAAAGCTTAGATGATACGATTATCGATTTAGTTATGGACTCTTTAGGGGCTGGAATTGCAGCTTTAATTAGTCTTTTTGCATTACAAGAATGGACAAATAATTCTGCAACATCTGAGTATTCGCTTACTCGTGGAGGTAGACGATAAGTTAGAATTACAACGCAAAAGACAGACTCTACAATTAACAATCATACCTGAAGCACTACTATTAAAATAATACCCAGCCTTAAATTTATCGGCAAATTTTAGGTGACAAGATCAGTTACTTAAGGACTGAATTAGCTTGCTTATTATCTGTAATTAAAGGTTGTGTTACTTGATTATCTTTTTTATATTCCTGCCAATTATTGAGTATATCTTTTACTAAAACTTCTTTAATCCAAGTTTGCAGCACAATTACCAATGGTACAGCCAGAAACACACCTAAAAAGCCAAAAAAGTTACCACAAATTACTACTGCTACCAAAGTAACTGCTGGCAATACATCGGCCTGACTTTTCATAATGAAAGGTAGTATAACTAGGCTTTCAAACTGCTGGATACCAAAGTATAGAGCTACCACCGCAGCAGTTTTCCAAGGCGCTACACTCAAGGCTAAAAGTGCAGGTGGAATTACACTCAATGTTGGGCCTAGGTTGGGAATAAACTCTAGCAATCCAGCCAAAGCAGCGTTTACTAGTGGTAATGGTATTCCTAAAATTAATAGGCCAATATAGCTCAATGTGGCGATAAGTAACATCGTCAAAAGTGTGCCTTTGATCCAGCCAGTTAAAGATGCTGCACACTTATCTAAAATTTGATCAATCCGCCGACGATAGAAAGCAGGAAATAAAAGTATAAATCCTTGGCGATATGGCGCTGGATTAACTAAGAGCATGATAGTGAGGGCAACAAAGAGCAATAATCCTAAAGCAATGCTCAAAGACCTACTAAGCAATGAAAAGAAGTTATTAATTAGTTGATCTAACCAAGATTGTAAACCTTGAGTTATATATCTCAACCCTCGAATATTTTCTAGCATTTGGTCAGGAATAACATTTAGTAACCAGTTATTCCACGATCGCAACCGTTCTAATGCCATAGGCATAATATCACTAAATTGTTGCAATTGCTCTACAAGACGCGGCACAATCAGGGCAAAGAAACCAACTAAAACAAGCAGCACAAGCACAACTGAGATAGTAACGGCAATACCCCGCTTAATACGAAATCTTTGGAAAAAAATCGCGATTTGATTGAGAATTGTCGCTAAAACTATGGCTGCAAATATCACTAACAGAATTTGCCGAATTTGCCACGAAATGTAAAGACATATAACAAGAGCGAGAAAGCCGATTAATTGTCCCAACCGCACAATGCACCCCCAAGGTTGCTGTTATTTTTAGCAATTTTGTCTACCTATGTAATTTAAAATAGCTACTAAAATACTGATATTAAATCCACCTAAGGTTGAGTTCGTTTTAAGAGGTTAAAAATGCGGTTGATAAGTTTTGCACATAGGATAGGCTTACTCAAACAATCATCAGCGCCAACTGCAAATAACTGCTCAACAATATTTGCATCTAAACTATCAATAATACACAACACTGGTAATGAGTTAAAGTTGGGTTCATTGCGTACTACCTGACAAATATCGATGCCATTTATATCAGCCATATCTACATCTAAAATCAATAAATCGGGAGAAAATTCTAAGAACATATCCCAAAAGCGTCGTGAATCATTCAAGGTATTTAATTTTACTCCCCAAGGTACCAAGTGTTTTTGTATATCAGTTAAGACTTTTGGTTCATCATCAACAACCATGATTCTTTTACCAGTGATCTGAGTTGGTTGTATGACTTGAGTAATCGCCTGTAAAATTTGCTGGGGTGGCAGAGATTTCTGTAAAAAAGAGCGTCCGCCAGCACGCGCTACTTCGAGACGCTCAAGAAAATTATTCTTGTCTGTAATTACTAATGTAGGTATTGCAGGCGATCGCCTAGACAACTCCTTAACAAAATTTAAGCTATCTTGAGTGTAATTACCAATACTTAAGTCAAGTAAAATTGCATTGGGGTTTGAAAATGCGATCGCATCATCTAAAGCAGCAAGATGATTGACAATCTTCACTTTCATTCCCTCAGTTGCAGCTTCTTTAACTAAAGGTTCTACTACTTCTGCATGATTGCTAACTACAAGTAGCAGATTTTGACGAGGTTCACTATTTATTAGCTCAACAGGAGTTTTATCTAACTCCTGTTGTAACTGCATCACGAGTTGATCTAAACGTAAACACTCTGATACGGAGATAAATGCTTTACCCTCAAGTAAATCTTCTATTTCCTCAGCTAATTGTGAACCCTCAATAAAACCAAAACTTCCCAACGAACCAACTAGCTTATGAGCTTCTTGCTCTGCTTCAGCAAGCAGTTGAGTATGAATAATACCTTGTCTGTAACTATTGACTACTTGCTCTAATACAGCAATGCGCGAGCCAACTTTAGCTTTAAAAACCTCTCGCGCCTGAGCAACGGCTGTTAACAAAGTTTGCTGCTGCTCTTGTGTTGCTTGTGGCTCGATTTCCTGACATAAGGGTTTTAAGCGATAACCCACACCATAAATCGTTTCAATAAAATCATAGTTAGCACCTGCTGCTTTCAGTTTTCGCCGCAGACTTTTAATATGAGACTTAATAGTATTTGCTGCTGGTGGATCTTCTTCCGCACCCCACAATAAGTCTACAATTGCACTCCGACTATATACGCGCTGATTGTTGCGTAAAAAAAGTTCTAAAATACTAAATTCTTTGGCGGTTAAATGTAGAGTTTGACTATCATAAGTTACTTCAAAACTACTCGGATCTAGACGTAAATGTCCCCATTCTAAAACCGGAGGTAAAGAAGAATTTCCCCGACGAAGTAAAGCGCGAATCCGAGCCGATAACTCTTGAAAATCGAAAGGTTTAACAACATAATCATCTGCGCCTGCATCTAAACCCATAACTTTATCAGTCTTGGTATCTTTTGCAGTTAACAGCAGAATCAGCATTTGATAGCCTTGTTGCCGTAATTGTTGACAAAGGCTAATACCATCTAGCTTGGGCAGAACGATATCGAGCAAAATTAAATCATAGTTACAAACATTTACAAACTCCCAAGCCTCTTGTCCATCAGCAGCAATATCAACTACATAATGTTGTTTAGTTAGATGTATTGCTACAGCTTGAGCCAGCAAATCATCGTCTTCAACCAATAAAATTCTCATGAAAAATATTTATTTATCAACTTAACCATAAGCGCTATCATCAAATTTTGAAATCTTGATAACTTAGTTTATGCTAGTTTTCTTGTTATCATACATCTATCAAAAGTAATGCTTAGGCGAAAAAATGTGAAAATTCAGATACCCTAGAGACAGCGAATTTTTCCGAATTCATTTTTAATTTTGAATACTTAATTAATAAACTTACTGAAATTTTTCAATTCTGAGGATTAGCGAGTTTTGCGGCGGAATCTGATAATCGCTCCAGTGCTTCTGTTTGTAGTTGAATTTGTTTAGTTTGCTTTTGCAATTCCTGCAATTGCTTTGTCTGAGAAATCGCATCGCTGGTGTGAGGAATAAAGAATTCACAACCTGACAATAGGATGCAGAACGACATTGCAAGAATTAAAATGTAGCGCATTCTCTTTTTCTTCCTTAAACTATTTTTGGGCTAGATGAAACACTAAATTGGACTATTCTAATTTTTTTAGCGAGATTTTTTTATACTGCTTTTAAACGCTGTTTTTTGGCTAACCATAGCAGTAATGCACCAAAACCAAAGATATTTACCACTGACAAAACTAGTCCACCCAGTACAGGAATCACACCGATTAAAGTTAAAATCAGCACGCCGATGAGAAATTGTTGCATAGGCGATCGCTCCCTAGAAGCGGCTCTTTCTCCCACCCAAAGCGTCACTCCCAGGGTTCCGAGTACGACTGTAACGCCAACCATTAAACCAATCAAGGGTAAAAACGGGATACCAATCAAGCTCACTGCAAGGATAATAACTAGTAAAATCACAGCAAATAAACCGCCTAATCCCCATAACCCACTTTGTAGGGGATATTGATTAATAGTTGCTGCCAAATTGAGCAAAAAGTTTGGTCGCCACATTAAGATGACAACACCAATAATAGTTCCGATGAGGACGTTGATCAGGTGAAACGCAGTATTTAATAAATAGCGAACAACAAAACTGCTAGTTCCCCTTCGTCTACCATGCATACCCCATCTACCATTTTCTAAGACTGTACCTGAAGCACCACCAATAGTAGCTCCTGCAGATGTGATAATTTCGCCTCCCACTGCGTAAGCATCACCATCAACACGAGCATCCTGTTCTAAAATTACATTTCCGCCAATAGCGATCGCAGTTTGGGTGACTCTTGCACCCTCTTGGAGTGTCACATCACCACCAATCGCATTAACATTCTCTAATACTTGCCCAGGAGGGACAATTACATCACCTCCAAACCGGACAATATTACTGTTATTAATGTTGACATCAGTTTGTGCTAGAGCCGTTGTGGAGAGCAAAATCACACTCAGGGCTGCTACTAATGCCAAAATAAATGAGTTGATTTTTATACTTTTCATACCTCATCTCTCACTTTGTTCTGGAGCCTCAAGCACACTCACATCAACCAGAGGTTTGAGATTACAGTTTGGTGCAGTAGATTGTTATATGCTAACCATCTTGCATTAGAGAAAGTTTTGTCTCTAGCTAAGGGTATAAACTCAAAATTTTGCTTACAACCCTGTGAAGTTGTAGCCAACTCCGATCATCAATCCCACATCTGTTTGATCGAGAAATGCTGCATTTACCCCTGCTGTAGCGGTGAAGTTACTATTTAGCGGAACATCTACACCACCAGTAACAAGCAAACCGACATCTGCATCACCACTAGTTTCAATAGCTACACCAGCGCCAACATAGGGTGCAACAGCTAAGTCTTCATCCAAAGCATCTGCACTACGCAAGTTAAAGTCATAAGTTAGAGGAACCAAAACCACAGGATCGTCCTCAATAGCCACAGATGGACGCACAGATATACTACGTGTCAAGCCAATTTTACTGATGATCATAAAGCCACCTTCACTTAAAGCTGAGTCACCACCTAAACCAATGTTCCCAGCCACGCCAATATAGCTGGAGCCACTACGAGTAGTTCGACCTGGGTTAATATCGACTTGCGCCACCTCAGCAGCAGTTTCCGCAGCAGGTTTTGTTGGCTGAGGAATCAAATCGACTGCTGTTGTTGAGGTTTTACCAGGAGTTGGTGGAGTTTGTGCTTGAGCAGATAATCCACCACCAAATATTGTCACTGTGGAGCAAATAAGCAACGCAGAAAATCGTTGTGACCAAATATTATTCATTGTTCAATTTTTCCAATATTTTTACATCGTTGACTGTTTTGTACAGACGCGATTAATCGCGTCTGTGCTGTTGATTGTTGACTGTCAACTACTCTTCATTTAGGATTGCTATAGTATCAGGCAATTTTATGAACTACATGGATCGCACCATTAAATGCCTGAGTTACACCTTTGAAGTTAGCTGGCAAAAGTGGAAAAGTCGTGGATAGAAGCGATATTTTCAAAATTGCTCAGATTTAATCGGTAACTTGACTGTAAATGTCGCTCCTTGTCCTATCCCTGGACTTTGAGCGGTGATTGTACCACCATGCACCTCTACTACATGATGTGTGATCGCCAATCCTAAACCTAATCCTTTATTTGAGCGAGTATGGGTACTATCTGCTTGGCGGAAGCGCTCAAATACGTGAGGTAGAAAATCAGCACTAATACCTTGGCCTGTATCACTCACTTCAATGAGTGCTGAGTAAGAAGAATTTAACTCAGCAGTTAATGATAATCTCACTTCAACTCTACCGCCCTTAGGTGTAAATTTAATTGCATTGGTGAGTAAATTTAATATAACTTGTTGCAAGCGATCTGAATCACCGCAAATTTTAGCGATAGAAGTATCAAGTATAGTTTCAAGTTGAATATTTTTAGCATCTGCTAATGTTTGGACAACTTCTATGGCGGCTGTAATTACTTCTACTAAATCAACCAAATCAATATAAAGTGAAAGTTCTCCTCTCACAATACGCGAAATATCAAGTAAGTCTTCAATCAGTTGCATTTGTAAGTTAGCATTACGCTCAATTGTCTCAAGTGCAAGACTGGCTCTATCCTCATCTAATGCACCTGTTCGCAACATCCCCACCCAACCAATAATTGCAGTCATGGGGGTACGTAATTCATGAGAAACTATCGCTAAAAAATCATCTTTAGAACGGTTTGCGGCTTCTGCTTCGCTGCGTGCGGCTTGTTCTCTTAATAGTAATTCCTCTCTTTCTTCTTCAGCTTGTTTGCGCTCAGTAATATCTTGCATGATTTTCGAGAAGCCGCGCAAATTGCCATTTTCATCTCGTAAAGGTGTGATTATACACTGAGCATAGAAAAATGTGCCATCTTTACGAATATGCCAGCGATTCTCTCTAGAAAAACCTGAATTTAGCGCTGTGCTTAATACTTGTTGTGGTAATCCTTGCTCAATTGCTGCGGGTGAAAAAATTCGCTCAAAAGATTGACCAATAATTTCTGCTTCTTGATAGCCTAATATACGTTCTGCGCCAATATTCCAAGTGGTAAAGTTACCATTTGGATCTAGCATGAAAATTGCATAATTAGTTACTCCTTCTACTAGTAAGCGATAACGTTCTTCGCTTTGCCGTAAATTATACTGACTTTGATGTAGACGTTCATAATTTTCTTGAGCTATTCGTGCGTTCATTTGAGCTTGCGATCGCGCTTGGCGCAGTGCGGAGTTGAGTGAGCTAATCAACAATCCTACTAACACAAACTGAACTAATCCCACTACACTAAACCCACTCACCGCCAGAGAATCAAAAGGGGGTAAAAGGAAGTAGGCGCAGACGATAGCAGACAAAAGAGTAGCCACCAATCCTGGTTTGAAACCACCATACCAGGAACTAACCATGACGGCAGCTAAAAACAACGGGTAAATAGAATTCAGCCTATGTAGCTGCCATAGAAGCAGTGTCAGCAGTAAAGCCAGTAGAACGCTGAAGCAGGCAATGCTATAGCCTAGAAGTTGCGATCGCCGCGTCAATCTCTGCATTTTTGATTAATTCAAGTTGTGCCCTTAGATAGATTTGGTTTCTACACGAGTTTTCCACTTTCAAGTTTTACCTTAGAAATCAATCTTAAGAGTATGGTCATTCTCAATAATCGCTCTTAGGAATTAAAGTAGTCAGAGATAATAAATTCTAACAGCAACGAACATATTAACGATGAAAACTAAACAAATTTTAGTCATTGATGATGAAGATGACATCCGTCAATTGATTCAGACTTGTCTAGAAATCATGGGGGGCTGGAATGTTTTGACAGCTACTTCAGGTAGTCAAGGATTACTTTTAGCTCAGTCATCTCAACCCGATGCCATTCTTTTGGATTTAATGATGCCTGATATGGATGGTTTGACAACTTTTAAAAAGCTACAAGCTAATCACATAACCAAACATATTCCCGTGATTTTATTAACAGCTAAAGGACGTATATCTGAGCAGCGTTCATTTATGCAAGTGGGCATTAGAGGCATTATTAGTAAGCCATTCAATCCTCAAAAATTAGCAGTTCAAGTAGCAGTAGCTTTGAAATAAACACATAATCAATCAAAAACATTATTCCATATTTAGCTATTTCTTTCCTAAAATCATGAATAATCTTGCGGAAAATTTCTGGCAGATTTGCTAAAAAATAATCTATCTATAGTTAGGGAAGGTCTTTCTCCAGTAGTAATTTTAGATAAATATATATATTCTCCACTAGTTTTCCACTTTTAATATTTAATTTATAAATAGTTCATTTTTGGCTTTGAGTTGAGGCTGAATTAAGAGAATCTTGTTGTCCATCTAAATTACAAAAATCAAAGTACAAAAATCAGCAACTAAATTCAGCAATATTTTGCAAATAGTTACTCTGAGCTATTTATGAAACACATATTATGAGGTACAAATGTTAAATAATTTGGAATCTTTTTCAAATCCACCAAGTAAACAAGAATTTGCTACTACCTTTCGTTTAGTAAGTAAAATTAGTTTTTGGGTACAGTTAGTTCTAGGCTTAATTTCTGGTATTGCTGTGTTATTGGCTTACTTCAGCCGTAACATTACTACCCAAACAAACAATGCAGGTATAGGATTTGGTATATTTTTAGCTATTGTTGGGATTTTGTTACTGTGCTTTCGGGTATATTGGGCTTTCCGTTACAGAAAATTAGCGAAACTTTTACAAACACCAAATCCTCAAAATCATCCCAGGAAAGGAGATGTAATTCAAAATTTACGTATTGGATTTATCGTGAGTTTGGTAGGAATATTAATAGCGTTTATTGCTTCGGAAGAAACAGTTGCAATTATATTAGGTAAAGCCTTAGCACAACCTCAAGGTGTGGCAATTTATCAACCAGAAAACGTGATTCGTTCACTAGATGTTTTTGTCATGTTAGCCAACGTGAATTTGATTGGCGCTCACTTTTTTGGTGGAGTTACTTCTCTAGGACTCCTCTATTGGGTAGAAGATTAAAGAATTACTTAGTTACTCCTATTGACATACTAGTTCTAATACTCAAGTCATATTCTCTAAATCAACTCGAATTCTCCTCGATTTTTCCACTATTTAGATTTAGTCTCAAAATACAGTCTGTTTTCATGTCTCCTCTATTGGTTGAGCAGCTCAATCTTATCTGAATTTAGATGTTGAATTGAATATTGAGATTCTTGGACAAATCATAGTTAACAGTTGATTCTAGCTACAAATATGATAATTCACCAAAATAAACTAATTAATCAAATGTTCAGGAGGTATTTATGTACAAATTAAATCATTTTAATTGGCAGAAAATTGGATTGGCAGGCACAGCTTTTGGGAGTTTATTAATTAGTTTTTCTAGCATAACTCCATCAGCAGTAGCACAACAACAAAACTCTAAAATTAACCCTTGTCCGAGTATATTTTATGAAGTACCACACCGCGATCGCGTGATGGTTCCCGCTGGATGTCCGCCGAATGCTGCAACTTTAAGAATGCAACAGCAAAGACAAACATTAGGTCAACCAACTATTATAGTGGTTCCTATTCGTCCAGGTGTCAGACCTATACAACCACCGATTCCAGAAAATCGCCAAAGTGCGATGTCTGGCGACAAGCCACTTCGTGTCTACGCAACTATTACGCCAACAGCAGGTACAGTGAATGTGAAATTGAAAAATAACACTAATGCTGGTATTTCTTTTCAAGCCATTGGTTATACAGAACCTCGGTATCTTGCAGGTGGACAAGAGTTTGTTCTCCAAGACTTACCAACACCTGTCAGTATTACTTTGGTACGTCAAGATGGTGGACTACTAAAAGTTATGCCTATGTCTACTTCACAAGGAACACTTGCAGTCTCCTTAGATGAAACGACTAATTTTAATAATGACCAAGGTGTCTTAAGAATTCAAAGAGATGGTCAAGTCTTTTTGAATTAATGGAATATTCCTCACTAATTTGGAGATTACCAAAAGCGTCAGGTTCCTTTGATAAATCACCACGATAACTTCAGTAATAACATGAGTATTTCTGAATAATCATTCATCACATGAGCCTGATATTGTAGTTAACTTTCATGGAGATTTAGAAATGGTTAACTTTTTTGCAACTAAGTGGAGTTCCCAAGGAACTATTGCTTTAGCACTCTCTACTACCTTGCTTGGAGCTTGTAGCAATAACTTAGATCAAGAGGCCGCAGCACCAGAAACCAACGTGACTACAGAAGAAGTTACTGATAATACAAGTCAACTAATTGGTAAAACTGTCACGGTGAGAAGTACACCTATTAGAACATTAGGCCCTTCAACATTTACAATTAGCGATAAGCAATTTTTTGGTACTGAACCAATCATAGTTGTCAATGCATCTGGTAAACCTTTTACTCTACCTAGCGATCCAAATGTACCAATTCAGGTGACAGGTCAGGTTAACAAGTTTGTAATTACAGATATTAATCGCAATTACAACTTGGGTTTAGATCCAAACCTGTATAAAGAATACGAGAGCCAAGCTGCGATTATTGCTCAATCAATTGCACTGGCTCCTAAACCAGGTGAAATTACCACAAATCCCAAGTTATACTATGGTAAAACCCTGGCGGTAACAGGTGAAGTAGAAAATATCAGAAATGCTAATTCGTTCACCTTAGATGAAGACAAGTTATTTGGTGGACAAGACTTATTAGTAATCCGCGCTGGTACTCCCAAAGGAACTGTGAATCAAGGCGAAAAAGTTGCAGTTACGGGTGTATTGCGTCCGTTTGTTGTCGCTGAACTAGAACGTGATTATGATTTGAACTGGGATTTAACTTTGCAGAAGCAACTGGAAGCAGAATACAGTAATAGACCTGTGTTAGTTGCAAATGAAGTTTATCCTTCAGCAATTCCGCAATAGCTCACCAGCTATCTTTAATGACACCGCTCTACTTCAAAAGATGTATTGAATGTGTTCCAAAATCAGAATTTTCACAGCTATCACAACTGGAATAATTGTCTATAAAGCAAACATTTTTACCATGAACATCCTCAAGACCAACCAGAATCAAAACACCGATAGTAACCAACGTCGAAGTTTATTAGAATGGCTTGGTCATGCATCTGTTTTGATTTTCCTGCTAGGCTTGGCTTTGCTAGTGAGAGGAGGTAGTATTTTTAATTCAGAGACTACTTTCACTAATACATCAGAGATTGTTAACAAGAAAAACGAATTTATTGGTAAATCGGTGACAATTAAAAGCAGAACAATTCAAAAAGTTGGTCTACGCTCCTTTACCGTCAGCGATCAACAATTGTTTGATGGCGAACCTATTGTAGTTATCAATGCTTCCAGTCTACCTTTCGATTTACCAGTTGACCAAAATCTAGAAGTTCAAATTACAGGTCAGGTTCGTAATTTGGTGATTCCCAAGATTGAGCGAGAATTTAATCTCAATATAGAGGATGAATATTACACAGATTACATCAATAAACCTGCAATTATTGCTCAATATCTGACCTTATCATCCCAACCTAGCCAAATCACCCAGAATCCTGAACAATATTATGGTCGTAAAGTAACAGTCACAGGAGAAGTAGCAAATATCCGCAGTGGGATTTTATTAACATTAGATGAAAATCAATTGTTTGGTGGGCAAAATTTACTAGTATTATTAACAGCACCACCGCAAGTAGCAATAAATCAAGGTCAGACAGTATCAGCAATCGGTGAAGTGCGTCGGTTTGTTGCTGCTGAAATTGAGCGAGACTACAACTTTACTTGGAGTCTTGATACGAAAAGAAAGTTAGATGCTGAGTACGCTAATCAACCTGTTTTAATTGCGGAAACTATATACCCTTCTTAGGAATTCTCAGTTTGTCATGGTGTAGGGATACTCTCAAAGATGCATCTTTCAACCAACGAATAATTAAACTGCGACGGATTCGCTGGCAAGGAATTTTCGCCAATAATCAATATCTTAATTAATTTGCTGAAATAAGCTTATGTCAAATTCTTTATCTTCCATTTCTTTTAATTTCTATCGTCGCTGTTCGTATTTGTTACTTTCAGGTGTAGTGGCGGTTAGTGTTGGTGTAGCTTCACCCCAAAAAAGCGAGGCAATTTCGTTGCTTGATCTCTTGCGTCAAGGAGTCCAAATCTATCAGTTATCTAATATTTCCGATTCCGAAGAAGTTCAGTTAGGTAAGGAAATTAATCAGCAGTTAGTTAACAATGAAATACAACTTTACCGCGATTCAAATGTGAATAATTACGTTAATCAAATTGGTCAATGGTTAGCAGCAAATAGTACTCGTCCTAATATTCCCTATACATTTCAGATAGTTAAAGATAACAGCATCAATGCCTTTGCCACAATGGGAGGCTATGTTTATGTCACAACTGGATTGTTGGAAGCCGCAGATAATGAAGCGCAATTAGCCAGCGTTATCGCTCACGAAATTGGTCATATTGCTAGTCGCCATGCAATAGAACAGATGCGACAAACAGCGATCGCTCGTGGTTTGGCTAGTGCAACTGGGTTAGATCGCAGTACCGCCGTTCAGATTGGTGTGGATTTGGCACTACAACGTCCCAATAGTCGCCAAGACGAATTTGAAGCCGATCAAAGGGGATTAAGAACTTTAGGACGCGCGGGTTATGCTCAGTCTGCCATGATTGCGTTTATGCAAAAGCTACTCAATCAGCCAACTCTGCCAACATTTTTGAGTACCCACCCAGCAACAACTGACCGTATTGCCGCCTTGAGAAGAGAACTTGCTAGTCAACAAACTAATTTGAGTGGTGGTTTAAATAATTCTATATATCGAGAAAAAATTCAACCATTAAGTTAATTATTAATCAATTTATATATATTTTATTGGAGTCAAAAACATGGCTTTGTACAAACTTGATGAATACAACCATAACTATGCTCAAGAAATTTTTGGTGGTAATGACATCAAGAATTTTGTTGTTTACGCCGATGATGAAAAAGTTGGTTCAGTTGAAAACATTCTAATTGATGAAGATGACGGTCGGTTCCGGTATTTCATCATTGATACAGGCTTCTGGGTTTTTGGTAAAAAAGTGTTGCTTCCTGTTGGTTTAGCTCGTTTGAACTATGAGAAGCAACATTTATTTGTATCTGGGTTAACTAAAGAGCAAGTAGAAAATCTCCCGGAATTTAGCGAAGGTTTAGCAATTGATCAGGATTACGAAGAGCAAGTTAGAGGCGTTTATCGCCCTATAGTACCTTTAGCAATGCCGGGTATGTTCGGCATGATTGGCGCTCCTGCTCCCTACAATTACACAATGGAGCCTTACTTTTATGAACTAACCGATCCCCACTTCAGAAGCTATGAAGAAAACATGAGAGACAGAAAGAATTTAAATGGAAAAACAATATGAAACAATCTGTTGATTGTAGTTCATCCTGGAGGGATATAAGTTTGTGAATCCTCAATTGATTAGCTCAAAAACTCTCCCATTGGGCTTGATTTCTGCATTATTTATCGGGATGCTACCATTCAATTTTGCACCTGCTCAAGCACAAGTAAATAGTAATGGCTCAATTGTCGGTAGGCTTTCAAAATACAATCCCGTCAATGCTCCCTTTCTTAGGGTTGGATCTCGCGGGCAGCCTGTAAGAGATGTGCAAGCTGTTCTACAAAATTTAGGATTTTATCAAGGAGCTATTGACGGTATTTATGGTCTGAGAACCGCTAGAGCAGTAGCAGCATTTCAGCGATCGCAAAGATTAGTGGGTGATGGTAGAGTAGGTGCGCTAACTTGGCAAGCATTACGCGATCGCACTAATGCAGCACCTCTACCTGGCCCTTTTTAACAGGCTTAATTTCCCCTAATTCCAGGCAAATTGAGCATCACTAATCGATACAGGTGTATATGAAGATGGCAAAACATGAATAATGAAAGCGATGTCTCCGACGGGCTGCGCCAACGCAATATCTCCGCACAAACACATAATAGACAACAGCCACAAAACACCGTAAATATCCCCGATTCACCCCAAGGTTGGGAAAACCTGAAGTGGTTAGGCCCGAGTTTTTTATGGATGCTTTCGGCGGCGGGTTCGGGTGAATTACTATTTACGCCGAGAATTGCTGCACTTTATGGTTACACCCTGTTATGGGCGCTACTGGCGGCGGTGATTCTCAAATGGTTTATTAATGGTGAAGTGGGACGCTTTTCAGTTTGTACCGGCACAACCATTCTAGAAGGCTTTAAACAACTTCCCGGCCCCAAAAACTGGGCAGTCTGGCTGATTTTACTACCGCAGATAGTGGTAGCAATTTCTACCGTTGCTGGTCTTGCTGGAGCCGCCGCTACAGCATTAATTTTGGTGAGTGGCGGCACTGTGCAACTGTGGACAATAATTATCATTGTTGTGACAGCTGCGATCGTTAATTATATTTGCTGGAACTGCGATCGCGGGCATCTTTTTTGGTGTATTTGCAGTTATCTATCTTTTACAACTGCTGGGAGTGATGGGATCTAGTGGAGGTTGAAGTTAAAACAGCAGTTTTAAAAGTAATTCCATGCAAAACTATTTAATTGCTCTGGCTTTGTCTACTCTACCCGCCATTGGCAGCTACTTAGGAGGGCGGTTAGCAGAGTTTCTCCCCTCTTCTCAACAAAACTTAAGTTTGGCACTGCATCTGGCGGCTGGTATTGCTTTAGCAGTTGTCGGTGTGGAGTTAATGCCGCAAATTCTGCAAGCTGAACCTCCTTGGTTAGTTATTCTCGCTTTCGTCATGGGTGGTGGCTTTTTTGTCATCACACGCCAGTTAATTAAATGGATACAAAGACGTATTGGCGGACATCGCCGCAATGCTGCATCCTGGTTAATCTTTTTTGGTGTTGCAGTTGATTTGTTCAGCGACGGACTAATGGTAGGTACTGGCTCAACAATTTCTTTCGGATTGGGGTTGATTTTGGCATTGGGACAAATTATGGCTAATATCCCCGGAGGTTTAGTCACCCTAGCCACCTTCAAAGATCAAAACGTTTCCCGCCGCCAGCGCCAAATTATCTCTGCTTCCTTCTGCTTACCTGCTTTTTTAGGTATAACCATTGGTTACTGGGCTGTCAGAGGGCAAGCTGCAATTGTGAAATTTACTCTGCTAGCATTCACTGCTGGGATACTGACTACAGTGGTTGTAGAAAATATGGTTCCCGAAGCAGCTGAGAAGGAAAAAGAAACTTACCTAGAAACTCTTTTTTTTGTAGGAGGCTTTGCATTATTCGCCCTTCTTTCTGTCTATTTTGGCTAGGTTATCATGACACAACAGCAAACTCAAAGCACAGCTTTTGGAAAACCGGGAATTGAACCTCGTTGGACTCAAGGTAACAAAGATGGGGTAGGAACAGCCAAGGCTATCTCTAGTCGTGTTTGGTTTACCCTCTCCAACGGCATTCTCAACGAAGTTTATTATCCCACCATTGACCGTCCCCAAATCCGAGATTTGCAGTATTTAATTACTGATGGCTCTAGCTTTTTACATCAAGAACAACGCCATCTTTACACCACAACTGAACGTATTTCCCCCCATGTCTTAGGATATCGAATCGTCAACTCCGACCCTGAAGGACGCTACACCATCACTAAAGAAATTATTGCCGATCCACAAGATTCATGTATTCTGCAACATACACATCTTACGGGAAATCCGCAAACATTAGAAAAACTCCGGCTTTATGCAATTTGTTCGCCTCATTTGGGTGTGGGTGGTGGGAACGATAGCGCCCAAGTGGTAGATGTTGCGGGAGTAAAAATTTTAACTGCTTATCAAGATGATAAATGGTTGGCAATGGCAGCCACAGTTCCTTTTACTCGTCTTTCATGTGGCTATGTCAGTGAAAGTGATGGGTGGACAGACTTAGCAGATAACTTGCAGATGGATTGGGAGTTTCAGCAAGCTCAAGGCGGAAATATTGCTATTACATCTGAAATTGACCCAAAAAAGCACCATAAATTTACCTTAGGCTTGGCATTTGCCAGTCGTCTCCATGATGCAGTCACAACTCTTTTACTGTCTTTAGATATTCCTTTTGCAGAGAAGAAAGCATTCTACATCAATCAGTGGAATAGTGTTTGTCAAGACCGTCTGCCATTAGAACAAGTCTGTGGTGATGGTGGGAATCTTTACTGTAGTAGCTTTAGTCTGTTACTTGCCCATGAAGATAAAATTTACCCTGGTGCAATGATAGCTTCGCTGTCAATTCCTTGGGGTGAAGTACACGGTGACGAACAGCAAGGAGGCTATCATTTAGTTTGGCCGCGCGACATGGTAAACAGCGTTACAGCATTGCTGGCCGCCGGACATAGGGCAACTGCTTTAGAAGCCTTGATTTACTTAGCTGCTAGCCAACAAGCAGATGGGGGATTTGCCCAGAACTTTTGGATAAATGGCGAACCATATTGGACAGGGGTGCAACTAGATGAAGTAGCATTTCCGATGCTGTTGGCGTGGCAACTTTATCGACACAACGCCTTACGCCAATTCGATCCCTATGAGATGGTGATGCGAGCAACTAAGTACTTAATTCATCATGGCCCCGCTACACAGCAGGAACGTTGGGAGGAAGCAAGCGGTTATTCGCCTTCAACTCTGGCATCAAATATTGCAGCTCTTATTTGTGCGGCTACTTATGCTCGCGAGCGAGGAGATGAAGACACGGCTAGGTTTATTGAAGATTACGCCGATTTTTTAGAAAGTCATTTAGAAGCCTGGACAGTAACAACCGAGGGAACTTTGGTTCCGGAGATTAAACGACATTATATCCGCATTAATCCGGTGGATATTCACAACCCCCAGCCAAATGAAGACCCAAATCAGAAAATGCTGGCTATTGCTAATCGTCCTCCTGGTAGCCAGTGGCAATTTCCCGCCAAAGAAATTGTTGATGCAGGGTTTTTGGAATTAGTTCGCTATGGTATTCGTCAGCCAAGCGATCGCTTGATTGTCGATTCGCTTCAAGTTGTAGATAAAATACTGAAGGTAGACACGCCTTTGGGTGCTTGCTGGCATCGTTACAATCACGACAGCTATGGACAACGCCCAGATGGCGGCCCTTTCTTGACTTATGGCAAAGGTCGTGCATGGCCGCTATTAACAGCAGAACGAGGACAATACGAACTAGCTGCCGGACATGATGTCCAACCTTTCATCCAAGCGATGGAAGCCTTTGCGTCAGATACGGGAATGTTACCAGAGCAAATTTGGGATGAACCAGATTGTCCAGACTCTCATCTATATTGTGGACGATCTACAGGTTCAGCAATGCCTCTAGCATGGGCGCACGCAGAATATATCAAACTACTGCGTTCTGTGCAGGATGGCAAGGTGTTTGGTTGGATTCCAGAAGTAGCAAACCGTTATTCGGAACATAAAAAACCAACTCAATTTCTAGAAATTTGGAAATTTAACCGTCAAATCCGCACAATTAAGCAGGGATATACAATGCGAATTCAAGCATTAGCTCGATTTTGCTTGCATTGGTCAAATGATAACTGGCAGACAATCCAAAATACTCAATCTACAGCCACATCAATTGATATTGAATTTGTCGATATTACTATTGCTTCCCAGCAGCCATCCTGTATTGATTTCACCTTTTTCTGGACTGATTCACAAAACTGGGAAAACCGCAACTATCAAGTTGCTTTTGTTGATTAGTGTTCTTCATTTTATTGAAGCTTTAATTATGACTCTTTCCACCAAACCCCTATCTAATCGCATCGCTGTAGTTTTCGACTTCGACGATACTCTTGTACCGGATACTGTTGATGCTTTGTTATCTAGTTTAGATATTGATTCGCTGGAGTTTCGGAAAAATAAAATTCGCCCTTTCATTAACGAAGGTTGGGATAAAATTTTGGCTAGATTTTACGCCTTAATTTCCGAATCAAAGCGACAAGGAAATAAAATAACGCAGGAATATCTTGCCAAATTTGGGCAAAATTTAGCTCCGTTTGATGGCGTAAATCAAATGTTTGATCGTTTGCGTCACTCTGCCCATAAAATCAACCCAAAGGTAGAAGTAGAATTTTACTTAATTACTTCTGGGATGGTAGAAATTGCTCGTCATAACTGTATTTCTCCATATTTCAAAGCAATATGGGGTTGTGAATTTTTCTATGGCGAACATGGCGGAATTGAATTTGTGAAAAAAATAGTTACCCACACAGAAAAAACTCGCTATATATTTCAATTAGCAAAGGGAATTGAGGGTCATCAAGATGATGGTCAAATGTTTGTTTACCGTGATGTACCGCCAGAGGAACTGCACATACCACTGACACAGGTAATTTATGTTGGTGATGGTGAGTCAGATATTCCTTGCTTTTCCTTAATGCATCAAGAACAGGGTACAGCGATCGCATTATATAAAGACAGCACTCCCGAAGAATGGGGACGGGAGTTAAGCATTACCCAAAGTCAACGAGTTGCAAACCTTGCACCTGTAGATTACAGCGAAAATTCTGAACTGATGCATTCTCTCACATTGGCAGTAGAAAGTATCTGCAAACAAATTTCTCTACAGCAATTAAGTGTTGGCGAGTAGAAATTTATA
Organism: Calothrix anomala FACHB-343; assembly: GCF_014696435.1. Lineage (GTDB taxonomy): Bacteria > Cyanobacteriota > Cyanobacteriia > Cyanobacteriales > Nostocaceae > Aulosira > Aulosira anomala_A. The sequence continues at coordinate 26,952 of NZ_JACJQG010000063.1, read as the reverse complement.
GATAATTAAACTAGCACAATTACATATTTATTTACTAAGAAAGATGAAAAAAAATTACCCTAATCTCCATATTATTAACAGAATCAATTTTGAAAGACTCAAAATATTTAGTCTGAACTCAACCTGAATAGGACTTACGCAACTGGCACAGAATTTCATCTTGTAGGTAGGGCTATGCCTTACGAAACTCTGATATGGTGGGCAATGCCCACCCTACGAATGGTTATTTAATTGTGACACCTGCGTAAGTCCTGCTGAATAACAATATGGCACTACACGATCCAGTACCGGAAAACATTAAACAGCCAGTTAGACAAGTAGCTGCTTATCTTTGGGTTGAACGATTAGCAAGATTAGGCTATGGGGCAAAAGGTTTAGTTTATTTTATCGTGGGTTTACTAGCAGCACAGGCAGCATTTGGTACTGGTGGCGAAACTACAAATACTAGTGGTGCGTTGGAGGCAATTGTTACTCAGCCTTTCGGTAGATTTCTCCTCATTATCGTTACTATTGGGTTGATTGGTTATGCATTTTGGCGGTTTGTGCAAACTATTCTCGACCCCGAACATTCTGGTGAAAAAATCAATGCTCAACGAATTGCCAAGCGTTTAGGCTATGCTTTTAGCGCCATCGCTTACTTGAGTTTGGCTGTAACATCTATCAAACTAATTATTGGTTTAAGTAGCGGCGATAGCGATTCCGTCGAAGATTGGACAATATATTTTTTGAATCAACCTTTTGGCAGATGGTTAGTCTTACTTTTAGGTTTAACAGTAATTATTGTTGGGATTGCTTTCCTTTATCAAGCATATAAAGCCAAATTTCGTCACCATTTCAAACTTAATCAAATGAGCCGAAATGAGCAAATTTGGGCAGTACGTCTAGGTAGATTTGGAATTGCTGCCCGTGGCATTGTTTTTGCGATCATCGGCATTTTTATGATGTTAGCAGCTATTCAATTAGATGGTACTCAAGCTAGAGGATTAGGTGGTGCATTGTCAGCTTTAGCAATGCAACCTTTTGACCCCTGGATCTTAGGTGTGGTGGCTTTGGGTTTGATTGCTTATGGTATGTATTCCATAATCGAGGCTCGCTATCGAAATCTTACTAAAGATATAAATTTACGTTAACTAATTCAAATTATCAAGTTTACCCTTATGGCAAAAATTGGATATCACGCTTCTCACGAACAATTCAAGCCGAGCGAATTGTTGGAATATGTGCAAATGGCTCAACAAGCAGGCTTTACCCATGCTTTATCTTCCGATCATTTTCACCCTTGGAGCGAAGACCAAGGACAAAGTGGTTTCGCTTGGTCTTGGTTGGGTGCAGCCATGCAAGCAACTCCAATGCTTTGCTATCGGGTTGTCTGTGCGCCCGGACAACGGTATCATCCTGCTATCATTGCCCAAGCTGCGGCAACTTTGGCAGAAATGTTTCCCAACCGCTTTTGGCTGACTGTCGGCAGTGGTCAAGCGCTTAACGAACATATTACAGGAGAACACTGGCCTTGTAAGCGCGATCGCAATGCTCGCCTCAAAGAATGTGTCGATGTGATTCGCGCACTTTGGGCGGGAGAAACTGTCACTCATCACGGTTTAATCTCGGTGGAATCAGCAAAGCTTTATACCCGTCCTCAAACAATACCGTTAATTATTGGCGCTGCTATTACCGTTGAAACCGCAGAGTGGCTGGGCAGTTGGGCAGATGGATTGATTACCATTTCCCGACCACCAGAGAAGTTAAAAAAAGTTGTCGATGCTTTCCGTAGAGGCGGAGGTGAAGGTAAGCCAATGATTTTAAAAGTGCAGCTTTCCTACGATCGCAATCCAGAAACCGCAATCCAAAAAGCACATCAGCAATGGCGCAATAACATCTTTAAAAATATCTTGATGACAGAACTTATAACTCCTCAACAGTTTGATGCAGCTGGGGAATTTGTTCAACCCCAAGAGTTATATGAGCACGTTCGCATTTCCCCAGATCCTCAACAACATATTGAATGGTTGCACAAAGATATGGAATTAGGGTTTGATGAATTGATTCTGCACAACGTTAATCGGGAACAACAACAATTTATTGAAGTTTTTGGTGAGAAAGTCATTCCTGCTTTGGTTTAAGAATCAAGATGTACACAGCAATATGTGCGATCGCCCTAGCTATCGTACATTTATTTTCCGGTAAACTACGATTCCTCCACTACACGCCTCGTAGTCGCTGGCTGTCTTTTGGTAGTGGGGTATCTGTCGCTTATGTTTTTGTCCATATTTTGCCAGAACTAAGTCAAGCTCAAGAAACTCTTCAAAATAGTTTAGATACTGGGTTGGCTTTTTTAGAACATCATGTTTATTTGGTAGCACTTGTCGGTTTAGCAGTATTTTATGGCTTAGAGCGATTTGCTAAAAAGTCACGTCAACGTAATCAAAAAACAGGTAAGGGGGATGTAACTTCCTCAGAGGTTTTTTGGATACACATCGCTGCTTTTGCTATTTATAACGCCTTAATTGGCTACCTATTAGTACACCGAGAAGAATCAGGTATCAAGAGTTTGTTGTTCTTTTCTTTCGCAATGGCGCTGCATTTTGTAGTTAATGATAATGGTTTGCGCGAAAATCACAAACAAGTTTACGATCGCTTAGGAAGATGGTTATTAGCAGCAGCGATCGTTGTTGGTTGGGTAATTGGTACTGTTACAGCAATTCATCAAGCAGCCATTGCAGTTCTCTTCGCCTTTTTAGCTGGAGGTATTGTACTGAATGTACTCAAAGAAGAACTACCAGAAGAACGAGAAAGTCGATTTTGGGCTTTTGCTGTCGGTACAATCAGCTATGCAATTCTTTTGTTAGCTTTTTAATTGTTAGCCTCTTGGGGATTATTACTGCTCAATTCACTGGGACGAACAATATAGTTAGCAGCCTGTATATTGCTAGGTAATGGTTCAAGTCTTCCTTGATTAACCAATGCTTGATAGATAAAAGCTGCGATCGCGCCACGAGTAGCTGGTTTAGTAGGATTGAGAACTTTAGGATCGGGATGATTGACAACTATACCTGCTTTCGTTGCTTCGGCTACTTCATCAACTGCATACTGAGGAATCTTTTGAGCATCTGTATAATAGTTACTAACTAAAGTAGAAGCCGGAACTGGTGGGGAAGAAGCAGCAGCAGTTTTATATACAGCTTGAGCAGTCATCAGTGGCTGCATTAAATTAGTCATTCCTATGGGAAATAACAACTGTCTCCTAGTAGTTTGAGGGTTATTAGGTTGAGTTGCGACTGCTGTGGTCAAATTTAAGTTTTGCGCCAAAGCAACTAACGCTTCCACCCGGGAAACTGGCTGTCTAGGGCGAAAATATCCTCCCGGAAAACCATGCATAAATCCCATTTCATAAGCTTCTTCAATCGCTGGCGCGGCCCAATAGCCATTAGGAACATCTTTATAAACACTACCACTGGCTATTTTTCGCTCTTGATTTTGGTTGAAAGCTTGACGAATAATTGCCGCAAATTCATCGCGATCGACAGACTCATTGGGTCTATAAGTACCATCTGGATATCCGGTGACAATGCTGCGTTCTGCTAGCCTTTTAATAAATGGTTGTGCCCAATGATCTTTGGTATCGGGAAAGTAAGTTTCTGCGTTTTGAGCAACGGCTGCTTGCGGATTGGCAAAAATTAAAGGCTCTACGACACAGGTTAAAGCTATTAGCCCTAAAAAGAGTGAAGTTGTAGTTAATGATGATTTACTAATACAGTCAGACACAATAATTCTCCTAATTACTAAGAAGCTTTTTATCTCTAAGCTTAACCTCCATTATCTCGATTTTTTTCTACCTCTTGGTATATTCAAAGTTGAGAAAATGGATTATAAAGACTGTAAACTTATATGTTCAGCATTAGGAATCAAAAATTAAATTCCTTTCTCCACCAGTTTTCCACTTTCCGCTTCTAAACTAGAAAACTATAAAAATCACATCACAATTGTGAGATTTGGTCTAGATTTTTGTTGAAGATTGTCCCCACAGCTTTTATCGGAGGTCATCTCCGATAAAACTTTTCATAATCATCTGAAAAATATTAATCAGAATTGATGGTTTAAGGTTTTTATTGAACTTTTAAATAAACAGCCTATACAGGTTTAAGTAGGTACTGCCTACAATACTTATCTATCAAAATGTTGAACTCTGAGGCAAATAATATGGCACTCGTAAAGCTTGAAGATTTTTATCCCAACTACCGAGAAGATTCCTTTGAATTAGATGACATCAAAAAATTTGATGTTTATGCTAACCGTAATGAAAAAGTAGGCTCATTATCAGATATTTTAGTTGATGAGCATACAGGTAACTTCCGCTATTTTGTGGTAGATACAGGTTTCTGGTTTTTTGGTAAAAAAGTCCTGTTACCTGTCGGACTAGCTGACATCCATTACACTGAAAAGCACATTTATGCCAAAGGCTTAACCAGGGAGCAAGTAGAAAATCTGCCTAATTTTGATGAATTAGAAAAGGTTGATTACGACTATGAAGAGAGAGTTCGCGGCGTGTATCGAGGTTCTGTGACTAATTCTGATGTAAAACAACCTGCCAAGTACGATCGCAACAATTACAACTACGACCAAGAACCTTCACTTTACAACATTGATAACCAAGATAAACAAAGCCTAAAACTTTACGAAGAAAGGTTAATAGCCAACAAACAACGCCGTAAAGCCGGGGAAGTAAAAATTGGTAAACACGTAGAAACGCAAAAGGCTCGTGTAGCAGTTCCCGTAGAAAAAGAGCGTGTAGTAATTGAGCGTGTTAATCCCACAGAGACAACACCAAGCAATCCTGAACACGCCTTCCAAGATAGTGAATTCGCTCGCATGGAAATTTACGAAGAAACGCCTGATATTTCCAAAGAAGCTGTTTTGCGTGAGGAAGTTAGAGTGAATAAGGTTGTAGATACAGATACAGTTGAGGCTAGTGATACAGTTAGGCGCGAAGAGTTAGATGTGGATAGTGAAGGCCTTCCAGTTGTAGATAAGAGTGATAGGCACAATAAATAGGGAAGAGGTATAATTTTTAGCAGTGAGAAAAGCGATCGCAATACTGCGATCGCTTTTTTTTGACTTCAAAGTTTTTTATAATTGGTTATATTCGTAACCCTGAATCCCAAAGCCTTTTTCCTGCAAATAAATTCGACCACTACTGCTTTCACCAATTATCAATTCTGCTTGACCTGATCGAGTTTGAGTTACAGGAATAAATCTTACTTGATAAACAGTTGTACCTTTGATTGATATATAGCTAATCCAAGGTTGGTAATCATCACTTTTAGGAATTCGCACCGCAGCCACACGCAGTAAATCCGTGCTATCAGTTGTTTTAACGTAAATATTCATATAAGGCTGTTCCCTACCATAAACACGTACTTGTCGGCTTTGGGTTTCAAAAAACAGCCGCGTATCTGATGGTGATGGATTGGGATTTGGTACAACATTAATTACATCTTCACGTACCCAACCGATATCATTATTACCCTCTGCATACCGGATACGATACCACGAATATCTATCACCAGCAGGCTGACTTTTCTCCAGAATAGTCACACGAGTACCAGCTGGTTTGGTGAGTTTCACATTGTTGCTCAACGAAGGGACAGAACGGATATTAATTTGCAAATTCTGGTTATTTGGATTATTGGTTTTGAGAATCCCAATTTGTTCAGTGCCAGTAATCATAATTTATTTCCTTGCAATTGATGTGTGTGATATATAACAACTGTAATAATTAAAAATTTTAATATTAAGTATTATTGAATACGACCTTGAAGAAACTTAACCAAGAAGCCGATAAAAACTAAACTCAAAACCATTACTAAAATTGAGATCCAGTTAAAACCCAGATTAAATCCTGCTGCGGTATTTTCCCAACGTAAAATCCAAAAATAATTATTACCAATAATAAATGAAGGTACTGCTAATATTTTCAACAGCGGTATCAGCAAAAAAGTAGATATCAATAATAGACACAAAGCCATTAAAGTAAGATTCAATAAAGATGTTGCTACTGAACGAGGTCTACTTTTATCAGTTCTACCAAACGGAAGTTCTCGACGAGTTACATGAAGAGGAGCATAAATAGCCATCCCTTCTTCCCTATCTTCAACTCGAATTGACTGCGGACAACGTAGCAATTGCACCGCCATCCAGATATCGCCAATTGCACCGCCTGTATTGATTGCAATTACCCAAATTAACCAAGGTGCTTGGGGAAAAATTGCTAATAGTAACAAACATAAAATATCAATGACTACTAATGGTGCTAGACCAATGACAAGAAAATTATTGCGGCGGAAAAAATTGCCAGGTGAAGTTGCATAAGCTAGAGGTAATAAATATTTAAATTTCAATCCATAGCGTGGCGAACCACCAAAGACAGCAAACGCAATTCCATGAACAAATTCATGAACAATGATAGTACCAAAAGTAATCCCAAATAAAAAGATAAAGGGGATAATTCCGCGCCAAACTCCACCTTCAGAACTTTCTACATTGAAAATCAGTGTTTCTCCGTGAATACTCGCGTAATACCAACTCGCACCTGCGGCTGCTATTATTAACAATAATGAACCCAAAGTAGTCCAAATAAGTGAGATTTCCAGAGTTACCTGGAATACATAAATCGGCTGTTGGCGATTTGTGAGATTCATAATCATTGCAAATTCTACCCTTACGTTCCAGATTAATAATCTTCCCTGACTTTTTCCTCAGTCTCTGGGTTTAAATACTCTGGCGATATTGAAATAAATTTTGTGTGATTTTATTCAAATTTAAGATTGAATTTTGCTAGTTTATTTGTATTACTTTTAAAATGAAACTGGATTAGCTTGAGGATTCATCTAGAGACTTAATATTTAGAGTAGGCACTTTGTATCTGCCTTCATTAACCCCAGCAATTAAACTATTTAAAAGCTTGTTGTAATTGCTCAGGATTCAAAGATTTAACTAAACTTAAAAGTAGCGGTTGCTGACTAATAGTATTGGTATAATCTGCACTGAGATAAGAAATATAGCTTGGTTGTTGGGCTACATAAGTTTTAAAGAAAGGAACGCTTAAAGCTTTAACATAACTACGAGCTAATTCTGGTCTCGAACCGATTACTTGTGTAGGAACTGGCACAACTGCATTTGATGATTCTACGATAGTCGAAAAGTGAGTGCCACCATTAATTAATACTAAATATTTACTGGGAGTAGTCAACCAAGTAAATGGTTTAATTTGTTCTGGTAAAGCTGGAGCTACGGTATCATTACTACCAGAAACAATCATCACTGGAATTTTAATTTGACTGAGACTAGCTTGCCCAAAAATTTGGCTATCAACAGGATTAATGGCAATAATCGCCTTCACTCTAGGATCGGATAAATTATATTGATTCTGTGGTAAACGTACAGCCAAGCACTGAAATAATATTGAAATATTGAGCGTATCTTCAGAAGCTGGGCAGTCTTTTTCTAGTTTTGTGAAATTAATTTTAGCTCCCGCTAATGCTAAAGCTGTATAGCCACCGTATGATTGCCCAACTACACCAATCTGGTCTAAATTTAAATGTCCCCTAAATGTTGGGTTAGATTGTGATAACCGAGAGACTTCATCTAATAGATATTTCACATCTAAAGGTCGATCGATAAATTCTCTAGGGTTAGTAACTCTATCTGCTGTACCTGACAATAATGCTTGTAACTGCTGAGAATTACTACCAGGATGTTCAGGAACAGCAACTACAAAACCATAAGAAGCAAGATGTTCAGCTAAATACGCAAAACTATTTCTGTCAGAACCTAATCCGTGGGAAATTACAATCACCGGAGAAGGTGTTTCTGTCATTGGTAAGTAAATATCAGCAGGAAAAGTTCGGTTACGTGATACATCATTGAGTGTGATAGTTTGCTTTTGCCAAGTAAAACTTCCTGGTTGTCTGAGGTTGATTAATGGTGCAACATTCAACGCAGAGACAGTTGTTGCTTGTTGTTGAGATTGTTGGTTAATGAATGCTACTGCTGCTTGAGTTTGATTGACTAAATCTTGTAATGTATCAACAATTTCTAAACTCCTTGCCAAATTAATAGAAATTGATGGAGCAGGAAATCTTTCTAATACATCTAAAAGAGTAAAACCTTTTGGCTCTGTGGCTGCTGCTAAAATCAGTGCGGCGCGAATTGCATAGAATCCAGATAAATGAGATTCTGTCTGAATAATTTTTCCTAAATTGGTTAACAGTCGCTCACCAATTGGTGTGTAAAGAAACTGGGAAATTTCTGTGGCATTTAAAGAAATTGGAGTTACTAATACTTTTCGTAATTGAGTTAGTTGCTTTTTATTTATAGAATTTGCATAGGTAGCTAAATCTTCATCTATTTTACCTGTTTTAGCATAGGTATCAAGTGATTTAATGGGAATAGACTGTTCTAAAAGACTATAAGAAAAAGTTATGCTTTCTGCACCTAAAGCCGGATGAATAGTGGGTGTAGGTAATAAACTAATGCCTAAACTACCCAAAGCTAATTGTATACAAACAGCTTTCTTACCTAGAAGATTACTAATTTTTTTCCACTTACAATACTTGCTTGAAGTGGGATTTTTACCGCTATTGTATAGATGCAAATATTTATTAATTATCGTTGACACTGTACTAAAATTTCTTAACTGTGACTTCTTCATACTTGTCAAGCTAAATTACATCGTAAATTTTTCAGCAAGCAAAAGTTCATAGAGATTAACATCGTCTTCTAGCAAACAGGCATGACCACTATCAGGTAAAATTTTGATTTGATGATGAGGAAAAATCTTAGCTAAACGTTGAGCCTCATCTGCTGAAGGTAAAAGTCGATCGGATTTACTGCCAACTATTAACACAGGTTGAGTAATTTGAGCTAGTTTTTGCTGGTCAATATTAAATTTTCTCATTAGAGATAAACGCTCATTAGCTGTTGCTTGAGGTGCAGAACGGGTAGATTTCAAAAGTTCTTCTCTAGCAGTAGATGAAAGTTTATTTAAATGCGCTAGAAAAGGTAAAAATATAAAAGAAGAGAATTTGTAAAAGAATTTTGGTGTTAAAGGAAATAAAAGGGAACCGAGAGTTAACCAAGGGACACGAGAAAAAGAAGAAGCAGAATTAATTAAAATAACTCTAGTAAATAGTTGTGGAAATTTCTCTAAAATTTTTAGTGCCAAACAACCCCCAAATGATTCGCCACAAAGATAAACAGATGAACGTGGTGCTTTTTCTAGTTCTAGCTGAGTTAAAGCAGCTACTCGTTGTGTCATTTCATCCCAACCTTTTAAATCATCAGGGGGAATGACAAAGCAACGTACATTAAAAGCCACCTCTAAACCTGCTGTTTGAATATACATCAACTCTTTTCCAATCTCATCCATACCAGGAAGAAATACAAATAGGGGATTGCGAGGATTAGAAGGCTGAGTAGCTAAGAAATAAGAATGACTGCGAACTTGAGATTGCATAGCTATAAGTTCAAACTAAGATTCAACTAATTCAGAAATACTAATATTGTTGTCTTCTAATTTTTCTGTACTGATATGATCGCTAGCTGGTTGTAAATACTCTTGCTCGGTTTTACTGCTTAGGCCTACATTGAACCAGCTAGCAACGTAACCAGCTGTTATTCCCTGCAAAAATACTGTCATCATAATTGTCAAAAATACCAAGGCTTTAATCGCATCACCACCATTGATACCTTGTTTTGCCAAAGAAACTGAAAACAAAGAAGCTAAGGAAGCAGCTACAATTCCCCGAGGCGCAACCCAAGATAAAAATACCTGCTGTTGCCAATCAAAACCTTGATTCCAAGTAGATATTAAAATATCAACTGGGCGCACTATAAACATTAATACTAAAACTGTCAGTACACTACCCCAACCTAAAGCAAATACACTGGCAATTGATAAGTCTGCTGCTAATAAAATGAACAAAACTGAATTAGATAAAATGCTCAATTGCTCATGAAAGTGACGCAGTAAAGGTTCTGAAGATAGGTGATTAGCTCTTAAAACTATGCCCATAAATACAGCAACTACTAGGCCAGATTCACCTTGTAAAACCTGTGCCAAACTAAATAAACCCCAAACACTAGCTAAAACAACTAGATTTTTTAGCTCTTGTAAGATAAATTTCTCTTGCTTAAAAATTTGAGCTAATAACCAGCCGCCACTTATACCAATTATGCCACCAATACCCAAACGCAAAACCAGACCCTTAATTAAAATTAGCGGCTGTACATTTCCACTTTGGACAAAGTGCAGCACAATCATAGACAAAATTGCACCAATTGGATCGATAAAAACGCCTTCTCCTTCTAAAAGTGTAGCTATTTGTTTATCAACAGCAATTTGTTTGAGAAGAGGATTAATAACTGTTGGGCCTGTGACAACTACTAGAGAAGCATAAAGAAAAGCAATTGGCCAAGGAAATTCACTCAACCAATGTGCAGCCATTCCAGCACCAACAAAAGTAATCCCAACTCCTAAGCTAACAAGATTGCGAAGACTACTAGAAACTGCTTTTAACTCTCTTAGTTGTAGATTTAACCCACCTTCAAATAAAATCAGTGCTACCGATAGCGAAACTAAAACTTCTAAACCAACCCCTAATAAAGATGGATCTAAAACACCTAATCCATCCCTTCCTAGAAAAATCCCAAATAGGAGTAGTAAAACAATGCTAGGTATTTGAAAATAACCAGCAAGAACTTGAGCAGCAATACCAGCTACAACAGTTACACTAATTAAAATAGTAATTTGTAATGATTCTTCCATAAGCAAACCTGAAATTTTTGCAGTACAACCTCCTATGCTCAAAAGCAAAAACTATCAGCAAGTTGGGTAACTTGCTGATGTAAAATTTTCGGTTTATAACACAGTTTTGATAAAAACTCTAAACCTTAGCTAAAGCTTTTCCTGGTACTAATTCTACCTTCACCCAGCCTGGTTGCCGTTTGTCAAATGCCTTGTATGCATCAAGAACTGACATTAGCGGTTCGATTTGAGTTAAGACTTTTGTTGGGTCTACTGTGCTATTGCGAACCAAATCTACCAAAGTAGGAATATACTTGCGGTGATTACAATTACCCATGTTTATAGTCAGATTTTTGTTCATCGCCATGCCAATAGGGAAGAAATTGTGGCTTGGTGGATAAACTCCAATAATTGAGAGTGTACCGGCTTTAGCTAATGCCTGAACTGCCCATTCTAATACTTGAGAAGGAGCATTACCAGGATGCCAATTGCCATTTTGAGGATTAGTTTTAGGGGCAATTTGTTGTAACTGCTGCTGAAATTGTTTTGCTTCTTTGCGTGCTTTTGCGGCTGCTGGGCCGCTATCAGGTGCATTCGCATCTACACCAACTGCATCGATCGCTCTATCTACACCAATTCCCCCAGTCAGTTCGCGGATTGCCTCAATCGGATCTTCGGCATTATAATCGATGACTTCTGCACCCAAATCACGCGCCATTTCTAAGCGTGAGGGAATTGTATCTACGGCGATAATCCGTCCTGCACCAAATAGCCTAGCACTAACGATCGCAAACTGTCCAACAGGTCCACAACCGAAGATGGCAACTGTATCCCCCGGTGTGATCTCTGCAATATCAGCACCAAAGTAAGCTGTAGGAAAGATGTCAGACAACAGAATTGCTTGGTCGTCTGTAACTTCTTTTGGTAGCTTAACTAACCCTGCACTGGCGTAAGGAATCCGCGCATATTCTGCCTGCAATCCATCAAAGGGGCCAGCTGCTTCTGGTCCTCCGAAAAAGGCTGTGCCAGCGTTATGTCCGTGGGGATTGGCATTATCACATTGAGCGTGATAACCTGTGCGACAGTAGGAACAGTAACCACAGGCAATTGTCGAGGGAACGACAACGCGATCGCCTACTTTAAAATTACGCACGTTGGAACCAATCTCTTCAATAATTCCAACACCTTCATGCCCTAAAATTGTGCCGGGTTTCATCCCTGTAAATGTACCCCGAATCATGTGTAAATCTGTGCCACAAATTGCACTAGAAGTTAAGCGAATAATCGCATCTGTGGATTCTTTAATTTTGGGTTCTGGGACGTTATCTAAGCGAATATCTCCAATTCCGTGAAAAACCACTGCTTTCATGTTGAATATTCCTGAATTTATGAAGGTTGCATCTCAAAAAACTAGTACCATCGTGAAGTCAAAATTATATTTTCGGCTTTTGCACTCTTGGGAAGGGAATGTTTATTGAGGCTGTGGTGTACTAGTATCTGTAAAGTTTAGCCACTACAAGATTTGATAAATTATTGATGCAATAAGGTGAGGAAATTGCTACCAAAATTTAACTTTCTAATGACTAAATCAAAAAAATTAGTTGATTTTAGTCTCGATGACATACGCACTTAAAAACTATAGTATCGATATTGTTATAGTTTCTTATCGTCCTCTAGAAAGAGATAAATTGTAGAGAGCGTAGATAGTTCCCTCTAATGGAGATACAAAAAGGAAAGTCATAGCACACTTGTTAACAAGATACTGCTTGCACTCTGCGAAAAGCTCGATCGCTGGCTGATCAGTTGCGATCGCAATATTTATCTTGTCATGACTGTGATCGCAGTTGATGCAATTATCTATGGCTGTTACTATGGCGGAGAGTTAGTCTATGAATATGGTGTAGGTACAACATTCAAAAAATCAAATTTAATCTAAAAAACCACATCTATTTTGAAAACTATAGTTTTCAAAGTAGTAGGAGTATCTTGCTCCCTACTGATAGTAGCGGGCTAGAGCGCCATCACTACTCCAGGTTTCAAAATGGACGAGGTTAAGTTTATAGATTTGAATTTGTTGTTGATTTTTGGCGAATTTATATAGCTATTCAGAAACTTGTAATTCCCCATCAATATGGGTAACTTCCCAACGGGTTTGTTCTTCCTCCCGCCAAAAACGCAATGAGATATTAGCGTCTCCCACACTCAAATTTGTTAATTCCAAGTCTGGCAAGCACTCTGGTAGATCAGGTTGTAACTTTAACTTTCGTTGTGGTGCATCAGCCTCAATTCCTAAGATGCTGCGAATAAGTAAGAAAATTGAACCGGCTGCCCAAGCTTGGGGTATATTGGCATCTGGGTAAGGAACTGGAAAGTTATTATCTTGGCGTTCAATTCCCGCAAATAATTCCGGCATTCGCCCAGCTTGAAAATAACTAGCAGCCGCAAAAATCCCCTCAGCAATGGAGTTAGCTTCTGTGTGATAGCCGTATCGCTTCAATCCAGCCACAATAATAGAGTTGTCATGGGGCCAAACACTTCCTCTTTGATAACTAATTGGGTTATAAGCTTGATTTTTCGCCGAAAGAGTCCGCACACCCCAACCACACCACATATCTGGTTGAAAAAGTCGCTCCACAACTTTTTGCGATCGCTCTTGAGGTACAATACCAGACCATAGTAAATGACCGGGATTTGAGGCGATAGACTTAATTTGTTGCTTGTGGTTATCTAAGCCAAGACAGTAAAAGCCTTCCTCTTCCATCCAAAAGCGATCATTAAAGCGTTGATAAAGTTCATGCGCTTTTTGACGTAGCTTTTTCCCTTGCTCTTTTTCTCCCCACACCTCATAAATGAAAGCTGCTTTTCGCCAAGCATCGTAGACGATTATTGTCCATTTCGTGATTGCAATGGTGTTTTTCTCATTCATTTGCGATGTGGTGGGTTATTTCACCCGCAGTCCACGTCTGTTTGAGGTTGGTTTCTGGAATATGTTTGTCGCGGCGATCGCAATTTTTGTCGCCATAATTTTGGGACAGTTTGAAGCCGGTCTAGCACAACTGTATCCAGCAGTCCAACCCACACTTAATTTTCACACAGTCATGGGTTGGTCACTGGGGGCGATCATTGCAGCTATTACAGCTTGGCGGTTTGTAATTCGCGATCGCAACCCTCTCAAAGTTCCGCCTGCTTACCTTGGTGTGGCAACGTTTTTGATTTGCCTGGTGTTATTGCAAGTATATCTAGGAACCAAATTATTTTGGGTATACGGCTTGCACGTTGAGCCTGTTGTCCAAGCCATGAAGCAGCGAGTTTCGCCATGAACTCCCAATTCATTGACTCTTTAGGATTGAGGTTAGGTGCGAACGGATTACCTTACGAAATTCCCATGCACCCACAGTTGGTGCATCTAACTTTGGGTTTGTTCATCATCGGTATCTTGTTTGACATAGCCGGAGCTATTTTTCTCATCGAAAGACCAATCTTCAAATTTTTGGGTATTACTGCCATCCGTTCTGGCTTCTTTGATGTTGGTTGGTACAACCTGCTAGGGGCAGCTATCGTGACATTTTTTACCGTTGCATTTGGTTTTTTCGAGCTACTGCTAGCAAACCCACTAGCTGATAAAAAGACTGCTTGGGGCTTGAGTCCTGGTTTGACAATGCTTTTGCATGGTTTGGGTGGTGTTTTGTTGCTAGGAATTATTGTGTCCATGACCGTATGGCGAGGTTTGCAACGCTACCGTTGGCGCAAGGACACTTCCAGGCAGGTGCAGTGGAGTTACTTATTAGCAGGGATTGTCATCTTAGGTATTTTGTATATTCACGGAACTTTAGGAGCGCAATTGGGAGAGGAATTAGGCATTCATGTTACAGCAGCTAAGTTAATCCAAGAGGGCACAAACCCAAACTTGCTATTCAAATAATTATGCAGAGATTTTTGGAATATTTACTAATAGCTGGTTGTATAGCAGTGCTGCTTGTTGTTAGTCATGGGATTGGGCAGTTGGCATATTCTTGGATGCCTGTGGAAGCTACAGTGGAAGCGCAAAAGGTAGATAGCTTGTTTAGCTTCTTAACTTCAATTGGCGCGTTTATTATTCTTGGGCTTGTAGGCATGATGGTATACTCGGTAATTTTTTTTCGTGCCGCCAAATATAAAACGTGTTGTGCCGATAGAGATTATTCTTGAAGCCGAAGCAACAGCCGTTCGCCCCACCGCAGTTGAATATAAGTCTGGTGATCGCGTGGAAACGCTGCCAACTTATACGACAATCTGGACAGCTGGCACCTCTACTAATCCATTGATTAAAGATTTACCCATTCCTTCAGAACATCGAGACAAACACGATCCTATATAACCTAAAACTGCGCCGCACAATACAGCCCCGCCAACTTCCCACAGCACAACATGATAAAACCACTCAGATAATGCTTCTGTTGAGTTTCGCTGGAGCATGAGGATAGACAATAGCACAAAAGGATAAGCTAACCCGTCATTGGCAACGGATTCAGCCGAAATGAGATGTCGTAAACGTCCAGGCAAATTATCTTCAGCGACAATACCAGTCACGATGGAATTAGAAACAATCGGGTCAGTTGGTGTAATTGCCGCCCCAACCAGCATGGCTTCCCAAAAGGGAATTTTTAAGATCCAATAAACCAGCAAACCACTAACCACCCACATCAAAGGCATGACTAACCCTAACAGAACTGCCAGAGGTCGCCAGTTGCGGAAAAAATAGCCCTTAGGCAGTCGCAATGCCACCCCCATCAATCCGATCGCTAAAGTAAAGCGCGGTGCTTGCTCTAGAAGATGCTCTTTTGGTAAACCCCAACCACTAGGGTTCACTAATCCTAATACGTCAAGTAATATCCCCAACAACAGCGCTGTTAAGGGGTCAGAAGTCCACCAATTACGCCGGAAATAGTCAGATAACAATCCTAGAAATAGAACGATCGCACCAATCGCTGTGATTAAAATATTCAGTTCATTCAAGCTCAGTAACTGGTTGCATGATTAAGTTTTTTAGCCAATTGATAAATATATGTAGGTGATTACTGCCCACAGCAGCATCCATCTATAGGGTAAGATGATATTTATTCCAAAGTTGAGATACAGTTTTGATAATTGACGATTCACCGTCCCAATATCAAAGCATCTATAGAATATGCGCCAGGGCCTAAAATTGCGATCGCAATCAACAAGCGATCGCGTTCCTTGCCTTTGAAAGTGAGATTGACGCATACTTCCGGTACGAGAATTCTCCCTAACCGAGTTCCATCAGGAGCGTATACCTGCCCTGAATAAAACCCTGTGGAAGATTTATGGTTACAGGCTAAGAATTTTTTAAGAAAGTTTTAGCATCTGTGTAAATCATTTTCCGTTGTCAAGTGGCTATTTAAGTTTTTTACCGATCGTCAAAAATTCGATTTTTCTAAAATAGAACAATATCAACCTTGTTTGATTCTCATTTAGGATCGCTATATATGCAAAAAATAAAATTTAAAGGAAATTATTTACTAACTTTAGATATAAAAAATCATAATACCTCAGGCAGAAGAATTATTAAAATTAAAGTTTTAGCCTAAAAATAAGAATATATCTTTAGAGCTATTTGACATTTTCAAAACTTCAAAACCAAATCAAAATATAGCTAAATTACTTTGCATAAAACAGCAGAGTGAGACTTTTTTACTCGTAATAGATATGAAATTATGACGAGCATCACAGAGCGTTACGACATCATTATTACCGGTACAGGAGCAGGTGGCGGGACTTTGGCTCACCACCTTGCGCCTACGGGTAAAAAAATCCTAGTGCTGGAACGAGGCGACTTTTTAGAAAGAGAACAAGATAACTGGAATCCACAGGAAGTTTATCAAAAATTTAGTATTTATCCTAGTTATCGATTTGGCACAGATCCCAAAACATTTATTTTGGCTCTCAATTGTCGTACCCATGATGTCGAGAATCTTTATGTTTTAGATAGTAGTTTATTTCCTTCAAATTCCGGCACTAACCCCACGCTGACAATTATGGCTAATGCTTTGCGCATAGGGGATTGCATAGCTGAAAGATTAAAGTAGAAACAGCTATGAAAACAGAGACATCACAGGATTCTTTGATTAGTTTGATATTGCCCATAGCACTCATCTTCGGGCTAGATCTACTGTTGAGTTTGAATGTAGAAGGTGGGGGAGAGGGCAGAGAAACTACTCCTTTAGAGATAGGGCTGAAAGTCATTGTCGGTTACTTGGCTGCGGGCACAGAAATTGCCGCCGCCGTTGTGATTGGCACAGCAGTGATCCGAGGCATTGCTGCCTATTTGCGCTTGTTATTTTCTCGTTCCAAACAGCATTTTGATGCTACACAAGGAGTGCGTTTGCAATTGGGACGAGTTCTAGCATTGGGCTTGGAATTCACTGTTGCTAGCGATATTTTGCGGACGGCAGTAGCACCAACACGCCAAGATATTTTAGATTTAGGAGCGATCGTTTTGCTGCGAACTTTGCTGAATTATTTCTTGGAACGTGAGATTCAGCAGGGAGAGCAACGCCGTTTACCAGAGTCGGAACTTGATAGGAGTAGACGATGAAATCCCATCGTTCCAGCTTAAAACCTTTAGAAGGTGCAAATCGATCGCTCCGTCGCCGCCTCAATTGGAAGGGTGAGTTAGCATTAGCTACTGCTCCAACAATAGTCATCTTGAGCGTGTTTGCCCTAGTTGAAGTCCTAACCCGCCAGCGTTTGTTGTTTGCGTCCCTAGCTTCGAGTGCCTTTCTGATTTATCTCGATCCCCAACACGGTACAAATACAGTACGAACTCTAGTCATTTCCCAAATGATGGCAGCAGGGATTGGTTTTGCTACTTATATGTTGTTAGGTTCAGGTTATCTATCTGGGGGAAGTGCAATGATCATCACCATTGTGCTGATGATCTTGTTAGATGTGATGCATCCTCCAGCTGTTGCTACATCTTTAAGCTTTGCTTTAAAAGCTGGCAACGAAAACAACCTAGTTTTATTTGGTTTAGCTGTGGGCATTACTACAGTGTTAGTTGGACTGGAACGCTTTGCCCTGTGGCTTCTGGCAAAATTTAGCCTGAAGTAGTTTCATGCTGATGATAGTTGCAAGGAGAAACAAATCATGAACTAACAACACCCTACTTCTAACCAAAAAAATGAAAATCAAGCGCCATCAAATACTCATCCGATTGCCACGGGATTGGGAGCAGCCGGAGGTGGAATTGCCAAAGCCGCAATCGCTCGCTCAATTGGTGGAGTTGCAGGTGCGATCGCTCTCCCTGTGAAACACCAGTGCCAACTGTCAAAAGTCATCGTCTGTTGCAGCAGGCTGTACAGTTAGGAGAAGATTGGCGAATTCCTGTGCATACACAGATTCGGGTTGCCCATGATGTTGCAGGGGCAATATTAGAGACTGTCAAAGAACGGCATATAGATTTAGTACTCATGGGTTGGAAAGGGAATACTTCAACTCCTGGTAGAGTTTTTAGCCGAGTGGTAGATACTGTGATTCGCCAGGCTGCTTGTGATGTTGTGTTAGTTAAATTAAATTACCAAAAAGGTTTTAAGCGTTGGTTGCTGCCAATGGCAGGTGGACCCAACTCTAGCCAAGCAATTCAGCTATTACCTGCGCTGACTACCCTAAGTTCATCACCTGCGATTAAGCTATATCAGGTTTTCAAACCTACTGAATCTCAACCAGATACCACATTGCTCGACAACTGTGTTCGCTTTCTTCAGCCGAGAATTAGTGGTAAGGTAACTGCAACTCCAGTCTGTGCTAGTTCTGTTCCTGAGGCTGTCATTGATTGCGCCCAACAAGACCTTAGTGATGTGATTATCCTGGGTGCTAGTCGTGAAAGTCTTCTCAAGCAAGCGATTAACGGCAATATTCCTGAAAATATTTCTCGTAGGAGTAATTGCACAGTTATTTTGGTACGCAGTGCCACAGCTTAAATAAGACCGCTAATTTTTCCCATCTTGTTTTGGCTCTATATGTTGATGCAGCAGTGCTTGTATATCAGCCCTTAATGCAGCAATTTCGGTATGAAGTTCGGCAATTGATTTTGCACCGACTAACTCTGCTTCGTCATCATCTGCATCACGACCGATAAAAAACGTTGCTAGTGTTGCCGTAACATAGCCAAATACTGCAAAAGCATACATCGCCAGAATCAAACACAGCACTCGACCTTCAGGTGTTTTGGGCCAATACTCAGAACCCATTGTTGTCATCAGCATTGCCGTCCACCATAGGGCTGTGCCGTAGTTATTTAAACCAGAACCATCGGGAATATCGCTTTCAAAAGCATACATCCCAGCAGCACCTACCAAAGTGACAATTGTGGTCAGCGACACTACATAAGCAAACCCTCGACGCTTAACACTTGCTGCTAAAGCCCGCATTCCTCGGTTGGCACGGGTCATTACTCGCAACAACCGCAACCCTCGCACTGCCCGTAATGATGAGAGACTTCGTACTATTCGGACAATGCGAAAGGTACGTAAAGCAGGTAATAGCAAAGAAAATGCAGTTAACCAGTTACTTTTTAGATATGAAAGTTTGCGCGGAGCGAGGATAAATTTAATTGCAAAATCTAGAATAAATACAATCCAAATAGTCGTACTGACAACATCTAGCAGAGGATTTAACCCCCAAGTCAACTCGATAATAAATAGTGCTAGCCAGCCAAATGCCAATATCAACATCGGCATTTCTAGCCAATCTTCAAGTTGTTGTAAAACTTCGTTGCGCTCTTGTTCTAGGGCTTGTTGATCAGAAAAATTTACGTTCCTCATGAGGTATTCATATTAGGGAAAAATCTACTTATTTCTTATTAGTAGGTAATTCTAAGACACTAACATCAACCAATGGTGTAACATTAAAGCCTTGGTTTAATAAATGAGTTTGAATTGCTTGGGTGAGGCGAGAACGAATTTCCTCAGATGACTCACTAACTCCTGGTTGACGTTGAACATAAACAACAGATAACAGCGTATTTTGTCCAGAAATGTTGGCACGGGTGAAGCGAACATTTGATTCAACTAATTTTGCTAAACCAACTTGCTCCACAACCTTTTGGACTTCAGCATTTGCACGTTGGGCGCGACTAGAGCGTTCTAAATTGGGAGAATTGGAAAATTGCCAAGTTAATAGACCTACAAGTGCTATGACTGTAATTGCCATAGAAAAGCGAAATACTCCTTTTTTACCACGCTGATAGCGAGTTGCTTGAGTAGATAGTCCGAAGATGCGGAATAAGAGGGAAGCTGATAAATTGATGCCGCATAGTTGCAGTAAGAGCAAGAATAGCCCAGCTGTTACCATCTCCCAGCGACCAATTGCACTAGCCATACCCACAATTCCCGCAGGTGGAGCTAAGGAAGCAGCTACTAACATTCCTGTTGCTGCACCTGAGACTAAACTACTACGCTCAGATTGCATGAGGTTAAGCGCACCTGCTGCACCAGCCGCTAGGGGTAGTAGTACTGCGACAGCTGAAAGCTGACTGCGTTCAATCATCAGGCTGGTAGCGATTTGCTGGCGCAGAACTAGGCTCAGTAACCAGGCGATCGCAATCGTCACTGCTAATGCGGCAAAATAACGTAATAGACTCCGCCATAGCAGTTGGCGATCGCCTCTGGCGGTAGCGATCGCAGTATTCATTGCTGGCCCTGCAAATGGTGCAATCAGCATTGCTGCTACTAATAAATAAGTTGTATTGGTAAACAACCCAATCCAAACTACTACCCCAGCTAATGCTGCATAACCCAGAAAACCACGCCAAGAACCAACACTTTGCAAACTAGAGAGAAAAACTTCAATCGGGCTACGTTCTTCTACATCTTTGACTTGCTGTGCTGCTTCTTCTGGCGGTGGTTTTAAAGCCAAAACTCCTGTAGGGAGTAGGGTAATATGTACTTTCGGTAAGTCTTGCAACTCATCTATAAACTGCCCAACCTTGTGATTAGAAAGGTGAACAATCACCAGGTCAATTGCTTCGTTGCTGTTTTTCGCCTCAATTTGTGACAGGTTTGTGCCATTATGAGATTCTGCAATATCGAGAACCTGTTTGCCGCAGCCATGTTGTACTTGGATAATAATCTGACGCATAGCACCCTTTTATTATTAACCATCTCGCATTGCGGACAACTACGCTCTCTAACTAAGGGAGTATTTTGTTATCTCTGATATCTTCTAAATTTCAGGCAGTTCAGGTTTATAGATTGTTTTGCCTTCCTCAAATAAGAATACTACTCTCTGAAACTTTAAAAGTATCTCTATAAAAGATAAGCAAAATAAATTTTAAATACATTTATTTAAACAATTTTATGAGTTTCTAGTATTTAATGCAATTTTTTTGATAAAAATAAATTTTTTATTTTAGCTTTTATTTACTATTGATTAACTTAATTTATTTCTATTGATAGATGTCAAATATAAAAAACTAATACATCTTATAATTACAAAAAGTTGTCTCAAATTTACTAATGTAAAATGCCACACGTTTTACTCGTGGATGATGAAGCGGCCTTGCGCGACAGTCTCACATATACATTACAAAAAGAAGGCTATACAGTGAGTACAGCCGTTGATGGGCATAATGCAATCAAACAGTTCCACAAGCAAGTACCAGATATAATTTTGCTTGATCTGATGTTACCGGAAGTGAGTGGTATGGAAGTCTGTTGGCGAATTCGAGCCTTTTCCAATGTACCCATTGTCATGCTCACAGCTAAAGATCAGGATGTAGATAAAATATGGGGCTTAGAAGCTGGAGCAGACGATTATGTGACTAAGCCCTTCAATACTCGCGAATTACTAGCACGCATCAAAGCAGTGTTGCGTCGTCGTTCTGAGGAACAGCCTTCATGAGAGGCTTCTTACCCCGAATTAAATTAAATACAATTCATGCAAAGCTGTTTGGCACATACTTGATGCTGACAGCTTTTGGAACGTCACTGCTAGCAGGTTATATCCTGTGGTCGTTCGCTGATTATTTCATGCGAATGCGACAAGTAGATTTGGATAACTGGACAAGTGCATTAAGTGAAAGTGTTGCAGATGGACTAGAACAAAAAGATATTCCACAGGTAAAATTGCTGGTGCAACGGTACGGCGCACCGCAAAATTTGACGTTGCGTGTTTTTAATCAACAAGGTAATCTGATAGCTACTTCTGACCCAAAGTTAGACTCTCAAGTTAAAGACTGGTATCAAATTCCAGGAATGCGCGCAGCTCTAAAAAATCGTGTAGAACAAGGAATTGCTAAAGGAGTTTTATCTAACAAAGATCGCCTCTACATTGCTAGACCGATTGAACGCAACGGTCAATTTTTGGGTGTGTTGCGAATGTCAATTACCCTGGAGCAGTTTCAGCGACAGTTTGCAAGGGTGTTTTGGAGCGTTTTGGGTACGCTAGCAATCACAATTTTACTGTGTGCATTGATTAGCAGTCGCTTTGCTCGCAGTCTCTCTAAACCGATTGAGATTATGCAGAACTTTGCAATTCGCTTGGGTGGAGGTCATTTTGGCGATAAGCTGATCATCCAGGAGAACAATGAGTTGGATCAATTAGCCGCAGAACTCAACCGGATGAGTGAACGATTAGCTTCCCTAGATCAAGAACGCCGGGTATTTTTAGCCAATGTTTCCCACGAACTGCGTACTCCCATCAGTAATGTTCAGGTAACAGTGGACGCACTCAAAGGCGGAGCCTATGAAGAACCAGAAATACGCGATCGCTTTTTTCAAACTATCGACAGCGAAATCAAACGTTTGGCAAGATTAATTCATGACCTCCTCGATTTAGGACGTTTAGAAGCGGGAGTCACGCAACTCGAACAGCAAAGCATTTCACTGCAAGGATTGATTAACCGTGCTGTGAACGCAATCGAACCGCGAATGCAAACTGTGAAAATTGCTCTCCAAGTGAATGTAGATCCCCTCACGATTCAAGGCGATCCAGAACGATTATTACAGGCAATTCTCAATTTGTTAGATAATGCAATCAAACATTCACCAGCCAACTCGCAAGTTTTTATTTCTGGCTATAGCAGAGGAAAACAAGCAATTATTCAAATTCAAGACCAGGGGAAAGGAATCAAGGAAGCCGATTTACCCAGGATTTTTGAGCAATTTTATACTACAGATCCCTCACGCAAAAGTAGTGGTAATGGTTTAGGATTAGCCATCACTAAGCGGATTATTGAAGCTCATCAAGGTAGTATTACAGCTACTAGCACTCCCAACCAAGGCGCAACTTTCATAATTTCTTTGCCCTTAAAAGGTTAAATATATGTGAATTAAACTAAATTCTTTTCACTAGGTATGAGACAAGTATAAATGTTCTCTACCTTGCCATAATCAAACTTAACTATCCTGTCTGATAAATAGAAATATTGGTCATCATGAGTGACTACTATTACAGTTTTACCTTGTTTTTTCAATTCAGGTAATATTTGGGTATAAAAAATATTTTTAAATATAGGATCTTGATCGGCAGCCCATTCATCAAATACATATATAGGACGGTCTTCTAAATAAGCTGTTAACAGGGCTAGGCGTTTTCGCTGCCCTTGAGATAATAAAGTTGTCGAAAGTATGCCGTTTTTAATTTTAACTTTTTTATCTAATTTTAATTTAACTAGATAATTTTTAATTTGCTCGCCAGCAATATTTTTACCTATATTCAAAAAATTATCGAATAAATAAAAATCAGAAAACACTGCTGAAAAATGTTGGCGGAACCAATCTTGATTTTCCGCAGTCACTAGTTTGCCATTGAAATAAATTTTTCCACTTTCAGGAATATATAAACCAGCAATTAATTTGAGCAGCGTAGACTTTCCACTCCCATTACCACCAACAATAAAAACAATTTCCCCACCCGAAACTGTTAAATCAATTGAGCCAAGAGTAAAAGCTGTATCTTCTGATTCTTGGTAATAAGTATGAGTGATACCCACAAATTCTAAACTGTGACAAAAATTATCTGCTTGTTCCCAAATCATTAAATTACTTTCGTAACAGCGAGCGAACAATGATAGTTTGAGAGCATCAATATTTTTTAAAGCAACAGTTGCTTTGCTAAAAGTAGGAATAGCACTCATAATGTAGTCTAAAGGTGAAAGCAGGTAGAGAATTGTCAGTGCATATCCAGATAAAATATGAGTGGGGATAGTTTGGAAAGTAGGCAAAGCAAAAATTACCAATCCTACAACTACAAAAAATAAGCTATTTCCCCAACTAGCAGCAACTGCAAATATAGTCATGCCAACTACATTATTACGTCTAGATAATTGTGCCGTTTCTCTCAGTTCTTGCTTTAAAAATATTTGTCGTCGTTCTTTGTGAAGCTTTAGTTCTTTAGTTCCCTCAGTTAGACTCTGAAAATGCTTAAATAATTTATCTTCTTGCTGACGAGCTAAGGTGAAAAATGAATTTGCTTTATGTGCAACCTGTTGATAGCTAATTATTCCTAGCAATAAAGAAAGCAGTACTAAAAAAAATATAGTTGAGGATAACCAAAATAAATATAAAAGACAACTGGCTACGATAGTTATATCAATACACAAAGTAGGAATAATATAAACTATGCGCGAAATTGCTAAAACATCATCTGTTAAGGTAGCTAATAGCCGATGTTTACCTAAAATTTCTAGATGATATAGCGGTGCGGCTAAAATTCTTTCACTCAATGTGAGACGCAATTCTACAATTGCTTTTTCTGTCAAATTAATTAACAAATATTTAGAAATTATATTAGTCAGAAATTTTATTAAGCAAAGACTGATAAAACTCCAAATTAATGTTACTTGCTGTGATGAATTATTAAAAGTTGCATTAATAGTTACTAGCAAGCCTGCTGTACTAACTCCACTTAATAACCCGATGAAAGCAGCAAGAGTTAGAATTTTCCTAGAAGCACGTAACAGCAAAGTTATTAAGTTCATCTCAATTGTTTCTTCATGAACGGTATTGCTGTTTATATATAGAGGTTGTTCATTGCAGTGTCGATACAGAAAAGTTAAGGATATAGGAAAGAAAATGGCTTAACTTGCAAACTCAACTAATGAATAGAGGAAGCAGGAACGAGATTTCAGGACGTTTGCAAACAGTTCAAATTCCCTAACTAATCTATATCGACTATTAAAGTTACAAGTTTTATAAAGATAAGAGTTAAGTTTTGCAATCTAAGTCAATGTTATGAACGCTGAACTAGACGTTATCATTATTGGGGCTGGTTTTTGCGGTATTACTGTAGCTGCAAGTTTAAAAAAATTTGGAATTGATAACTTTGTGGTGATAGAGAAAGGTGAAACTGTCGCAACTATCTGGAAAAACGCCTACGAGCGATTAGTTACTCAAAATCCTTATTTTACTCTACCTTTTTTTGAGGGTAAGGGAAAATATTCCACATTTAAGACGAAAGAGGAAATGGTGGAGTATTTAACAGAATATGCATATCATTTCCAAGTTGATTCACATATTCGTTTTGGGGAAGAAGTACAAAATATTACTAAAAATTATCATCAGAATCAAACAGATGATAACTGGCAAATACAAACAACTAAAGACATTCTATACTGCAAGGTTCTTGTTATCTGTACTGGGCTAACTAATGAACCTGTGATACCAAAGTTTGTGGGGCAAGAAGATTTTTTAGGTAAGATTATTCATAGTAATGCCTATAAAAACGGTATTCCTTATCAAAATCAGCAGGTTTTAGTCATTGGTTCGGGGAATTCAGCAGCAGAAATAGCATTAGATTTATATGAACACGGTGCTGCGCGTGTAGATATGTTAATTCGCGGTAAACGTTGGGTATTTCCTCTTTATCCGAGACTGCGATCGCTACAATATTGGTTATGGCGCACTAGGTCATACTTTAAACGTTTTTTTAATAACAATACAATAGATTCTCGAATAGAAGCTATGGCTTTTGCCATAGATTTCTCACCAGAAGAATTACAAGCAGACATCAAGGAAACTGATAAATTTATTCAGCGTTTTGCTTTAGATTTGAGTGCATACTCTATCTATCCAGAAGATAAAGGGCCAATGGATATAGAAGTTAATCATGGCCGTGTAGCTTGGGTAGATAGAGGTACTGTTAAACAAATCAAAAAAGGCAATATTCGAGTCATCTCTAATAGTATTCAACAACTCACAAAAACAGGCGTAATCTTTAGCAATTGTGTAGCACAAGATTATGATGCAATTATTTTAGGTACTGGCTTTCGCCCTGGTATAAATAAAATTTTGAGACAGCCGCAATTGTATCTTAATGCGAACGATAGGTTATTACCAAAAACAGATGCTAAATGCCAATCTATTGTTGACCCTACACTTTACTTTGTAGGTTTTGAGAAAACTGTTGCTAGATCCGCAACTTATGGATATTACGGTTGGTGTACAGGGAAAAGAATTGCTTTGCAATTGCTGCAAAGAAAATTTGTATCGCGTCAAAAATTGCAGATTTCACTCTAGTTAAGCATGATGCTGTAAAAGTTAAGTTTCAAGTTAAGTTAGCTTCTACATTTAATTCCTTAACTTTTCTGTATCGACTTTTAACTTTGCAAATTCTATAAAGATAACATCACACTTGCAACCAAGGAGTTGAACTGATGAAGACTTTAACAAATTCTCTGAACAATATGCGCTGGAATAGACTGTTTACACTTGCCTTATCATTCAGCATTTTATTATTTGCACAAGCCTGCAATTCTCATTTTGCAAAAATAGATTCTCCACAACCTACTGGAGAAAATTCTGTTAATTATTCGCCCAAGCAAGCTGGTAATTAAATTTTTATAAGCTTGAGAAATTAGCCAGATTTATCTATAACTCAAATTATAATTTTTCTGGCTGTAATGAGGTACGGATAATTGTCAGGGCACGGCAGTGTTCACGAAGTGCGTACCTCATTTACCTGAAATACGCTGTAACTTGTCGAATAACCATTAACTGAACTAATAAATAGGAGAAAAATATGCAACCTCAATGGGATAATTATTTAGGGACTTCCAGAGAATAAAATATACAGTAATTAAAATGATAATCATTTTAAGTGTGAGAAAGCAGTTGCCGATAACAATCGCTTTCTCACCCCAATAAATTGTTAAT
>NZ_JACJQG010000062.1 GCF_014696435.1 Calothrix anomala FACHB-343 | reverse complement strand
GTCTGTGGAGGCTTAGGGGATGCCCAGCCTGTGAAGCAGAAAGTCTCATTTGTGAATCTGAGATGCTCCCGCTACACTGCTTGCAGTTAGCGGTGAGAGTTGTCACAAAATAAATTATCCAATTTCTCAGAGAAGATATTTTATTTTCCCCTGCTCCCTGCCCCCTGCCCCTTTTCCTCTTCAGTGAATTAACTACCGGGGAAAAGATTCGGCGTATCGAGAATCTTGAAATGAATTAACGCCAAAATTACTAAAGTATAAGCAGTGGAAGAAGCTAACCCTGTCAGCAACTCTTTTTTTAGATTGCGTTCTTGTGCCTGATTTTGCAGTACATCCATCACCCCAGCTTGCATCAGGAGAATTCCTAGTACATTAGAAAGCCAATATCCTGCGATCGCACATGGTACCAGTAAGTCTTTGGAAAATAAACTACAGAGATAACCAAAGCCATAAGCCAGTGGGAGATTGAAAAATAAATCGTTCCACCAAGACATCGGCGAAAGTAAATATCCGATTACCAGAAAAAAACCACCTCTGATGGTTTTTAAAATCGTTGTCAGCCTGATTCCGCTTGGGTTTAGCGTTGCAAAAGAGTCATTGGCCTTATTGGTAGTAGCGTTTAATTCGCTACTTGTCTGTTGTGTATTTTCCATGTTAAATACATAATGCCGATTGTTTTATCGTAGTTTAGTACAAACAGGATAAAAAATCTATAAGTAAATACACAACCATTATAGATAAAATGTAAGTTTTGTTACAAATACTTAAAGTAAGCGCTCCAGAAGCCGAGAGTTACACAAAATTTTGATACCAATGTCATGGATTGGTATGAGATTTTATGTTGTATTATCGAAACTGGCAATTGTTATTGTTTTTGATTAGCCCATTTATTGCCATAGGAATTCACTTCTTACCCATAATTCCTAGTTGGGTAAATATTCAATTCTGCTTTTCGATAGCAATTTGGCTAATAACTTTAGTTGTCGGCTTATTGTTATTTAAAAAACCGCAACCACTACCAATAGTTAAAACACGTATTTTAATTATTATTCACTTTTTGATAACAACCCTAATATTTCTATTTGTCTTATTTATAATTTACGTTGCATCTGCCTTTGATGCTCCCAGTATAGAAACTTTGATATACAAAGAATATTCTCAGACAATTTATTTATACAACTATACCTGCGCTCCTCCAGATACTTCTACAGAATGCGGTACATATCACGGCGAGCTAAAATTGAGAATTAATTTCACTCCATTTATGAGGACAAAATTTACCTGCCCTTGTCTATTTGGTACACCTGAAACTATTGATAATTTTGTATTTATTCCTTTAGAATACAACCGAGATAAAAAATTATCTAAAGTCAAGATTAATTTAAAAACTGGTGAAATAGTACTTGTACCAAGTTAATACAAAGATACAAATAATTATGTTCAAAGACATAGAACTTAAAAAACTCTGCGTACCTTTGCGTTAACCTTAGCGTAACTTTGCGTTCAAAAAAAGTATATTTTTGTACAGCTTCACAAATAAATGATTCTTAGAAGTTATATTTAAACTATAAAATTTATACCATTGTGCATATCATGAAGCCTGTAAAACCAATCCTCATAATATTAGTTTTACTTACTCTCCTATCCTGTATTCAAGTACCTACTGCTTCAGCAGATATTTTATCCCCTGGGGAATCTAGAGTAAATTACTGTTTTCAAATAGCAAATCTTAATAAATATTCTAATTATTTTATAGTTGCTAACATCAAGTCAGCAAATCCCAGTATCCCAACACATAACAGAATCCTCGAATCAGGTAAATGTTTAGGATTAAATGGCTATCGGGAATACAGCGATGTCTATGCTCTAAAAAAATCTCTAGTCAAATCCCAAGAAATTCTCAAAAATAAAGAAGGTATATCCCTAAAAAACTTTAATAGTAAAAAATCTGTATTAATTCCTGCCAAAGCTAGTATTAACCCAGTGGGATTACTGCCAGATAGATATGGAGTGAAAGAAGTTGCAGATGTCTTAGAAATTGTGGCAATTAAACCTAAATCTCTGGAATTAAAATATAAAGAAGTTATCTATACTTACCAACAAGGAAGTCCTGAGAAGAAGGCATATCAAACACAAGATAACAGACCATTACCCTCATTGCGCAGAAATTTTAATTTCTTGAATTTAATTATCCCTGGATTCTCACTCGTGGGGATAGTGCTGATTTATAAAAAATCAAATTTTTTTAAAAAACGCAATAAATTATCATAATAATGTTCACAATAGCGGCTATTGCTTTAGTTTTGCTGAGTGCAATATTATCTGTAGCTTTTCCTCTAGCTACTTACACCTTGACTTTAGCAACATTTGGGCTAACCCATGTTTTGACAGAATTGCACTATGTCGAAAATCGCTTTAGTCAACGGCTAATAAACCGCCTACGAATTTCTATTAGCCAGCTATTATTAATAATAATTTCTTTGCGTAGCTTGCAAGTATTTGGTTTAATTCCTACTTGGGTAAGCATACCTTTAGAACTCAGTTGTGTAATTGGCTTAGTAATTTTGGTTATCCCGATTTTAGTCAAAAAAGATTGGCGACTAGGAATTTTGGGAACTGTATTAGCTGTTGGAATCGCCTTAGGAATATTTTACTCGCCAACTCTTACACTGTTATTATTTGCAGTACTTCATAACCTTACCCCTGTAGGATTTATCGCTGAAAAATTGCGAGGTTCAAACCGCGATCGCGCTTTGTTAGCTTGTATTATAGTATTTATACTCATACCCTTGCTAATTCTTTCAGGAATACCCTACAAATTATTATCATCTTTAAATTTAGTAAAATGGGAATTTTCCTTACTTCCGGTTGGTGGAATTGAAGCGCATTTAGGAGTATTTGTCCCCAAACAATTACACAATCAAATCATCGCTATTCATGCTTTTTCCGCAGCAGTATTTTTACAATCTATGCATTATGCAGTAGTTATTGGTGTATTACCAACGTGGGAGGATAGTAAGCAATCTAGAACCAACAACAGTATATTTATAGGATACCCACGAAAGTATTTTACATGGTTTATTATTTTATTTAGCACATTATTATTTATCGGGTTTACTATAGCATTTAATAATGCCCGTGCTGTATATGGAATTGTCGCCGCAGTTCATGCTTGGGTAGAAATCCCGATTTTACTGTTAGCTTTAGCCATACCAGACACATCACATTAATATTAACTATAAAAAAGCTGATTAATTACAAAACCAGCTAAAAATGAAGTGGTATTTGCCAAAATAGATAATAATAAGCCTTTTCGCCAACTCAATTTCAAAAATTTTGTATATAAAATACCTTCGATAATCATAACGAAACTCTCAATAACTGCTACCCGAAGCGGAAATTTAATATAGGAAGTCAATATTTGATTGCTTTCCCAAGCTAGGGGATGGGTAAAGAGAGTAGCAGCAATGGCGATAAATAATGAATTACAAATATCCCTATGAGAAGACAGTTGTTTAGTAATTACTAATGTAATTAACACTATTGGTATTTCAATTAGCCAGGAAATAAGTAACGCTAACAACTGTGTCATAGATTTAAGTTAGATTTCGCTTAGTTAATACCAATTGGCTGTCATTAGTCATTTGTCATTTGTCATTGGTAAAGATTTTGTAACATACAGCATATTTGCAGGTAAATGAGGTAGGCGCTTCGGGGCATGGCAGTGCCAATGCCCCTACAATCAATGATTATCTGGACTTCTCCAACTGGCAATCTGCTGTATTTTCTGTAAATTTTCTAGTGCTTCTGAAATTTCGGTAATAGATTTGATATCATCCTATTATTGATGTGTTAGCTTGATGTTTGGCAAACCGAAGCGGGGGCAAAAACCTGGGGGGTTCCGCCAAAAACGCCAGAACCTTGACAAATTAATAAGTTTAGCCTTTGGAGATTTGGCACAGTTGCAAATTAATTGCAATAAGGTCGTCTGAAAATAACCATTTTTTTCGATCTGCCAAAACCTCTGACAAGATGGTTGCTGTGTATGGGTTTCAGCACGAAGGGTTTCAAATATCTATTACCCCGCAAGGGGATTGAAACGAATAAGACTAACAGCAGCAAAGCGGCATCTAAAGTTTCAAATATCTATTACCCCGCAAGGGGATTGAAACAACCAGGAAAAAGATCGCAAGACAGAAGCTAAGGGTTTCAAATATCTATTACCCCGCAAGGGGATTGAAACCTCTCAATGCGAAAATAATTGGCAAGTCTTGGCGGGTTTCAAATATCTATTACCCCGCAAGGGGATTGAAACCTTTACATGTTAGTTAGCGTTTATCCTTCTGTTTAGTTTCAAATATCTATTACCCCGCAAGGGGATTGAAACAATATATCTAGTAAGAAATTGCTTTCCTGCGGCAGTTTCAAATATCTATTACCCCGCAAGGGGATTGAAACATACGTTACTTTGTCCTTATTACGCCATACGTGACACGCTACAGGGTTTCAAATATCTATTACCCCGCAAGGGGATTGAAACTTTACGATTGGGTAAGTTTGCCGTTGCCCATGCCAAGGTTTCAAATATCTATTACCCCGCAAGGGGATTGAAACGTTAGATATATAGGACGGTCAGTTAACCCTAAGGTTTCAAATATCTATTACCCCGCAAGGGGATTGAAACCTTGAGTAACGCCAGGAGACAGGATGGCTTCCTTGGTTTCAAATATCTATTACCCCGCAAGGGGATTGAAACCCGGATAAAGTTTATTGTTGTTAAGTAAACCCGATTCGTTTCAAATACCTATTACCCCGCAAGGGGATTGAAACATGGTTTTATCTGAAGTCTACCGCGTAACTTACGAGGTTTCAAATACCTATTACCCCGCAAGGGGATTGAAACTTGCTGTCTGTAGCAGCATCAATATTTTTTCGGGTGGTTTCAAATACCTATTACCCCGCAAGGGGATTGAAACGAGATTGAACCTCTTACACCCGCTTGGGTTAACCAAGTTTCAAATACCTATTACCCCGCAAGGGGATTGAAACGCTACTCAGCAGAACAATCAAGAATTGCGGCTGAAGTTTCAAATACCTATTACCCCGCAAGGGGATTGAAACTATTTAATTGTCCGCTAGGGCCAATTAAAGTTTTAGGTTTCAAATACCTATTACCCCGTAAGGGGATTGAAACCAGGGCGAATTTTACCCCCTTCAAAAAGCCGAACTGTTTCAAATATCTATTACCCCGCAAGGGGAATGTTGGGTTTCGTTCCTCAACCCAACCTACGAAATTTTAGGTTTTTGAGGGTAAAGGAATAGTTTTGCCTGAAAATAAGGGTTAGGGATGCTTACTGCAAAGAAAAAATAGGGTTGCTAAATTAAGGGACTATTTTTCCCCGCAAGGGGATGAAAATCAGCCGCTTACGACGTATATTTTTTACTTGCTTAAATGCTAAACAACGAACTTAACTTTAACTCTCTTCCCTTCTGCCATCTGCCTTCTGCCATCTGCCTTTATGCAAAAAATATCCTGAAAAAAGGAAGCACCTGATAACTATGGAGTTCTGGAAGGAATTAAATCGTTAAATTAAGCAGATTCAAACACGCCAGGTGGAATTGGTACGAGTTGAGGAGACGACAAGCAAGTTCCTTGACGATACCATATTCCTTCAGTCTCGAAGATCTCAAATTGAGTGGTCAAAATTGCCCATGCTTGTTCATTGAGACCGGCTGAATAAGTCCAAGTAAATTGTTGATGACTTTGTAATCGCTTTTCCAACTCGTGTAAATCTTCTGGTAGCCAGAATTTTGACATTGACCGTTGAGTCGCAATCTCAGCAGGAGTTTGCAACATTTCAATCATTGGCTGATTGACAATGATTTGCTGGCGGGTGTCTTGTCTGACGATGCTGACAGGAAGTTCATTATCTGCAGCAGCTACCATCCGATATAACAACTCATCAGGAAGATGCAGTTGGTTACAAAATACTTTACCTCCATTGTTTAATATACGTTCGGCGGTTTCGGAAGGTGCCGGTGGTAGTTGACTAGCCATCCATCCGAAAAACTCGATTGGTTGTTTACAGCCACGCCATTTGATCCGTATCTTACCGTTAATTTTTAACGCGGTTTCACTCAGGGCATCACCGTAGTTTTGCGCCAGTTGTGTAGCATCGCGTTTAGTTGGGGCTAGAATAGAAATTCCTTCATAGGACATTTTATAATTCCAGCCAGGTAGGTTAAGGATTTTCAGAATACTGACACTCATCTGTTTTGACACCTTCAGAAACTCTATATACTTTTACACCCCTAGCATCTGGATACACGGACGGTTTATACGTTCCTTGCCAAATCTTTATCCTTTCTTGTTCTGGGATACCTAAAACCGAAGTGATGATTGCAAAGTCTCCTGGTGTAGGTAGTACTTCTCCATCAGCTAATGCTTGCAAGTTCTTAATACCGCAACTTTTAAGTTTGATTGCATTGAGTCTGACTAAATCAGCAATTGTTTCTGGTGTTTGTTTGGGTTGGTTTTTACCACCAGAACCTGTAGTTTTGTCTATCCAATCCTGAATCATCTCTTCTACTGCATCGCCTTGAGATATTCCCAAGCGCGCACAGATGCTTTTGAATTCTAAAGCTAGTTCTAGTGGAATATAACCACTGACTTGCTTATAATTTTCAGAACGCCTTCGGTCAGTCATATCTTCATATTTTTCATGATACTTTTCATTTTCTCTTAGTCATTCATAAAAGCAAGACATTTTTGTATGTCTTTTTTAAATGACAAGTAAAGAATTTACAAAGTATTTTTTTCCTGAAGCAATACTAGGTCTGCTTTAATACAGAAAAATGTTGACTAATCCGGCGTGTCAAAAGCTAATAACTAGATAAATAGCCAGATTTATGCCTGTGTAATCCAAGTATGACAATAAATACTAGAGTTAGATTTAACAGATTTTGTACTGTAGTATGTTTTTGTGATTTCTTGAATAGTGCTACACACATTAAACTGAAATATGTGGATAATAACCCTCAAGTAGCGTCAGCAAAATTAAGAGTATTTTGGCAAAAGGCTAATTTTTGGTAATAATGACTCGGCTGCAACTGATAGAGTACTTTGTTCAGAAAAAGCTACCCAGTTATTTTTTGATAAAGGTTCAGAGGCAATTATAATTTGGCTGGGGCTATCGACAGTATCACAATACCAATAAAGAGTAGGTGCTGCTGTTTGATAGCTATAGCGAACTGCTGCAACAGTGTTACCATCGCTAACAATGATATTGGCACTCAAACTGGTGTCGTATTTTTGCGCTAAATCTGTCAATTCTGTTAGTGTCATCTGTAAGGCTGACACTAGACTGCTTTCTGGAGATGACTGCCATATTTCTACGAAGAGAGCAAAGATATGTTCAGAGTCAGTCATACCTTTAATTAAATTGTATGTGGCATCGGAAAGGCGATCGCGTATTGGTCGATAGAGTGTTTGTTTAAAGTTGGCGATTTCGCCATTATGTACAAACAACAGCTTACCGCTCCGGAATGGTTGACAGTTACTAATGTCGAGTGATTCGCCTATTCCCGCTAGTCGGGCATAGCCTAAAGTACAATGAGACTGTACATATTGGCTTAATTCTTCCAGGTTGCGATCGTTCCATAAGGGGATAGTGTTACGGTAAATAAATGACTTTCCCGCTTCATCGTACCAGCCGATTCCAACACCATCTGCACATACTACTCCAGACTTTAATTCTAAGGGTTGATAACTTTGTTGATAAAGAGAATGTTCTGGTTTATACAACAATTCATGCAAGCGAATGTTGTTACCGAGATAGCCAATTAATCTACACATAGATAACAAATATACAATAGGATGAATGCCAGAGTAATCAAATTAGCTACCAGCTTTACAGCAGTTTTCACCTATTTGAACCACATCTATCGTAGGGGCACGGCACCGACAATCTTTTTGTACATACAATAATTTTACTGATGCCGTGCCCCTACAGCGTGGTCTATTTACAGGAAGATGCTGTAAGCTAAATGATGTCTTTGACTACAGGCTTTGTTAACTATTATTAAGTTAACAATTAATTTATATATTGTGTCTGCTTTCAGTATGACTAAAGTCATGGATATATTTATGACTTTAGACAGAAAATCTTGGTGTTCTTGCTATTGCTAAATTTTAGCTATTTTGGAATTGTTTAAGTTATCGCTGTTGACTGTTGACTGTTAACTGTTGACTGTTGACTGTTGACTGTTGACTGTTGACAGACTTAAAAGTTTTTTAGTCATTTGGCTACAGCTATAAGTATTAAAGATGAAAGCAAATCTATACATAATACAGCATATTTCAGGTAAATGAGGTACGCGCTTCGGGGCATGGCAGTGCCAATGCCCCTACAATTAACGATTATCTGTACCTCACCAACTTGCAATTCGCTGTATCTGCTTTTTTTCGCAAATCCTAGAAAATACTTGTACTAATTTGAAAAAAGGATGCGAAGGATGGTAGGGGCATGGCATTGCCATGCCCTTTAGAATATAATGATGTGCCGCAAACAGTATTTAAATTGGTATTAATTAAACAACCTGAAAATTATCGGCGCTGAGTGATGGTGCAGCAATAAATTGTACAAATTTCACTTGTGTAAATGCATTAGCACTGCCATCTCGGTCAAAGTACAAACTACCTGTACTATTGTCGTAGATGAATCTTTGAGCGTTGGTGGTGGCAGCAGTACCGATGGTAAACTGATTCGGTAAGAGTTCGCCAGCAGATAATCCACCACCAAAACCAGCAGCAGAGACTTGAATTACAAAATTTTCTGCACCAAAAAACTCGATAGTATCAATACCTTGATTAAAATTCTTAAAAACAAAGGTATCATTACCATCGAAACCGATTAGATAATCATTGCCAGCACCACCGATGAGGACATCATTACCATAACCCCCACGGATGGTATCATCACCATTACCGCCGTTGAGGGTGTTATCGCCATAGGTATCATCTAATGCGCCCAGAAAGTCATTACCATTACCACCGCTTAAGGTGTTATTGCCGTTAACAGTTTCTAGTCTGAGGATATCGTCACCGTTACCACCATTTAAGATGTTATTGCCATTAGAATAATTGATGACGAGGCGATCGCTACCATTACCACCGTTTAAAGTGTTATAACCTGCTGAAAAGTCGATTCCTAGCGTATCATTGCCATCACCACCAGATAAAAGCTGATAGCTAGAATCTTCACGACCGATTATATCGTTACCAGCACCGCCACTAATTGTATCTTTACCGCCAACGCCTCCATCGAGGATATCGTCGCCATTAGTACCGACAATCTTATCATCGTATTCTGTACCGGAAATTTTCAGGCTTTCGATATCTTGGAAACTAACTCTATCTGCACCTACCTTGATTAAACCTTGATTGATAGTTGCATTGAAACTCATAATGATGGCATTTTTAGCATCATCATAATCAACTAAGAGGGAATCATTACCTGCACCACCATTAATGCGATCGCTACCACCACCTTTAATATTAAAGGTATCATTGCTATTGCCACTTTGAATATTGTCATCGTAGTCTGTAGTAAAGATTTCTAGGCTTTCAATATGGCGGAAGTCGATCCTATTTGTACCCGCAGTAATTGTACCTTCTGTATTGGTGGCATTCCAATTCATCTCAATCCCACCGTTAGCATCATCGTAATAGACAAACAAATAATCGCTACCACCATCACCATTAATTGTTTGCGTGACTAAGGATGCTGCATTATTTGCATATAAATAAAACGAGTCATCACCATCTCCGCCAGAAAATTGATTATTCCCGGTGACGCCAGAGGTATAAAAGCTATCATTACCTGCATCACCAAACAGAGTATTTTTCCCACTAGATCCAGTGAGATAAAATTCGTCATTTCCCGTATTACCACTGACTGTGTTATTACCTGTGGAATTATTGAGAAATATTCCATCATCTCCAGCACCGCCTTTGAGGGTATTATTACCACTGGAGTTATAAGCATATAAAAAGTCGTTACCTGAACCACCGTCTAAAAAATTACTTTGGGAAGAAGCGGAAATATCTAAGATATCATTACCGCGATCGCCATATAACCTATTTTTACCTTCGCTGTCAGATAAATAATCATCATCATCGCCGCCGTTGATTGTATCATTACCTGCACTGCCATATAAGGTATCTGCACCCGCCAAGCCTTTAAGAATGTCATTTCCATCCCCACCAGCGAGTTGATTGTTGGCAGTATTTCCGAT
Organism: Calothrix anomala FACHB-343; assembly: GCF_014696435.1. Taxonomy (GTDB): domain Bacteria; phylum Cyanobacteriota; class Cyanobacteriia; order Cyanobacteriales; family Nostocaceae; genus Aulosira; species Aulosira anomala_A. The sequence continues at coordinate 49,782 of NZ_JACJQG010000062.1, read as the reverse complement.
AATTGTATTATTAAGTGCGTTTCCTGTCCCGGAAATTGCTGTTCCCGTCAGAGTTAGGTTTTCGACATATTTACCCAAAGTCCAGTTTACCGCAGATTTAACAGTATCTCTGCCACCAGCATTGCTACCATTACTATTTTCTTCAGTGACAATATCGCCAATGCTATCAACGATGTATGTATCATCACCAGAATTACCAAACATTGTATCGTTGCCTGTGCCGCCATTGATGATATCATTCCCTGCATAACCGTAAATGCGATCGCCTCCGGAAGTTCCTTGGAGTAAATCGTTTGCAGCAGTACCTTTAATTGTTACCATTCTTTGATTCCTGTGATGAATTATCCTGTGAGCAAATCTGCATTTTTTGCAGGTTGAAAATTCAACATCAGCGATAAGTTGAAATTTTCAACCGATCGTTGATGTTGATTGCTAATTTGATGCACACTATGACTTACTATCAAGCTATTAGTTGTATGTGATTATTTACACTAAGACAGATGTTTTTTGACTGGCTCGTGTTTTGGAGTTAATTCTCAAATGCAGTATTTATTTGACCATACAATTACCGAAAAATCATCTAACTTTACCTAATCTTTAAAATAGAAAATTTTTTCGGAGATTGTAGCCATTTATCTTGGAAATAGCGGTGACTGTTGACTGTTGACTGTTGACTGTTGACTGTTAAGAGAGATTTTTCTATTGGGGACTGATTTAATTGCGAGTAGTGATTTGTGTAGTGAGGTAACAAAAAATTAGGGAGAAATTAATTCAAAATTTGCTTATTCAAAATTCAAAATGAAGTCCTGAAAATAAAATGAGTTCCATATTTTTATATTGCTTAATATAGTCAGCCCCAACGATCGCAAATGCCTATATACCTTATCTCCCCGATCGGCGAATTAGTTAATAATGTTTTAATTTAGCGATCGCCTAACCTTTGAGCATCCATCTAGATTTAGTGAATTTCGCGCTAAGGATCTCTATGGCTCCAGGAAAGGTGTAAATATGATAATATCCTGATGCTGTAAAGACTCTAGAAGTAAAATTTTCTATCAAGTGTGTTTTTTGGGAGAAATTTCTGATATTTAACCATGAGAGATTTTCTCCGCTTCTTTGACCCCAAAATTTGCCAAAGTAGTCATGAACCAGCAACTAAGGACTGTGTTGATTGTTGATGATAGCCCAGAAGACCGCGAGCTGTATCTGCGATATTTACGGCGAGATGGGACATATAATTATAACTTTGTCCATGCAGAATTGGCGCGTATAGGCTTGGAACTATGGCAGCAACATCAGCCTGATATTGTGTTGCTTGATTATTTCCTACCAGACTTAGATGGCAGAGATTTTCTCCGCCAACTGCAAACAATAACGGGGCAATTATTTTTACCTGTAATTGTAGTTACAGGGCAGGGAAATGAAGCGATCGCCGCGCAAGCAATTAAAGCAGGTGCCCAAGATTACTTAGTTAAAGGCAGCATGACTGCAGATGGATTGTGTTTGGCGGTAAATGCAGCAATTGAAAATATTCAGTTACGCAACCAACTGCAACAAGCACTACAGCAAGTACAAGATGAACTAGCAGAGCGCAAACGTACTGAGAAAATTTTACAGGAAAATGAAGAACGATTGCGATTAGCCCTCGAAGCTGCCCACATGGGCACTTGGGATTGGAATATCACTACAGGTAAAATTCAATGGTCTAGTAACTTAGAAGCTTTGTTTGGCTTGAAACCAGGGGAATTTGATGGTTCATATACCATGTTTGTTTCTAGATTACACCCAGACGATCGCGATCGCGTTCTTGAAGCCATCAATGCAGCGATCGCTACAGGGGCAAACTACAATATTGAATTTCGGGTAGTTTACCCTAATGGAGATATTCGTTGGGCACTCAGCCAAGGTAAAGTTTTTTACGACGAGACAGGCAATCCTGTACGCATGGCGGGTGTAGATTTAGATATTACTGAACGTAAACGTTCAGAAGCCGAATTGCAACAAACCAACGCATGGTTAAAATTGGCACAAAAAGCCACAAGTTCAGGATTGTGGGATTGGAATCTGACCACAGGTAAAATCAGGATTGGCGAAGAATTTTGTCGCCTAATTGCTATTGACCCAGCCATAAGGGAAATTAGCTATGAAGATTGGTTGCTATTAATACACCCGGAAGACCGAATTAAAGTCAATGAATATATTTCCCGGCTGATCCGCGACCAACAACAAGATTATGATACTGAGTTTCGGCTGCTACATCCTCAAAGCGATCGCTGGTTAGCATCAAGAGCTAAGGTATTCTACGATGAAACTGGCAAAGCCGTGCGCATGACAGGTAATATTCAAGACATCAACGCTCGCAAATTGGCGGAAGAAAATCTGCGTGAAAGCGAACGCCGCTATGCAAATTTAGCCCAAGCAGTTCCAGTGGCGATTTTTCGCTTTGATAACCATAATAACTGCGTATATGTCAATGATCGCTGGTCAGAAATTAGCGGCAGACCAAAAGAAGCCGCTTTTGGGTCGGGATGGATTGATAGCTTACACCCCCAAGACCGCGATCGCATCGTCACCGCATGGGCGCAAGCATTAGCATCAGGAGGCATGTATCAACAAGAAGGCAGATGTCTGCGTCCCGATGGAAGTATTACCTGGTTTTACTGTCAGGTATTACCTGAGACTGACCCCAATGGCAGCATTACTGGCTATATTGGCACGCTGACGGATATTACTGACCGCAAGCAAGCTGAAGAGCAAATAAGATTACAAGCACAAGTGCTGGCGCAAACCCATGATAGTGTCATTTCCACCGATCTCGATGGTTACATTACCAGTTGGAATCAAGGCGCAGAGAGAGTTTTTGGCTATTCTGCCCAGGAAGCAATCGGTCAACATCTACGGCTAATGTATAGACAACCAGAAATGCTCGATTTTCTGGAAACCCAGGTAATCGCACCCTTGAAAATCAAAGGCGAGCATGAATTAGAAGTAACTGTACCCCGCAAATCTGGCGAACTCATTACCGTGTTGCTTTCCCTATCCTTGCTGCGCGATGAAAATCAGCGTCCGGTGGGGATGATTGGCTTATCAATGGATATCACAGCTCGCAAACTTGCGGAAGCTGCTTTGCGAGAAAACGAACAACTCCTGCGACTGGCGTTGTCGGGTGCTAAGGCTGGCTCTTGGGATTGGGAAATTCAAACTAATCAAATCAACTGGTCGCCAGAAAATTATGATTTATATGGGCTTGATCCCAACAAAGCTCAAGTTGAATATGCAGATTGGTATAATACTCTGCACCCAGAAGACAAAGAACGCACTCATGCTGAAGTTATGCAGGTTGTGGAGCAGAAACTCCCGGAGTATCAGAGTGAATTCCGCATTGTTCATCCACAGAAGGGTATTTGTTGGCTATTGGCTTTAGGGCGCGTTACTTTTGATCGTCATGGCGAACCCTTGCGTTTGAGTGGGATCAACTTGGATATTAGCGATCGCAAACGAGCCGAAGAAGAACTGCGCCAGAGTGAAGAATTTAAACAACGGATGCTGGCGAGTAGTAGCGATTGTATCAAAGTCCTCGACTTAGATGGCAAACTCTTATACATGAATCCCGGCGGGATTTGTCTGTTAGAAATTGACGATTTTACACCCTTACTCCACAGTGAATGGTGCTGTTTTTGGCCAGAGGAAGCTAGAAACATTGCGGAAGATGCACTAGCAATGGCGAAACTGGGCGAATTAGGCAGATTTCAAGGCTATTGTCCGACGGCGAAAGGAAAGCCGAAATGGTGGGATGTGGTACTGACGCCTATTCGCAATTCAGCCGGGCAAGTAGTACAAATATTATGTATTTCCCGTGATATTACGGATGATAAAAACTTAGAGATAGAACGCGATCGCATTTTACAATTAGAACAAGAGGCGCGAAATGAAGCCGAAAAAGCCAACCGGATTAAAGATGAGTTTTTAGCGGTTCTTTCCCATGAGTTGCGTTCTCCCCTCAACCCGATTTTAGGTTGGACAAAGTTACTGCAAAGTGGCAAGCTGGATGAAGCCAAAACAACCGAAGCCTTAGCGACAATTGAGCGGAACGCCAAGTTACAGACACAACTAATTGACGATTTGTTAGACATTGCGCGGATTTTACGCGGTAAACTCAGTTTAAATGCCGAGCCTGTAAACTTAGCTTATGTAATAGAAGCGGCAATTGAGACAGTGCGCACCGCAGCTGTTGCTAAATCCATTGTGATTCATCCCCTATTACCCAATATTGGGCAAGTATCCGGTGATGCAGTGCGGTTACAGCAGATAATTTGGAATTTGCTGTCTAACGCCATCAAGTTTACCCCCAGTGGTGGGCGAGTAGACATTTGGCTAGAAAAGGTAGGTAAACAAGCACAGATTACCGTTGCTGACACTGGTAAAGGGATTAATCCCGAATTTCTTCCCTACATTTTTGAATCTTTCCGCCAAGAAGATGTTTCCGTTACTCGCAAATATGGTGGATTAGGGTTAGGGTTAGCGATTGTCCGCCACTTAATTGCAGCGCATGGGGGAACAGTCAGCGCCGATAGTCTAGGGGAAGGGCATGGAGCTATATTTACAGTGAAATTGCCTTTATTGCATGTAGAATCAGAGAGCGATCGCCCAGAGGAATTACCCGCAGATATACTGGATCTCACAGGCATCAAGGTATTAACTATTGATGATGAAGCAGATAGCCGGGATTTCATCGAATTCTTATTAGCTGAGTATGGCGCAGAAGTGATGACAGTAGCATCTAGTGGAGAATTTTTAACAGCGATCGCATCATTTCAACCAGATATTATCGTGAGTGATATCGGTATGCCAGAGGTAGATGGCTATACCTTAATGCGACAAGTGCGGAAACTAGAAGCAGAAAAAGGTGGTACAATTCCGGCGATCGCACTTACTGCTTACGCTGGGGAAATTAATCAGCAACAAGCACTAGCAGCCGGATTTCAGCGCCATTTATCCAAACCCATCGATCCCGATTTATTAATTTTAGCGATCGCCCAACTCCTGCGAGAGCAATAATGCATTTTGTAGTCGAGACTTCTGTCCCGATTTTAATGACAATAACTTCTTAGCCTTTGCCGTGGTCTAAGTTAATCTGCATTTAAGCTGCATGATTTGGGCAGGCAAAATGCCTACCTCACAAGAGACTGATAAAATTGAATCTACAAATTAGATATGTTTTAGCTTACTATCTCCTTAGCTAAGTAGGTGGCTTGAATTAAACCTAAGATGAGTTAACGTAGCGTAACCCATGCTTTTAAAGGGTTTAAGGCTTTGTGAAGATACTATCGCATCTTACAAATAATTGTGCCTCCCTACTTACCACCGCCTTTTGTATCATCATCTGCGACCTCACCACCTGTTCTAGCTGAACCAAAGTTACTTTCATCAAACCACTCTGCTTTAAGTAAAGACCACCAAGCAGATGTGAGTCCAGCTAAAACATAGTCATAGGGAAGCCATCCATAACCGTTTACTCCCCATTCAGTACCCCAAGAATTTCTGATCAAGAATGCACCTTTTGAATAGTGCTTGCGATCGGCACAGCGAATAAATTTGAAATCATCATATCCAACAACAACGGCAGTATGTCCACCAACCACCTTATCCTTATCGGGGTCTGGATATGGAATATGACCTGTTTTAGAATTAGTTTCTTCGTATGCAGAACTATAAAGCGTTAACCCAAAAATACAAGGAAACCCTGCTGCTAACACTGCTTTAATCTGAAACAAGAGACTCTCTGTAGTAATGCCAGCATAATCTAGAAGAAAGTATTTGAGAGTTTTGTAGTTTTGAGCATAGGCATAACAATAAGGCGGTGGCTCTTCATTTACTTTATCTTCTTCATAAGGCCAAGATTGTTCAGGAGGCACACCAAATAGTGCTAGTACTTTCATTGTTTCTCTAATAGAAACTCCAAGATCTCCTTCCAGATTCATTTTATTACGGGCAGCCTTATAGAGGAATAGGGGAGAAGCATCTGTTGACTTGCCAAAATTTCTATTTTGAAAATATTCTAACAGTGCGATCGCAGCAAATGCTGTGCAAGATTTCAGTGAACCTTGATCTCTCACTGGAGAAAACCAAAAGCTCAAATCTATTACAGCAGGAAGATAAAAAAACAGGGTTTCTAATGATTCCTCTTCTTTATTCAATGTTCTTGAATTATTTAAATAACTGTTATTAATTATTATAGGAATATGTAAATTTAGAGATGTAAATAAATCTTTCGGCTTGTTTGTTTCAGTCTCTTTTGACTGTTCAATATTATTATCATAGCCAAGAAATTGCTCAATTTTAAATACTTCTTGATTATCAAAAATATTACTTTTATACTCATTTTTTTAATATCAATTTTGACATCTTTCATATGCTTTTCTTTTAATCTATTTAGATATTTTTTCAGTAAGAAACATATAAATAGGGCACTTGTATTAGCTTTATTTTTTTCAATTTCTTTTTGAAGAAGAGATGTAACTTGACTAATCGCAGTGCTGATTAATTTTTCTTGAGAATATCCTGGTTCTGGATTTAAATCAGCAGGTTTATCCAGATTATTAAAGCCTTTTGTTATCATTTCCTCCCAAGTCTGATTGCTGTATTGGGATAAAGGAGAAAAAGTTCGCGTTATCACTGAAAATATTGGCCTAGTTACAGATGAGTTTTGTAATGCTTCTAAAATCTTGCTAGATGGAGAAGAAGTATTATTAATTTCTTTTACTATATTATTAATTTCTTCTACTATTTTTATAATTAAATTTTTCAACTCATTATTTTGTGTAATTTGATTAAAATCGTCTTGTGTTAATTTAAATAGATTTTGAAATTCTAACTTAATACTAATTTCAATAGCTTCTAGAAAGCTATATTCAAAGAACTTCTCTACAAAAGTATTGACTCGCTCCTTTTTATTTTGAGGAGTTAGACTGTCAAAATCATTATTTTTATCTTTTGGAAATTCGTTGTGAAATTCGTTGTCTATTTGCTCTATGACTTTGTTTTTTAGAATTTTTAGGATGATTTTAAATTCTTTGATTGTTATCAATGAACTAATAGCAACAAAATTAACCTCTGATGACGATTTTGCAGATATAATACTTTGATTTCCTCTATCATTTTGAGATTCTAAAATCTTCTTATTTTTACTATCATTTTCCTTATAAAAATATTCATTTAAAGCATTATAAGTTTCAATTCCTACTATTCCATCATCCTGAATTTTAGAACAAACTTGTAACTTCTGTACCAATGATTTAGTGCGTTCATCGTACTCTGAATTTCTCATCCAATCCAGACTTTCTGAAATATCCCAATTAAAATCTTGTCCCTTCTTAGCACACATTGATGATTCAATTAAAAAAAGATACTGCTTTAAGTCTAGTATTTGCTTGGAAAGTACACTTTCATATGGAATTGGATTAGCTGGAGGTAGATCATCTGTTCTATCTGTGTTTTCAGATATATATCTTAGTATCTTATAAACTTTTACCTTGGCAAATCTGACATTACCAAATATTTGGGTTCTTAATTCTTCTACAGTATTTTTTATTGATAAATCATCTCCGATTTTGTCGGCAATTTTTGAAATCACATCAATTAAATTGTTTACAGATTGTTCAAAATTATTAGTTCTTTCTTCTATTTTGATGAGGTTATTTTTGATACCTTCTTCATTGCCTAAGTTATAATCACGGAGGTCTGGATAATCTGGTAACCAGCCCAATCCTTTTTTACTCCAATCCTTTTTTTCTTGTTGGTTACGGCTATTTTCCATAATTTCCTTTTAATATTTTTTGCAATTGTCAAATTATTTAGAGTATATAAGACCAGTAATTTTTACCTCTTGATTTCGTTACAAATATCATTAGGCGCATTACGATTATTCTTTAAATAGTCGCTTAACCAATTGCATCCACGCACCATAAATGTATCCAGATTTAAGTTTTCTATATGCCATAACATTGCTGTTTTATCTGAACTAGCAGTAGCAAGTATTTTACTATCAGGGCTAAATTTGAGTGAATTAACACTATCAAGATGAGCATTAAGAGTCATAATTAATACACTTCTATCTGACCAAATTTTTACTGTCTTATCATCACTAGCAGTCGCAATCATTCGACCATCAGGGCTAAAATCCAATCCCCAAATTCCGGCAGTATGCCCTTTCAAAGAATTTATGTAACTACCATCCAAATTCCATAATTTCACAGTGTTATCTTCACTGGCAGTAGCGATAAATTTACTATTAGGACTAAAACGAATGTTATAAATTGAAGTATTGTGAGCCTGCCAATTACGCAAGGAATTTCCATCACTGTCCCAGAGTTGTACTCTTCCCGTATATCGACTCGCAGCAGCAATGATTTTACCATTTGGGCTAAAACTCAGACTACCAGTTTGTTCATCATTATTTTCTAGATTCTTTATAAATTCTCCTTTGCGACTCCAAAGTTTAACAGTACTGTCAAGACTGGCGGAAGCAATTATATTATTATTTGGACTCCAAGCAACGCTAGTGATAACTCTGCTATGCCCTGTAAGATGTGGTTTAATTTGTTGTCCTTGTAAATTCCATCGCCTAACAGTTTTGTCATTACTACCACTAACAATTAACTCCCCATCTGGGCTGAAATTAAGACTACCAATAGATTGAGTATGTCCTTGAAGCGTCTTGAGTTGCTTCCCCTGCAAGTTCCACAATTTCACTGTATTGTCACTGCCAGCAGTTGCAATCATGTTGCCTTTGGGGCTAATATCAACACTATAAATTCCTTCACTATGTCCTTTCAAAGTAGTTAGCAAATCATTTATCCGCCAAAGTTTGACTGTTTTGTCAACACTACTAGATGCAAGTATATTGCCCTGGGGGTTAAAACTTACACTATTGACTGAACCTTGATGTCCATTCAAAGTTTCTAGTAGTAAATAATCTTGATTCCGCCAAAGTTTCACAACATTATCATCACTAGCAGTTGCAATTATTTGACCATCAGGGCTAAAAATAACATCTCTAACTATATCAGTATGTATTAAAGGTGATGTGACTTGCTTACTTTTTTTAACATCCCAAAGGATAACTGTTTTATCTTTACTAGCAGAGGCAAGAGTTTGACCATCAGGGCTAAAATTTACACTCAACACAGCATCTGTGTGTCCTTTTAAGGTATTAATTAAATTACCCTGAGTATCCCAGAGTTTGACTGTGTTGTCTTCACTAGCAGTAGCTATTTTGCCATCACGACTAAAAGCTACTTTGTATACTGCTATAGTATGACCATTTAAAGTCTTGATGAGTTTACCATCTAATGACCAAAGTTTAACTGTGTTGTCTTCACTGGCTGTAGCAATTGTTTTGCCATCGGGGCTAAATCTTACACTCCAAACTTTATCTTTATGTGCTGTAAGATTTCTAAGTAATTTACCTTGTTGATTCCAGAGTTTTACTGTTCCATCTAGACTAGGAGTAGCAATTATTTGATTATCAGGGCTGAAGCTGACATCGGTAACTGAGTCATTATGCTGCAAATTTGAGGTTTGTTTGCCATCTGAGTTCCAGAGTTTAGCAGTATTATCGTAGCTAGCAGTCGCAATTGTTTTACCATCAGGACTAAATGTAGCCTGCATCACAAAGTTTTGATGTCCTTCTAAGCGATCGCTCTCCCTGACACTGTAAACTGCACTACCAAGTGCTTCCATTACTTGAGCTTGCAGTTCAAGATCGTTTCCATACCACATAGATTGCTTTAGTTGTTTTGCTGCTCTCAAAGCATCTATTAAAGCATCAAAAGTATTTCGATTTATGGTGTATTTAAAACTTGAGAATGCTGTAAGTTTTTGGATCTGTCCTGCTTCTGCTTCTCTCCACTTAAGTCCAGCAAATATGGTAATTATTGTAAGGAAACCTAAAGATGTAATCAAAACTGCATCTCTAGTTTTTCGCTTTTGTTCTTCAATCTTTTGTTTAGCTTGTTGTATGGCTTGTGATGCTTCTATTTCTGCTTTAGCAGCAGCAGCTTTTGCTGTTTGTACATCCAATAGTTTCTGAATTTCACGGTTTTCTAATTCTTGGCTAGCTGCTAAAAATTGGTAATCTAAATCGCTTAAACTTTTACCTTTAGCCCAAGTTTGAGCATCTTCTAGTGCTTTTCCTCGCAATAAGCGTGACTCATCTTGACGTTCGCTAGCTACCCAATCATTTAATTCTTTGGTGTATGGACGAATTTTTGCTAGTTCTCCATCACACCATTCTTTATTAAATACTTCTGCATATAGTCGGTTATAAATTCGCAATTTACCATCGCGCTTCACCACCAATCCTGTTAGCCGCAGTTCAACCTGTTCTGGACTTTCATCGGTTATGACTTCACCTTGCTGTAAAATTTGCTGACACAATCCTAATAATCTACCGCTACCATGTTGACTGCGTAAAATGCGATCGCGGATTGTTTTTAAATGGGTTGGCTCGTCATGGGCTTCCCAGTTGGTGATAATCTGCGATCGCACTAACTCTTCTACCCATTGTGCTATGTTGGCGTCTGCTTTTGTTTCCTGTTCTTGCCCAGCATTCAACACCAATTTACATACTTTTTGAGTAAGGAATGGTTGTCCCCCTGTCCAGTCTAATATGGCTGTCATTAATTTTGTGCGATCGCCTACAGCTTCTAGTCCCTGTGCTAGCGGTTGCGCCTCTTCTAGTTGAAAGCCTGTTAAATCAATTGCTCGCCCAATATTAAACGGTGTTCGCCCTTTATCGCTAATTAAATCTGTAGGTGTAGATACGCCAATTAAAGCAAACGTGAGGCGATGATATTCTTTGTGGTCAGAACGTCGATTGTAGCATTCACGAATGACTGCAAAAAAGTCATCTAATGGGAATTTAATACTAAGAATACTATCAATTTCATCGATAAAGATGACAATATTTTCAGTTTTTTCTTTTAACAGTACCGTCTCAATAAACTTGCTGAAATGCTGCACTGGTGACAGCAAACTGTTTTCATTCCACCAGGTTTCTAAATCAAACTTATGATAAAGATTAAACCTGCCTACTAGAGTATCAATCACCCCAGCATACCACTCCGTTGGGGTAATATCTGCTGTGCCAATGGCTGTGATATCAATGTCTGCACAGGCAAAACCTTCTCTTTGCAACCGTTGCATTGTTTGCACTCGCAAGCTAGATTTACCCATCTGTCGGGAGTTAAGGACGTAACAAAAGTCACCGCGCTTTAAGCTGTCATAAAATTCCCTATCGGCTTGTCGCCACACATAAGTTGGCGCATTAACGGGTAAACTCCCGCCTACTTGATATTCGTAGCTTGGGCGCGGTTCTACAGTCATTATTTAACTCCCAAGCGATCGCCAAAATACTGACGGTACAAATCGCACAACGGTATGACTTTATTCCCCTGAAATTTGACTAAACCCATACTTCTGAGTTTGAAGGCTTCCGTTGTGCCGACATCGACTGCTGTGTTTGATGTGACTACTTTTATAATGGCATTCAGTAAATCTTCGTCCTCTTGTAAATTTAGCAAATGACGGCGTAAATGGTCGCAGTAAGGGCCTTCTTCCATTGATGCAACTTGTTGCAGCTTGGCTAAAGTCAAGCGGCTGCGGGCAATTTGATACAGCGCCACTCGCACTAAATAAGGATGTCCGCCTACTAGTAACATTAACTGCTCTATTTCTTGTGTATTCCAATCGAGTTGATGACGCAGTATTAAGTCTTGTACCTGCGCTTGATTTAATTCTGGTAACTCAATTGGCAATCCTACATTAAAAGGCGACTGATTAATATTCAGGGGAATGTATACTTCTTTAGAATGGACAATGATTAATCTGAGCTTTTGCCAAATTGGTTCATTCTTAGCTCGTTCGTGCCAAAAACGCAACAAACCAAAAAAGCCATCAGCAATTTCGGGATGTTTAAAAACTTCATCAACCTCATCTAATCCTAAAGCGATGGGGGTTTTAATTTCAGCTAACAAATAGCGTTGAAAGTAATTTGTACATTTATTTTTACTACCAAGAAGTCCTTTCCACGAATCTTCTAATTTATCTGGTAAATTGAGTTCGTAGGTAATGCTGGCACAAAACCATTGCAAAAATTTGTCTAAATTGCTGAGAAATTCTGCATCGGCTGACTGAAAGTTTAAAGCTGCAATTTGATAACTTTGTTGTTTTGCATGGTGTAAAATTCGCGTCATTAAAGAAGTTTTTCCCATCTGTCGGGGAGCTTTGACACGAATTAAAGCACCTGGTTTAAGAATCGTTTCGTAAGCGTCGGCTTCAATCGGGGGACGTTCCACATAAAAAGCCGATTCTAGTGGTACTTGTCCTTCGGGATCTTCAAGATTAATTGTGGCGATGACTGGAGTATTTTTGATTGGGGTTGGCGGGAGTGGTTCTGGAGAAACAGCTTGGCTGGGATGATTTCTACTTTTGAGTACTGGGGTAGAAGATTCGGGAATTCCTTCTAAATCAATCGCACTACAGCCGAATTCATAAGCATCTTCATAGGTTCTATTAGCACCAAGAGCATCATAAAAGCCAACAGCAAATTCTATTGCAGCTCTATCACCAATTTGCTGATTCATGCCGACTACACAGTCAATATATTGATAAATCGCTTCAGCTTGGGCTTCACTATAACAGGCATTTAACAATACACATTCAACTTTATCTTGAAATAATTTAAACAGCCGCGCTAGTGATGCTGTACTCACTAGTTGCATTTGTCCAGTACTATTTTCTAAAGCTAACCCTTCACTACCTGCGCCATGCCCAGAAAAGTGGACGATTTGCGGTTCATAATCTAATAATCCCCGCCGTAAATCATCAGTCCGCACGGCCCATTTAGTGATAATTTCAAACTTATCTCGACTTTTAGCACGTTCCAACCCAGCCTGAATTTCCCGCACTTCTTCATCCAGGCGTAGCTTGTTTGTGTTCGTCGGATTAGCGGACAAAATCAGGATTCTTTTCACTTTCAACCATTTAAAGCCGGATTCTTACCTAGATGAAGTCTACACGCAGTTAAGGTAAATTACTGAATTGTGCTATGTAAATTTTTGTTGTCAAGCCAAAATGTAGAGCGATCGCATCACGTTGCAATTTGATTGTATGGCGTGACAATGGGATTGTAGGACTGCGATCGCGTAGGGTGCGTTGTCGCAAAGCGCAACGCACCATCAATTAATCCTAATTCCCTAACATACGTCAACCGATGCAACTGAGGAAATTTTTGCCGGATGTAAACTAGTAAATTGCGAATTGCTCTGACTCGTTTCCTCTCGCGTATTGCGCAAATGAGTCAACATTAACTCATCTCTGTGATGCCAAACTGCAAATATTTTATCTCTACCATCATCCAGAGTTTCTATATGAATTTGATATCCTGTATCGACTCGCTTCAGCTTTAACCCCAACAAACTTAACAGACGACTGAGAATTTTAATTGCGGAGATATTTTCTGTATTGCTACCCAAATTAATCCCCAGTACTCTTTTAATATGTTTACTATTTTGACTCGCTAAATTCTTCAGCACAATCAATTCTGGATCGTTTTCGGTAAATTCTTTGGTAGCTGCGAGAAAATCTACCATCCCTAAGGCTCTCATCGCCTCAACTTTGAGGGTATAAGTCTTGATATCTGGGAGAAACACCTGCCCTTCTCCCCAGTATAATTGTTGATGCCACTCCTGGCGATCGCGAATGTGAAAATACTCGCTTTCGTGGGTTAAATAATAGTGCGTTAACAGTTGTCCATAATAGCCTTTATCATCCTGCAATTTTAATTCTGGCGTTACCTGCATACCATAACGCTGACGCAGTATATATTTCTGCATAGCGTTACGCTCATCATCGGTTAAAGAATGCTTCGCTAATAACTGCTCATATTCTACATAATCAATATCTCTGGCTTTGGCGACAGCATTAGCAGCTAATAATTGATTTTGTTGCTTAATTTCACGAATTTTACGTTTAATTTCTTTCGCTTTAATGCGTTTCTCTGTCCAATCTTTTTGAACTTTGACAATTTCTAAAATTAAGCGTTTGCGATTTGCTAAATCTTGCGGATCTGTGGCTAAAAATGCTAGGCGTAAATCGCGAATAATATTATTATGTACGGCGTTGCTTCTAGGTCTAATTTGGTGTCCATCAGCAATTAAGCCTTCTTGTAAAGATTGGCGATAAAGACGGATGGAAGCATTTACCCTAGCAGATAATTTCGCCCAGGTGCGTAAATGAATTGGATCGTAAACTAAGGGTAAATCTACATCGATTTTATGTAGGGGACTGAGCAAAGCTAAATTATCTTTTTGATTCTCCTGATACCAATAGGAAAGCAAGCGATAATTGGTGCTACCGCTACCAATTAAGCCAATACCTCGTTTAGCGCACCACACTACACGGGGGACATCATCTCTAACTCTAGCTAAGGCTTGTCGCGCATCTGAATCAGGAATTACGCCTTGAAAAATGCCATAAACTCGATCAAAATGTTGCACATCAATACTAATTCCTGTACCGATTGTCGGGGTAACAAATACGGTATCATATTCGGGAATTTTTTGATTAATTGCGGCGACAAAATCAACTGCTGGGTGTCCTGGTGTATTTGTAGTTTGGCTGCTGACGACTAAAGTTTTTGGAAATTGTCGCCGAAGTTTTTCTAACCTTTCTTTTAAATAACGTTCGATAGTTTCACAACTGTAACGTCCAGTTCTGCTATCAGTGGTAACGTAACATTTTCGCCCAGCAATTAAATCTAATTCTAATTGATGAATTAAGGGTGTAGGGTTGGGAGAATCGTAAAATGTCACATCCCATCCCCGTTGAGGTTGCCATTGATTTAATAATATCCAAGGTGTTAATTTATTTTCGGACAATCCTTGTAAATATTCTAGAGAAACATCAGATAAATCGGCATCTTGAGCGATAACTAAGCCGCCTGTTCTAAATACTGTGGCGATTAATTGTTGAAATATTTTGAGAATTTTAACGCGCTTTTGTTTACAAGTATTGCTGTTGAGTAAGTGCCATAAAGATTGCTCAACTTCATCTAAAATTACTATTGCACCTTGCCAATCTTCCGGGTTGAGTTTCCAAATGGAATCTATGCATAAACCAAAAGATTTGGGCATTGGGCATTGAGGGGGGTTTTCTGGTTTGCGTTCTGTGTAATTGATGCCCCAGTTGATGCCGACTTTTTCACAGAGAAAGCGTCCTAATTGGATGCGGTGGGTGATTAATAAAACAGGTTGATTTTTACTTTTGGCACGATGAACTAGAGATTTTAAACCTGTGGTTTTACCTGTACCTTTGGCTGATTTTACTCCTACTAATCCCGATGTGGGGAACGGAATTTCGCCTAAATAAGGACAATTAACGGTGATTGCAGCCGGAATCGTTAATTCGGTATGGGGCTTTGTTTGAGCGAGATAAACTTCTAAATCAACGCTTTGGCGATAAACTTTATCGAAACTACTTGCACCTTTAGCTACGATAAATTCATCAACACCTTTTTCCATTCCTGGTAATTCGATAACTTTTACAGGACAGTTTTTTTCTTGTAATAAAAAACCGAGTTGAGAAATGGCGTTATTAACTGCAGCGATGGTTTTAGGTTTGGTTTCAAAATCAAAGCATATATAAAAGGTGCGTTGTTTGAGGGCGAAAATTCCTAAGTCGGGTATTAGCTGACGACGGGTAACTTTACCAAAGTTATCTTTAACGACGCGATAGCCGCTAGTTATTCCCGGAATTGCGATCGCAGCGTATCCTTGAGTTAAGAGTGTGGCGGCTTTCTTTGCACCTTCGCAAATAATCACAGGTAATTTCTGTTCCATCACCCATTGCCAAAAACCTACAGCTTCGCCATGCGCGGCAATCGTAATATTGTCAGGCAAAGACAGATGATAACGCTGGGCGACTTGCTGCCAAATTTCTAATGTCACTCGCAGACAAAATACCCGCGTTGCGGTGCTGGGTGGATGTTCGTATTTAATCGCCTTACCATTTTGATTTAGACGCGGTTGGTTAGGCTTAAAACATCCCCATTCCATTGTCTGCCAATCGGTGAGGGGATCGAGTCCCGAACACCACCAACCACCTGCTGTAATGTGGGCGTAACGCTGCAACCAGGCATTTTTCACCATACCGCTATTGGTGCGGGGAAGTAACTCGGAAATTAACAGATATTCATAGGCGTTGATGCCTTCCAGCGACAAAAAATTGAGCTTCGCAAGGTGTAAATTTATGCCACTGCTATTGACTAATTCCTCAAGGTGTTGCGGGTGTAAATAGTGCAGATGCATAAGGCAAAGCTCTAAGGGAGGACGATGGATTTAAAACTTATCATGCCTCTCTTGATTTTATATCATGGTTTTTATGAGGGTTTGTCGCTGCTTTTTATACACTGAATTATCAGATACATCGGTACAAGCTCAAGTCAGCGATTTTTTCTCTTGTCTTGGTTCGGTAATAAGTTTGTATTGTGATAAATATTCGCGATTAATTTTTAATTATCAGTAGAATCCTATATTAAGGAATGCGATCGCATCAAATAACAAAACCAAATCGTTGTCAAGGTGCAGGAAACCGCAACATATAGCTGTTATTCACGACTTTTGCGGTAAAAGTAACAAAAGTTACTGAAAATATAGAGAAGTTGAGGTTACTAACAATTCAAAATTCAAAATTCAAAATTCAAAACTAAGAATCCAGATGTGTAGGTTGGGTAGAACGAAGTGAAACCCAACATCTGCAAGGTGTTGAAGTTCCTCAACCCAACCTACATCTACTGACAATACAAGGCTTTCAACTCTGTCAACAGTCAACAGTCAACAGTCAACCGCTATAAAACTATCTCTGCGGTGAAAGTCAGCCTCAGCACCTTGATGAATCAACGCCCAATAAGTTACTTCACCATTTCTGCTTTTAATCACCGTGGTAATCGCAACTTCTAAAGCTTGTTCTAAAGGAAGAATTTTATCTAAATCGAATTCTAGAGTCAGTTGTAAACTATCTCCTTGCTGTTGCACAATAAACGGCAATGCAGAAAAAGCTGTTTCCTCTTGCATTCCTTGACGATAATTATCAAAGCGGTAAACATTCCAATCACCAGATGGGGAAAGATTAAATTCCCAATAACCTGGAGAATTCTGCATTCCTAAGAAAAACTCAAAGCAAGTATCTTCCCACAGTTGATGCTTGCGCGATGGTGTTGGTGATGGTGAACTGATGGCAATTTCTTTGATATTACCAACTAAAGTATATTCAATCGCCAATTTATTACTATTGCGAGCAATTTTAGCGGCAATTTCTATATTAAGTAATTGCCCAGTACCGGGGAAAGGTTGCAGAGAAAATGATTGATTGCTCATTTTACATCCTGAATTATGGCGCGAATTTGACTTTCCTGAATTTCAATGCTTTTGGTTAAGGCAAATTGTACTAGCGCTCTAGCTAAGTTATGTTCTGGATGTTTAACTTTAAAATAGACATTCCCTGCTAAATGATCTGTAAAAAATCTTAACCCTAATTCAAAAGCTATTAACCGAATCGCATCATACATATATACATAATCATTTTCGGTGAGAAACGCTTTAGCGACAGACAGATATCCTTGCAATATCCCTTGACAAATATCAGTATCAAACACAACATTTTGCCAATCTGCTGTTTCTTCACCCGATGGATTGCAACCAGAACGCAAACAATCGCCAATATCGTAATGTACTAAACCAGGTTTAACGGTATCTAAGTCAATTACACTGACAGCTAAACCAGTCACAGTATCAAACATCACGTTATTAATTTTGGGATCGCCATGCATCAAACGCAGAGGTAATTTACCTGTAGCTTTGGCATCTTCTAAAGTATGCACAAAATTTTGGCGATCGCTCACAAATTGCAAGCAATAATTTACCTCTGCTGTTTTCTCTACAGATGTAGTTGCCAGAACTTTGTGATATTGTTCCAAATAACGCGGCGTAATGTGAAACCCTTCTAAGGTATCAGCAAGTTTTTCTGGTGGTAAATCGCTGATTAAATTGTGGAACATCCCCAAAGCATAACCAACTTCGCCAGCTTGAGCGCGATCGCTCATTGTATCAAATGACTGGGAATTACTAATAAAACTAATCGCCCGCCAAAATGCACCGTTAGCATCTTTCCAGTTATCTTTTCCATCCTGGGTAAACAGTACTCGCGGTACTTCCCAGCGTCGATTTAGGGGTTGTTTTTGTAGCCCTTGGCGAATATGCTCAGTGAAAGTACACATATTATGCATAATCAATTCCGGCTGACGGAATACTTGTGTATTAATGCGTTGCAATACAAAATTTTGTTCAGTTTCCCCATCTAGAGTAACTAAAAAAGTGTCATTAATATTACCACTGCCAAAAGCTTGAATATCTCTAACTTTACCTTGAATTGTAAATTGTTCGGCGATCGCTTGTAGGTGATTGGCGCTTTGAGTTTTGATATCTTCGATTGTACTCATACTGAACTTTTACGACTCCCCACTTAAAGACCCAACAGGAATTAGGGGATATGGTAGCTTATTGTTAGACTTTTGCGATATGTTTAAAAGTCAACTCTTCAACAATCAACCAGCTTTGGTGCGATCGCTCTAATTTTCAATTATCTTTCATCCCCACAAGGGGTTCTTTTTTGCTCTTATCCCCTTGCGGGGCGAAAGGTAGGGGCATCGGCATTGCCGTGCCCTCCTCCCTTTCGTTTCATCCCCTTGCGGGGCCAGGTAAGTGTAAAGCAAAGCACTTTAATTCCGTTTGATTACATTTGTTTCCATCCCCTTTCGGGGCGAGGTAAGTGTAAAGTCTAATCTACGGAGGAACAACCACAGGCATTATTTTGTTTCCATTCCCTTTCGGGGCGAGGTAAGTGTAAAGTCAGACGCAGTTCTTCAAACCAATCAACCTACAGAAGTTTCCATCCCCTTGCGGGGCGAGGTAAGTGTAAAGAGTTCACTTCTGGAAGCCTTGCGGGGAGAGAGTTGTAGACCCCCCAATCGACACCACTTTTTATAATGTCAATAAGCTACAGAAATTATCAATAATTTAGGCATTTCACAGCCTGGAAACTTGGCTGTGCAAGCAATCGACACCAGTCAACGAAGTTATGCGGTTTTCAAGGTTCTGGTGAGTGGTGTCGATGAGCGACACAAACTATTTTTAATATAAAATTTTTGAGCTAATTAAGTCAAATTTGTTACTGATTTGTTACAAGTAACGAGTGATTTCTGTTAAATTTAAGCATCGCAGTGAGATTTCATTGAGAACCGAGTTATGTAATGCGATCGCTTTTCTTGTACGTTAGGCTTTCAGTCGTAGTTTGGGAAGTAAGCTGTGTGTTGACTAGGAAGTTAGCCAAAATTGTGCGATCGCCTGTATATAGCGGTTTTCGGTTGAGTCCAATAAAATCTTGAGGGCACGGCAGTGCCGATGCCCCTACAGGCGATGATATAATTTTGTATTTAATCCAAGTGAGAACCGCTATCAATTCTCATTCACGAGTCTTTTTTACTCGCGAACGAGTCTTTGATACTGGTTAATGAGGCTTTTTTACTCGCGAACGAGTCTTTGATACTGGTTAACGAGTCTTTTTTACTCGCGAACGAGTCTTTAATACTGGTTAACGAGTCTTTGATACTGGTTAATGAGGCTTTTTTGCTCGCGAACGAGTCTTTGATACTGGTTAACGAGTCTTTGATACTGGTTAATGAGGCTTTGATACTGGTTAATGAGTCTTTGATACTGGTTAATGAGTCTTTTTTGCTCGTGAATGAGGCTTTTATCCTCATTCCTCTATATCAAAGACTGTTTTTTCTAGCTATAGGGTTTTGCATTCAATTGTGGTACGCAGTTATATTACAAATTATAAGGGCAAGGCTTTTCCCATGCCGTATCTTCGCGTTTGGGTGTCTTTGCGTCTCCGCGTCTGGGTATCCCTGCGTCCCTGCGTCAGCCTGAATCATCTCCTTAATCAGCAACGCCGAGTGAGTTTTACTGCCGACTTTCTGTAATATTTCCCATTAACAATGCAATTATCCTGACTAACTCATCTGGGTCGATGGGTTTGGGGATATGCTGTTGAAATCCGGCTTGTAGGGCTTGTTGCTGGTTGATTTCTCCTGCATAGGCGGAAAGTGCGATCGCGGGTAAATTTCCTCCCTGTTGCGGTGGGTATTGTCGAATTTGCCGAATTAGGCAATAGCCGTCCATTTCTGGCATACCTATGTCAGATACTAGTAAATCTGGGAGCGATTGCTGTAATAAAGTTAAAACTTGCAATGCAGAATCGGCTGTAGTTACTTGTGCGCCAGCTTGGGTGAGGATGAATTCTGCTAAGTCGCGCATATCTGCATCATCATCGACAACTAATATCTGCATACCGTTAAGGTCGATCGCGCTTTGCAAATTGCTAGCATCGCCAGATAAATCTGACTCAACTATATTTAATGGTAACTTAACTGTGAAGGTTGCGCCCAGATTCTGTCCGGGGCTATCTGCAAAGACTGTTCCCCCATGCAGTTCTGTTAAATGGCGGACAATGGCTAATCCTAATCCTAAACCGCCAAATTTTCTGGTGGTTGCGCCGTCTTCTTGGCGGAAGTATTCAAAGACATAAGGTAAAAATTCTCGGCTGATACCAATTCCTGTATCTGTAACTTGAATTTGTGCATACATCCCCACCTGTTGTAGTTCTACCTCAACTTCTCCACCAGGGGGGGTGAATTTGACAGCGTTCGCTAACAAATTCCAGATAACTTGTTGTAAACGGTTGGTATCGCCGGAAACTGTGCCGGAAATCGGGTTAAGTATGGTTTGGATGTGAATATTCTTGGCTTCGGCGGCTAGTCTCACTGTTTCGTTGGCTGCTTCAATGGTTGCAGCTAAATTGACTGGGGCGACGTTTAAAGACATTTTCCCTTGAAGAATGCGGGAAACATCGAGTAAATCTTCAATTAATTGGGCTTGTAATTTGGCATTGCGTTCGATGGTTTCTAAGGCTTGGTCGATTTTTGCGGGGTTTAACTGCTGACTGCGGAGAAGTTTTGTCCAACCTAAAATCGGATTCAGGGGCGATCGCAATTCGTGAGATAGTACGGCGAGAAATTCATCTTTAATTCTATTGGCGGCTTCGGCTTTAGCGCGATCGCTTTGCGCCCTGCGGTACAATTGGGCATTATCAATTGCTAAGGATGCACGGTGAGCTAGTTCCTCGGCTAATTGTAAATTGCCCTGGTCGTAAACTTGCCCTGATTCGGCAGATATAAAAGAAATTACACCAAAAATTCGGTTTTGTGTGCGTAATGGTACTGACATAAAAGCTTTAAAGCCTACAGAGCGCAAAATCTCTAAATGTTCGGCACTGCGCGCAGCTTGCACTAGCAATTCATCGGGGATATCTGCGATTAACTGCGATTCACCTGTGCGTAAAGTTAACGCCGCACCTCTGGGATCATCGGGGTTCAAAGGATATTTGCACCGAATTTCTTCTGCCCATTGCAGTTTACCTGGATCGGCGTGGGCGACAGCAATCTGTTCAATGCAACCATCTTCTTTAACGATGTGGACTGTACACCAGTCGGCTAACTCTGGTACTGCTAATTGTGCTACCCGCTCTAGGGTAATTTGGTAATCGAGAGAAGATGCTAAAACTGCGCTGGCTTCTCCTAGAAAACGTTGATCGCGCTCTAACCTTACACGTTCTGTTACATCTACCACATACACCAAAACATCTTCGACTTGATGATTGGCGTTGGTTGTGGGTAGATAGTAAACATTGTAATAACCGGGAGAGCGATCGCTGCGTGCTGGAACATTTACTGCAAAGTTAGGTGAGATAAAGCGATTACCAGTCTTGTAAATCTCCTCGAAAACGGCGACTAATCGGGGGTCTGATTCACTAAATAGCTGCGGAATCGAATTTCCTAAATGTTGTTCCCGCGTTAACCCGTTGATTTGGGCTAATGCTTCATTAATGGCAATAAATCGCTGCTGGCTATCTAAAAACCCCATACCCACCGGGGAAGTTTCAAAAATAGTTGCTAATTGCCGTTGTATGGTTTCTACTTGCATCCGGGCGATGCGTTCGCGCTTTAGCAAGCGTTCTCTTTCTTGTTCTGCTTGCTTGCGTTCGGTAATATCAATGACTACGCCAATGGAATTTTTCGGTTTTCCCAGGTAATCGTATGTAGCCTGTCCTCTAGCTTCTACCCAGTGAATTGAGCCATCTGTCCACCGCAAACGATATTCGTGATGGTAATCTTTCCTTTGCTGCATGGCTTGCTCTAGGGTGGCTTCGGCTGTAGCTAAATCATCGGGATGTACCCGACTAGACCAAACTTCATAAGCGGGTTGACATTCATAAGGTTGCAACCCTAGCACGGTAAAATGTCCTTCTGACCAGTGTAAAGCTCCTGTTTGCACTTCCCAATCCCAGGAACCCATACGCCCGACATTCAGCGCCAGTTGTAAATGCGCCTCACTTTCCCGCAAAGCTTCTTCCGCGCGCGATCGCTCTACGGCTAACCAAGTTTGCTCGGCAATTTGCTCCATTAGCGCCACTTCCTCATCTGTCCAGGGACGTGGAGATATATGGTGTAATACAAATAAGGCTACAAACTTGCCTTGTTTAACCAAAGGCACGCATAAAAGCGATTTGGTTTCAATGGCATCAAAAGCAGCCGCACCTGCTCCCTGAGTTCGAGGATCGATATCCACATCATCGACAACAATTGTTTGCCCCTGTTTGAGTTGGGTAATAATTTCCGGGCCAAAAGAATCCATCTGGTGAGAGCCAACAACGCTGATGACGCCGTTGCAGTAGTCGCGCTCAACAATGACGTATTCTTGGGTGGAATCAATTTCGCCGTAGGTACAGCGCGTAACTTGGAAATGTTGCCCAGTGGCGCATACCACCTGCCACATAATTTCCTTTGGCTCAACAATGGCGCGAATTGCTTCATTTAATTGAATTAAAAATTCCTGTTGTTTCTCCTTGTGTTGCAACTTTTCCAACAGTTGTTGGCGTTCTGTAATATCCACGGAAACGCCTATCATCCGCGCTCCCCGCCCTGTTGCATCCAGGTAAACTCTACCTTGGCTATTTAGCCAGCGCACCGTACCATCGGCGGCAATTACCCGGTACTCTTGCTGATAAATCCTTTCGCCTGCGGCGGCGTTTTCGGCTGCTTGCAAAACTTGCTGGCGATCGTCTGGATGAATTTTGGTGACAAATTCCTCGATTGTGCTGGCTTCCAAGCCCCAAGCACAAACTGAATTAAGGGAACAGACTACACGATTGTTGACTAAATCCATATCCCAGGCGACTATCTGGGCGGAAGATAAAGCCAGTTGCAAGCGTTCTTCTGTTTGCCGCAGATTTTCTTCAATCTGTTTGAGATGAGTTACATCTTGAAACATGCAAATACCCGTTTCCGGATACCCATACATTGCGGGTAAAGTTTCTCCCCAGCACAGTGTAGAGCGAATACCCCCTGGTGTATGCCAGTTGATTTGATAATTTTGCAGATGTTTTCCTGTTGCTAACAACACCAAGGGCATTTTTTCTCTGGGAATAGGTTCGCCATTGGCATCGGTGCAGTAATAAGTATCAATATACTCATCAAAAGCTTTATTTTTCGGGATTTCACTACCTGCTAATTCGTTAGCAATCCGATTAGTGAAGGTGATTTTTCCTGTAGCTGGTTCTACAAATACCGTTGCCGTTGGCATTAAATCCAACACAGTTTCTAGCCATTTATGCTGATTTTCTAAAGCTGCGGTTTGCTGCCTAAGTGCTGTTTCAATTTGCTTGCGCTCGGTAATATCTTGAAATACGGCGACTGCTGCGACAATTTGATTTTGGCTATTGAAGATGGGTGCGGAATTGACACTAATAAAAGTTTGCTTACCATCATTTTGCAGTGTCAATTCTTCATTAGAGATGATTTCACCAGTGCGGAGCGATCGCGCTAAAGGATAATCATCAGGCGCATACATTTCTCCATCCCTACCAAAGGCGACAAAGGGAGTAAGGGGGACGTATTCTTCCAGTTCTAGGGATTCTTCATAGCTATAGCCGACAATTTGCTTGGCTTGTTCGTTAGCGAGAACTAATTTACCTGTCGCTGCATCTGCAATCAGCACCCCAGTGGGTAACTGGCGCAAAACCGCCACAAACCGCCCATGTTCAATTTCCAATTCTTGCATTAAGCGATCGCGTTCGGCTTCGGTTTGTTTGCGTTCTGTGATATCGCGAAAATATACCGCCACACCTTCAGCAGAGGGATAAGCATGGACTTCTAACCACCGCCCCACAGGTTCGCCATATTCCTCCCAAGAAACCGGAAGTTGTTGAGCCACAGCGCGATGCATCGCTTGATAAGCAATACCATCGATCAGTTCGGGAAACACTTCATGCCAAACATTTTTACCAATGAGTTCCTGTGGCGATTGGTTTAAAATTTTGGCGGCGGCTTGATTAATATAGGTGTAGCGCCAATCACAATCAAAAGCCACAAAAGCATCGGTAATACTTTCCAGGATAGTAATCACCTTTCGTTCAGTTTCTAGCGCAGCGATGCGGGCGATTGCATCTGGTGTCTTTTCTACTACAGCCTCTAAATGCTGAATTTGCTGTTCTAAATTAGCGATAGATGCTTGTAATCCAGCATTTTCCGCAGTTGCTTGCATTTCTGGGAAATCTGGCTGTTCCTCTGTTCCCAAGCTCCGTGCAAAGCATTCAATCAATTCCGATCGCGAAATTCCTTGCTTTTGGGCTGCCGCATCGAGCGATCGCCATGCTGTATTGGTAAGCGTGACACTAACCCGTTGTTTGCTTTCTAATTCCCAATTCCTCACAAACTTACCAGTAGAGTCGCGCTTCATTTTCCTTTACCCGTAGGCGTACACGGTTTTTTCTATTTAATCCGAATTCCACTAAACCAGGATCTTTCTTTAGACTGAGCTTGGGATGAAAGCAGGGGGGCAGGGGGCAGGGGGCAGGGGGCAGAGGGGGAAGAATGCGATCGCTATTTTCGCTTTAAAGTAGATACTCAATTTATCAAATGCGATCGCTCTTTTTGCTGAGTTTAGATTTGTGCGATCGCTCTTATTTTCAATTATTTTTCATCCCCGCAAAGAGTTCTTTTTTGCTCTTATCCCCTTGCGGGGCGAAAGTAGGGGCATCGGCATTGCCGTGCCCTCCTCCCGTTTGTTTCATTAGGAACCGAGTTACAGCATATTTCCGGTTGAGGTACACCCTTCGGGGCATGGCAGTGCCAGTGCCCCTACAATTAACGATCATCTGTACCTTACCAACTGGCAATCTGCGGTATATATTGCGATCGCTTTTCTTATACGCTAGGTTTTAACGATTTTGTAGTCAGGAATTTAGTCCTGGGTTGGGAAGCAGTGAAGTGCTGACTACAAATTTAGCAAAAATTGTGCGATCGCCTGTATTAAATTCTCATTTACCAGGCTTTTTGCTCCGTGAACGAGGTTATTTTGCTCGTGAATGAGGTTATTTTGCTCGTGAACGAGGTTATTTTGCTCGTGAACGAGGTTATTTTCCTCATGAATGAGGCTTTTTTCCTCGTGAATGAGGTTATTTTGCTCATTAATGAGGTTATTTTCCTCGTGAACGAGGTTATTTTGCTCATTAATGAGGTTATTTTCCTCGTGAATGAGGCTTTTTTCCTCGTGAATGAGGTTATTTTGCTCGTGAATGAGAACCACATCTGTCGTAGGGGCACGGCATCGACAATTTTTTGGTACATACAATAATTTTACTGGTGCCGTGCCCCTACAGCGTGGTATTTTTACCTGAAAATAGCTGTAATCTTAAGTGTAGTGTGGGCATTGCCTACCAAAACCCTGATATGCTGGGCAATGCCCTAACCCCTATTCTCTAGCCCCTAGCCCCTAACCCCTAGCCCCTAGAATCACTCTCCACCGCACCTAAAGCTTTTAATGTCGCTACCTGTGCGGGAGTTAAACCTGTGATTCCGGTGATGTTCATTCCTTCATAAGGTCTTTCTACTTGCAAAACCTGGAGACATTCACTTGTATTCACATTCCATAATTTTATCGTGCCATCGCCGCTACCACTGGCTAAGGTATGACCATCAGGATGAAATGCCACAGACCAAACTCGGTTAATATGTGCGGGTAAGGTACTTATACATTTACCTTCATCCACTGACCATAATTTTACTGTTTGGTCATCACCGCCACTGGCTAAAATTTTTCCGTCGGGACTAAAGGCGACTGACCAAATCCAGTTACTATGTCCTTGGAGAATTTTCACGCATTCACCATCATTCACTGACCATAGTCTAATTATTTGGTCGTTTCCGCCACTGGCTAAAAGTTTTCCGTCGGGACTAAATGCTACGGGGCCTACTTGTCCGGTGTGTCCTTGTAATATTCTGAGATATTGGCGATTGTTGACTGACCATAACCGCACTTCTCGATCGTAACCGGCACTGGCTAAAATTTGTCCGTCGGGACTGAAGGCGACTGACCAAACTTGATTGGCGGTTTCTTGTAAAACATGCAAACATTTACCTGTGCTGACAGACCATAATCTAATTGTGCTGTCGTGACTACCACTAGCTAAAATTTGGCTATCGGGACTAAAGGCGATGGAACGGACTTTATGCTGATGTTCGGCTAAAATATGGAGAGATTTACCATCTTTGACTGACCATAATCTAATTGTGCGGTCGTGGCTGCAACTAGCTAAAATTTCTCCATTAGGACTAAATGCTACTGACCTGACTTGCTGAGTATGAGCGTCTAAGGTTCTCCGACATTGATTGTTAACAATAGACCATAGTCTGACTTTTTGGTCAAAACCACCACTGGCTAAGGTTTGACCATCGGGACTAAAGGCGACTGACTCGACACCGTTAATATAACCTTGAAATACTTTAATACATTCACCACCACTGACTGACCACAATCTTACTGTTTGGTCATAACCTGCACTGGCTAAGATTTTACCATCAGGACTAAAGGCAACAGCCCAAACGCGATCGCTATGTCCTTGCAATATTTGCAAACATTCACCGTTATTAACTGACCATAATCTCACGCTTTGGTCGTAACTACTACTAACTACGGTTTGATTATCTGGACTAAATCTTACTGCTAATACGCGATCGCTATGTCCTTGTAAAACTTGCAAGCATTGACCGTTATTAACTGACCATATTCGCACAGTTTGGTCATAACTAGCACTGGCTAACATTTGACCATCGGGACTAAAGGCGACTGACCGCAGTTTATCTGTATGTCCATACAGAACTTGCAAGCATTTACCATCGCTCATTGACCATAGTCGCACAGTTTGGTCGTAACTAGCACTGGCGACAGTTTGACTATCGGGACTAAAAGCGACTGACCAAATTTCGTTAGTATGTCCTTGGAAAATTTGCACGCATTGTCCCGTATTCGCTGACCAAATGCGCAGATTTTGGTCGTAACTACCGCTAACTATCAGCTGACCGTTGGGACTATATGCTACTGACTCTACGCGATCGCTGTGACCTTGTAAAGTTTGAATACATTTACCGTCATTTACTGACCATAATTTGATAGTTTTGTCAACACTGCCACTGGCTAAAGTTTGTCCGTCAGGACTAAAGGCGACGGAACGGACAAAGCCTGTGTGACCTTTAAAAGTTAAAATCGGTTGACCGTCATCGATTTGCCATAGCCGAATTTCGCCGTTAGCATCGCCTGTAGCTAAAATCTTACCATTGGGGCTAAAGGCGACAGAGAAAATAGTGGCGAGAATATCGGTAAAAACTGAACGTTCAAAAGTCGCATTAATTAATTTTACTTGCTGTAAATTTTCCCCTTTCAGATAAGCTTGCCAAATTGTCAGACTGGAAAAATCATAATTAGTTAAATCTGTTTGCAGATAACAAAGTAAATTTATAATATTCCCGCCAGCATACCCTGGTTGATGGGAAAATTTAGTTTGTAACGTTGAGATAAGTTCTGTTAATTTACCGACAACTTTTTTATTACTACCCAATAAATTCAGCAACCGTTCCGCCAGTGGTTTAACTATCAGCCGAATTTGCGCTTCCCGGATATAATCTTTTGCCGTTGCTTTCATTAAAGCATAGCGATTACAAGTAGTAATTTCCCCATTAACTAGATTTTCACAGATTTCGGCAATTAGGCGATCGCTCGCATATTCCATTACCACCGGTTGCAGAGTAAATAAAGCATTACTTTTTTCGATTAATGACCTTCTCGCCAATGATTGCAACGCTTCCACTAAATTAGATTGAGAAGGTAAATTAACAATATCTTCTTTTAGTTCCCCAATTCCCACAGGTTCGCGATTAATTGCTAGCCAGTACATCACCTCTGTTTCTAAATCAGAAAGGCGCTGAGATTGCTGGTCTAAAAGTTGGCGAATTCCTCCAAAAACTACCGTATCCTGAGCTAAAAAAGCAGCAATACTACTATCAAATAATTCTTTAATTGTCGTTGAGATAATTTTTAAAGCTAAAGGATGACCTTTATAAAATTCGATTAATTTAACTTGTTCTGTTGGCGTTCCTGATAGTCCCTGAGTGTGAAAAATTTCTTCCCCATCTACCGCTTTTAACCCCGTGAGTTGTAAAGCGCGTACCGGGAGAGTTTCCCCTTCCGAAGCTGCTATTTCTGGAGGTTTTTCACGACTCGTGAGAATTAAACAACTTTGATGATTTGTGCCGCCAATTCTCCTAATAAGTTCGCCGTAAGCTTCATAACCGCCGCGATAAGCCAACGCACCCGATTGAAAAATTGACTCCGCATTATCGAGAATTACCAGACAACGGGAACTGCGGAGATAATCAATTAATAAAGAAACTCTTTCCCCCACATCTTGAGGTAAATCAGTTTGTTGTTGATGAGAGAGAAACTTAATTAAATCTGCCAGAATATCTTCTATCGGTGGCGCATTGCGCAAACTCCGCCAAATCACATAATCAAATTCCCCTTGAATTTTTTGCGCCAGTTTAATAGATAGAGAAGTTTTGCCAATTCCCCCCATTCCCAACAGCGCCACCACCCGACAACCTTGTTCTACTACCCATGTTTCCAGCTGCGTCAGTTCATCCACCCGTCCATAAAACACCGACACATCAACAGCTTCCCCCCAATCAACGCGATGGGAAGTTGCAGGTTTTAGCTGGGGATTTGGCTGATTTGCTTGTTGAGTATCAGCTTGCTGCTTTTCGCGACGTTTTTCTATATAGTCCAGCACTTGCACTGTACTAGCAATAAAGCCAATTAAGCCAACAATAAAGCCGATAGTAGCGGAGAGTGGTTCCATGTTTTATTGGTCAATAGTCAATAGTCAATAGTCAATAGTCAATAGTCATTTGTCTCCCTTGTCCCCCTGCCTCTTCTACTGTGATAATTTTTGCAAATCCTCAAGAACTGCGATCGCGGATGAATAGCGATCGCTAAAATGGTAACGCACCATTTTGTCTAAAATTGCGGCAAATTCTGGACTAACTTTGTGATGAGGCCAAATTATATTACCTGTTTCTGGGTCTGGGTGCAGTTCTTGGGGGGGAATCCCAGTCATCGCTTGAATCCCAATCATCCCTAAAGCGTAGATATCACTTGATAGACGCGGATGTCCCGCAAATTGTTCTGCTGGCGCGTAACCCCGCGTACCAATGGCGACGGTGGCTAATTCTGTTTGTTCGCTGCTACCTGGTTGCATTAATTTAACTGCGCCAAAGTCAATTAAGACTAAGCGATTATCTTCAGTTGAGCGAATAATATTAGTTGGTTTAATATCGCGATGAATCACCCGATGTTCGTGGACAAATTCTAAAACTTCTAAAACTTCCTTAACCATCTTTATCGCGGCAATTTCTGACTTGACATCCTGCACTGGCGGTAATTCTTCGCTCAAAGTATGTCCAGGAATATACTGTTCCACTAAATAAAATTCTTGATTTTCTTCAAAGTAAGCCAGCAGTTCCGGGATTTGTTGATGTTTTCCCAAAGCTTCTAAAATTTCCGCTTCTGTATTAAATAATCTGCGGGCAACTTCTAAAAATCTTGTATCCCTTCTGGCTGGCATTAATTGTTTTACCACACAAGTCGGATTACCAGGACGGTGAGTATCATTTGCTAAATAAGTACAACCAAAGCCACCAGAACCGAGAATTTTGGAAATTTGATAGCGTCCCCCTAAAAGAAAATCACCCGTAGATTTTTCTGGTGTTTCAATTACAGAAATATGATGGTGTCTGTCACGCACTATTGTAGAATCTACCGCAGTTTCTTTTAAAAGCAAATCTAATTGAGCAATTACCTCCTGTTGTTTTTCTACTTGCTGAATAATTAACTGAGTTTGCTGTTGAGTTTGATAGCTAGAATAAACCATCACCCCCATCCCAGAGATTACCAAACTTAAAGCTGGGGGAATTAAAGGAACCCATCCAGATAACAGAAATAACCCAAAGCAAATACCCACCAAAGCAATCAGAATTATACCGCCAGTGATGAACAATATTAAAGGATGTCTTAGCCGCCAACCTACAGTTCCCCCCACTATTCCCCAAGTCCACACCCAAAGAAATTCACCCCATTCCGGCCAATCCCAAATTAAAGGTTTACCATCCAATACTGTGCTAATAATTTGACTAGCAATTTGTGCATGAATCATCAAAGCAGGCATTCTAGCAATTTGTTCTGGTGCAGCACTATAAGGTGTATATACACCAGAATGAACGCTAGCCGCAGTAGTGCCAATAATGACTAATTTATCTTTAAAAAGATTAGGATTAACTTTATTTGTGAGAACATCTGTTAAACTCACTTCTGGAGCAAAGTGATCTGGGTGATGATAATTTAGTAATAATTGATAACCACTAGCATCTAAATTTTTATAGCTACCGTAATTACTAGTTAAAGTAGGAAAAATAGTTTTTCCAATTGAGAAAGTTTTTTTGTCAATAAAATTAACTTCTAAACCGGAATTTTCTAAATAGCTAATAGCTGTTAATGCCGCAAAAGAAAATGACGCTGTACATTTTTTATCTGGTGGTTGCGCGAATAACAAACTACGCCGGATAATTTGGTCATTTTCGCTATCAGGAATTAAATCGTTATAGCCGACATTTTCTATATAGAAATTCGGCGGTGGCGGAACTTCTGCCCTACCCATACTACTTAATAAACAAGTAGCGATAATATTATCTGTATTAGGAATTCCCTCACCTAAATTTTTTTGTGTCGGTCGATAAATATTTAAGCCAATCGTCCGGGGTTGATAAGACTGAATTTTCTGTAACAATTTGTTGACAGTGCTATCTGATAACGGCCATTTTTCCTTTGCAATATCAGCTTCAGTGATAGTTACCAAGGTAATGCGCTGTTCGGTTGCTTCCACCGGACGCGATCGCACCATTTGATCGTAAACTTTTAATTCCCCAGATTGTAACCACTTCAGTTCCCTTACGCCCCAAACTAAAGCTGTCACCCCCAGACTGCTAACGCCAACGATTTGCAGCCACTTAAGTATAGGCGAAACCTCGCGATTCACCCGATCCTGTTTCAACCCATCTCGCAGTTTTTGTAAAATTCCACTAATCACGGGATTGCGGTACTACTATTTTGGTAGATGTCAAGAATTTGCAATATTAAGATACTTTGATTCCCAATATCGTAAACCTCAGCTTTATTTAATTTAGCAATTGCCTCTTGTACAGACGCGATTCATCGCGTCTCAGATTCATCGCTTCTCCGATTCATCGCGTCTCCAATAAAAAATATACGCAGTTTAGATTCTCTGAGTTATGATACCAGGCACTATAGGGAAATCACTGCCGTGATAACCTAAATAGCTGACAACTGTTTGTACTTGGCTATGGAAATATCCACAAAAACCGAGTAATTCGCTTAAAGTTGTTGATCGCAATGTATTCACAGTCAACGTAAAATTAAATTTTGCTAGCCGTGTCCATTTCTGCAAAACCTTTTCCCATCTGGGGATTTTTCTCTTTATTAACCAACGGGCTTCTGATGTTGGCGGTTGTACTGCTAATCTGGCAACAACAGAGATTAACCAATAGTGAGGAAGAGACAACTACCCCAACAGTCACTGAAACCCAGGCTACTGAACCAGAGTTAGGCCCCCGTCATCAACTCAATTATCAGCAATGGGTAGAAATCCTGAAAAAAGAAGCCAAGGTTGCATCGGAAAAACCACCGCAAAATCTCAGCATTTTAGCGGGAGATTCTTTAAGTTTGTGGTTTCCCCCAGAATTATTACCTGAAAACAGAAGTTGGCTCAACCAGGCTATTTCTGGCGAAACTAGCGACGGATTGCTGAAAAGATTAAATCTTTTTGACAATACCGAACCTGAGGTAATTTTTGTGATGATTGGCATTAATGATTTAATTCGCGGTAATAGCGATGAAATCATTTTAGAAAATCAACAGCAAATTCTGGGTTACCTGCGCAAAGTCCATCCTAAAGCCAAAATCTTTATCCAATCAATTTTGCCGCATGGCGGAGCAGAATCAACTTGGGAAGGTAAAGAAAAATTGCTGAAAATTCCCAACAATCGAATTCAGCAGTTAAATCAGCAATTGCAAACCATAGCCAGCAATCAAGGCGTCAAGTATCTCGATTTATATAGCCTGTTTGTCAATCCTGAAGGTAATATCCGCAGTGAATTGACTACCGATGGCTTACACCTGAGTCCGCAAGGTTATATGGTTTGGGGAACTGCATTGCAGATTTACAGCCAGCAAGCCGTAGAATTGCCACCGCCACCAAAGAAAAAGGATAAAGTTAAAGTTAAAATTTGAGCAATTATTCTTAGTTGGGTATCAAGCCAGCAGTTTTTGTCTGGAGGTAAGTAAGTCAGTGGGAAAAAACAAAACTAAGTTAAGAAAAGTAAACAAAGCTATGACTTTCTTCCCTCCTGCCATCTGCCATCTGCCTCCTGCCTTGCCATAGCAATAATTTTTAACACTGTACTACTTAAATTCAAAATCCAAAATCTAAAATTATCTAACCCATAGACACTTTCACAGAGTCATTAGCGTCTTGACGCGAGACAATGAGAAATGGTGAACTAACTTGAACAAACCAATGGATACAAAAGCTTTTAAACGTAGCCTGCAACACTCGGAAAACTATAATCGCAAAGGCTTTGGTCATCAAGCAGAAGTTGCTACCCAGTTACAGTCTGAATATCAAAGTAGCTTAATTCAGGAAATTCGCGATCGCAACTACAGGTTAGAACAAGGTGAAGTCACCATTTTGTTAGCGCAAGCCTTTGGTTTCTGTTGGGGTGTGGAACGTGCGGTAGCAATGGCTTATGAAACCCGCCAGCACTTCCCCAACGAACAGATATGGATTACCAATGAAATTATTCACAATCCCTCTGTGAACCAGCGAATGCAGGAGATGGAAGTCCAATTTATCCCTGTAAATGCTGGTCAAAAAGACTTTTCTGTCGTTGGCAATGAAGATGTAGTTATTTTACCTGCCTTTGGTGCCAGCGTGCAAGAAATGCAAATTCTCCACGAAAAAGGCTGCAAAATCGTCGATACAACTTGTCCTTGGGTATCCAAAGTTTGGAATACAGTAGAAAAGCACAAAAAAATTGACTATACCTCAATTATTCACGGTAAATATAAGCACGAAGAAACTGTAGCCACAAGTTCCTTCGCAGGCAAATATTTAATTGTGTTAAATATGCGCGAAGCCGAATATGTGAGCAACTATATTTTACATGGAGGCGATCGCCAAGAATTTCTGCAAAAATTCGCTAAAGCTTGTTCCCCTGGCTTTGACCCAGATATAGATTTACAAAGAGTGGGAATTGCTAACCAAACTACCATGCTCAAAGGGGAAACCGAACAAATTGGTAGGCTGTTAGAGCGCACAATGATGCAAAAATACGGCCCCGCAGAAATCACTCAACATTTCCAAAGCTTTAACACCATTTGCGACGCTACCCAAGAACGTCAAGATGCAATGTTAGATTTAGTCGAACAAAACCTCGACTTAATGATTGTAATTGGCGGCTTTAATTCATCAAATACCACCCAATTGCAACAGATAGCTTTTGAAAAAGGAATTCCTTCATATCATATTGATTCTGTCGAGCGAATTAAATCGGCAAAGTCTATTGAACACCGCCAATTAACCGGAGATATAGTTACCGCAGATAATTGGTTACCTGAAGGGAAAATTAATGTCGGGATTACTTCCGGTGCTTCGACACCAGATAAAGTTGTTGAAGATGTCATCACCAGAATCTTTGCTTTAAAAGCAACAGTTTTGGCGCTGTAAATTTTGCCAACATTACAACTAAGAAGATGAATTATCGGGGGTTTAGCATTGCTAAACCCCTAATTGTGTTGATTTATTAGATAATGGCAATCATTAGTGCGATCGCAATTAAACAACGACAAAATCAGCAACACCCAGTGATGCTACACCCAACACTGGATCAGAAAATTGTGCAAATTGTACCTGAGTAAATGCAGTTGCACTACCATCTTCATCAAAGTACAAAGCGCCTGTACCATTAACGAAGTTCTGTTTTGCGTTTTTACCTGAGCCAATAAGAATTGTCAAGGGTATAAAACAGAGATGCAAACCTATGCAGTATACCCCCATTCTCAAACAAACAGCAGAAAATCCGCGTTTGACAAGCCCAAAAGCTTTATCAAACAACAAAAAAATTAGCCGCTCTCAGTGATAATCCAGTAGACAATTGTGCTAATTGTACCTGAGTAAAGGCATTAGCACTGCCATCAATGTCAAAATACAAAGCGCCTGTAGCGTCGTTGTAGATAAATCGCTGCGTGCTATTTGTCGCAGCTTTCCCGATGGTAAACAGACTTGATGAAAGTACACCGGGCGATAATTCATTACGCAACAGATAAACAGATAACCGAATTAAATCATCTCTTGTACTGAAGTCTTTGATAGTATTAAATCCTTCATCGTAATCATTAATACCAAAGGTATCATTACCAGAACCACCAGTTAGGGTATGGTAACCATCCGAGCCAACGATAAGATCGTTGCCATTGCCACCACTCAGTAATTGATTACCCCCACGCCCAAAGATAGAATCATCGCCATTATCACCAGTCACGGTATCGTTACCACTTTGGCCAAAGATATGATCGTTGCCATTGCCACCAATCAGGACATCATTAAGATTGCTCCCACGGAGAGTATCATCGCCATCACCACCATTCAAGATGGAATCTTTACCAGAATCATCATCTACATATAGGTAGTCATTACCACCACCACCGATCAACGTATATTGTCCATCGATTGCGATCAAGTAGTCATCACTATTACCTCCTTGAAGATAGCCACCAGCGTTTTTACTGTAGATCCAAAACCTTTCGATACCAAAGAAGGTAATTTTTCCCGTACCACTCTTAATTGTGCCATTCATGGTGGTATCATCCAGATTCATGATGATCCCATCTCCAGAAACAGCCAAATAATCCTTACCTGCACCGCCATCAAGGGTACTATTACTCACAAAATCGTATAGATAGAACGAGTCATTACCATCGCCGCCAGAAAACCTATTTGCGCCTGTAACACCAGAAGCATTGAAGGTATCATTTCCAGTACCGCCGGAAAGTGTATTTTTCCCACTAGATCCTCGAAGCTCAAAGATGTCATTTCCCTCATCCCCACTCAGTCTGTTATTCCCTGAGGAATTGCTCATAGACAACCAATCATCGCCAGATCCCCCTTTGAGGGTATTATTGCCACTAGAATTATCGGCATCTAAAGAGTCATTTCCAGAACCACCGTCTAAAGTATTACTGGTAGATGAAGATCTCGCACTTAGCTCATCATTACCATTTTCACCGTAAAGTTTGTTCTTACCTTCAAAGTCGTAAAGATAGTCATTCCCGTCACCACCGTAGATTGTGTCATTACCTAGCCCACCATACAGTGAATCTTGCCCTGCCTTCCCTTCTAGGGTATCGTTGCCTTCTCCACCATTGAGAATATTGTTGAATTCATTACCCGTAATTCTGTTACTGAGGGTATTTCCCGTCCCAGAAATTGCTGCGCCAGTGAGGGTAAGTCTTTCAATATAATTGCCCAATGTCCAGTCAACTGAAGAGATGACTGTATCTTTGCTACCACCAGGATCGCCAAGAGCGCCATTATTTTCACTAACAACATCGTCAAGGCTATCAACGATGTATGTATCGTTACCCGATCCCCCAGACATGCGATCGTTGCCGCTACCACCATCGAGGGTATCATTCCCGCTACCACCATTGAGGACATCATTACCCTCATAACCGTAAATGATATCGCTGCTAGTAGTGCCATTGAGTAAGTCGTCAGCCACTGTACCTTTAATTGTTGCCATTGTTTTATCCTTTATAGAGATAAGGTATTTGGTCAAAAACACGGTGCTAAATGCACAATTTTCCTTTCATAAGGCACAACAAAATTTAGGTAACCAACATTTCATTGATGTTGATTACTTTGCAATCCATACTGTGCGTTATGAGTAGCGCTTTGGGGAATTATTCCTGCTTGATTATCGGGTTGATTAAGCGTAGACGCGGAGCGGCTTGTCGTAGACATCGCTTTTTCAAAAGACTACTATCGCTGTTTCCTCAATTAGGCAATTACAAATAATTTTTGGTCATTTTCACTTTTTTAACTTAGAGTTAACCTAAGTATTACTTAGCATTAAATTATTGCTACAAGCCCTAAATTTATTTAATCTTTAAGAATCGATTATTACTCAAATCAA
The DNA here is from genome assembly GCF_014696435.1 of Calothrix anomala FACHB-343. Classification (GTDB taxonomy): domain Bacteria; phylum Cyanobacteriota; class Cyanobacteriia; order Cyanobacteriales; family Nostocaceae; genus Aulosira; species Aulosira anomala_A. The sequence goes on along the minus strand of NZ_JACJQG010000062.1, from coordinate 12,893 downwards.
GTAATAGAAGATACTGGCGAGCAAATCTCCATAAATTATGCGGCTCCACTTGATTCCACCAAAATCACATAGGTATAGAACATAGGAGTAAACCTATGCTCTATTCCATCATTCTTTGACAAACAGCAGAAATCTGCGTTTGGCAAGCCCTTAACCTCGATCAAACAACAACAAAATTAGTAGAAGTGAGTGCTAATCCAGCAGACAATTGTGCAAATTGTACCTGATACCCACCGCCACCATAAGGGTCAAAGTACAAAGCACCCGTAGCGTCGTCGTAGATAAATCGGTGCGTGCTATTTGTGGCATCAGTACCAATGGTAAACAGACTAGATGAAAGTACACCAAGCGATAATTCACCACCGAAATTATTGAAACTATTAGCCGACAAGTGAATTAAATCATCAGTTGTATTGAAGTCAGAGATAGTATTAATGCCATTATAATAATATGCATTCAGAATGAAGATATCATTACCATCACCACCGTTCAGGGTGTTATTACCTCCCCTGCCATTGAGATAATCATTACCATTGCCACCAGTCAGGATATCATTGCGATCGCTCCCAAAGATGGTATCATCTCCATCACCACCGTTCAGGGTGTTATCGCCGCCATCATAGTAATAGTAATAGTAACTATTATTTACTTCCAGATAATCATTACCATTGCCTCCGTTCAAGCTATTCTGTCCATAATAATCATTAGATATGAGCCTATCGTCTCCATCATCACCATTCAAAATATTAATACCAGCATAGTTTTCGGCACGTATCACATCATTCCCTACACCGCCGCTAATAGTATCATTGCCACCATAACCCCCGTTTAAAGTATCATCACCATTGCCTCCTTGAAGATTGTCACTGTAGGATGTACCGAATATATTCAATTTTTCAATATTCAAGAAGCTGATATGATTCGTACCCACAGTAATTGTGCCATTAGTAGTGGTTGCATCCCAGGTCATGCTAATACCACCATTAGCACTAGAGTAATTAACCTCCAAGTAGTCGTTAAGAGTACCCCCGTCTACTATCTGAGTTACTAAGGAATCTGTATAATTTGCGGATAAAATGAAGGAGTCATCGCCAGCCCCACCATTCAACGTGTTCGCACCTTTGACAGCAGCTGTTAGGGTATCGTTGCCATCTCCTCCATTCAAGATGTTATTGCCAAAGTAAGAGTAATAGAATGAGCCGGTAATACTTAGCAAATCGTTACCTGCACCACCGCTAATCGTATCGTTACCACCATAGCCTCCGTAGAGGTAGTCATCGCCATTGCCTCCAACAATATTGTCATCATAGGCTGTACCTGTGATATTAAACTTTTCGATATTTTGGAAGCTAATTTGATTTGTACCCGCAATCATTAAGCCATTATTAGCGCTTGGATCTAAGGTCATGCTGATGCCACCGTTAGCGCTAGAATAATTAACCTGCAAGTAGTCGTTAAAAGTACCCCCCTCTACTACGTTAATTACTAAAAAATTTGTGTCACTTGCGGATACAAAGAATTCGTCATCGCCTGCGCCACCATTGAGGGTATTCGCACCAATATCAGCAGAGGCTGTTAGCTTATCGTTGCCATCACCTCCATTGACGATGTTATTGCCTCTTGAGTCGGTAATACTTAGCCAATCGTTACCTGCACCACCGTTCAGGGTGTTATCACCTCTAGCAACCTGAGCAGATAAGGTGTCATTTCCTGCATCACCATTCAGGGTGTTATTACCTGCGGAATCATTGATGGACAAGTCATCATCCCCATACTCCCCAAAAAACGTATTAGCACCTGTAACTCCACGAGCATCAAACTCATCATTCCCATCCCCCCCAAAAAACGTATTAGCGCCCGTAACTCCATTGATATAAAACTGATCGTTTCCAGTCCCACCAGAGAGCGTATTTTTACCGATAGATCCCTCAAGATAAAAAATGTCATTTCCTGCATCACCACTCAGGCTGTTATTACCTGAAGAATTGTTGACTGACAATTGATCGTTTCCAGATCCCCCCTTGAGGGTATTATTGCCACTGGAATTATTAGCAAATAAGTAGTCTTGTTCCGAGCCACCATCTAAAAGATTACTTGTAGATGAATTGGAAACATCTAGCGTATCATTGCCGTTTTCTCCGTAGAGGCTGTTGTTACCTTGATTGTCAGAGAGGTTGTCATCATCATCACCACCATAGAGTTTGTCATTACCTAGACCGCCAGACAATGAATCTGCACCTACCATGCCTTTGAGGGTATCATTACCATCCCCACCAGATAGTGAATTGTTAAATCTATTACCCGTAATCGTATTATTGAGTGCGTTTCCCGTCCCAGAAATTGCTGTCCCAGTTAGAATCAGCTTTTCAATATAATTGCCCAATGTCCAATTAACCGCAGACTTAATAGTATCAATGCCACCTGCATCGCCGCCTGCACCATTATCTTCACTCACAACATCATCAGCGCTATCAACGATGTATGTATCATTACCAGAACCTCCAGACATAGTATCGTTGCCACTACCACCATCAAGAGTATCGTTCCCTGTACCAGCATTGAGAATGTCATTACCCTCATAACTGTAAATGATATCGCTGCTAGTAGTGCCATTGAGGATGTCGTCAGCTACTGTACCTTTAATTGTTGCCATTGTTTTATTCCTTTAAACAATTGAATTCTTCACGAGAAAATTTTGTACTTAGAGCACAATTCCTCTGCCACAAAGTACGATAATGAAGCGATCGCGCACCTCATAAATAAAAAGCGCGATTGCACGCTAGTATGTTACAAGCCGTAAACATACTTGCAACCTTAACAATTACCAACGAAAACCCTTACCAGTATTGTCATGGCGTTGAATTTTCTTAGGCTATTGCCTAGCTTTGATTAGTTAAACACTTACAAAGAATTTTCAGCAGTTGCTAGCTGCTTAATTAATTGCTCAATGCCAATGCTCTATGAATTTGCACATTTATGCCAAAATAAACCAGAAGCCACTCACTCACCAACAAAACCTGCTTATCGTAAAAAAGCGGTCGCCGACTTCCAAGGTACGGAAACTGATTCCTAGAACACAGGCTAGTTATTTACATCTTCATAGATCATTGGTCTGATTATTTAATTACCATAAATTCCCTCAACATATCTGAACTTTATCCAATCTTTAAAAATCTATTGCTGTTATTTAAATTTTTAGCAAAATCCAGCAAATGAATCTTAATTAAGAGTGAGATATTTCCAGCTTTTTTTCAGCGTTACAAAAAACAAAAATATATGTTTTTATATGATTTTGACTGGTTTAATTTATTGTACTTTTATAAATAAGTAAAAAGAATTAATTATGCCAGATGATTGCGAAACAGGCGATCGCAATATCTGATACCATTTCACAAAAAATTATGATGTGGATGTATTATCCCATGAAAAGACAGCAGGTATAGAACATAGGTACCAACCTATAGCAATCCTAAATAATGTGTGAAAGATTACATAAATGATTCTTGGCTGTTAACCGTTTACAGTCAACATTCACCAGTCAACAGCCAAAACCGATATTTTTCACAACTGAAATAGGATTGCTATATGTCCCATACCCGTTTTTAAACAAACATCAGAAAATCTGCAATTGATTAACGAATCATAAAGTTAGCAGCGCTAAGTGATAATCCAGCAGATAATTGGGCAAATTGTACCTGAGTAAATGCAGTTGCACTGCCATCTTCATCAAAGTACAAAGCGCCTGTACCATTATTGTAAATAAATCGCTGAGTACTTGTTGTGGCAGCAGCACCAATAGTAAACTGACTCGATAAAAGTGTACCGGACGATAATCCATCACCGAAACCAGTAGCAAATATCTGAATTAAATCATCCGTTGTACTGAAGTCAGTGATAGTATCAATACGACTAAAGTACCTATGATACACAGTAAAAGTATCTTTACCATTGCCACCAGTCAGGGTATCATTGCGATCGCTCGTATAAAAGATGTCGTCGCCATCGCCACCAATGAGGATACAACTGCCATTAGAAGATCCAGATAGTACATCGTTACCTGCGCCCCCACTAATAGTATCGTTACCACCAATGCCTCCTCTTAAGCCGTCGTCGCCATTCCCTCCTAGAATATTGTCATCGTAGTTTGTACCGTTGATCCCTAAACGTTCGATACTCTGGAAGCTAATATTGTATGTACCCGCAGTAATTGTGCCATTAGTCGTAGTTGCATCTAAGGACATGACGATCCCACCGTCAGGAATGATGTAATCAATTGACAACAAATCGTTACCCGTACCACCATCTAACGTATGAGTCACCAAGGACGATGTACGACTTTGCTCTATATAAAAGGAGTCATCGCCAGATCCACCATTTAAGATGTGATTGCCAGAAGAACCATAGGAAATAGTGAGTCTATCGTTACCTGTACCACCATCGAGGATACTATTGCCATAAAAAGAAGATGCGAATAGTGAATCGTTACCTGCACCCCCAATTAGGGTATCATTACCACGATAGGCTAACAATTCATCATCGCCATTGCCTCCTTTAATATTGTCATCATATTCTGTACCAAAGATAAAGAAACTTTCGATAGCCTGGAAGCTAACAAAGGCAGTCCCCGCAGTAACTGTGCCATTGGTATTGGTTCCATCCAAGGTCATGTTGATGCCACTATTAGCATTACCAAAACTTATATTCAGGCGATCGTTACCTGCACCTCCATTCAAAATATTATTGTTATCACTAAACGATAAGTCGATGATATCGTCGCCTGCACCACCATTAACCGTATCATTGCCACTGATGAACTCAAAGTAGTCGTTGCCATTGCCTCCTTGAATGTTGTCATCGTAGTTTGTAGCATTTATGCGCAGTTGTTCAATACTCAAGAAGGTAGTTTTGTTCGTACCAGCTGTAATTGAGCCATTAGTATTGGTAGCATCCAAAGTCATGATGATACCACCGTTAGCAATATTGTTAATAATCCACAAGTAATCGTTACCTACACCTCCGTCTACTGTCTGAGTAACTAAAGAAGAAGGAGATGTTTCAGATTCTTCCGAACCAATGAATAAAGTAAAGGAGTCATCGCCTGCGCCACCACTTAGGCTATTAGTACCATTAACACCATAGGCTACTAATTTATCGTTACCATCACCTCCATCCAAAATGTTATTGCCATTCGATTCTCTAACAGAGAGGTAATCGTCACCTATACCACCATAGAAGAACTTGTTGCCTATGGAATATTCGGCTCCGATTCCATCGTTACCTGCACCACCGCTAATGGTATCATTGCCACCACCTCTGGCATTTATTCCGTCGTTGCCATTACCTCCTTGAATATTGTCATCATAGTTAGTACCTCTGATAATGAAGCGTTCAATATTCTGAAAGCTAACTTTTTGATTACCAGCTGTAATTGAGCCATTAGTGGTGCTTGCATCTAAAGTCATGGTGATGCCAGCATTAGCATTAAGAAAAAATAAGTCGAAAAAATCGTTACCTAACCCTCCGTCTACTATATGAGTTACTAAGGAGGTTGTATTAGTTGTGGTTATATAAAATTCGTCATTACCATCTCCCCCGTAAAACTTATTAGCCCCCGCGATGTAATCGGCAGAAAAGTAATCATTCCCAGTTCCGCCTGAGAGAGTATTGTTCCCCCTAGAGTAATCGATATCCAAGATATCATTACCCCCATCACCACTGAGACTGTTATTACCTGAGGAATCGTTGACATCTAACCTATCATCGCCAGATCCCCCCTTGAGGGTATTTTTGCCACTGGAGTTATCGGCATATAAGTAGTCATTTCCATCATCGCCACTCAGGGTGTTATTACCAGATGAATCGTTGATATACAGCAAATCATCGCCAGATCCCCCCTTGAGGGTATTATTGCCTGTAGAATTATAAGCATATAAGAAATCCCTGCCTAAGCCACCGTCTAAAAGATTACTCCCAGAAGAGTTAGAAATATCTAACCCATCATCACCATCTTCACCGTAGAGTTTGTTCTTACCTTCAAAGTCGTAAAGACGGTCATTACCGTCACCACCGTATATTGTGTCATTACCTAGCCCACCATACAGTGAATCTTCTCCTGTCTTGCCTTCTAGGGTATCGTTGCCTTCTCCAGCATTGAGGATATTGTTAAGTGAATTACCCGTAATTCTGTTACTGAGGGTGTTTCCCGTGCCAGAAATTGCTGCGCCTGTGAGGGTAAGTCTTTCAATATAATTGCCCAATGTCCAGTTTACTGAAGAGATAACTATATCTTTGCTACCGCCAGGATCGCCGCCTGCACCATTGTCTTCACTCACAACATCGCCAAGGCTATCAACGATGTATGTATCGTTACCCCCTCCCCCAGAAAGTGTATCGTTACCGCTACCGCCATCAAGGGTATCGTTCCCGCTGCCACCATTGAGGACATCATTACCTGCATAACCGTAAATGATATCGCTGCTAGTAGTTCCATTGAGGATATCGTCAGCAGCAGTACCTTTAATTGTTGCCATGATTTTCTGCCTAAAAAATTTGTGAACATATAGCTATGGTGGTTAAAGCCAGCCATACAAAGACTATTAGGGGTTTAAGCATTGCTCAACCCCTGGTGATAATTGCGCGCTATTAAGCTACGACTCTAATATTCGCAGTGCTGATAGCTGGTACACTGGATCGTGAATCGAACAATTGTGCAAATTGTACTTGGGCAAATCCAGTTCCACTGCCATCTGAGTCAAAGTACAAACCACCTGTAATATCGTTGTAGATAAATCGCTGATTGCTATCATTAGCAGCCGCACCAATGGTAAATTGACTTGATGAGAGTTCGCCGATGGATAAGCCACCACCAAAACCAGCAGCAGATACTTGAATCACATCATTATCATAGGTATAAGTATAATCAATCCCGTCATATCCGATCGAGTAGCTCTTGAAGTCGGAGATAGTATCAATCCCTTGACTGTAATTATTGAAAACAAAGGTATCATCACCGCTACCACCAGTGAGATAATCATTACCATCACCACCGATGAGTAAATCATTACCATAATAGCAACTCAATGTATCATCCCCATTGCCACCCTGAAGAGTGTTATCGCCATAGGAATCACCGCGTATAGCTAAATAGTCATTACCATTGCCACCATTTAAGATATTATTGCCACCAGTATCTTCAATAGTCAGCGAATCGTTGCCATTACCGCCGGTTAAGATGTTATTGCCACCAGAATATCTGAGGTTAAGGAGATCGTTACCATCTTCTCCATTGAAGATGTTATTCCCATCAGAATAGTCGCTGCCTATCCTATCGTCACCATCACCACCATAAACGGTCTGATTTCCAGAATCTTCACTCCCAATTATGTCATTACCTGCACCGCCAATGATAGTATCGTAGCCTTTTGCACCGCCAATGATGATGTCGTCGCCATTACCGCCATCTAAATAGCTAATGCCATCATAACTCCCACGGAGATAATCATTACCATTGCCACCACGAATGACATCATTGCCATAAAAACCTCCTGCGAGGTAGTCGTCGCCATCACCACCCACTAGGGTATCATTTTCGTATGTAGCAAATATATGGAAACGTTCAATATTCGAGAAGTGAATAAAGTTGCTACCTGTTGTAATGGTGCCACTAGTAGTGTTTGCATCTAAGGACATGATTAATGGGCCGCCATCTTCATAATAATCAAGCCTTAATAAATCGTTACCGCCACCACCATCAATGACATCATTGCCACCATTACTACTATAACCGCCCCCCCGGAAAGTATCGTCTCCATTGCCACCTAGAAGCAAGTCATTATAGCTGGTAACACCGATCTCAAATTGTTCAATATTCTGAAAGCGAATAAAGTTTGTACCGTTGGCGATCGTACCACTACCAGTGCTTGCATCTAAAGTCATGGTGATGCCACTGTCAGGCTCATCATAGTCAACTTTCAAGAAATCGTGACCGGCACCACCATTAATCCGATCATTACCAGCATAGCCTCCGTAAAATCTATCGTTGCCATTGCCTCCTTTAATACTATCATCGTAGTTTGTACCTATGATATTGAAGCTTTCAATACTCGAAAAGCTAATCTTATTTGTGCCAGCAGTAATTGAGCCGTTAGTTGTGGTTCCATCCAAGGTCATGATGATACCACCATTCGCACTGATGTAATCGACATCCAAGTAATCGCTATTACCATCCCCATATATTGTTTGGGTTACTAACGAAGCTGTATTACCTGCAGATAGATAGAAAGAGTCATTACCATCGCCGCCAGAAAACCTATTTGCGCCTGTAACGCTGGCAACATTAAAGGTATCATTGCCAGTACCGCCAGAAAGTGTATTGTTCCCGCTAGATCCTCGAAGCGCAAAGATATCATTTCCCTCATCCCCACTCAGTCTGTTATTACCCAAGGAAGAGACGATATATAAGTAATCATCGCCAGATCCGCCTTTGAGGGTATTATTGCCACTGGAGTTATGGGCATACAAGTAGTCATTACCAGAACCACCGTCTAAAGTGTTACTTGTAGATGAAGAGGTAACACTTAGCTCATCATTACCATTTTCACCGTAGAGTTTGTTCTTGCCTTGATTGTCGTAAATATAGTCATTACCGTCACCACCGTAGACTGTGTCATTACTTAGCCCACCATACAAATTATCATTTCCTGCCAGACCTTCTAGGGTATCGTTGCCTTCTCCACCATTGATAATATTGTTAAATTCATTACCCGTAATTCTGTTATTGAGATTGTTTCCCGTGCCAGAAATAGCTGCGCCAGTGAGGGTAAGTCTTTCAATATAATTGCCTAATGTCCAGTTTACTGAAGAAATGACTGTATCTTTGCTACCGCCAGGATCGCCGCCTGCACCATTGTCTTCACTCACAACATCGCCAAGGCTATCAACGATGTATGTATCGTTACCCCCTCCCCCAGAAAGTGTATCGTTACCGCTACCGCCATCAAGGGTATCGTTCCCGCTGCCACCATTGAGGACATCATTACCTTGATAACCGTAAATGATATCGCTGCTAGTAGTGCCATTGAGGATATCGTCAGCAGCAGTACCTTTAATTGTTGCCATGATTTTCTTCCTAAAAATTTGTAAATATATAGGTATGATGGTTAAAGCCAGCCATACAAAGACTATTAGGGGTTTAAGTATTGCTCAATCCCTAATAAAGAAATTGCGCGCTATTAAGCAACGACTAGAAAATTTGCAGCGCTGATTGTGCGATCGCCACCTGCACGATTATCTTCACTGACAACATCGCCAAGACTATCAACGATGTATGTATCGTTACCCACTTCCCCAGAAAGTGTATCGTTACCGCTACCACCATTGAGGACATCATTACCTGCATAACCGTAAATGCGATCGCCACTAGTAGTTCCATTGAGGATATCGTCTAATGTAGTTCCGTAAATTATTGCCATTGTTTTATTTTTTTGTAAATAATTTATCTTGTTACTAACTTGGCGCTAAATGTACAATTCCTATCTCACAAAGCAGGACAATTTTCAGCGAGCAACTTATTGTTGATGTTGCTCTCTTGGCGAGAAATACTGCGATTTACTAGTAATGCTTGGGGAAATTATCCATACTTTAATTTGGGATTGATGGGGCGATCGCACTTTTAATCAAGGATGGTTACTACTGTCAGAACTATACAAGCATCAATAATGAATATGTTTTCCTTGTTTTTACCTTCTTAACTCAGAGTTAACCTGAGTATTTACTTACCATAAATTCTTGGGAGGATACCTAACTTTATCTAATCTTTAAAAATTTCACTGAGGCCAATTTAGTATTGCAAGACAGGAAAAATAAAGTCTCAATAAAATTTGATATTTCTTAGTCATATTTTATCGATATCACCTGCAAAACACTGATAATCTATGGTTTTTAAATTAACCATAACTATTTATGCAGGTATAGAAAAATATAATAATAATTCAAATAATATTAGCAAATAATCAATATAAAGCATATTTCAGGTAAATGAGGTACGCGCTTCGGGGCATGGCAGTGCCAATGCCCCTACAATCAACGATTATCTGTACCTCACCAAGTTGCAATTCGCTGTATTCTCAAGGGTATACCAATGACAAATGACCAAAGAGGCAGGGGAGCAGGGGGGAAAAGTAGACTTGGAGCGTGACGCAGACAAATAAATAATTCTCAATGTCTCCCATGCCCAATGCCCAATGCCCAATGCCCAATGCCCCTTGTCCTCTTCTTTGACCAATGACCAATGATAATATAATGCGATCGCATATCTGAGCCATCAGCTTTGAATATGCGATCGCACTATAGTCAAAACAGACTTACAAAGACAAGCCAGTGGTAATTCGTTGCATAGCTTCTTCTACATTTTCTCGGCTATTAAATGCAGAGATGCGGAAGTAACCTTCGCCAGCAGCACCAAAGCCAGAACCAGGAGTGCCAACAACGTTGACGTTTTGCAGTAATTTATCAAAAAATTCCCAACTTGATAAACCATTGGGAGTTTTTACCCAAACATAAGGGGCATTGACACCACCATATACTGACAATCCGGCGGCTGTTAGCTTTTCGCGAATAATTTTGGCGTTTTCCAAATAAAAGCTGACTAATCCTTGGATTTGCGCCTGTCCTTCTGGGGAATAAACAGCTTCCGCACCGCGCTGTACAATGTAAGATACGCCGTTAAACTTGGTAGACTGGCGACGATTCCACAGTTTCCACAGTTCAACATCAGAACCATCAGCCGCTTTGGCTGTCAAAGTTTTGGGAACGACAGTTAAAGCACAACGAGTGCCGGTGAAACCTGCATTCTTGGAGAAAGAACGAAACTCAATGGCGACATCCCTAGCACCTTCAATTTCATAAATCGAATGGGGAATTGCCGGATCGGTGATGTAAGCTTCGTAAGCAGCATCAAAGAAAATAATCGAGTTATTCGCCTTTGCATAGTCTACCCAAGCTTTCAGGTGTTCCTTACTAGCAGTTGCGCCGGTGGGGTTATTGGGAAAGCAAAGATAAATTAAATCGACTTTCTGGTTTGGTATCTCTGCGGTGAAGTTATTCTCGGCGGTAATGGGGAGATAGACTAAGCCAGCAAACTCGCCTTTATCGTTAGCGACACCTGTATTACCTGCCATGACATTAGTATCTACATAGACAGGATAAACCGGATCGGTAACAGCGATCGCATTATCATGTCCAAAAATTTCTAAAATATTCCCCGTATCGCATTTAGAACCATCAGAAATAAAAATTTCCGAGGCGTCGATATCCGCACCCCTAGCTTGGAAATCTTGCGCTGCAATCTTTTCCCTTAACCAAGCATAACCTTGTTCGGGGCCATAGCCTTTAAAAGTTGCGCGATCGCCCATTTCCTCTACAGCTTTAATCATCGCTGTGCGGCAAGCTTCAGGTAGAGGTTCTGTAACATCGCCAATCCCCAACCGAATAATTTTCGCATCTGGATTGGCTTGGGCAAAGGCATTTACCCGCCGTGCAATTTCGGGAAATAGGTAACCTGCTTTCAGCTTCAGGTAGTTGTCGTTAATCGTTGCCATAGTAGATTGAGAGAAATACCATCAAACAAGCTTACTGCGAACAGATTACAAATTATAAAGTTTTGCCGTAATTCTCGAATCGCACACAGCCAATGACTTTACCACAAGGGTAATGTGGGGGTATTTCACGTTGACGGTTGACGGTTGACGGTTGACGGTGTTGGGTTGTCTTTTATCCCATTTCTAGAAGGGATAGAATTAAAGACATATTTTATATGGTAGTAAATGTAACATTTAACTAATATAGCGATCGCCCAACCTCAAACTGTTATTTATTCTGACTTTCAATTGATTTAAAAAACTGCCCAATCTCTTGCACTGAACGAATATGATAAATCTTTTTGCTACTTTCAGCCTGTGCAATATACTCACGATATTTTGGCGTCAAATATTTGTAGCATAACCACAGCACGCGGTAGCTATTTAGCGAACTACTGAAGATAGGACTATTTTCCGGCCAGCCTGCTGGGGGTTGAAAGTAACCTGTAATTAACCGTTTAGTTACCCACCAAAAATGCACATATAGGGGTAAATCGATAAATACCAAACTATCCGCTTCGTTGAGTCTAGGCCAAAGAGTTTCCATTGAACCAAAGCCATCAATAATCCATTGGTTATTAGCTAAAATTTCCGCATGAATGCGCTGATACTCTTCATCTGAAATTTTAGCGCCCCCTGGTTGATATTGAATTTTATCTAAAATGTAGAGTGGTAAACCAGTAATTTCTGATAATCTCCGGCTGAGAGTTGATTTACCGCCTCCAGTATTACCAAACACGGCTACTTTTTTCATTATCAGGAGAATGGGTCTAAAACCCCGTCCTTCTAGGACGCCTTTCTGGTAAAATGAGTACAACCGGAAAATCAGATGTGTAGTCGTGGCACGCGAACTGACCGTTGGATAAAGGCTAGTGTCACCAGCCCTCAAGGGTTGCCCCAATACCTCACTGCCCTCTAAAAATATGGCATAGGTGGGAGAAAATAAAAATCAAATAGGGTAGGGCATACCCGAATTTACGCTTGGGGAGTAGTCCATAAGAGTGCTTGCTGTAAAAAGTGTAGTCGGACTAAACATGAAACTGTCAGCCCAAAATCAACATTGTTGGTGGAGGCAAGATTCAGCCCAAGAATCACCGCACTTTTAGGGCGGTGAGTGTCAACTCTCTTCTTTGCGATCGAGTTGTCTCTTAGAGGATGTTTGAAAAGTCGGACAGATTGTAAAAAAGCTCTCTCGGTATACGCTGTGAATAGATAGTAGACAGCACCGAGAGAGCAACATGAGTAAAGCATATCCCA
>NZ_JACJQG010000061.1 GCF_014696435.1 Calothrix anomala FACHB-343 | reverse complement strand
TAACGCTACAGGACTAGTAACCTCTACTCTGCTTGGGGAAACCCTGGTAGAGCAAGTAACTAGGGTGAATGTAGAATCCCCGACCCTTTAGGGCGGGGAGTGTCAAACAAGGCTTTAATTAATTTTCGCTTCTGCCCACTAACTTTTGAACTTGAATGGGAATTAGCCAAATAAATCCGCTTCTAGAGCTTTTACAGTGGTTTCAAAATCGTCATTAACGATTTTAATGTCAAACTCATCAGCTGCTTTTATTTCTTCTTGAGCGCGTTGGAGACGACGGGCGATCGCAGCTTCTGAATCTTGGGCGCGACCGCGAATCCGCTTCTCTAACTCATCAAATGAAGGTGGCAAGATAAAAATACTATGGGCACTAGGGAAAGAAGTGCGAATTTGTCTTGCCCCTTCCAGCTCAATTTCTAGTACAACCAATTTTCCAGACCCAACTTGGTTAAGCACAGCTTCTCGGGGCGTACCGTAATAATTACCTGCAAATTCTGCCCATTCTAAGAATTCCCTTTGGGCAACCAATTGTTCAAATTTAGCGCGGCTCACAAAGTAATAGTGTTTGCCGTTAATTTCTCCTGGGCGAGGAGAACGGGTTGTCATCGAAACCGAATAGTAAAGTTCTGGATGACGTTGCAACAAAGCACGTAGCAAAGTGCCTTTGCCAACCCCACTAGGCCCGGTTAAAACAATTAGCCGTCCGGAAGACGGGAACTCTTTGGTAGTAGTAGCACCACTCTGAATGGGTAGAACTTGCATTATCAGCTAAACCTGTGAATTAATCGATAGAGCTAAATTCATTAGTCTAGTATCTGTTAGCTGTGTAACTCTTGACTAAGGAATTGGTCACAAGGGTGACAGAAAAATCGTCTAATTCACATAGTACTGCTGATACGGGGTAAATAGTGTAGGGATGTTAGTCCATCTTTAGTTAATTATCTACAACTTGATGCTCCCGAGAAATCACGAAGCGATTGGCTACAGTTTCCGGTTGAATCGCTGAGAGAATTACGTGGCTGGAATCGGTAATAATTACCGCCCTAGTCCGACGCCCGTAAGTCGCATCAACAAGTTGGCCCCTGTCCCTTGCATCGGTAATGATCCGCTTGATTGGCGCAGATTCTGGACTAACAATGGCAACTACTCGATTAGCAGACACGATGTTGCCAAAACCTATATTGATTAATTGAATTTCCATAGAAAATCGGATACCAAATCTGGTATGAGTCGTCAGTACACAATATTTACCATGTTATCCTTAAAAAACGGGAGTTACAACGCTTAAATTAAAGGAATCTTTAGTCTTTAAAGAATAATTGCTAGTTTTAGCTATTTAATATGTGTAATAGCAAGAATATTCCTTAAGATATATGTCAATATCGCTTAATAAAGTTATGCACAATCACTGAGACCCTTAATTTATTGATTCATTGGCTCTACGCAGTTAGCACAGTAAATCAAGGCTAAGGTTGTCAGGAGTGAATTGACTACAATTTGGCAGTCATAACGAGCAGGTTGTATCAGAAGTTCACCCGCAAAAAGATGATGTGGGTTATGCCTGCCGGTAAAAGAGTTTACAGTATATTGTGATAAATAGCAAATGTCGATTGTTTACTTTAAAATTTAAATCGCAGTACTCCCCGTTCTAACAAGATCCACCGATCTACTGAGGTCAGCACTGAGTCGGTATCCTCTGGGAACAAAGGAGATAATTTTCCTGGCTGGATTAAGGTGAATGGATGAGAATGATTATCGTGATAGTTTTGGCATTCAAATATATCTTGCACTATGTCTAAATTTTCCTGAGTAATTATAATATTAAACTTAGGAAATAGATAACTTATGTTTTCGGCAACTACGATCCAGTAATGACCTGGGTGAAGTTTGACAAGTTGAATTTTAGGTTCGTTGTTAATAAAAAAGACTCTATTAATGCTTTCTTCAGATTCTCGAACTTCGATGACAGAATATAGCGAAGTAAAGAGATTAGGATTTTGATTATAGTCATTAACTAATGATATTTCTCCAGGCGATCGCAGACGCTCTTCTGGGTATATTGATATATGTTTAAATATAGAAATAGAAGCGTCTAACTGACCTTTGATATTGCTGTTATCAGCAGGATTTTCAGCCAAATTTTTAATATCTACTACCTCTGAACCATCCAAAGCAGTTGTAAATTGCAATACTCCTCTTTGAGCTAACATCCATTGTTGCCCATTTGATGTTAGCTCAACGATAGCAGGCTGATTCAGGATAAATTTGTTATGTACATCAGGCTGGTATCCATGACACTGAAACAAAGATTCTATGATTTGATAATTATATCGATCAATTTTTAGATTACCTTTTGGTAAAAGATAGTAATCATCCTCTTCAGTAACTATAATCCAATAGTTAGCATTTCTTCTTTTTTCTAATAAAATTTTCTGAAAATTTTGTTGAGACAAGCTATCTTCTGTTACTGATACTTTTATGACATAAGTAGTTAGCTGCCGGAAGTCACTATTATAAATTTCTAGTAACTCATTTTTGGAAAAATTGACTTTGTTAATTGTCGGAATTTCCATAGCCTCAGCTACCTTTATTCCTGAGTCTATAAGAGTGGGTTTATTTAGATTTCCCAAAGAATTCTCTAAAAAAACCAATCTCCGATCTAATTCACTAACCTTATCAAATATATAATTAAGTTTTGTGAAAATTTCTTCAAAATCTTCTGGATTGAGCATATTAAATAATTAATATTAAATTTCTTAAAAGATTCATAGAAAAAATTCAAATTTAAGTACACCACGTTCTTGAAGTTGCCATTTTTCGGCTTCTAAAGGAAAAACCATAGCAGGTTTTACAAGTGTAAATTTTGGAGAATTTTCTGTAAAATCTCCAATAAAATGAAATAAAGCTGTAATTGTTTGTAAATTATATTGATTAATTTTTAAATCTCCTCTAGGGACTAAATAATTTTCATTTTTTACAGTTAGTAGCCAATAATTTCCTCTACCCCTACGAACTTTTTCAAAAATTACTGCTTGGTTATTCCCAAGGCGGCGTTGATTAATACTGTCTTCTGTATCGGCAACTTCCAGAGCAAATTTTGAAAAATTATCTGGGTTGTGATTATAAGCTGATACCCAAGGGAACTGGGACTCACCAGAAGGTTGACTGGAAGATGGTATTTGATATTGATCTACTGGTTGTTGGATTACTTGATATTCGTAATTTATTGTGTTTTGATTTGAGTCAATGTTACTTTTTGATAAATTTTGTTTATGATTTGAGACTAAATAATTTTTGATTTCTTTTAGCTCTGTATCTATCTTATTAAGATTATTGTTCAAAATATTTAACAGAGATTGGCTTTCCTGTGCAGTTTGCTGTATTTTTTGGTTAAACTGCTGCTTTTGGGCTTGAATCTGTTCACTTAAGTGTTTTAACTGAGATTGAAGTAGATGAGGATATTGAGTTAATGACTCTAATTGAAATTGGAGTTTGTTATTTTCTTCATACATCGATTCCAGTTCAGCTTGTAATTGAGATAATTCCGCAGTTTTAGCAACATCTAAAAAATCTAATCTTCCCCTTTCTTCAAGTTTCCACTTCAAACTACTCGGTGTAAGAGAAACTCTAGCTGGATGTAGTAGGGAAAATTTACTAGTATTTTCTGGTTGATATCCATCACAATGAAATAAAGATTTCAGTGTTTCATATTTAAATGAATCTATTTTGAGATTGGTTTTTGGTAAAAGCCAATAGTTGCTATCTTCAGTAGCGATTACCCAATAGTTACCATTTCTCGCATTTTCTAGAAAAATTAGTTGATTGTTTTGGGTGATGAGGCTATCTTCTGTCAAGGAAACTTTGATTGCTTTTCTTGAAAGGAGATTAGGTACATGATTATAAATTTGAATTAATTCCGAAAGGTTTATGTTAAAAAATTCAATTTTCATTGGTGACAATTAATAAGGTTTCAGATCCCCTACTTTTAAGATGTAGGGGATCTTGTTGTTCAGGAATTATTTAGAATTACTATAGATTAATTTATTTATTTATTTATAAAATGATGTTGATTTATTAAAATCTTAGCACACCGTAATCAACAATTTGCCACATTTGTTGAGAAATTGAGGTAACTTGTGCTGGTTTAAGCAGTACAAAATCACTGGAGATATTTGGTTGATAGCCTTGACAATCAAATAAAGATTCAACTGTTTTATAATTAAATTCATTGATTTTGATACTTCCTTTGGGAACAAGATAATCTAGTCCTTCTTTATTGATTATCCAATAACTACCTTTACCTTTACTGACTTTTTCTAGGATTGCTGCTTGATGACTACCTAAACGACGTTGATTAATGCTTTCCTCGGTTTCGGAAACTTCTGTAGAATATTTAGATAATGAATTGCGATTTTGATTATAAATTGTTATTAATTCATTTACAGATGCATTATGAATTATTCTACTAATAGACCTGTTGGTATTTTCTGCTTGGCTATTAGCAGGATTTTCTCTTGGTGGTGGATTTGTTTCTGTTGGGGGTTGGGGTGACGGTGATGCGATCGCAGTTTGTGAAGGATAATTTTGATCGTCGGGATTTGGAGAATAATCTGGATCGGCTTCCTCGATATAAGGAGGAGTATTTGGCTTAAGATGTGTGCGTTGATTGCGGATTTTTTGTCTGGGAAGTTTCCTGAAAAATCCCACACATATACCTGCGACAAATGCAGCGATAACAGATAAGTTATATTTCCAAGTAAAATTATTAATTTCTGCTTTTAGCTGTTTATTTTCATCTAATAAATTAGCTGATTCACTTGGGCTATTATTTGTTAATAATTGCATATATTCAGCTAACTTTTGATGCCGATTAATTAAAAATTCTTGTATAT
The DNA here is from genome assembly GCF_014696435.1 of Calothrix anomala FACHB-343. Classification (GTDB taxonomy): domain Bacteria; phylum Cyanobacteriota; class Cyanobacteriia; order Cyanobacteriales; family Nostocaceae; genus Aulosira; species Aulosira anomala_A. Next base: position 55,225 of record NZ_JACJQG010000061.1, on the reverse strand, counting down.
TTTTTTGGGTGATTTCCCCAAAACTACCTAAATTTCTCTTAACTTGCGGATCTTTATCAGGAAGATCAAGATAATTTTGAATTTGCGTGACATTTTTAGATGTCAACCCCTGGGATAAAGGCTCAATTACTTTTGAAATTTCAGTGATAGTATTGTTGATATTACTGAAGGTATCGCTTAAATTAGATTTTTCTATTTCCAGCAAATTATTGTTGACTTGGCGCAGTTTTTTTAGTTGTGCATTTGGTGTTTTAAAATCGAGAGATTTGGAGTTAAGCTTGTTGTCAATTACATCTTGGAGTTGGTTTAGCAGAATTTTTAGAGAATTATCAAATTCATTATAAGCCTGTGTTATTTCTGTAATTTCTGCACTATTAACGGTTGGATTTTGCTGGCTGAGGAAATAGGAATTACTATGTTTTTCATGAGCAAATGCGATTACAGCTTGACAGGTTATTAATAGATATGAGACTATTAATAAAGCTGGTAATGATTTCTTAATTTTCACCTTTTTCATAAGCAAGCAATCGTGGTTTTACCTAAAGCTAATAGTTGTAACCAATGCTGCTAAATCTAAGTTAGAATTGCAGTAGACCCCGTTCTTGAAGCTGCCATTTTTCGGATTCTAAAGGAAAAACCATAGCAGGTTTTACAAGTGTAAATTTCTGAGAGTTTTCGGGTGAATCTCCAATACTTTGAAATAAGGCCTCAATTGTTGGAAAATTATACTGATTAATTTTTAAATCTCCTTTAGGTACTAAATAATGTTCATTGGCATCAGTTAGTAGCCAATAATTTCCTCTACCCTTGCGGACTTTTTCAATAATTATTGGTTGGTTGTTACCAAAACCTCGTCGATTAATACTTTCTTCTGTGACTGAAACTTCTAGGGCGAATTTGGAAAACTTTTCTGGGTTGTGATTATAAGCTGATACCCAAGGGATCTGGGACTCAGCAGAAGGTAGTGGGTGATGAGTTACTTCTTGCGGTTGAATTTCTACTAGTTGGATTACTTCTGGTTCAGGATTTCTTATTGTCTCTTCTGGGGGGATATTAGTTTTTAGTAAATTTTCCTGATCTCTAGAATCTAAATAATTTTTGATTTCCGCTATGACCTCAGTTTTGAGAGATTGTATATTGTCAATAAAATGTTTTTCGATTGGTGAAAATAGTTCTGAGAATAGCGGTTGCAATTGTTCTAAACGAGGCTGCTGTTGTATTTCATCGTGATTTTGCAACTTTGTTGGAGTTGTTACAGAGACGTTACTTTTTTGTGTATCTTGTGGTGTTTGAATTTTTAATTCACACTTTGACCGTTTTAACTCAGAGCGTAAATTATGAAATACGTTTTTACATTCTGATTGCTGTTCGTTATTCCATTTATCGATTTTAGCAGCCAGATTACTTCCCCAATCATTTAGCTTTTGTTCAGTAGTTGCGTCAACAATAATAGCTTGTGGAAGTTTCTTTTCGAGTTCAGTCAATTTCTCATCCATGAGATGAAATCTGGATTCTATTTCGGCTTTCTCTTTCTCTAATTGTTTAATTCTGTCCTGCAATTTTGCATAGTCTGGCGACTCTGGCTTATCAGTTGTTCGGTCTAAACTATCATTTACTGAAGAATGTTTTTGTGAGAGTTTTTGTATTTCCCAATATTTGTCCTGTGACCATTTCACTACTTGTTCTTCCTTTACTATAGGAAAAGCAGAAGCAAGATGTGCTACGGGAAATTCGCACTGCGAACAATATTGCTGATTGCTGTAGTTTGGGTTGCCACAAATTGGACATGGGTAGGTTGACATAAGTATGATCTCTCGTTGAGAAATTATGCGATCGCCTGATAGCTCATTAGTATAAATTTTTTTGAATTTGTGCTGCAGGTAATTTAGAAAACTTATGATAACGCCTACTAACCCAAATAACTGTCAGCATCTAACATAATTTGACATCAAATCTAAACTGAAAAGGTTTTTAGGATTTCTTATTTACACTTTGCACCATTTTAAATAATCTCAGGGTGCAATATTGCTCGATGAAGAATATTCGTTGGTTATGTAAATATCTAGGCTTCAAATTTTAACATACCAACTGTTTCAAGTTGCCATTTTTCGGATTCTATAGGAAAAACCATCGCAGGTCTCACGAGTGTAAACTTCTGAGAATTTTCTGGAGATTCTCCAGTACATTGAAATAGGGCTGCAATTGTTGGTAAATTATACTGATTAATTTTTAATTCTCCTTTAGGCACTAAGTAATGTTCATTGGTATCAGCTAGTAGCCAATAATTTCCTCTACCTTTTTTCACTTTTTCAATAATTACTGCTTGATTAGTACCAAGGCGACGTTGATTAATACTTTCTTCTGTTGCTGAAACTTCCAGCGCGAATGTTGCAAAATAATCTGGATTTTGATTATACTTTGACACCCAAGGTAACTGGTATTCATTAGAAGATTGGCTAAATACTTGTTGAGATTGAGTTTCCCGTGTCTGGGTTATTTCAGAACGATGCTTGTCTGGCTTTTCATCTGGCACAGTATCTTTTTCTAATAAATTTTCTTGAGGATTAGCGACAAAATATTTTTTAATTTCTGTGATTACCTCTGTTACTATTGCGGTTTTTAAGTTATCGTTTATATAAGCTGATTGTTTCTCAATTTGTGAGCATATAGATTGGATATCTGAAGCTATTTGTATTAATTTTTCTAGAAGAATAGGCTGGAGTTGTAATTGCTCCTGATAGGATTGGGCTGAATGCTCTGAAATTTCTTGATGCTGACTATTTTGTTTAGAAGTAGATGTTGAAGTAGAAGGAGGTTTTTCTGACTGAGTTGCAGTAGTTATTCCTAGCTCATATTTGAGACTAGGTTTATAAAAATTCCAAAAATCTTGACGGAATTGCTCTATTTTATGATTCCCATCTTCTAACTTCTTGAGTTCTGTCTTATCTAATCTTTCTATATTACTAATACGAATAGTATCTGGAAGTTTTTTGCTTAGTTTCTCAAATGTAGACAGCATTTCTTCCAAAGCATTTTTTAAGTTTTGTTGTTGGCGGATTTCTTCTGTATCTTGCGCTTCAGAATCATCCATAAATGTGTTATAAGTCTCAGTTGTTGAAGGGTGTGGAGTTGATTTAGGATGAATATGGTCAAATGGGGATTGTGACATAAGTATTATTGCTCTCCTAGAAATTCTGCGATCGCTTAATGGCTGGTTAGTATAAATTTATTTGAGATAGGCTGCAAGTAATGGAGAAAAATATGATATGGCTTACTACCTCAAATAACTGTCAGCACATAACATAATTTGACCTCAAATCCAAACGCACTATGGATTTGAGGATTTTTTACTTAGACCATTTATCGGCCCACTGCTTACCTAAAACCTTCAACAGCGCTTTCAAACCGAGTATATAGGGAGGTTCTAAGCGAATTTCATCTGATTTACCTTTGATTTTGAGTAAAACATTAGTCAATTCGCGGTTGGTTTCACGCCATAATTTGTCGTTGCTTTGCGGATCTGGACTTCTTTTATATCCTTCTAAAGATTTGATTCCTTCAATCTCCAGTTCCTTTAAAGTCATATGGAAGTCATAAAGGAATTTCGGTAAAATTTCCAATGTAGGGATTTTAAATTGCTCAATTCCATCTTCTTCGTCTAACAGTTCCAAGCGCTGATTCCAGTTCATTTGTCTACCATTAATTTCCGAATATTCTCCAGCAATTAATGGATCTTTAGCTTTCTTCTTCAATCCTTGCAACTTAGTTTGATTCAGCACTAAACCGCAAGCTACTTCATCTTTGAGATTTTGACTTAATTGTGTGGATACTTCTGTATCTTCAAAGCCAGAAGCTTTACTCAAAATTCGGCTGAGTAATTCGTTAATTTCCGAGTAGCGATCAAATCTTCCACCTTCAGCTAGCCAGTGTAAAAATCTCCCGCCATTTCCACCTATATATACAGGGGTGATTTCATCACGGCTATATTTGCCTTCTTTGTGCAGAACTTTTAATAAAATACCCACATAATAGTACAATCCCGCCGTGCCAATTGCTGTGAGTTGGATCAATCCTTGAAAATCGGGTTGATCTGCAATATATTCGCGTTTATTATTGAGCCAATTATCGCCTTCCAATCTCAACCACACATCTAGCTTGGGATTAAATGCAGTACCTTTTAATCCTTTGACTTCAGCAGCAGCAATCCCAAATCTAGTTTCCATAAACTTAGGATTAAGTTCTAAAAATTGAGAAAATAAATCGCGTCCGGCGAATAGCACTGAACATTGATGAACGAGATTTTCTTCTTCCCAAATTGAGATGTCAGAAGTTCCACCTCCCACATCAATACAGGTAGTATTAACTAGATCGTGTCCTTCTTGATCGGCAAAATATTGAGCTACTGCTAAACTTTCGGAACGGAAATAATCTGCATTATCTATTTGTGGTGATTTATGAATAATTCCTGTCTTGGCTTGTAATTCTTTGGTTAAATCTTGCCATGTCTTAGCATATCTATTTTTATCACCCTTAGAAAATGCTGATGGGAAAGATAACGACCACTGAATTTCTTTAACACGGTTCTTAGCGGCTAAGGCGGAAATGTGTAAAGCTAGGTGTTTGAGAAACAATTGATTGTAACTCAAGTTCTGCGATTCTTCCCACTTAAGATTGGTTTTAATCCAGTCTTCTTGAGGCTTAAATCGGTTGCGATCGGGTACATAAATTCGACCGTCAAAAATCGGTTGCCATTTTTCTTGACTGGCTCCTGAGTTACCTCTAATGGTGAGTACACTAGATAAAGGTAATGGCTTTTCTACAGGAATAAAATTCTCAGGTATGAAGTATTCATACAACAGTGGTAACCGAGTTTCTGGGTTAAATTCTGTAACTTTGAGATGTAAATTTTCTAGTTTTAATGGTTCGGCTACATCAGTTCTATTCACATAAATATTGGTAAAAGAAGTGCCGAAATCTACACCAACTGTCCAGGAACTTCTCAGTTCAATTTCATCTGGAGCTTGGAGCAACATTAAACCTAAGAGTTTTCTGTCTTTACCTTGGCAAATAATAACGGATGGAAATTGTTCTAAATAAGCCATTTGGTAGGAACCCCTACCATCTTTGAAAATATGTGGTTGTTTGGCTTCTGGTAGAAAGACTTGAAAAGTATCATTTTCGTGTTCACCATCGTAATAGAAGGCATAATATGTTTTCCAGCCTTTGGCACGAAAATTAGGCCAAACTTCTAAAACCGGCACTTCTGCTAAAGCGTTATCTTGTTTGAGGGGATAATCTTTAGATATGCGATAATTAGCAGGTGGATTGCCATCGTTTAACCCTGCTAGAGGTAAATCCAAAATTACTCTAACTTGCGGCCCCTCATCACCATTAAATGGCTGGAATTGAATCCGCCGATTTATCTCTTCTGGTGTTAAATACTCTAGCAGTTTGGGATTGAGAGGAATTAGGGGGGTAATTCGTTCGCCTTCAAAGGTTAAAGGTACTGTTTCTTTGGGAAGATAAGCGCCAGGTAAGGCTTCTTCTTGATTGATAAAAGAGAATTCCGGTAAGAATAAATCTTTCGATTCAATCCATTGCACAGTTTGCCAAACCAGTTTTTTAGTCCGCAAATCTTCTATTTTTAAAGATGCTAGGGTTTTCCCTCCATGTACCCAGATATGTTGTGGTGATTCATTCCAAGCTTTGGCAATTTCTGGATCGATAATTAATAAGTCAGGTAATACACCTTTTTCGGGACTGGGAATTAACCGGACATTAGAAGGTTTCTCCAGTGCTTTGAGAGGTTTATTTAATGCGTTGAGTACACCGCGATTGAGGGGTACGCCAAAAAATTGGGGATCTTCTGTTAAACTTATGGCTGGTTGAGTATCTGCATTTAAATCGGTGCGGAATTGATCGATCAATCCCCCAATCATGTTAATAGCTTGTTTCTTACCTTGATAGTTACCTAACTCTTTGCGGAGATTTTCTAACCAGCGCCACAGGAGTGATTTTTCTGTGCTATTGAGATGGCGAATTGGGGATTTTAATATCCCATCTTCCCACCAAGGTAATCCGATCCATCTGCCTTCCTCTGAGGGACAAACTAAGGTACTTGGTGTTGTAATACCAACCGGTTTACCATCCCATAAAAATATATAAATATCTTCCCAAGGATGTTTATTATCTAATGTATAAAGACTATTACGATCGCTAGGTAAAAGTTCGGTTAAAGAACGGGCGAATTCTTCGTGTTTAAAATCTCGCAGTTGCAGTAGTTGTGCGGTGATGGGAAAACCACGGACTTCTGCGAGGGCGATCGCGGCTAACATCCCCCGCCATTGTTCGATCATTTGATCGCGGATAGGGTACTTACCATTATGCAGCGCCATTTCCATTGATAGGGGACGCGCCCACATTGTCGGTACAGAACTAACGCTTTTGACTGCTCTTGGGGCTTTATACTCTAAACTAGAGGCGACATCTTGAAAGACTTTGTTTCTTTGCGCTTGCCATTTTCCTGACTCATCAATTGGTTTGACATCAGAATCTGGCTTTAATGTGGGGAGAAAAAAATGCAACTGCTTTTTACTTGGTTGTGCATTAGTCATAAGTAGGTAGGCGCAATTAAAAATAACTGGTGTTCGCGTAGTGTCTCCGACAGGAGAAGGCTGTCATTTGTTATTGGTCATTGGTCATTTGTCATTTGTCATTGGTAAATATAGTTTTGTTTGTAGACGCGGAGTTTTTTGTCCTAGAAATCGCTGAGTTAGTTGAAGTATTTCTTTCCTCTCTCTGCATTCTCTGCGTCTTGGCGGTTCATTAAAAAATTGACTTTGTTCGCCAAGTTGTAACCTTAACTAAACCAAATTGACACCAGAAAGAATGAAGTGAGAAGTGACTCAACTTTTAGCTTTATCGATGGAATAATTTCATCCTTCATCCTTCAGTCTTCATCCTTCAGTTACAGCCGACAAAGTATGTATAAAGCCTTGGCTAATCCGGCTGTACCTTGGTTGGGTGGATTGAGAACTCTGGGTTCAGATGTCAGGGATACGTGTAATCTCTGCACTGTGTCTTGGTTTTTTTTACCTTCATCTCGACTATCGCTTTTGACAAGCTGAGAAAATTCTTCTTGCTTGAGTTGTCCTGCGGGATTGCTAAAGGAATTAGCTGTAAACAGATTTACTGCGTCACCTTGACATTGATGTAATTCATATAACCAGCGCAGATAATCCTGACACCAATAATTGATAATTCTGATAGCTTCCTGTTCTTTTGGATCGGCAAAATCGGGTAATTCTTCGCCTTTTTTATCAAAAATTTTGCCTAGCATTCCTGGGTTAGGACGATAAAATCGACTAAACCAATTAATGTATCTCTGCGCCCAATCAACTCCTTTATCTTTAGCACTAGTTAACTCTACAGCAGTGTTGGATAGCCAAGCATAGGCGAAGCGTGTAGCATTTACCAAGGCTGATTTAATTACATTTTCTTCGGGAATATCGCTCCAATTTAGTTGTTTTTCTCCTTCCCTTCCAATTAACACTACTGTCCCAGTTGGCGGAGAATTGAATAAAAATTGTCTGGCGGCGGTGGCTGCATATAATTCGAGAAAGTGTGAGTGATTGCGTTGAGTTTTTTTGCCAATACTGAATTTAACTGGTGTGGAGTTGGAATTACCCAACAGATACACTGTGTCGAACATTTCTTGGGCTTGACTTTCGTAGTAACGGAGTGCGGCTTCTGTGTTCAGCAAGAATAAATCAGATTGGGCATAAACAGCATTTGGATCTTCTCCAGTAGGTGCTGAGAAGTTAAAATAGGGGAGAACAAATAAACAAGCAATTTTGACGCGATCGCGGACACTAATTTTTTTCAATTTATTCGCAATTAACTTACCAATCGTTGGTAAACCGGAAGCGCCTGTACCGCCAAAAATTGAACCACACAGAAAAATCTTGACTGGCTTACCACCAGCTACATCGCTGTTAATTTGATTAATTATGCCTCGCCAAGGTTCTTGATCTAGAGTATCTAAATCTACTTGACTCATAATTGCCGAACCAATAGCCGGTCGTCCCCGAAAACCTACATCTAATTCAACTTCGCGTTCTTCTTGTGTATATAAAACATCAAAAAGATTACCCAATGTCTGATAATTCTGCTTGAGGTTGTTGTAACCAAAAAATGAACCGAGATTTTTATTGATAGATTTTTCGCTAAACGGCGACCAGACTTCAAATGCTTCAATTGGTGTTTTCATCCAAGGAGACTGCTGTTTTTCTCCTTCTACTAATTTGTAGCATCTTTGATAAATATTAAGACTCGTGTTAGCACGTTCTAAATTACCATTACTTTCATCTGCATCGATAAACAAAAGTTTAATAGGTTCGTCGGCAAATAAACCAACAGCAGCCAGATGAATCACAGATTCCATGCATTTAGCACCTGTACCACCAATGCCAATAATATACAGTGACATGATTTATTTCCTAAATAGACGCCGGATGAAAAAAGCACCAGGAGGAACAAACTGTAACCCACCAGGAGAACTACTAGCGGTAGTAAACCAATAAAGAAACAAAATATCAATGACAAAAAAGCAAGTTAAAGATAAAAGTGCTTCATCGGTTCCGCGAAAAAAAGCAATAGCAATACATACACTCAGGACAGGAAATAATAATATTACCCACCAAATCACAGACCATCTTTGGATATCTTGTCCACCTCTAAATGATGCTTTCGCCGCCATCCAATACCATACAATCGTAGAAATAACAGCAACAATAAATACAATACTTGCCCCAACAACGTAAGATTGACTAATCCAAACTTCAATGTCGGGTAAGTTTTCCATGCGGACAAAAGGAAATTCCCTTTGGTATATCCAGGGTTGAAGCAAAAACATGACAACCCCACCGACGAGACTGAAAACTATGATGCGAATTACCTCGCTCGCTCTCATGCGTCCTCCTGAATAATTACGAACGCAGCCATTTAGGTATTCTTCGTTATGGTTTATTATAAATCTATCAATTATTTGACACAGTGAGCTTTGCAAGTAAAATAATCTATGTATGTATTTGAAAAGTTATGTTAAAAAATGTAACTAAACTTACTTCTGTAACTTAGTATAAATACTCTAAAGTATTGCACCCGATGGAGTGATTAGATACTACTGATGACTTAATAGTTTTCACTGGTGTGTAATATTGTGTTTGAATATAAATGGATAGGCAAAATATTTATGTGATTGCGTAGGCGAAGTCTTCCTGGACGTTACAAAGTCAAGTAATCTTAAACCTTTGTGATTCCTACCCTCCAGCAAGCCGCTACACCTCTATCTTTCACTTAGCTATGCTTTTGATGACAACGTATATTTAATTTTGCATGACTACTTAAATTATGCGCCAACTTAAATAGCTAAAGAGACTTGAGGATTTTTACTTAGACCATTTATCAGCCCACTGCTTACCTAGAACTTTTAACAGAGCCTTTAGCCCTAATATATAAGGAGGTTCTAAGCGAATTTCATCTGATTGTCCCTTAATGTTGAGTAAAATATTAGTCAATTCGCGGTTGGTTTCACGCCATAATTTGTCGTTGCTTTGCGGATCTGGACTTCTTTTATATCCTTCTAAAGGTTTGATTCCTTCAATCTCCAGTTCCTTTAAAGTCATATGGAAGTCATAAAGGAATTTCGGTAAAATTTCCAATGTAGGGATTTTAAATTGCTCAATCCCATCTTCTTCGTCTAACAGTTCCAAGCGCTGATTCCAGTTCATTTGTCTACCATTAATTTCCGAATATTCTCCAGCAATTAATGGATCTTTAACTTTCTTCTTCAATCCTTGCAACTTAGTTTGATTCAGCACTAAACCGCAAGCCACTTCATCTTTAAGATTTTGACTTAATTGTGTGGATACTTCTGTATCTTCAAAGCCAGAAGCTTTACTCAAAATTCGGCTGAGTAATTCGTTAATTTCCGAGTTGCGATCAAATCTTCCACCTTCAGCTAGCCAGTGTAAAAATCTACCACCATTCCCACCTATATATACAGGGGTGATTTCATCGCGGCTATATTTGCCTTCTGCGTGCAGAACTTTTAATAAAATGCCTACATAATAGTACAATCCGGCTGTTCCAATTGCTGTCAGTTGGATCAATCCTTGAAAATCTGGCTGCTCGGAGATAACTTCGCGTTTATTATTTAACCAATTATCGCCTTCCAATCGTAGCCAATTATCCAATCTGTAATTAAATTCTGTACCTTTGAGTCCTTTTAAGTTAGCGGTTGCAATCTCAAACCGACTTTCTATAAACTTAGGATTGAGTTCTAAAAATTGCGAAAATAAATCCTGCCCTGCTAGTATTACTGAACATTGATGAACTAAATTTTCTTTTTCCCAAATTGATATGTCAGAAGTAGTACCACCCACATCAATACAGGTCGTGTTAACTAGATCATGTCCTTCCCAATCGGCAAAATATTGAGCTACTGCTAAACTTTCGGAACGAAAATATTCTAAATTATCTATTTGTGGAGAGTTGTGAATAATTCCTGTCTTCGCTTGTAATTCCTTTGTTACATTTTGCCATCTCTTAGCATATCTATTTTTGTCACCACGAGAAAAAGCTGATGGAAAAGATAATGACCATTGAATTTCTTTGACATGGTTCTTAGCTGCTATAGCTGAAATGTGTAAAGCTAAATGTTCAATAAACAGCCTATTGTAAGTAATGTTTTGTGATTTTTCCCATTTCAAATTAGTTTTAAGCCAGTCTTCTTGAGGCTGAAATTTGCTGAAGTTAGGGCAATAAATCCGACCATCAAAAATTGGCTGCCATTTTTCCTGACTGAATGCTGAGTGTCCCCTAATCGTCAGTATGCTTCTTAGGGGTAATGGCTTTTCTCTGGGAGTAAAATTTTCAGGAATAAAGTATTCAAATAAAACTGGTAATCTGGTTTCAGGATTATATTCTGTTACTTGAACAAGCAGATTTTCCAGCTTCAAGGGTTCCACAACATTTTTTTTATTTACATAGATGTTAGTGAAAGAAGTGCCGAAATCTACCCCAATAGTCCATGCACCGCGAGAAATAATTTCATCTGGGGCGTGCAGTAAAATTAAGCCTAATAGTTTTCGAGCTTTGGTCTGATAATTAATAAAAGATGGAAATTGTTCGAGATAGTCCATTTGGTAGGAACCCCTACCATCTTGAAAAATATGAGTTAGCTTTGCTTCCGGTATATGAACTTGAAAGGTATCATTTTCATTCTTACCATCATAGTAGAAAACATAATATGATTTCCAACCTTCTGCTCGGAAATTCGGCCAGATTTCTAGAACTGGCACATCCGCCAAGGCATTATCTTTTTTGAGAAGATAATCTTTAAATATGCGATAATTACCACCTGCCAGAGGTAAATCTAAAATTACCCGAACTTGAGGAGTACCAGCACTATTTAATGGTTGTAGTTGTAGACGACGAATGATATCTTCAGGTGTTAAATAGTCTAACAGTATAGAATTGAGTGGAATCAGTGGTGTAATTCGTTCACCCTCAAAAGTTAAAGGTACAGTTTCTTTCGGCAGAAAAGCACCAGAAAAAGCGTCTTCCACATCAATAAAACTGAATTCTGGTAAAAATAAATCCTTTGATTCTATCCATTTTACATTCCGCCAAATAAGGTTTTTATTCCGCAGATCTTCTATTTTTAAAGATGCTAATGTTTTGCCGTCATGCACCCAAATATGTTGTGGTGCTTCATTCCATGCCTTGGCAATGTCTAAGTCGATAATTAGTAAGTCGAGTACTTTTCCTTTTTCTGGACTGGGAATTAAGCGAACATTAGAAGGTCTTTCCAGAGATTTTACGGGCTTGTTAAAAGCAACGAGTACACCACGATTAAGATTAACTCCAAAAAACTGTGGATCTTCTGTTAATTTTAGGGCTGGTTGTGTATCTGCATTCAAGTCGCTGCGGAATTGGTCTATCAATCCACCAATCGCGTTGATAGCTGGTTTTTTACCGTTATGGTTCATTAACTCTTTGCGGAGATTTCCTAACCAACGCCAAAGTAATGATTTTTCAAAGTTGTTGAGATGCCGAATTGGAGAGTGCAATCTGCTATTTTGCCACCAAGGCAATCCTACCCATTTTCCATCCTGAGAGGGACAAAGCAGAGTACTTGGTGAACTCATCCCTACGGCTTGACCATTCCATAAAAATATGTAGATATCTTCCCAAGGATGCTTATTTTCTAGGGTGTAAAGACTATTACTATCGCTAGGTAAAAGTTCCCACAAGGAACGTGCAAATTCTTCATGTCTAAAATTTCGCAATTCCAACAGTTGCGCCGTTAACGGAAAACCACGCACTTCGGCTAAAGCTAATGCTGCTAACATCCCCTGCCACTGCTCAACTATTTGGTTGTGGATAGGATAATCATTGCTATGCAGTGCCATCTCTACTAACAAAGGACGTGCCCACATTGTTGGCAGCAAATGAGCGTTTTTTACTTCTCTTGGGGCTTTGTATTCTAGGCTAAAAGCCACATCTTTAAAAGCTCGGCTTTGATAAGGTTGCCATTTTCCTGCTTGAGCGATCGCTCTAAGATCAGCATCAGGCTTTAATCGGGGCAGTAAAAAAGTAAATCGCTTCTTGTTTTCACTGTTGAGATTTTCGAGACGAACTTTTAAGGGAATTGACAAATTTACTCCAGCAATATCAACCAGATTTCCTTGCCTTTGTAACTTGCTAAATTGTCTTTCTGCTTCTTCTTTATCCCAACGTATGAAACTCCGCATTCCCCGAGCATATGTAATTAAAGGTGGAGCAAATTCTGCTAATGGCTCGGCAAAAGTTTCTACTAATGATGTTAAACGAAAAAGCTCTTCCCAATTTTCTTCCTTTAACCTCCGGTCAATAGCCTCGACTAACTTATCAATAGCTTTATCGGGCTTAGTGTAAGCAAGGGCTGTCCAGTGCTGGGCTTCGGCTAAGTCTTTGGCATCAGAATCTTCACCTTTAAGCTGTTGTCCCACATAGTCGATGAGAAAATCTGCTAACTCTTGCAATCGCTGTGAACCAAAATTTTTATCTTCCTTAAGTTCTTTTAACAAGAAGTTGCGAACATCGAGATCCATTTCGTAAAGTTCATAACCTACTTCACGACATAAAGGAGATAAAAGTACGCGAGAAACTGCTATCCAAGGGGCGGAGGGTTGGAAGCGAAGCCAAATTTGGTAAAGGAGATCTGGTGTAAGTACTAATGGAAAAGCAGCGTGACAAGCTAAGTCGATGTGTGAACTGTCAAATTTTTGGGCAAATCTGACAACTCGGTCAATAGCATTCGATTTAGCTGTATCACTGTTACTTTGCATGATTTATGATGATGTTGATTGATCGGGGCAAAAAACATAGCGACCACGCAAGATATCAATAGCTGCAATTAGTCCGTCACGACTCATTTCAAACATTGGTACAAAAGAAGCAATCTCTTCAGCACTAGTATTCTGCCAGCTATCATCAGGTACGGGATTGAGCCAAGCAAAATAACGAACTGACTTTTGAAGCTGTTCGATAAACTTTTTAGTACCCTCAACTCGCTCTTCATTATAGTAACCGCGTGCTGCACCTGCATCACTAATAATTAACACTGCTGCTTTGTCATCAAAAGATTCCAAGACTTCTTTTATTAGATTACCCTTTATCCGTGTTGAATCACCATAAAGATATTTTTCTGGATAATTATGAAAGTAGTAAATAAGGGTTTTATTGATGTTTCCACCATGTTGAGCTTTATCAATTAATTGACGATACAGATGATGAAAAGGCACCATTGAGCCATCTTGGTCAACTAATAAGATAAGTAGAGCCTGATTTACATAACGTGGCATCATCATTGCATCAAGTAAAACGCCTTGTCGAGAAACCTCATCTATTGTACCTACTGTATCCAATTTATCTAGTGTACCTTTACGTACAAGATGACGGAGCAAACGCCAACTCTGGATAATGTGGCGACTAGTTACAGGTAAGTATTCTTTGGTTGGATCTTGCCGAGGGTAAATCTTAATTCTAAGATTAGGTTCATGCTGGCGGATAGCTTGAATTACCTTCTGAGGTTCTTTTAGTTCTAAAGGTGGTTCGGTAGATGAAGACAAAGTACCTTGATTTCCAAACTCTCCAAACTTGGAAGTGCTGGATGTTTCTGGAATAGGTGGTACAGTCGAAGAATCAACAGGTAATTCAGGCTCAACTAATGGAGCTTCTGGCAAAAATGCATCAATTATCGATTCATTATTATTAATAGTAGAATTATCAATAGTAAAGGATTTTTCTGTTTCAATCTGTGCTTTTTTTAGCAGTTTATTTAGCTGTTCATGTAAAGTCTTTGCATCTTTTGGAGATTTTGCCCACAGTGTACAACATAGAAATTCTAAAGCTTGGGGATCGCCAATACCAAATCCTGCTTGCAATGCCTCTAGTGCCAAAAGATAGTCATCAACTCCAAGCGGAAAATGGTATTCTTCACGCAAACTCTTAAAAAGCTTCAGCAAAAGATTTACTAAAGGAATTTCAGTGGAATTCACTTTTTCTCCTCTTTGGGAATATATTGCTGATAATCCTTCTCATATTTTAGCAACGCTTCTGGAAAAGGCAGCTTTCTTTCAAGGTTTGCAAATTCCTCTGGATATAGAAGTAACAATTTAAACCAATCAATTAACTCACTGGTGCTAACTTTTTTACCAGTTTTGCCACTACCTTTTTCCATTTGTTCTCGTAACCTAGTAAATCTTTCAACGGCTTTTTTTCTATACTCCTTTGGTGACTCTGGAAAGTGAAACTGAACAATATCTTCTAATTGTTTATCCTTGGGAAACTCAATATAATGAAACAAGCAACGACGTAAAAAAGCATCAGGTAAATCTTTTTCATTATTACTAGTAATAAATATAATAGGTGGCTGTACGGCTGTAATTATCTGTCCTGTTTCTTGAATAAAAAATCTCTTTTCATCTAGTTCTTGTAGCAAATCATTCGGAAAATCAAGATCAGCTTTATCAATTTCGTCGATTAACACCACAGTACGCTGCTTTGTATTTTCAAAAGCTTCATATAAAGGGCCTTTTGTAATGTAATTTGCTAGGTCATCAACATTATATTTTTGCTGTTCACGTAATTGTGCATCGCGGAGGCGACGCACCGCATCGTAAGAATAAAAACCATCTTTTGCCTTAGTGGTGGATTTGATGTACCAAGGTTTGTAAGGTAAACCTAGTTCATAAGCTACAGCTTTCGCTAGGCAAGTTTTACCACAACCAGGTTCTCCTTTGAGTAATAAAGGACGTTTCTTTAAAGAAATAGTAATATTTACAGCTTTAATTAATTCTTCTGAGGGTTTGTAAGGTTTGCCCCAATCAGTTTGTTCCTCTAAATCAGGATGCTTTTTACCTGTATAAACAAGAGATTTGGCTGATTCAACCATTGTAATTATCTCCCTTCCCAAAAATGACCACAGTGTTCATAAATTGTTTTATACACTAGCTCAGGAACACCTGATTGTGAAGATGCTAAAAAAGTCTTTAAAGTATCAACTGATATATTATAATTACTAATTATCTCGTCGTCTGCTATTCTTAACCATTTGTTTAAGTCCTGATCTAAAAATGGACTTGCTTCAGCTAATATTAAAGGATGCTGAGGATATTTTGAATCTTCATGGTTGTCTATCTTTGGAATTTCCCAATTACAAACTTGTGTATTATTATCAATCCAAAACATAACTAAAAAGCATGGTTCTTTATAAGAATATTTTTGATTTGTCTTTCCATTTATTATATTTCTTCTGTGATTAATAATAGGTGTCCAAAAATTATCAATCAAATCATTTAAAAATTTAGGATTAGTACTGTGAACGTCATCAACTCTAAAAATTATATGCTTAGTTTGCAAACATTCTAAAACTTTATTCATAATGTCTTGTCGTGACAAATCATCTAGTTGTTGAGAATCAACCAAGTATCTAGCAACTGTACTCCAAACATCAAAAGTACTGCTAATTCCACCTAATGGTATTTCTCTATACTCTCTATAATTTACTAATTTAAATAATAATTTAACCAGTCTTTCAAATAAAACTTTTTGTCCATGTTTTTCAGGGCCATGAATCAAAAAAGCTGCCGCTCTATCTTTATCTTTAGGAGCTTGCACAGTTATTGCTTCATGAAATGCCTCTTCTTGTTTATTAAAGTCAATTTGACTAATCAATTTAAACAGTTTACTCTCTAATACAAATATATTATTTTCATTCTGCGTGTATGAATGACTTTGTTTTGTTTCATACTCTTGTAACTTATTGTGTAAATCATCTAATTTAACCGATAAGGGATTTTTTAAGCTTTTGTAACGCTCTTGCAATACCCTAACAATAATTATTAACGCCCAACCATGTTTAGGATGACTGAATTTAATAATAACAGACAAATTATTTTCTACTACTTCATGAATACTACTTCCGGTTTGTATTTGATAGTGTAAACCATATACCTCCGTTAAACTTTTACACAATTCACGCAATTTTCTATAGTCATCAAAATACTCTTCACACTCTAAAAATACATCAAAACATAATTTATTAAGCTCAGATGGTAACCCCTGCACCGTCAATCAATCTCCCGATAAATTATACTGTTTCAGCAATTGCTGAGATATTTTCAATGCTTCTTGATAATTTCTTGCTAAATCTTGAAGTTCTTGCTTGGTTTCAATACCTAAAATATCTTGCAACTCATCTTGTAATTCATCACCTCTAGTAGACTCAGCTATTGTTTGTGGTTTTAGTTTGTTATCTACTTCAACTTGAGCAGATGCAATTACTCCTTGAATTTCTGACTTTAAAACTTCACTTTTTTGTTGGCTCGCTAACGTTTGCACATACTTCAGTGTCACCAACCATTCATTGTTTAATTTTCGCCGATCTGATTCAGAGTCAAAAGGAGTATTAGATATAATGTTTTTCGCTGTTGTCAACAGTTCCCACCAAGGTTGCTCACGGAAACTTTCTGCTCCAAGTTTTGAAATTCCTTGTACTTCAATTACAACGTATGACAAACGTGAAAGCAGACTCTCTGCACTTTTATCTCTTAAACGTCCATCTTTATCAATTTGCAAAAATTGTGGTGAGGGTAAATCTTCATCTTTGTGAGAGCCAATGGCAACGTAGTAACCTGTTTTTAACTCATGTATATTTAAAGTACTAGTTAAGGAAAAAATCTGATGTTGCTTACCTTCTTGTACTAAGTAGCTCAATAATTTGCCTACAAATTTACTAACCTTAAGAGCTACTGCCAAATCTGGTTTTAATGACAACTTGGCAATCAAATCAGCTGGCTCAATTTGAGCGATCAAATTCTTAATAGGTGTATCTTGCAATGCTGTGTAGGTGATTTGTATCTCCAATGAGCCACTAGCGCGGACTGGTAACCACTCAGTTAAGTTAGAACCAATGCCCAAACGACAGGGAATATTATTTTGGATTGTAGATATTTTATGCAAGCTTTCAGTAGAAAAATTTTCTTTAAAAGAGCTTTTAATAGAGGAACTTAAGGTAAGATAACTAAGTTTATTCAGCGGGTTTCTCAGCCAATCAACTTCAAAAAATGCTTGGGTATCGTGTAGCTTTACCAAAAAGTAGCTGTCTTCTAACTGCAATTGAAATGAAGGATCTGGTTGTTCTGGGTAATAAAAAGGAGTAACACCTGTTGACATATATTTATTCCTTAATGTTGATGTGTTGATTGGACTGCTAAAATTTCCTGATACAGTGTGGAGTTATTTTGTTCCATATCAGATAAAATGGCACTGATTAATGTGGCTGTCCGCAATGCTTTATTTTCATTTTCTCCGATGTGTAGTGCTACTACTTGACAGTTGGTGAGGTTTAATACGGGTGCGCCAGAGGTTCCTCCCTCAGTAGGTGCATTATGAAGTATTTGTTTGTTGTTTGATGCATACTTAACAAAATCTCCTACTGAGCGTTGCTGAGGTTGTCCTTTTGGATGCTGAATTACATGTAGTTTTAATTGTGATGTTAAAGGTGCATTTATATCTAGTTGCAAGAAACCCATATTTTTCAAAGGATGATCTTTGCGATCGCATAAACGTAAAACAGCATAATCTAAATCAATGTTGTCATCTTCTAACTGCTCAACTCCATATTCAATACCTTGACTGGGTTGTTTGTAGTTAAAAGTTAACACTACATTTTTTTTAATTTTATTTTGAATTTCCTCTTTAATATCGACATCACAATCATGAAATCTGTTACACTCCCATTGCGGATATACAGATTCAATTACGTGCCGACAAGTTAATACAAGATTAGGAGTTACTAACCATGCTGTTCCTGTCTCTGTTAAAACTTTGTCTGGGCTTTTGTTGCTATTCCTGAGCGTACTTACACGAGCAACTGCACGGGCACTATTCAGAACTTTCTCATCTGCTGCAAGATAATAAAATGGCTCACCCTTGGGGTTTGCTTCGGGTTTTAAATCAGATTGAGGTGAAGTTTCTACAATACTGAGATTAATAATTTCACTATGTAAATTTTGGAATTTACGCCATAAAGGATCTTGCCTTATTTTGTAACGTTCTTGCAACTTTTCAATAAAAATTGGTAAGATCCAATTGTATATATCATGATAATTATTACTTATAGTAGATAAATTTCTGTCTACTAAATCCCATTTACTATCTGCTTTTTTCAGTTGACGTGATAAAGCTGTTAATTCTTGAAAACTTTCACAAAAACTACGCAAGGTTTCAAAACTATCAAAATATTCACAATCTAGAAATAAATTAAAACATCGTTGATTCAGATCGGATGGTAATCCCTTCACAGTCAATCTCCTGATAGACTATTTCGCTGTAAACATTATTGGTACAGTTTTAAAAGTATTATTGCTAACACCAAAACTCCGAAAACCTAACCCTACTAAGCTCATTCTTTTATTCAGTATGGTCATTTGAAAATTTCTCTCCTCCGAGGAGAAAGGTTACGAGTATACATTTTGACTGGATAAACATCCTCTGAGCATGTACTACTAAATTTTAAAAATGATTCTTTAGTAACTTCAGCAATTTGTACACTATGTCCTGGAATTCTTTAAAATTATTAATACAATCAATTGTTATTTACCTTAAGTATTTTTAGCTGTTACATAATTTACGCAAATAATAGTCGAAACTCCTTATTCACCAGATGTATCCTACCAGAAATCAGGTATCTAAATCCAGCTTATTTCAGTGATATTTACCACTAAAATGCTTAATTTTGCCTAATCCTGTACTACTTAGTATAAGTTTATCAAACATTTGATACACTAAAGTATAAATTGTAGTAATAATTTTTACATTTTGTTCAAAATTGCAATATAGACAAAAAATCAAAGTTAGGTGTAGTTTATTGCGATAATCTATGAAATATCCGCTTTTGTGCTTAAGGAAAGCATGATCAGAGTAAAATGGTTAAGATTGGCGATCGCAACTACGATGCCTTTATTAGTGATGGGTTGCGATACACTCAAACAAGTAGAGTTTAACTGTGATAATTCCTCAGTTAGTAGTACTCCCAACCTATCTCAAAATTTAAATATTCAAATGTATGTAGATGGTACGCCATCTATGCAGGGGTATGTCACCCATCCGCAGAATACAAGAACTCGCTATATTGAAACAATTGATTTACTGGATCAAACATTATTAACTGGCTGGACACCGCAATCACGAAATCAATCGCAAGTTCAATATTTTCGGTTAGGAGAAAATTATCAAAAAATTAATCGAGATGATTACCTGCTAGCAAGACAGGCGAAATTTTATGATGGTAAAGTTCCGCAGAAATTCCCCCTATTAAAAGTTAGCAACATTGATAATGCTATTACCCCAGCACAAGATAATAAACTCACAGTTATTGTGACAGATTTATATCAAAAAGGTGCAGATGTCACCAAACTTAAGCAAAAGCTATTGAGTGAGAATTACTTTAATCCTAGCCAACCTGGTTATGCAGTGGGGATTCTGGCTATTAAAAGCGAGTTTAATGGCGATGTTTATCTAGAAGATGGTACAGATAAAAAATTTACTTACACAACTAACAATAGTCAGGGTAATGTAATTAATGGTAAAGAGTTACGACCATTTTATGTAATTTTTTTGGGTCGTTATAGTGATATTGCAGATTATTTGAATAAATTAAGTGAAAGTCAAAAAATTCCCGAAAATAGCCAGGTAACGATTTTTTCTCCTAGTAATTTAGTCACTGAAGTAGCTTATCTGCAAAGACTGTCAAAAGATTCTCAAAATAAAGGTTCAGATAAACCGCATAAAGACTTAAAATTTAGGCAGTCTTTAAAAGAAGAAATAAAAGTCAATAAGAATCCTAAAAATGAGCTATTTGCTATAGATCAAAAAGCCAATCAAGATATAACAGTAAATTATCAAGTTCCCCTGAAGACTGATAATCATACCTTGCAAGTAGATCCAACTTCTATAGAAACAAAAATGAAGGTAGACACTTCGGCTTTATCTCCGGGTGCTGCTACAGCATCAAAAACTCTACAAGAAGTAGCTTCAGATTCTCAATTGCAAACAGCATTAGCTCTGAATCAATGGCAAATAAATGGCAATAATTTAAGTTTTCAAACTACTATTAAACCTAGCTTATTTCCCCAAAGAGAAATTTACTTATTTACGGTTGAAGCGTTAGCTAAAAGAGTACAAACTCAACCTTGGTGGGTTGAGTGGAATACCTATAGTAATAGTAGTAATGACTGGAAAACTTATAATTTACAACCATTCATGGAAGGTTTAAAAGATAATACAGAAAACTTTATGAGCAAGAGTCCAGTTGTAGTTGGACGTTTTTGTTTTGCTATGCAGAAGAATTGATTAAGTGAGTGAAGAAGGCAGGAGGCAGAGGGCAGAGGGCAGAAGGTTATAATTAGTTTTTACTAGTTGACTGTTGACTATTGACTCTTAAGAGAGATTTTCATGTTTGGTTGTGGGTTTTTTCTATAAGGGGTGACTTGAAAGAGTTATTTCTCCCTTGTCCCCCTTGTCCTCTTTCCCTTCCCTTCCCTACAGTAATTTACACTGTCCGTGATTTCGTAAAAGATGGTCGCACAAAACTAAAGCTACCATCGCTTCTACCATTGGCACAGCACGAGGTAATACGCAAGGATCGTGTCTTCCCTTGGCTGCTAATAGGGTTTCTTCGCCTTCGCGAGTGACGGTTTTTTGTTCTTTTCTAATTGTGGCGGTTGGCTTGAAAGCAACGCGCAAAATAATATTTTCGCCGTTAGAAATTCCCCCTTGAATCCCACCGGAACGGTTGGTGACGGTGCGAATTTCACCTTGTTCATCAATATAAAATTCGTCGTTATGTTCAAATCCAGTTAACAAGGTTCCCGCAAAACCGGAACCGATTTCAAAACCTTTGCTAGCGGGAAGAGACATGACAGCCTTAGCGATATCGGCTTCTAATTTATCAAAGACTGGTTCGCCTAAACCTTTGGGGACGTTGCGGGCTACGCATTCGACTACACCACCGATAGAATCACCTTGTCTACCAGTTTGCTCAATTAATTCAATCATGCGTTCTGCTAATTCACTATCGGGACAGCGAACGATGTTGCTTTCTACTTGTTCTAAGGTGACAGTGTTGGGATCGATAACGCCTTCTAAATCTTTGATGCGCTTGACGTAACCAATAATTTCGACATTGGCGAATTGACGGAGAATCTTTTTAGCGATCGCACCTGCGGCTACTCTACCAATTGTCTCACGCGCTGATGACCTACCCCCACCTTGCCAATTACGAATTCCATATTTAGCATCATAGGTGGCGTCAGCATGAGATGGGCGGTACTTTTGCGCCATCTCGTCATAATCTTGGGGACGAGTATCTTTGTTGCGGACTAAAATTGCGATCGGTGTACCTAAGGTTTTGCCTTCAAACACCCCAGATAATATCTCGCAGGTATCTGCTTCTTTACGCGGCGTTGTAATTTTACTTTGTCCCGGCCGTCTTCTATCTAGTTCTACCTGAATTTCCTCTGCAGAAATTTCTAGGCGCGGGGGACAACCATCAATCACAACCCCCACACCACCGCCGTGGGACTCACCAAAAGTAGTAATGCTGAATAAATGACCAAAAGTGTTGCCCATGATGTTGAGGAAATAGACCAGGCTTATGTATTTTACCTGCTAGGGTGACATGCTGTACGGAATTTATAGCGATCGCGCTAGTCGGGAAGGCTGGATGTGAAGCGGTTTGTTAAATAGCGATCGCGTCTTTATCTTTACAAAAATTAATATTTAGCTCTTCAAGCTCAAGTCTGTTCCGCAATATCTGTCTAATCAGATCCTACATTTTTGGTCGATTTATTAATAAATTTTAATAAAAGTTAAAACTTATTTTTAATTATTAAAAAATAGTCAATATTTTTTAATTAAATCAAGATATTTTTCCGGAAAAATAAAAAAATTGAGATGCAAATACCGGAAATAAAGCAAAAATAAATCTTGATTTTCAGCCGGATATCAGGAATTAAATGTTATTATTCTTATGGTTAAATTCTGCAATTTATAGTAGTTTTTAATTATTGCAGTCTGATAAGTTAGGATAGAAAGCCGAAAGTATTTACCCAGTTGTCATTTTAGGCCTGTGCAAATTCACTCTTATTCAGAATTTGACCCCAGCCCCCCAAGGAATTACGAGCAGGGGTTACGCAAGGTGCTTGACCGTTTGGTAATCACCATGCAACGTGATGCATTGATTCGGCAAACGATCAATCAACTGAGAGAATCTCTTGAAACCGATCGCGTAGTTTTATATTACTTTTATGGTTCTTGGCAGGGACAAGTCACTTGTGAATCTGTAATTAATAGCGAATATTCAATTTTCGGTTCTACAGGGCCAGATAATTGTTTTAATCAAGAATATGCCAGTTTATATTTAGCAGGAAGAGTCCGAGTCATCCCTGATATTGAATTAGAAGCGATACATGATTGTCATCGTGAATTTTTGCGTAGTTTGCAAGTTCGCGCCAGCTTGGTAGTACCAGTTTTGGTAGCTAGGGGATTGTGGGGATTATTAATTGCTCATAACTGTCAAGCACCTCGCTATTGGTCGTCATCAGATATTGAACAAATGCAGCAAGCCGCGAAAAATATGGCAACAGCCCATTGTATAGTGGAGAGTTAATAGGGGCTAGGGGTTAGGGGTTAGGGGCTAGGGAAAAATATTTTCATGGTTTATTTACGCCGACCCACTTACATAATTAGCGTGACGCATAAACTAGATATAATCTTTGTTGCTGATACCAAAGATATTTAGGATAAAACTCGGTTTTCATTATCCAGATTGTTGTAGTGGGAAGTGGCTTGTCGATGAAATCGCTAGGTTGATTACTTTCTTGCCATTCTCTAGGCTTTAGATCGTTAGGTAGTTTGTTTTTAACTTCGTCATATTTAACTAAATTATTCTGTTTCACCAATGTTTGAAAATATTCCTGGGGAACATTTACAGCTATTTTGACTTGGGGATCGGGAGTATCAGCTATAATTTCATACTTTAAACCTGAATAATTATTAGGTAAAGGCGCGCCTAGCCATTTTTCTATTACCTTAACATCAGCTACTTGTTGCTTTTCGGAATTGTAATTATCGCCAAATTTTAAACTTAAACATCCAGTCAGAAAAATTAAGGGAATAAGTAATAATAGATTTCGCTGTTTTTTCCACATATATTTGCATTTACATCAACTATAATTCAGGAGCGATCGCGATGAAATTTGGTTATACAGTTATTTGGGTAGATGATGTAATTAAAACCGTTGAATTTTACGAAAAAGCTTTTGGAATTGTGCGACGCGCTATTAAGGAACAAAACCAATTTACTTGGGCGGAAATGGAAACGGGCGAAACTACTATTGCTTTTTCCTCAATTAATGAAGCTCAAAGTTTATTTCATCAGGGCTTTCATGCTAACGATATTATACAAGCGCCTGCATTAATCCACATATCATTTATATGAAAGCATTAGGCGCAGGCGCAAAACCACTAGATGCGCCAAAACGTCAGCCTGGGGGACAAACAATTGCACGGGTTCGGGATATTAATGGTGTATTGGTGTCCTTAGTCAGCGCTTAGGTGGGTTATTCCTCAAAAAATGGCGATAAAAATATCTTTACCGAAAAATAGATAGTCAAGCTTGAAAATAGCGTTGACTGTTGACTGTTGACTGTTGACTCTTAAGAGAAATTTTCATGTTTGGTTGTGGGCTTTTCCCATGAGGGACTAGCTTGGGTGGAAATATATATAGGTAAGCCCGTGCTAGATTGTTAAGCGAAACCTCATCTGGTTTTGCTAAGTTAAAAAACGCCCTCACCCTAGAAGGGTGGGGCTATAAATACGAAGCCTGCCTTTGCAGGCTTTATTCGTATAGCAATATTGGGATGTTCCCTAAGTTTTTGCTCAGTGGCAAAAACAAGCTTAGGAGTCGTGTAAAAATAAGTTGAACAATTTAATATTTGTAGTGCGGGCATCTTGCCCGCGCGAGCAAGATGCTCGCACTACTTATTTTTACTTGATACCTTATAAAATCGGGGTTTGCTATCTGCTAATCCTCTCAGATTGGTAAAGTTATTTTTATATATAAGTCATGCCAATTTTATGCGTACATTAATTATTGATAATTATGATTCTTATACTTTCAATCTTTACCAGATGATTGCTGAGGTGAATGGCGAATTACCTTTAGTAATTTATAACGATAAAGTTTCCTGGGATGAATTAAAAGAAATTGCATTTGATAATGTGGTGATTTCTCCGGGGCCTGGTCGTCCAGAAAAAGCAGCAGATTTTGGGGTTTGTCGGCAAATAATTGAAAATGTTGATGTACCTTTATTAGGAGTATGTCTTGGTCATCAAGGATTGGGTTATCTTTATGGCGGTAAGGTGATTCATGCGCCAGAAGTTAGACATGGCAGAATTAGCAAGACATATCACAATCATGATGTATTATTTCAAGGAATTCCCGATGATTTTTCTGTGGTTAGATATCACTCTTTATTAGTAGCTGATGAGCTACCAGATTGTTTAGAAAAAATTGCTTGGACAGCAGATGGATTAGTGATGGGATTGCGTCATCGAGATTTACCTTTTTGGGGCGTGCAATTTCATCCAGAATCTATCTGTACAGAATATGGACAAATATTGCTGAGAAATTTTCGGGAAATTACGCGAAAATTTACGCCTAAATCATCGATAATTCCAAAAAAATATTATTGGTCAGGATATGGATCTGTAAGTAATTTAATTGATGAATCACAGCCAAAACAATCACAAAATTTTGAATTGTATACGCGCAAGTTAGATATATTTCCCGATACAGAACAAATATTTGTACAGCTTTTTCAAGATTCAGTTAATGCTTTTTGGTTAGATAGTAGCTTGGTAGAATCTGGTCTGTCTCGATTTTCGTTTATGGGTGATGGTAGCGGTATAAATAGTTTATTGGTACGCTATCATACCCAAACCCAAGAGTTAATTATTACTCAATCAAATACTATTACCCGTCGCCAGGAAAGTATATTTGATTATCTCCAGCGAGAAATTGATGAACGGCGATGTAAATCTAATGAATTACCGTTTGATTTTAACTGTGGATTTGTTGGTTATTTTGGTTATGAATTGAAGGCAGAATGTGGATCGCAATTAGTACATTCTTCACCATTAGCTGATGCTATTTTCTTACTTGCCGATCGCGTAATTGCGATCGATCACCAACAAAAGTGCGTTTATTTGCTGCAATTAGTCAAAAAAGGACAAACCCAACAGCCAGAAACTTGGTTTGATGATATTCAACAACAATTAGAAAATCTTGCGCCTCTGCCTGAGATTGTACCCCAGAACAATCAACAGCCTCTGGAATTTCGCTTACATCGCGATCGCGCTGCTTACATTCAAGATATTAATCATTGCTTGGGAGAAATTCACGAAGGGGAAACTTATCAAGTTTGTTTAACAAATCAACTACAGACTGAGGCGACTCCCGACCCGTTGAATTTCTACCGTAAGTTACGTAAAATCAACCCTGCGCCTTATTCAGCATTTTTGCGCTTTGGCGATTTAGCGATCGCATGTTCATCGCCGGAAAGATTTCTCCGCATCGATTGTCAAGGTTGGGTGGAAACCAAGCCAATTAAGGGAACCCTACCGCGTGGAGAAACCCCCGAAGCCGATTTTTTATTACGCGAACAGCTACGTCACAGCGAAAAAGACAGGGCGGAAAATTTGATGATTGTCGATTTATTACGCAATGATTTGGGGCGAGTTTGTGAAGTCGGTACGGTTCACGTACCCAAATTAATGGATGTAGAAACCTACGCCACTGTACATCAGTTAGTGACGACAATTCGCGGGAAGTTGCAATCTCATTTACATGCTGTCGATTGTATTCGCGCTTCCTTCCCTGGCGGTTCGATGACTGGCGCACCGAAAATTCGCACTATGCAAATTATCGATCGCTTAGAAAAACAAGCGCGGGGGGTTTACTCTGGTGCGATCGGTTTTTTGGGCTTAAATGGTGCAGCTGATTTAAATATTGTCATCAGGACGGCGGTTTTCACGCCCCAGCAAACTTCTATTGGTATCGGTGGCGGAATTGTCGCCCTTTCCGATCCGCAAATGGAGTTTCAAGAAACTATGTTGAAAGCACAAGCTTTAATTGAGGCGATGGGGCATTAGGCATTGGGCATTGGGCATGGGGCATTGGGCATTGGGCATTTTTTAATTAATTTTAGATTGAAACCCACACAAGGGCGGGAAAACCCCGCCCCTACCAAAATCTTAATTACGTATCACAATGCGGATTTGTATGACAAATGACAAATGACAAATGACAAATGACAAATGACTTACAGATTTTGTACAAAGTTATGTTAACCTTTGGTACTAAATGCGATAAGTTATGTATGGAAAGGTCAAGTAATTTCTAACTTGGTCTAGGTTGGATCTAGCAGTCCGCTATATTGTAAATATTCTGATTTTCCTCATTGCGAACAATGCCAGCAAGGTTGCAAATAAAAGCTGAAGATTGCTCACCGCTCGGACGATACATTCTTCAATATTTAGAAGAACAAGGTATCAGTATGAATCGTCTGGCGGATTTGTCTGGTGTTCCTCAGCCTCGACTGCGGGGTGCTTGCTTTAAGGGAACCTGTCCGACGCCGGAAACCTTGAGAAAGCTGGCGAGAGTCATGGGGAAACATCACTTGGAATTGTATACTTTAGCCTACGAAGCGAGAATTGAAAAACTCCCAGAAGAAGCAAATGATATTTCCCTGGATATTTTGATGCGGGATTTATTTGAAACGGCGCGAGAATTGGGGTTAGCTGTGCCGAAAGTCCGTCCTTCTAAGGCAAAATTACGCAAAGCTTTACTGGAACTAGGATTTCAGGCTGAAAGTGATGAATGTGCTTAATTAAATGCGATCGCCTTTTATCTTTTTTGTAAATCTTTCAAGATAGCGTATGCCGTATCTTAATCCAGGTGCGACATACGCTGTACTTAATTTCTTAAATCGTTCTAATTCGTCTTATTTACGACGATAGGGAACTGATTTTTCGATATCAATATTTTGTACTGAGAGACGTTGTGGTGGGTTACCTACTGGGTTAATGCTCTGAGCCATTGCCAGGAACAGCTCTGGGTTACCTGCTGTAGGCTTCCTTTCGGGTGGGGTAAAGCGGCGAACGCTGGTTTGCCAAATAACTTGTGGGAAACCTAATTTACCACGATAGTAAGCATCGTAGCGGGGAGACTTGATGTTGAAAGGTGTTTCACCTTCTTTTCTACCGGGTAATACCCGACGACGTTGGTAAGGTACGGTGTCATAGCCAAACGCTGCAAGATATTCATCGCTGTTGAGCAGAGCGTCAACAAAACCTTGAATACCCTTTGTAGCTACAACAATTGACCAAGCAATTTTTTCCCGATTGTCGTAAACATCACGACCGAGAACCCGTTGTACAGTCTGTTCAACAAAACGGTAGTTGCTGTTGAGGTTGTAGAAACTACGCTTGTAGGTGTTAGATAACAGCAAACCGCGAATAAAGTCACGGACTGTAATTTGACCATTGCGTAGCTGAGACTCTAGAAACCGCTCGCGATCTGCTGCAAAAGCATGGAAGAAAATCTGACGATAAGCAGCTTCAATGAGAATGTCTAAGTCTGTTGCAGAGAGGAGGTTCTCTGTTGAGAAAATCCGGGGTTGTTCATCACCAGGAACTTCAAAACCTTTTACCCGTTGGTTTTGAGAAATAGGGGAATATTCTAAAAGAGGAATTGCCACGAATACAAAATCTCCCTTTCCTTTATGAAATCTTACAAATTTCTCATAATCATAAAGGACAAGGGGGACATTATTCGATTTAGTTTAATAAAAATTACATAACTTAATTGATGAGTTCAGAAACCCAGAAACCTTAACGCCTACTACCACCACGGTATGGGATGACAGAGGGATCGTAAATGCCGAAAGTCAATGGCTCAATATTGACAATTTTGCCGCCTAACCGACTAATACGTTGCATTTCTGCATTCATCCGACTGTAGGGCACAGTAATAAATACGCTCCCACTATTACGAATACCAAATTTATAATTTTCAGTTTCTGAGGTTTGCCGTAAGCCAACAACTTCGTAACGAAAGAGCCGACTGGCAGATGCAGACAATTTACCAGTACTAAGTTGAGTTTGACCAAACATTAGTTCTATTATCTCCCCTGGGTAAGTTTTGCGGAATGGTAGTTGCAGCAAAGTCAAAGGTTAAAAGCAAGACAAATACAATCAGATCTGCTTTTAAGTTGCACAATTGATTGTGAGGACTGTTGACTGTTGACTGTTGACCGTTAACAGCCCTGATTAGTAGTTATGCAATCTAGACGGGCATTAGCTGAGACAGAGCAAATCTATCTCTGATGCAATTACAAGTGATGTATGGAAAAATTCAGTATCTGACTACAAAGTCAAGAAATTTTGTCATTAAAATCACTCGTAAACATTCTATCCAAGATAGTAAAAATTGCAACTAGCAAATGTATCGGTTTTGCGTGTGTGGGAATTAACTGAGATAGAAAATGGGCATGGGGCATAGGGCATGGGAAAGCGTGATTAGTTTTCTTGAAAGATAGGGACAAGGGAGATAAGGAGGACAAGGAGGATCGGGAACAAATCATTCTTTCAAGCTATTCCCTCATGGGAAAAACCCACAAACCTTGCCACGAAAATCTATCCCCAATGCCCAATGCCCAATGCCCAATGCCCCATGCCCAATGCCCAATGCCCAATGCCCAATGCCCCTAACTCCTAAGCAATGGTATTGTTACTAAGCAGGTAGTACCCATTCCTACTTCACTTGTGATATTAATTGTACCTTGGTGTAAATCTACACATTTTTTCACAACAACTAGTCCCAATCCTGTACCGGGAATAGTGCGCACATTTTTACCGCGATGAAAGGGTTCAAATAATTGCTTTTGATCCTCTGGTGACATGCCAATTCCCCGATCCTGCACTGCGAGGATCAGCCGATCTGACTGAAATTCTAAACTTAGATGTACTACCCCGCCTGTGGGAGAATATTTAATGGCATTGGAAAGTAAGTTAGACAGCATGGAGCGCAATAATTTCTCATCCATGCAGACAAGGGCGGATTGTCCTTGACAGCTAAAGCGGAGATTGTGCTGACTACCGACACTTTCGCGCATTTGGTCGAGAAAATCACGGCAATAGAGTTCTAAATCTAACGCTTGGGGATTAAATGCCAGCTTGCCAGTTTCGGCGCGATTGATAGTTAAAATATCATCAAGTAGCTGCACCATATGTTTGACAGAGTCTTGAATTCGCTGCAAATTTCGCAGTCTTTTGGCGGAAGTCTCCCATTCATCGCGACAGTTTTCCAGAACTTGCGCTGCTGCTAGGGCGATGCTGAGAGGAGTGCGAAATTCATGGGAAGCCATTGAGAAAAAGCGGGTTTTTAACGCGCTGAGTTCTTTTTCTCTTTCTAGCGCTAGGCGAATTTCATCGAGTCGCTTTCTTTCGGTAATATCGCGGGCGTTCACGATGATTCGCAGCGTAGCGACACTATCCACAAAGGGTTGACTGATGGCTTCTAAGATTCGCCAAGAGTTATCTTGATGACGGTAGCGGAACTCAATGGGGCGGGTGAGTTCAGGATTAGGGATGGTATTTGTGAGGCGATCGCCAATCATCGCGATATCATCGGGATGCACCAATGCCATGACATTGTTACCCAGCAAATCGCCAACGGCATAACCTAAGATTTTTTGCACTGAGGGGCTAACGTAGCTAATCGTACCATCAGGATCGAGAATCATAATGATATCCAGAGCATTTTCAATTAGCGATCGCCAACGTTCTTCACTCTGTCGTAGCGCCTGTTCTACCTGTTTGCGGCTGGTAGTATCTCGTTGCACTGCAATCCAATGGGTATACCAGCCTTGATGATTAGCTACAGGCACAATGCTAAATTCATTCCAAAATTCCGTGCCATCCTTGCGATAATTAATCACCTCAACGGTGACAGGTTCCCACCTAGCCAGAGAGGCGCGAATTTTCTGCAATTCTTGGCGATCGGTTTTTGGCCCCTGCAAAATGCGCGGCGTTTTACCTAACACTTCCTCAGGTTGATAACCAGTGATGCGGGTAAAAGCTTCATTAACGTAAAGAATGCGAGGCCCCGGTTCGTTAATTGTGTCGGCTTCGGTAATCAAAATCGCATCGTTGGTATTTAACACCACAGATTGCAGTAACCTTACTTGCTCGGCTTGGCGTTTTTGTTCGGTAATATCAGCTATGACGGCGACGATACCGTTGATTTGTTCGTCAGTATCCAGTAGAGGCGCAGCCGAAAAAACGATATCAATGGGAGTACCATCTTTTTTCTGCTGGCGAAATTCTAACTGAGAATAGGTTTTACCTTGTAAAACATTTTGTTGTAGGGTGGGATAATCTTCTAAACTGATGGGATTGGAGCGATTAAGTACCTCAGTTTCAGTCCAGCCAAACATTTTTTCGGCGGCTGGGTTCCAAATCTTGACTTTGCCTTGGCGATCTAACATGACAATCGCACGTGGGGAAGCTTTAATTAAGGCTTGCAAGGTGTCATTGGTGTGACGCAAGGCGATTTCTGTGCGCTGACGTTCGGCAATTTCTGCCCGTAGAGAAGTATTTGCGATCGCTAATTCGGCGGTGCGTTGTTGTACTCGCTGTTCTAGTTGGGCGTTGAGTTGCTGGAGTTGATTGTACAGTTCCGATTGTTGAATTGCGATCGCCACTTGCGTTGCTAATTGCGTCATCAATTCCACTTCCCAAGCTTCCCATTGACGGGGTTGACTGCACTGATGGGCAATTAATAAACCCCAAAGATAGGGCGCAGAATCCAAATTTTCTCGATTTTCTTGGATAATGGGCACTACCAATTTTGCTTTTACGCCAAACTGCTGAACAAATTCCACCAAACAAGGGGGAATTTCCGCTTGCTCAACGTTAGCAATAGTCAGGGTTTTCCCTAGAGAATAGGCTTGATGGTATTCTTGGGGAAACACTTCTTCCGGAAATACATGCCCTAAAACTCTAGGGTAAGGCGCTAAAGCAGTTTCATGAATCGCGCTACCTGTGCCATCATTCCATAACCGATAAATGAGAACGCGATCGGCTTGGAGAAAACGCTGTACTTCTGATACAGTTGTCGCCAACACCTCATCAATATCTAGAGATTGCCTAATTTGCTGGGCAATTTGAGTTACTAACCGTTCGCGATCGCTTTGTTGTCGCAATAAAATCTCTACCCGTTGACGCTGCACAATTTGTCGGTGCAACAGGTAGATACCTAAAAGCAATAAAATAGTCAGCCCTATACCAAAGCCATAAAAGCTGAGGATTTTGGTAATATGAGTGACATCAAATTGCTTTAAAAAGAGCATTAGGGCGCAAAATTCCAGTAGATGCTTTTATTATCGGGGAAATGGGGGAATAAAGGCAGAGGGCAGAAGGCAGAGGGCAGTCCCAATGAAAAAATTTCATCACCATGAATGAAAATGCAATCTGGAACTACCTATATAGATACTCATCTAAGAAGCATTTTCAAGCTAGAAGGTAAGTAGGTATGAAGCGATTTTTATTGCGCTTCGCGTCATAGGTGTTAATTTAACGCGAAACCCAGTTACCGCAAGGAACTGAAGTTCCTTGCTAATAGTAAAAGTCATCTCAAGATGACTAAATATTTTCACAATCTTGAGTCTACTTCAGTAGGGGCGGGTTCACAGATATGCTCCAATAATTTACGACTATCTCGCTTAACCCGCCCCTACTTGGGCTATGAGACTGAGAATTCATTCTCAGGCGGGCGATAAAGCTAAAACAGAGGCTATTTTTAGCTTAAGTTGACACATATAGCACTGCCATGCCCTCTAGAATGAGGTAAATTGCGAGACAATCTCTCCCCAGCCCCTAACCCCAAACTTGGTGGTTAACTTCAGCAAGCATCAGCAGCAGGATAATGAATACTAGGGCTAAAGCAAGGCTAACGAAGGTATTATTCCAGTTAGCGCGGTTGACGAATTTATAGAAAGTAAACCGCTCAAATTGGTCAAAAAGTCCAGTGGGAAGCGGACGATTGGGATAAAAAGGTACGGGAAGTTTATTGCGATACTCTACACCATAACGCGCCATACGGGCGAAGGGTAATTCCCCTTGACTGTGCTGCGGTAAAGTGCGGCGACGTTGATAAGGGACGATATCATAGCCAAAATTAGCTAGGTATTCTTCCGTACTAATTAATTCATCGATAAAGCCTTGTAATCCCTTGGTAGCAATGACAATTGACCAAGCAATTTTTTCGCGATCGCTATAGACATTCCTACCTAAAAGCCTCTGAATGCAAATCTCTGCAAACCGATAGTTATTGTTACTATCAAAAGTGAGTCTTCTAAAGGAATCAGAAATTACCAATCCGCGAATAAAATCTCTAACAGTAATTTGACCAGCCCGTAACTGAGACTCTAAAAATCGTTGACGATGGCTATCTAGCATCTGTTGCTCGTTATATACCTGGCGGTAAGATGCCATAATCAACTGATCCATTTCGGAATTTCCTAAGAGATTATCCGTGGTGTAAATTCTAGGTTGTTCATCACCAGGAATTTCAAATCCCTGTACTCGCTGATTTTGCGAAAATGGTGCATACTCTAACAGAGGAATTGACATAATGATGCTCCAGTTAAACAATTTTAGATTTGTTTAGATTTGAGATTTAGGATTTTCGATGAAGCGAAAAGTCTGAAGATAGTGTTACTAAAACTCAGTAATTCCCCTGGTTATTCTTACCAATTCAAGACTATTAATCTGAAATTGCTAATACCAATTAGCCCAGATTAGGTAACAGATATCAATTAATCAATTTGCCTGCATCTAATTTACCTAATTACGAATGACGAATGACGAATGACGAATTACAAATTGCTATCAACTCATATTGGTTGAGTAAATCTCGTCCGAAAACTTCCGCATTTCATCCAGTATTCTTTTAAGTCATGATGAGGAGTGTGCAAACTGGCTTTGACTCGATAGAGAATGACTTGACGATGATCGCCGATCCAAAATTTACCAATTGAGTCTACAGAAATTACTGTTCCCCCTAAAGCCGCAATACATTTACTAAATCTTTCTAGCGCTGTATAGTCTACAGTTTCAAAGATAAAAAAATTTCCAGCACAAATGACATGGCGGCTACGAATCCAGCTTTGTAACTTTTTTTCAGCAGTGGATGGTAGTATTCCAACGGAAGCGATCGCGAGACTCATACCATTTTGGATTTTGGATTTTGGATTTTGGATTTTCGTTGCTTGGGAAATTTTGAATCTGGCGAATCATCTCAGATCGAGTTTTCTGAAATGAGAAATTTTCAACAGAAAATTTTAGACTTGAGATGTTGAATTTATGACTGTCTGTACTCAGACTGTCTGAAACAATCTCGTATCATCATTTTGGCAATTGGTATGACAAAGACAATTGCATAAGTTATACCAATGCAAAACTAAAAATTAAGTAAGTAAGATTTCATTAGGAATTGTGAGTTGAGATTTTTTCCTCTTTCAAAGAATTTGTATTACTATTTCCTCCAGGCTTCTGCTAAATAATCACATACCGCTAGTAAGGAAACTGGTAAGAAAACGGTAAAGAAATCGGAAAGAATCACCAAAATCTATAAATATTAATATTCTGTGATATTTATTTGAGAAAATTAGTCACGAAATATGCTAGACGTAAAAATCCTATTTGATGTATGAAAAAAAGGCCAAGGGACAAGGAAGACAATGACAATTGTACAGACGCGATTCATCGCGTCTCTAACCATTGACTCACGAAGCGCAGTAAAATTATGGAGGGGATCTCAGGTCTAAAGACGCAGAATAGTCAAACGTAATTGCAATTTTTTATGAGGATTCTCCTGGTTGAAGATGATGTGCGCCTTGCAGAAACCTTGGCAGAAGCTCTAACCGATCAGCTATATGTGGTTGATGTTGTCCATGATGGAGAAGCCGGGTGGTATCAAGCGAAAACCTTAGATTATGATTTGCTGTTGCTGGATGTGATGTTACCAGAATTAGATGGTATGAGTCTTTGCCAGCGATTGCGATCGCATGGTTATAATTGGCCGATCCTCATGCTCACCGCCTGTGACACCATCAACGATGAAATTAATGGGCTGGATATGGGAGCAGATGACTATATAGTCAAACCAGTCGATTTACAAAAGCTGTTTGCACGAATTCGCGCCTTGCTACGTCGCGGATGTGTAACATCACCACCAATTTTAGAATGGGGCGAATTGCGTCTTAATCCCAGCACCTATGAAGTTAGCTACGGACAAACCCCGATTCATTTAACACCCAAAGAATACGGAATCTTAGAACTATTGTTACGCAATGGTCGCCGCGTTCTCAGTCGCCGTGTGATGATTGAGCATGTCTGGGCGTTAGAATCACCACCAGAAGAACATGTAGTTAAAGTTCACATTCGGGGTTTGCGTCAAAAGCTTAAAGCAGCTGGAGCGAATGAAGACTTGATTGAGACAATTCACAGCATGGGTTATCGCCTCAATCAACAAAATTACTCAGGTGTGTGACATACTCCTACACTGATTGTAAGCAATACAGTGTAGGCTTCTCAGCGACTCCCGGTATCCCGCGGACATTAACTGAGCTTTGTTTTAAGTCCACGAGAAGCCCCTCCGCAGACTATGCAATTTCTTACACCTCGGCTTCGCTCGGTGTAAGTCTGAGCGAAGCCGAAGACTTACCTTGTACCCTACGAATTTTACTGTCCTGGATGAGATGCTGGCTTGTTCGCACTATCGGACAAACCCTCAGGCAATTCGTATTAATCAAGATGTGCCTACTTACTTTTATGCTGTGCAACGGAGTCGCTTACCAATGATCGCAGTGCCACTGGGCAGAGGCTTATCAGACACCAATACGGGCGAAGTTAGCCAAAATAATTCTACCAGAAAAACAAGGGATCATGGTGACTCCTCACCGACCCCTTGTCCTGTCAAACCTTCGGCTTGAATTGCTTAGGGGTCAGTTCGTCGCCACCCAAAAATTCATCTCATCGCTTCTGCTGTCGCAGTAAGCGAGAGGCTTCTTTTTGTTTTAGCTAAATTTTGTTTCTAATTATTGACGTTTCCACGCCAAGTAACGATTTAAATCTTTGCTATTAGCCATATAAATCGCAATAACTGCGCTGAGAACTGCCATTATCAAACTACCGACAATGAGCAAACTGGATAATTTTGAAATCAGTGCTATCACCATTGTGACTAAAATCACAGTCAGGAAACTACAAATACCAATCATCAGCCATTTCGCCCATTTCTGTCCCTGGAAAACAAAATACATAACGCCAATTGTGAATAAGATACGTCCAATTGCCCATTTATCTCTGGCAATTGTTACTAGGGTAATATCTAAAAGACAAAGCACCAGAAACATAATAAATAATGTATTTCTGGCTTTTAATGCACCTCTATCTATCTGAAGCATAGTTATATAAAGCTAGAGAATCTATGTTTATTCTGACTAAATCTTATTACTTTTAGATGGCAAATTTCCCCTAATATTTGGATATTAGGGGAAATTAACACCCTATGTAATACAGCAAATTGAAATTAAAATTGTTAAATTCAAAATTCAAAATTGAAGATTTTGGATGAAAGCTGTACAATTGCAATTGCTTCAATAGCCAGTAATTTAATTGTATAGCTAATCCAAAATCCCAAATTAACTATGTGGATAATCTAAAATCCAAAATTGATTAATCGCTCGCTTACCACTCTTCTTTAAACGTATACTCTTCTGCGTGAGACACTGCATTAACCGCAGGAATAACTGCTTCTTCCAACTGTACTTGAGCTAAAGTTGGTATCTCTTCATGTGCCGAAGAAAGCAAATCACTGTCAGCGATTTTAACTAGTGACTCAGGGGAATCAATTGTTGCGTCTGAATGATGGGAAGGTGATAAAGTGACACGGGTAATTTTACCACCCTGACGATTGATGCTTTTAAGCGTTTGCGACAGACAATTATATGGAATTGTCTTCGTATAATGTGCCTTCCGCATTAACTCTCGATGACAACCCCCTGTAACTTCAATTGTCACTTGACGACTGCTATAGTCACTAAAATCGCCAGGATCAATGATTGTGCTTGCCATACAATAACCTTGAAATTAGATGCTGTAAGCAACTTATCATCAACCTGAATCTAGGAACAACCGAAGTATTTACTAATTTTAAGCGGAGAGAATCAGGAAAAAGGGACAAGGGAGACAAGGGGGACAAGGAGGACAAGGGAGATTAATAACTAATAACTAATGACAAATGACAAATGACCAATGACTATTGACTATTGACTAATAAGGCGTTCCATCTTTGTGGATGAATTTCCATTTACCATCCACAAGCAAAGCCTGAATATCATCATCAGGATATTGTCCTTCGTCTCCCGCAGTTCTATCACCTACTTCTAGGTAGACAACATCCTCAGTAGTTTCGTTAATCAGATGGTGCGCATTACCAGTACCAGCTTTGAAACCTGCACACATACCGGGAGCAAGTAAAGTATTTCCCTCATCTGTGCGTAGTGTGGGATACCCCTGTAAAATGTAAATGAACTCGTCTTGCTTGGTATGAGCGTGACGGAGAGAGGAAACAGCATTAGGTACTAAGCGTGTAAGATTTACACCAAAGTTTGTCAGTCCAAATAAGTCGCCAAGTGGACGTTTCTCTCTTCCTTGCATCCGGGAAGCGAATGGTTCAGGATAGTTAGAGGCTTTAGTCCTTGCGGGTACATCAGCCGCATTGATGGCTATCGGCCTTGTTTCTTGTGACATACAGGCTTTCCAATAGGGGACAATGTGTGCATACTACATTGATAGGAATCCGCTTTGATTACTGAAATTATTTGCGTAGGGAGGGAACAGGGAACAGGGAACAGGTAAGAAGGAATAAAAGTGTACTGAGTTTTTTATCCAAATCAAATATAAGTCCTATATTGACCATTGACTATTGACCATTGACCATTGACCATTGACTCATCATAATCTCTGTCTCTGAATCAATTGACTAAATAATCCTGGTTGCTGGGCGAGTTGGTCAAAGTTACCTTGTTGGACTAACCTACCATTTTCCAATACATAAATGCGATCGGCGTTGCGAATGGTACTTAGGCGATGAGCAACAACAATCCGGGTAACGTTCAGCTTTTCTAAACTTTCGCTAACTATCGCTTGGGTACGGTTATCTAAGGCGCTGGTGGCTTCATCAAACACCAAAATTCGGGGACGTAATGCCAACGCCCTGGCAATAAGTAACCGTTGTCGCTGTCCGCCAGAAAGGTTAGTACCGCCTTCGCTGACTACGGTATGCATCCCCATTGGCATGGTGGCGATATCATCGGCTAAACCCGCCATTCTCGCAGCTTCCCATGCTTCTTCCATTGAGATAACAGCATTACTGGAAATGTTTTCAAAGATGGATGCAGACATTAAGCGGCTGTTTTGCAAGACTACGCCTAATTGACGGCGAACAGCATTGACATCTAATCCGGACAGTTCTTGCCCATCATAATTAATACTACCGGATTCTGGCGTGTCAAATCCTAACAACAATCTAAATAAAGTAGACTTACCACTCCCCGAAGGCCCCACCAAGGCGATAAATTCTCCTGGTTCTGCCCGTAAGCTGACATCATCTAAGGTAAGTGCGCCATCTGGGCGGTAGCGAAAAATTACATGGCTAATCTCAACTCTGCCTGATAATCTACCTGGATCTGTTTTGCTACCGTCAACTTCTGGGGTAGCTTGTAGGATAGGTTGGGCGCGTTCCCATAATGGTAAAGCTTCTAAGATATCTACGGCGGTACTACTTAAGCTCGTCGCTCCACTAATAAATGTACCAAATGCTGCATTAAAGGCTAAGAATGTTCCCGTAGAAAAAGTTCCACCATGCGCCTGGGATTGTTGCAGTAAATTGGTGGCGAAGGCAAAAATTATCACCGGAGTTAAGGCGGAAAGAAGATTGTTCACTACTACCAAATTATCTTCGATACTTTGAGCGTCGAGCATATAGCGTAATTGCTGGCGATATTGCCCACCCCAGTAAGCAAATGCTCTCGGTTGTGCGCCATTAGTCCGAAATTTGGCGACACCGTTAATGATTTGTACCATCATCCCAAAGAGTTTACCTTGCATTTCTAGTAAGGGGCGGACTTTGCGGATGGTGAGAATACCGGAAATAATGGTGACAGCTATATTAATTAAGGCGACAAAAACAGCAATCAAGGCTAAGGAAGGACTGTAGTAAAACAGCAATCCTAAATTTAGCAGGGAAAAGAAGCTCGAAAATAAAGTTTTGAGTAATGTATTGCTGAGTTTTTGGCGAATTTGGCTAATAACGGCAACACGGGCGCTTAAATCACCGATGGAATATTGGCGGAAAAATGAAGCTTTGAGATTTAATAATTTATCCCAAATTGCCGCTTGGGTAGAAGTATCGGCAAAGGTTTCTAAGCGCATAATCGCTACGCCTTGGGTAAGTTGAAATAGGGTTGCGCCTAGAGTTGTGGCTACTAAACCAAAGGCGATTTGGTACAATAGCGATTTGTCGGCATCAGGAATGGCTTGATCGATGAGAATGGCGGTGGCTTGGGGTGTAATCATCCCCAATAAAGCGATCGCAATTCCGGTAAATAAAATTGTCGCTAATTCTTTAGAACGTCCTTTAAAGGCAAACTGTATTAAGTTCAGCACCTTGAGGTTTGCTGGTAAAGGACGATAAAATATGTAAGCGGTAGGCGATATCGTTGCAGCTATTTGGCGATCGCATTTTATCCGCTTTTGTTCTATCGGATCGATAATTTCATAGCGCGTCTCTGAGATGGGTAACAGTGCCACCGGGCGGTTATCTGCTACAGTATAAGCCAGTAAAGCGCCGCTATCCTGCTGCCACCAATTATCCCGCAAAGTGATGCGCCGGATGCGGATACGGGAAGCCCGCGCGATCGCATCTAAGGGATCGCGTACTCGGCGCAAGTCTTCTGAGTTAGCTGGGGGACGAATAGATATATCTAATACTTTTGCTACTGCCCCAGTCGCAAATAACAGTGCTTCTTCGGAGTCGATTGCAGGTTTTGTGGGAGATGTAGGCGTTGTGTCAGCATCAAAGATGTTAGCAAAGTTACCCAGAGTAGAAGCGATCGCTTGATTATTTAACCGTTCCCTGGCTTGAAATCTAGCTAACTCTGCGGTGTTGGCTTGTTGTTCGAGTTGGGAAATTGCTTGTAAAACAAATATTTGTAAATGATGTAATCCGGTTAATAATGTATGAGTATCGGCTAAATCTGTAGTAGATACAGCATCAATTTCAATTACATCTTGGGCTTGTAACCAGAGATATCCATATAAAGGAATGCGTCCAATTTCGGAAGTGATTTCTAAGCTATCTAAGCCTAATAAATTACCTTTTCCTTGGAGAATTTGCGCCCACACAACCATGTCGTGTGGTGCTTGAAATATTTCTTTTTCGCCTAATATAGTACATCCGGGAATGTTCGCAGGTGTGGGGATTTTTGGGGAGATAATTTCAGCAACGGATGAACTAAGAAGTTGTACCCAATTTTCAATTAATTCGGGTGTGGAAGTGGGAGAAAATTCGGATTTGGTAATTTGTAATAGTTCGGTTTCTTCTAAAGCAACTGCGAGGATTTGATAATGTCCGTTTGGGGAGT
This sequence comes from Calothrix anomala FACHB-343, assembly GCF_014696435.1. Taxonomy (GTDB): domain Bacteria; phylum Cyanobacteriota; class Cyanobacteriia; order Cyanobacteriales; family Nostocaceae; genus Aulosira; species Aulosira anomala_A. The sequence goes on along the minus strand of NZ_JACJQG010000061.1, from coordinate 14,777 downwards.
TTAATTGAGCGGAAAACATGGCTGCGCCAGCTTTGACGCTAAATAGATAGCGTCGTCTTCCTTTGGGTATACCATGTTGGAAGTTAATGGCGAAGATGGCGAGGGAACCGGATTTGACTAGCCAAATTGTTTCTGGGTTGTCGAGTAGTAGGGGGTCGTTATTTTTGAATATATATGATTCACTGAGTGGGTTGGTTTGATTTTCTTCAGATAGCATAAGTTTAAATATCTAGATAATAATTTATGTTTTAAACTCTTACCTCTGTGTTCTCTGCGCCTCTGTGGTTGAAAAAAATAAAAAATGAACCGCCAAGACGCCAAGGACGCCAAGAAAGGAGAGTTGTAGAGAGTTTTTGGGTTTAGCCTTCGCTTTTAATTAAGTCTAAATAATGTCCTTCGACTTGACTTAATTCGTCGTGAGTACCGCGTTGAACGACTTTACCACGACTGAGAACTATGATTTCATCGCAATCACGAATTGTACTCAAACGATGGGCGACAATTACGCAGGTACAGCCGCGTAAACGTAGGTTTTGATCGATGATTTTTTCGGTTTCTGCATCTAAAGCGCTGGTGGCTTCATCCATTAATAAAATTGAGGGATTATTGACTAAGGCGCGGGCGATTTCTAATCTTTGACGTTGTCCCCCACTTAAGTTACTTGCGCCTTCTAATAAGTCTGCATTATAACCGCCAGGAAGCGATCGCACAATTTCATGAACAGCAGCATCGCGGCAAGCTTGGATTAAGTTACTATCAGGAATGGTAGTATCCCACAAGGTGAGGTTATCGCGGACGCTACCAGCAAATAGCATAATGTCTTGTTCAATAGTGGCGATGGAGTTTACCAATATCTGAGGCGGAATTTGTTGTTTAGGTTGTCCATCGAAGTAGATTTCCCCTGCCCAAGGTTGATATAATCCGGCTACTAGCTTGGCGATGGTGGATTTACCGGAACCGCTACCACCAACTAAGGCGACACGTTGTCCTGGTTTGAGGGAAAGACTAAAATTTTCAATTAACGGTGGTGCAGTTCGGTTATAGCCAAAGGTGATGTTACGCAGTTCGAGATATCCTTCTAGTTTAGGGGAAACGACACACCAATCCCCCCTGCTCCTCTGCTCCTCTGCTCCCCTGCTGTCTTCCACCGGGTTGCGTAAGACATCATCTAGGCGATTTAAATTGCCTTCCAGTTCTTGTAAATCACCGCCTAAACTGATGAGTTGACTCACTGGTTGCATAAATTGCTGCATTAAGGATTGAAATGCAATTAACATCCCAATACTCAACCCCCCATTGATAACCTGGAATCCCCCGACAACCAGCAATAACATGGAGGTAATTCCAGATAAAAAGCTGGGTAATATTCCCAAACTCTGATTAAGATTGTCCATATCTTGACGCACATTGATGGCTTTGGCGTAATATCCAGCCCAACGGGTGAAAAAATCGGATTCTAAACCGGAAGCTTTTAGGGTTTCCATACTTTGCAAACCTGCGATCGCAACACCGCTCACTTTGCCTTGTTCCTGCATGAGGCGTATATTAGTATCAACCCGCAATCCAGCTACCCACTGCAAAGCTAGGAGATTGACAACCACAAAGGCAATACCAATCAGAGTTAATAGGCGATCGTATTGCCACATAACAATGGCATAAAAAATTACCATCACGGCAGAAATTACCGTTGTTGCTAGTTTACCAGAGAGGAGATTGGCGAGGCGATCGTTAAGTTGAATTCTGCTGCTAATTTCCCCAGCAAAACGTTGATCGTAAAAGCTTACAGGAAGATGGAGCAGATGCCAAATAAATTTACTCGACATTCCCATTGCTAATTTAATTTTTAGTCGTCGCAATAACTGTAATTGTAAGCGTGTTAATAATCCACTTAATAAAGCAGTAAATAACATCGCAAATATTAGCGGACGTAACCAATCATCTCGACCTTGAATTAATACTTCATCTACAAATACTCGCGAAAATGTGGGGATGGCTAAACCAGGTATTACTAATAAAAATCCCGCCAATACACAATAAATTAAAGACCAACCTGAACCGCGTAATCGTGAAGTTAGAGCTAAAACTAAACTTGGTTTATGTCCCCCCGATTTAAAATCCGTACCCTTTTCAAATACGAGAACTACCCCGGTAAAAGCTTCGCTAAATTCCCCTACAGAAACCGTCCTTCTTCCTGTCGCTGGATCGTTTAAATATACGCGCTGTTTACTAAAGCCTTCAACTACTAAAAAATGGTTGAAATTCCAAAAGACTATATAGGGACATTGAATTTGTTCTAACGCTGGTAAATCTGCCTTAAAACCTTTAGCTTGTAATCCGTAACTCCGCGCCGCATTTAAAATATTTGAAGCCTTACTTCCATCTCTAGAAATTCCACAAGCTTGGCGTAATTCTGCTAAGGGTATAATTCTGCCATAGTAACCTAAAATCATTCCTAAAGCTGCTGCACCACATTCTACTGCTTCCATTTGGAGTAATGTTGGTGTGCGGCGAATTGAAGGGATTTTATTAAATAAAAATTTCATGTTTTAACTAAGTGATGCAAACTCTCTTTCTATCTATTCTTCCTTGGCGCACTTGGCGTTCTTGGCGGTTCAATTCATTTTTTTATCTCACGCAGAGACGCAGAGACGCAGAGAAATTATGCAAGAGGTTTAATTATTTGGAATATAAGAAGATTAAACCTCTTGAAAATCACGAATTACCCCAATCCTGTCAAAGATTTGAAAATAGGTAATACAAAGGTAATCGGTGCGCGTTCTTCAACTGTAATCCTTACAGAAGTTGTGGTTCCTGCTGTAATTTCTAAGTCAGGCCCTTTTGATGAAGACCAACGATAGCTTTTATTAGTAGAAGTATCCGGTTGAAGTTCGCTAAAAACTGCTATTTGCGCTCCTTGACTCAATATACCTGGTAAAATATCAGGATTACCAATTAAACTGGCTACACCTTGCTGTGTTACGGGGAATGCAGAAATATTGGTTACCTTTGCTTCTATTCCCCCAAATTCTTCGCGTTTCACGGTAGAAGGTGTAACTTGTAAAGACATCCCCTGTTTAATTTTTTTACCTTCACTCACAGGTAAAAAAGTCACATTAACTAATTTCGCAGATTCTTCATTAGCTGCTATTGTCCCAATTCCTCCACCTGGTTCTAATTGTTGTCCTGGTTTGGCGGTAATCTCTAGAATCCTTCCGGTGTAATCGCTGACAATTTGACTACTGTTTTGTAATTGTAATTCTAATTGAGCAATTACACGTTGCGTTTCTTGAATCTCTTTTTTTCTGTTAGTAACAGTGGTGAAATCTTGTTCTTTTTGGGTTGCTTGACGACTTTCTAAAGCTTTTAATTGGGTTTGAATCTCATTAATTTGATTGAGATTATTCATATACTGACGTTCGGTATCAGTTTCCCTTAATTCCAATTGATTTAATTGGGATTTGGCTTCATTGATTTGTGCTTGAGCATTTTTATAGTCTTGCTCTGCTTGTAAAGCTGTATCTTGGGGAATAGCGCGTTCTTTAAGGAGATTTTTCCGATTTTGCCATCTTTCATAGTAAGTCGGTAATAATTCTTGTAAGGTGTGGATACGTTGTTGCAGATTGAGACGTTCGCGTTTCATTACAGTTTGTGTTTGTTCGCGTAACGCAGGGGTGAGAGATTGGACGATTTCTAAACTTCTTTGTAATGTTTGACGCTGTTGCTGAATCGCTATCTCTTCTAAATTAGAACGCTGTGTTTGCACTTGATTGGCGGTTTCATCTTGAAAACGTAACTGTGCTAATTTTTCTCGCGCTAGTTGCAATTGCTTGCGTAATTCAGCTTGATCGATAGTTGCAATCACTTGACCTTTTCTGACGCGATCGCCTACTTGCACATTTAAAGCTAAAATCCTTCCAGGGTTAGCCGCTTGCACAGTCACCACCTTACTGGGATAAATTAATACCCCCCTTCCAGAGACAACTATCGGGATACGCCCAAACACACTCCAAGCAGTTCCCACCGCTACCAAGGAACCCAGCGCCAGCAGCGAAAACCAGCGTTTCGGATTTGTTACCTTAATTAATTGATCGAGTTGTTCCGGCGAAGCAACCCTATCTAAAGCTTCCTGACGAAAAATATTCCGTTTCTGCGTATCTTGCTGTGTTACCATTTTTTCACCTTTATTTAGGGGCTAGGGGCTAGGGAAGGGGTGCAGAGGAAGCAGAGGAGGCAGAGGGGGCAGAGGGAGTAATAAAATAAATGCTCAATGCCCAATGCCCAATGCCCAATGCCCATCACTCAATCCCAATCCGTTTGAGCATCCAGTCAAACCGCGCTCCGGCTAACGCCACTTGTGAGAGAGAATTAAGATTAAGTTCGTTAGCGTAGGATTGGTCTAAGGATTGTCCGCTACTGTAAGTCAGTCGCCCATATCCTAAGCGTTGAGCGATCGCTTGTTGTTTATCCGCTAACAAAATCCCCAACACGCGGTAAAATCGAGATGCAAAGCCGACATCATGCAATAGTTTTGCTGACAATCGCCACTTAGGAATTGATAATACTCGTGAATTCCGTATTGTCCTCACTGTCACTGCTGGCGGTTGGACTTCAATAAATGGGGTTTCGCCCACAATATCGCCCCGCCATAATCGGGCAAATTCCTTTTCTAAGACTTGATTTTGGCTATCTTCTAAATTAGAAAAAGCTCTCGTTAAAGGGTTAATTTCTCCTGTCGCCGCATTTAACGCCACAGCCCCATCAAGTAAAATATGTAACGCTTCTATAGGTCTACCGCCGCGAATTAAGATAGAACCAGCCGCAAATTGTTCGACTCTTCCCGCCGCAATTAACCAATCAATATCAGCATCCTGTAACTCTGCAAACACAATCAACGCTTCCCGCAGTTGTGATTGACTCAAAACTACCGTACTGTTCCCCAGTTGATTCATCATTTGCTCTAGACGATTGGCTAACAGCACTGCACTAGCGCGGTAGAGATGCGCCGCAAAACTCAAATCTTGTTGTAGTTTTTGGATTAGCTGGAATTTGGGAATTGTTAATACCAAAGATTTGGTTTTCGCGCTCACAGTAGTTGCAGGTAGATAAGTTTCAATAAAGGGAATTTCCCCTACCATCTCCCCACTAGATAACCGCGCAATTTCTCTTCCGGGTAAAGTCCCACCTTCTAGCACTGCAAAAGCACGTCCCAACGGATTATTATCCGACTGATTTAGTGAAACTGTCAACGCACCATCAAGGAGAATATGGAGTGCATCCAAGGGTTGATTTTGTTGAATTAAAACCTTTCCCGGCGCAATTTCTGCTTGACTTCCTACCGCCAACATCCAATCTATATCTTCATTACTAAGTTCTTTTAATAGATCCTCTGCCATTGATAAACTCCCTATAAATCAACGAATGGGAGAAAAATTCTGCAACCTTCACCCCTAATTTCTCATTACTCAACCGTCAACACTTCGACACTATGTAGGGGCGGGTTTACCGAGATTCGGGTTATAAAAGCGAAGATATTTGTAAACCCGCCCTTACCACAGTCAACAGTCAACAGTCAACCGTCAACACTCCTCTCATTTCCTACCAAAAAGCTTGGCGAAACCACTGACAAAACTCAGCGCATCGCTAACGGAACTAAAGCCCAAACCGATAAATTGAAATGCTGAGGAAGATATATAAGAAGAGCTAAAAAGAGAATTCCTGCTGTTTCTGCGAGAACTCCTGCGGTTAACGGAAAATATATCTCTTTGTTCAAAAGTTGAGCCAGATAGATAAATATCGATTCCACCTGAGACTGCGTCGAGTTCTTCTGGTGATAACTCAATCGGACTATTATTTATATTTGTTTCATTAGACATTCTTTTATCCTGGGGAATGCTGCTGAAACTTAGATATTTCCGGGGGGGTGGAACTTATGCAAAATGCTAGACAGCCTTTGGTATAGCTTTGTTTAGCGCCTCAAGTCTTCCAGAGAAGCCCCATCTCCTCATCTCCCGTTCCCAAGCTGTGAGACGATGGAATTGGTCACAAAGATCATTTTTATTGCGCAATTATATCTGCAGCAATCGTCAAAAAACGCTCATCATCAAAAAAGTCATAGTAGACGAGCAACGCTTGCCTACCATTTTCTCTTACCTTCACTTAATTAACAGCTAGATTTTACAGCGAATTGCAAGTTGGTGAGGTACAGATAATCGTTGATTGTAGGGGCATTGGCACTGCCATGCCCCGAAGCGCGTACCTCATTTACCTGAAATATGCTGTAATCGTAAACAGCCGCTAAGATTGAAAGCAACTGAGCCAATTAAGATGACAAATCCCATTAATTGAGTAGGTACAATTGATTCATGGAGAATTGTCATATTCAGAATGAGGGCAAATAGCGGAGTTAATAATGCGAGCATTGAACATATTTGTGTTGAATTGAGATGCAATGCTTGATTCCAAAGTAAAGTCGCAATAATAGAAGTAAATACTGCTAAATAGATAATACCCAACCATTCAGTTATGCTTAATGTCCATGTCAACCCAAATGCTGGGACTAAACCGAGTAAAAACAACATACCAAAGCCATTAAACAGAAATATTCCTACATGCGCATCAAATTTTTTATGCTGAATTAGCACGCAGAAAAAAGCCCAAGTTGCAGCAGCGATGAAGGTGGCGAAAGCCCCAAAATTTAGTTGAATACTTAATAATTGATTTTGGGTAATCAACAAATATACTCCCACAAAACCAGTCATTAGCAGCAAAATTGATTTGTAGGATAAGCGTTCGTGAAACCAAAAACCAGCAAAGAGTGTCATCAGCAGTGGATATATATAAAATATCCCCACTACTTGGGAAGCCGGTAAAAGTTGATAACCTTTTAAGCAGGAGATTGGTTGAATTCCTGAACCCATAATTCCCGCAATTATGAAGAAAAACTGCTGATTTTTCCATTCTTTGTAGAGAATGGGCAGTTTTTTTTGCATAACAATATAGATACCAAGAATGCAAGTAGATAATAAGGTAACATAGAATGTCGTGGTGAAACTATCAACATTTGATAACGTTAATTTGACAGTTGTACCCATTGTTGACCAAATTAAAATAGCCAACAATGCAGATAAGATACCTCGGAAACAGAAGGCAGATTTTTTCAAGTTATAAACCGTCATAATTATTGACTTATTTATGTAGCTACTTTCATAAGTCAAGATTTCCCAACGGTCAATAGTTATACTACTGTTCTTTTGCCTCAACTATTAGCAAACTCAGCAATAGTATATCTAGGTAAGCGTTGCTCACCTTACATATAGCAATCCTATTTGATATGCAAACAAAAGGGACAAGGAAGATAATACCAATTGGAAAAAAGAAGGCGACAAATGGTAGGGGCACTGGCACTGCCATGCCCTTTAGAATATTTTGATATGTCGCAAGATTATTTGAATTGGTATAAGTATTTATAATTCATTTAAGATTGCTATATAACTAATTATATATATATATATATGTGTGTGTGTAAATCTCTGATTTTTAGCCTTTTAAAGGCAAATAAATCGTAAAAGTTGCCCCTTGATTAGGAATGCTACTAGCTGTAATACTACCTTGATGAGCTGCGATAATTCTTTTAGTAATTGCTAACCCCAAACCATTACCGCTACTTTTACGAGAAGGGTCTGTAGTATAAAATTGCTCAAAAATTCGGGGTAAATCGTTTTCTTTAATCCCTTTTCCTTGGTCTTGAATTTGAATAATCGCTTGTTTTCCTTTGCTGTATCCAGAAATCAAGACTTGAGAGTTAGGGGGTGAATGTTTAATCGCATTATCCAATAAATTAAGAATCGCTTGTAATAATCGCTCTGGATCGGCTTCGATCGGTAAATTTTCTACCTTCACTTCCAAAGAAATTCTCGCAGTTTGCATTCGCGGTTCGATTGCATTGACCGCACGGTTAATTAATCCCCCCAGGGGGATGATTTGCTGTTCGAGTTTGGTAACTCCTGCTTCTAAACGTCCTAAATCGAGGAGATCGTGAATTAAACGAGCTAAACGTTTGATTTCGCTGTCGATAGTGAGAAAAAAGCGATCGCGTAATTCTGGTTCTTCATACGCTCCCCCTTTGAGTGCGTCTACTGTTACCTGAACATTACTTATCGGGGTACGCAGTTCATGGGAAACATTGGCTAAAAACACTCGCCGTTCTTGATCTAAAGACGCTAACCGCTCGCTCATGCGATTAAGTTCGGCGGCTAATTGATCTAACTCATTATTCTCATGAATCGTGAGTTTATCGCCAAAATGTCCGCCACCTAAGCGAATAGCAAAGTGCTGCATAATCTCAATCGGTTTGGCGAGACTACGCGCGAAGCGACTGCTAATAAAAGCACATAGTAAAATGGTGATTCCTAGCGTACCTAAAACACTCCAAAATACCCGCGCAAACTGTCGCTGAAATTGCTCCAGCGTCATCGACATGCGCAATACACCTAAAAATTGACCGTTGCGTTCAATTGGTCGAGCAATATAGAGTCTGTCTTGATTGGATAAAACTCCTTTGGCGATTCCTTGATCTACGCGATTTTGGAGAGCTACGCGCATTCCTGGAACCCGATCCCAATCTTTCACTTGAGAGTCGAGCTTTGGATCGGATGTAGCAATTAGCTTGCCTTCTTGAGTGAAAACACGCAGAGTAACATTTTGCGGTGCGCCATACCGCTTGACTAACAACTGCACTCGATTAATATCTTTTTCTGTGAGTGCATCTGCAACACTTTCACTTAAAGCACCCGTCCAGTTATCCAAATCAACTTGTCGCATTCGCATAAAATAATCAGCGAATGACCAGAGAATATAACCGGCTAGCAGCGATGTACCAAAAGCTGTCAGCATCAAGTATGTGCCTAACAGCTTGGCATGAATGGTGTTTAACTTAATTCGGGAAAAGAAGCCCTTCATTAAGGCTTGTCCTCGTCTGAACGACGACGCAACACGGCTTTGATGCGTGCTAGCAATTCGCGAGTATTGAAGGGCTTAGTCACATAATCATCAGCTCCAGCTTCCAAACCCCAAACTTTATCTACATCCTGATCTTTAGCTGTGAGCATAACAATAGGCACATTAGAGAAGGCACGAATTCGCCAACAAACTTCCATACCACTAACTTCAGGAAGCATCAGATCTAACAAAATGATATCTGGTACTTGCTTGTGGAACTGTTTGATTGCATTATGCCCATCAACGGCTGTACTCACTGTGTAGCCTTCTTTTTGTAATGTATATGTGAGACTGTCGCGCAGAGCAGCTTCATCATCCACGAGTAAGACATGTGGCATTTGCGATTTTGAATTTCAAACGACTTTTTGTATTTATAATTTGTCGGCTCTTCTGTATCTCTGCCATCCTTCTTAAGGAAGAAGAAAACTGCCACCTAGCTTAAAAATAGGGGCTAGGGGCTAACTTGAAACATTAGGGGAGCAGGGAGTAATACCGCTTCACTTTAAAAATGATACACATAGGCAAGCAGAGGGGCAGAGGAAGCAGAGGGGCAGAGGAAGTGATTTGTATCAGTAATTTCGTGAATTGGTATAAGGGGGATGAATTAAAGACAATCAGGGTACAAGATTTTGTACCTTTACCAGAAATAGTTAATTTACTTTGCCATTCTCCTGAAGTTGCTGCAATTGCACATCGTTAATCCAAATTGCTTGTTGAGGTACAGGAATCGTAATTCCAGCTTCATCAAAGGCGATTTTGAGACGGCGACGGTATTCTCTGGCTACATCCCATTGTTTGAGAGGCTGGGTTTTAATCCATACACGAATAATTAAACCGCGATCGCCAAAATTATCAACCCCTAAAACTTTTGGTGTCTCGACAATTTGATGTTGCCATATCGGATCTTCATCCATATCCATAGCAACAGTACTAATTAACTGCAAAACCTCGTCAATATTGGCTTGGTAGTCTACAGGAATGGTTAAATCGGCTCTAGACCAACGGCTAGAAAGATTGGCGACGATTTTAATTTCACTATTGGGAATGGTGATTAATCTTCCTTCTGAATCGCGGACTTGAGTCATCCGCAAATTCAAATTCTCGACTAAGCCGCCAACAGTACCGACGTTAATCACATCGCCTAAGGCATATTGGTCTTCTAGGATAATCAAAAAGCCGTTAATCGCATCTTTAATTAGGTTTTGCGAAGCTAGAGAAACTGCTACACCCACTAAACTTGCACCTGCTAATAAGGGAACTACATCTATTCCCAAGGCGACTAAGGCGAGGAAAAAACCAACGATTACACAGGTAATAGTGGCAATACTTTTAGTTACACCGGAAAAGGTAGAAACACGTAATTGCAAGCGTTCGGAAGTGTCCGAATTAAATAAAGCACCACTGTTAATGAGGGTGGAGGTAAAGCGGTCAATTAGCGCATAACTAAAACGAATTACTACATAAGTTCCTAGCGCCACAATCCCCAATCTCAGGGGAATTTGGGCTGCTGAGAGAATTCCTAACTGCAGAATTCTGGTGTAGGGAAATAAACCCAAAATTGTGAATGTACCACCGCCCCAAATTCCCGCTTGGGTTAGCTGAAACAGACGTTTTTTAACTTCGTCTAAATGCCGATATTGTTGTTGATTTAGTTGTGTGGTAATTTGTTGCGTTTGACGCGAAGCCGGAAGGCTCAAATGTATGGCATTTTTTTGCGACCGACGCTGCCAACGATATACACCCCAACTAGCAGCCATCATTGCTAAGGCGATCGCAGCTGCTATTTTACCTTGGTCAATTAAAAATTGCGTGTTCCGCTCTTGCTTTGCCCTTTGAAAAGCATCTTGCAATGTATCTGCAATTTGATTGGCGCTCAGAGTTGCATCTTCCTCTCGCAGTCTGGCGTCTTCGGAAGTGACAGTCATGAGATATTGACCGTTAATGGTAATTACAGGCACATTGTTGGTATTTTCTACCTGGACATTAATTGACTGTGCCGAGGAACGCAGATAACTTTGGCTAATTTCATTCAAGTTTTGTTGAATATTTTGCGATCGCTCTGGGAAATTGGTTCTTGTTGCTGCTATCTGAAACAACCTGCGACCGTCTAAATAGATCCAGCCACTGACAATTTGATTGTTTGAATCTTTACTTACACTACTAGGAGTTGGCAAGTTCGGTAAAAAGGGAATTTGAGCTGTAGCTTTGGGGACTGAGACAACAGCGATCGCCATTGAACTCATCAGCGCCAAAAATTTCAAGCGCACTCCAAAACCTCCTTGCTAAACATCTTCTATGGAATACCCGCCCAGTTATCCTCCACAATAATTTTAAGTAAATGTACCTATCTAAAGTTGAATTTGTCTCTTGGGATGAGATATTTTTGAATTTCAGGAAAATGTATCTTTAGGCAGATGACATCATACTTTGTTTACTGTGGGCAATAACTACAGGAATTTTGGATATTACTCCGATCCAGGATAAAGGAAAAATGAAAAAAGTATAAATTAAATATCCAGTACATATACTCATAACTGGCAATAGCTTCCTAATTCAAAAATTCATATTTAGTAGTTGATAAATTCATCTTGCTACATCTGTTTTCAGTTGACAGAAACCCAATCAAACGTCAAGCTAGTTCAGAGAACCCTCGACTAGTGTTTGGTGATGACAACCAAAAATTGCGAGTCGTGGAATAATCTATTAGAGTACGTAAAGGTTACGTACCTTTTTTGACTTTTTAGAGGACATTTTTGATGACCGCAACTTCTCCCCGATTAAAGCACGAGGTTAAAGACCTCGCCCTAGCTCCCTTGGGAAGACAGCGTATTGAATGGGCTGGACGCGAAATGCCAGTTTTACGGCAAATCCGCGATCGCTTTGCTCAAGAAAAACCCTTTGCAGGGTTGAGACTAGTGGCTTGTGCCCACGTTACCACCGAAACTGCACATTTAGCGATCGCCCTGAAAGCTGGTGGTGCTGATGCAGTATTGATTGCTAGTAACCCCCTATCAACTCAAGATGACGTAGCAGCTTGCTTAGTCACCGATTACGAAATTCCTGTATTTGCGATTAAAGGCGAAGATGCGGAAACTTATAACCGCCACGTGCAAATCGCTTTAGACCATCGCCCCAACATTATTATTGACGACGGTAGCGATGTGGTTGCGGATTTGGTTAAACACCGTCAACATCAAATTGCTGATTTGATTGGTACCACCGAAGAAACCACAACCGGAATCGTGCGCTTACGCGCCATGTTCAAAGATGGCGTTCTTACCTTCCCCGCAGTCAACGTCAACGATGCAGACACCAAGCACTTTTTTGACAACCGCTACGGTACAGGCCAATCAACCCTAGACGGAATTATCCGCGCTACAAATATCCTGCTAGCTGGTAAAACCATCGTTGTAGTTGGTTATGGCTGGTGTGGTAAAGGTACAGCACTCCGCGCCCGTGGTTTAGGTGCAAATGTCATTGTTACCGAAATTGACCCAATTAAGGCAATTGAAGCCGTAATGGATGGCTTCCGCGTCCTCCCAATGGCAGAAGCTGCACCTCAAGGCGATTTGTTCATCACAGTTACAGGTAACAAACATGTAATTCGCGGCGAACATTTCGATGTCATGAAAGACGGCGCGATCGTTTGTAACTCCGGTCACTTTGATATTGAACTTGACCTGAAATACTTGGCATCTAAAGCTACAGAAGTCAAGCAAGTACGCCCATTCACTGAAGAGTATAGATTACCTAGTGGTAAATCAGTGATTGTACTAGGCGAAGGTCGCTTAATTAACCTCGCGGCTGCGGAAGGACACCCCAGCGCCGTGATGGATATGAGCTTTGCTAACCAAGCTCTAGCTGTGGAATACCTAGTCAAGAACAAAGGTAAACTTGAACCCGGTTTACACTCAGTTCCTAGAGAAGTAGATGAAGAAATTGCTCGCTTGAAATTACAAGCGCTAGGAATTCACATTGATACCCTAACAGCAGACCAAATTGAGTACATCAATTCCTGGACTTCTGGAACCTAAGCTTACCCTAAAAATTTAGGGTGGCAAATATAACTTAGTTTTTGATTGGGATGGGCAAGTTGCCTATCCCATTTTTATGGCGTTTCGAGTGTCATTTATCAGTTGTTGAAAAAATCTAGTCGAATACTCTATCCCTTTGTATAGGAATCCGGTTTGAATTTTGAATAAAATTAGGTACTTGTAGGGTGCGTTATGACTTCAGGCTAACGCACCAAACCTCTGAAAAACGGTGCGTTACGCTTCGCGGTAACACACCCTACGTGTTTTTCAGAAATCAAATATGATTCCTATAGATGGTTGTTAGGTATTGAAGCCTTGCTGATTCTAGCTTTGAGATATAATTGGAATAATATGGCTAATAATTATGCACAGCGTTGCAGTTAAATTAAACTAAATATTGCTATGCCAGCAAAAGATATCTTTCACGATGCAGTTAAAAATGCACTTGAAAAAGATGGATGGATAATTACAGAAGATCCCATATATTTAAATTTTGGTGGAGTTGAAATTTATATCGATTTAGGTGCAGAAAAATTAATTGCAGCTGAGAGAGAAGGAGAAAAAATAGCCGTTGAAATCAAAAGTTTTATTGGCGGTTCGGCAATTTCTCAATTTCACACAGCTTTGGGACAGTTTATTAATTACCGAACTGCGTTGAGTCAAGAGGAACCAGACAGAGAATTATATTTAGCTATTCCCAGCATCACTTATGAAACGTTTTTTAAACTTGAGTTAGTGCAAATCGTTATCCAGTCTCAAAACCTCAAGCTGCTGATTTACGAACCAGAACAGGAAGTGATTGAACGATGGATAAAATAGTCGAATATCGGGAGATTATTAAAAAATTGATTGTAGATTATGTTACTGAAGCTACAACCAAAGATGATGTAGAAAGACAAATGATTTTTGATACAGAACATGACCATTACCAATTAGTAAATGTAGGTTGGCGCAATCGCCATCGCGTTTATGGTTGTGTGCTGCATTTTGATATTAAAAATAATAAAATATGGCTGCAATATAATGGTACAGAAATTGACTTCGCAGAAGAATTAATTAAAAATGGTGTACCAAAACAAGATATTGTCATCGGATTTCATTCACCATTTATGCGTAAGTTTACAGAATACGCTGTTACTTAGGGTTTCAGGAAATTTAATCTTTCTTTGATAATTGAAAGTTGCAGATATAACTTAATTTTTTATTGGGATAAGCAAGTTGCGTATCCCATTTTTTGTGTTACTACTGTCCAATCTAATTGTCCAGCCTAATAAATATTAACCATTAGCAGAACCGTCGATAATACTTAGAGCGGATTTGTGATTCTGTGGATGGTTATGGGCAAACTATATTTATAGTGCATCATAAATAGCTTTTAGTATATGCCAGAGTATTTATTTTCTCAATTTCACAGGAATGAGTTTGAAGCTTTACATAAAGAATTATCTAAAGTTTTTAATATTACACAAGGTCAATTGCAAGATTGCTATGAAGTAATGCAGCAATATTTTAAAGGAGAGAGTAATTCCAGACATATCCCATCCCTTCCCAGAAATATTTTTTATTCCTGTGAGAAAAAATTTCAAAAACGCTATGAAGAAGCTTTTGTTATTGGAGTGGATATTCCAAGCATCCTAGACAGGACTTACGCAACTGGCACAGGCGATCGCCTACGGCACTCTTGCCGAATCCCCAAAAACTAAACGATAAACATGGGAACATCTGGACGTTTTAGCTGCTGAATTA
>NZ_JACJQG010000060.1 GCF_014696435.1 Calothrix anomala FACHB-343 | reverse complement strand
GGAGCAGGGGGGCAGGGGGACAAGGAGGACAAGGGGGACAAGGAGGACAAGGGAGATAATCAATGCCCAATGCCCAATGCCCAACACCCAATACACAAATATTTTTAAAGAATCTGGGCAAGAGGGACATCTGTTTGGTATTTCTTAAAAAGTCCTGAAATTTAGGAGAACAGACTAATGGCTGATAAAACTGCTAATTCCCCAGTTGCTGACAGTGGTGCTAAACCCCCGTACCCCTTCCGTACTGGTTGGGCATTGTTCTTGTTGGCGATCAACTTCTTAGTTGCGGCTTACTACTTCCATATCATTGAATAGTTAGCAATTTGGTGCTGCTTAAATCGTGCCTTTGAATAAACCTTTGGGACGGATGAGCAGCACCAAAATCATGATTAACAGCGCTACACCTTGTTTATATTGAGAACCTAGCAAAGGGGTGCTGACTTCCTGCGCTATGCCAATGATAAAAGCAGCAGCGATCGCACCATAAGGGTTACCAATTCCTCCCAAAATTACGGAAGCAAATAAGGGCAATATCAAAAACCATCCCATATTCGGGCGTACAGCCGTAATTAGCCCGTACATACTGCCCCCCAGGGATGTGAGGGTGCCCGCAATTATCCAAGTCCAAAGAATTACTTGGTCTACATTAATCCCGGAAACTCTGGCTAAATCTAAATCATCGGCAACGGCTCGCATCGCTTTGCCGATTTTTGTGTTTTGTAATAGGTAGTGCAGCGCCAAAATTGCCAGCACGGCTAAACCCAGTACCAATAACTGATTTTGCGGGACTTTTAAGCCAAAAATATCTAAAGCTGGGGTCACAGGTAAATTGTAATTTTGGTTTTTACCACCCCAGATGAGAATAATGCCATTACGTAAAAATAAGGCCAGTCCGATAGATATAATAATCAAGGTAGTAGAAGTAGCACGTAGATTGCGCATTCTTGACCACAGCAATTTTTCGGATAACAGCATTGTTAAGACTGTTCCGGCTGCGGCTATTATCATTGACAACCAAATATTTATACCTGTGGTATTCACTAACAGGGTTAAATAAGCGCCCAAAGTCAGAAAGTCACCGTGGGCGAAATTTGACAACCGTAAAATCCCATAGGTGAGGGTAAGTCCAACTGCGGCGAGAGCGATAATACTCCCCACAGCAATTCCGTTGATAATTAATTGAACAATTTGTGTATCCATAAGTCTTAAGTTGTTCTTAAGAAATTCCAGGCTGAGTGATTTCGTACATTAAATTGTGGGATCTTCGTCACATTCGACACTATGAGGCACTATAGGTTATGCTTGATAAATAAAAACAAATGTGCGCTAGTATACATGAAATCCTGTTCGCACTCTTGTGCGAAGCTAAACTTGTTAAGCGGTCTAGTTGACCATGCAGCAGTATTCAAGCTTACCAGAACAGAACTCTCCGATAGATGCAACTCCAACACTTTTGACCACAATCCAGCAACTTAGCACCGAGTTGTGGCTAGAGCGTAGCTTGAACCAGTTGCAAAGCAATCTCAATGATTGCCTGCTTTCTGCTTGTACTACTTTGCCACAGCAAAGAAGCCCAGAAGCAGATATTTTCCAAATTTTGGTCAACGATCTCAACTTTGCGCTCAACAGCAGTAAGGTAGCGATCGCTTTGTTCCAACCGCAAGAAATAACTGGTAGAGTCTGTTATGTTTCTCCATCGTCATCCCGGCGAACACAACTTCCACATTTAGAAACTATTTCTAAAAAAGGTAAAAAGCTACGTTTAAGATTAGATGAACCCATAGAACTTGAAGATTTACAGCACCTAGAGCATCAACAACCGCCTAGCGCTTGGCAGTTGAGCGATGATTCTGGGGGAATGATTGCTTGGCTAATTATTGTCACAACTTCTAAGCGATTGGATGGAGATCCCGCCAAAGCTTTAGAAGCGCAAATGAAGCCGCAATTAGTAGCACGAGCCGTCAAATACTGTAATGTCGCCTTAGCACAGCTAAGACAACTTCAATCTTGGCAACAAAAGTCGCAATATTTGAGTAGTTCTAATCGAGAACTGGAACGTACCAATCAACTGAAAAATCAGTTTTTGGCTAATACCAGTCACGAAATCCGCACCCCCCTGAGTTCAATTATCGGGTTTACCCACCTGTTATTAGCTCAGAGTTACGATCCCACAAAAGAACGTCATCAAGAATATTTAAATATTATTCAATCGAGCGGTAAGCACTTGCTAGCGCTTATCAATGATATTTTGGATCTTTCTAAAATTGAAGCCAATCAGCTAGAAGTTGAGTGGGGAGTTGTCAATTTGCCCACATTATGCCGGAATGTGATGGCATTAGTAAAAGAAAAAGCTGCCAATAAAGGTTTAAAGCTGCTGTTAGATATAGATCCCAATGTGACTACTTTGGTAGCCGACTCCTTAAGGTTGAAACAAATGCTGTTGAATTTACTATTCAACGCGCTTAAGTTTACAACTACAGGCAGTGTTGGTTTAAGGGTTTTGGCTAAAGGGAGTTTTGTCCATTTTACCGTTTGGGACACTGGCACAGGTATCTCCCCAGAAGACCAAGCAAAACTGTTTCAACCCTATTTCCAAACTGCTAACTCCATCGCTAAGAGTGAAGGTACTGGTTTAGGTTTAGCAGTGACGCGCAAACTCGCAGAAGTTCACGGTGGTTCTGTGGAAGTTGAATCGGAGCTAAATCGCGGTTCGCGGTTTACTATTATCCTTCCGCTCAATCCTGTTGGGGATTTAGAAGGAATTGAAAGTGAAGTTTCTGATTTATCGGCTTTACCACCGATTATTCACGCTCCTAGCTCTTTTATCGACATTTTGCTGGTGGAGAATGATTTAAACAACGCCAAATTGATGCAGATTTATTTAGAGAAATTAGGCTATCAAGTGACTTGGGCGAAAAATGCGGCGGAAATGTGGGAATATTTGGAAAATCTCACACCAGCAGTGATTTTAATGGATGTGAATCTCCCGGATGATAGCGGTCTTAACTTGGTGCGGCAATTAAGAGAAAATCAGCAGTATAGTGAAACCCCGATTATTGCTCAAACAGCAATGGCAATGACAGGCGATCGCGATACTTGTCTTGCTGCTGGTGTGAATGACTATATTTCTAAACCGATTGATTTACCTTTATTAGCTAATTTGGTAGCAAAATATAGTAAACCTGAGTGAAATACCTTGAGAGACTAAGTTAGCTAAAACAAAAAGAAGCCTCTCGCTCACTGCGACAGCAGGAGCAATGAGATGAATTTTTGGGTGGCGACGAACTGACCCCTAAGCAATTCAAGCCGAAGGTTTGACAGGACAAGGGGTCGGTGAGGAGTCACCATGATCCCTTGTTTTTCTGGTAGAATTATTTTGGCTAACTTCGCCCGTATTGGTGTCTGATAAGCCTCTGCCCAGTGGCACTGCGATCATTGGTAAGCGACTCCGTTGCACAGCATAAAAGTAAGTAGGCACATCTTGATGAATACAAATTACCTCCCTTGTTTGTCCGATAGCGCAAATAGCGCAAAGTTGGCGGTGTCGGTTTCCGTCCCGCCAAACTTTGCAAGACAGCCAGCATCTCATCCAGGACAGTGAAATTTGTAGGGTACAAGGTAAGAAATTGCATAGTCTGCGGTAGGGCATTCCGTGGACTCAAAACAAAGCTCATCGCCTCCGTTCGCGTAGCGTCTCCGTCAGGAGAAGCAATAGCTGGATTGGATGAGAAGCCCACACTGTACTGCTTGCAGTCAATGTGGGAGTATGTCACATTAACAATCTAGTACCATAGACATATTTGCTGCGGGCTACCCTATTGGTTAACAGCCATGTCAGAAACAACCCTACCTGCGCCTGGGATTGAAATTCCCCCTACCCAAGCAGAACTGCCCTATGATGATGGTGTCCCGATGGAAAGTGCAAGGCATAAAGCCCAGATGGACTTGCTGATAGATGCCTTAATTCCTTGGTTATCGCACCGAGAAGATGGGTTTGTGGGCGGTAATATGTTTGTTTACTACAGTCTGGCGCAGGTGCGAAACAAAGACTTTAAAGGCCCAGACTTTTTTGTGGTGTTGGGTGTCCCCAAAGGTGAACGCAAAAGTTGGGTAGTTTGGGAAGAAGGAAAAGCACCTGATGTTGTAATTGAGTTGCTTTCGGAAAGTACAGCTACCGCAGACAAAAACGAGAAAAAGCTGATTTATCAAAATCAAATGCGTGTACCAGAATATTTCTGGTATGACCCGTTTAACCCTGATGATTGGGCAGGTTTTTCGATTCAACAAAGAGTTTACCAACCTTTAGTGACAAACGATCGCAATCAATTGGTAAGTGAATCTTTAGGGTTAGCCTTGCAGCGTTGGCAAGGAAATTACAAAGGGATTGATGCAACTTGGTTACGCTGGGCAAATTTAGAGGGAGAATTACTACCAACCCCTGAAGAACAGGAACGCCAACGAGCAGACAGAGCCGAGGCGCAGTTATTGCAAACAGCACGTAATTTACTAGCAGGTGGGATGACGGTGGAAGAGGTGGCGAGGGTTACAAGTTTGGATGCAGAAGCGATTGCACCTTTAATACCCACTTCTGAGGCGTAATACCAATTCTCCACTCACTGAGCGGCAGAATCTAGAATAGAATCTGTTGGGTGCTATAGGATCGCGGTAGGGCCGGAAAAATGACAATAACCGAAAAACTTGAGCGACTAAAAGCGATATTCGCAGAAATGGAGCAAGCGTTAATTGCTTACTCTGGGGGTGTTGATAGTACTTTGGTTGCCAAGATTGCTTATGATGTTTTAGGCGATCGCGCTTTGGCTGTAACGGCTGTTTCACCGTCGCTATTGCCGGAAGAATTGGAAGATGCGAAAATTCAAGCGGCAACGATTGGGATTCCTCATCAAATTGTCCAGACAAATGAAATGGACAATCCTAATTACACCTCTAATCCTGTTAACCGTTGCTATTTCTGCAAAAGTGAATTGCACGACACTCTCAAACCTTTAGCTAGGGAATTGGGTTATCCCTACGTTGTGGATGGCGTCAACGCTGACGATTTACACGATTATCGCCCAGGAATTCAAGCAGCGAAAGAAAGAGGTGCGCGATCGCCTTTAGCGGAAGTTGGTGTGAGTAAAATGGAAGTCCGCCAGCTTTCCCAAGAACTGAGTTTACCTTGGTGGGATAAACCAGCGCAACCTTGTCTGAGTTCCCGCTTTCCCTATGGTGAAGAGATTACTGTTGCTAAGTTACAACGTGTGGGGAGAGCAGAAATTTACTTGCGCAAGCTGGGGTTAAAGAATTTGCGGGTGCGTTCGGAAGGGGATACCGCCAGAATTGAATTACCGCCAGAACAAATTAAAGAGTTTGTGTTAACTACGGATTTACCGCAGGTAGTCTCGGCTTTTCAAGAGTTTGGGTTTATATATGTAACCTTAGATTTAGAAGGTTATCGCAGTGGTAAGTTGAATCAGGTTTTGCCAATTGCTATTGCAAATAAAGGCTAATTTGTCAATAGTCAGAGACGCGATTCATCGCGTCTGTACAATTGTCAGTTGTCAATAGATTTTGGCGGGTTTAGCACCGCTAAACCCCTACGATAGATTTTTGGAGGCGATCGCTAATGTGCGATCGCGGTTATCAATTAATTGTGTGTCTGGTTTTGATGTAGGGGAATTTCAATTGTAAATTCTGTGCCTTTGCCGATCGCAGATTTACAATGTAACTTGCCGTGATGCTTTTCTGCGACAATTTTATAACTAATAGATAAACCTAAACCAGTACCTTTACCAATAGGTTTGGTAGTAAAAAAAGGTTCAAATAATCGTTGGTGTAAATCTTCAGGGATTCCCCAACCATTATCACTAATTTTAATTAACACGTGCTGATTGATTGTTAATAAAGTTTTCACATTAATCTGCATATTTTTAAGTTGATTTTGCGTAAAAAATGCATCTTCTAAAGCATCAATAGCATTAGCCAAAATATTCATAAATACTTGATTAAGTTGTCCAGGGTAGCATTCTACGCAAGGAAGATTTTCATATTCTTTAATAACTTTTATTCCTGGACGTTTGTCATTAGCTTTGAGGCGATGAGCTAGAATCATTAAAGTACTCTCGATACCTTCATGAATATTCACTGCTTTCATTTCTGACTCATCTAATCGGGAAAAATTGCGCAGAGAAAGCACAATTTCTGTGATTCTATCAGCGCCAACTTTCATCGAATTGAGTAAGCGGGGTAAATCACTAATGATAAAGTCAATATCAATTTGTTTGGCATGAGTTTGAATTTCTGGAATAGGTTGAGGATAATGCTGTTGGTAAAGTTCGATTAATTTTAATAAATCTTGAATATATTCATCAGCAGGAATGATATTTCCTGAGATGAAATTAACTGGATTATTAATTTCATGGGCGACTCCGGCTACTAACTGGCCTAAGCTAGACATTTTTTCACTTTGTACTAGTTGACTAGCTAATTGTTGAGCTTCTGCTTTTAATTGTGCCTCAGAATTGCGTAATATTTCTTCTGCTTGTTTACGCTTGGTAATATCGTGGAGAATGACAACATATTCTTGAAAATGTTGATGGGGACGATCGGAAATTGCTACTTCTAAAACTTTGCTATTGGCGTTGTGGGTGAAAGTTTGTTCGCTACGTTTTGCCCATTGTTGGGGATTTTTAGCTAATTCTGGTAGTAATTTATTGAGGTGTTTTCCTAATAAATCAGATGGATGAATATTAAATAATAATTCTGTGGCGGGGTTTGCTTGGTGGATAATTCCTTGTTCATCTGTGACGAGAATAGCATCTTGGGCAATTATAAATAGATGTTCGGCAGCTTCTCTGGCTTCAGCGATCGCCACTACTTGGGGTAAACTTGTCCAACAGGCGATCGCAACTCCTACAAAAGCGATCGTCATCAGCAAGACAACAAATAAATTTTCGCCTTCCCGATTTCTAGTATGATTTAGCTGAAAACCAAATAGCCAGCCAACTGCGACTGCACCACACAACAGAAATATCAGGATGCTTACCTGAAGCATAACTGAATCTTGATTAATTACCAACGGACGCGATCGCTTACGTTCTATCCACCAATGAGGACGGAAAGGTGGAAAAGCCATCCGGCTGATGGTGGTATCAATAGCCATAATTCCAATGGGAAGAAATAAACCCAGCAAAAATTCTCGCCATCCCCAAGCCAGTCCACCAACGAAGAGAATGACAACTTCTACCAGCAAAATTACTAATGTAATTCGAGGAAATAAAACTTCTGGCTTGTCTCGTTGTAGCCAGATTCCTAAATGTACAGCCATAATCGAGATAAACCAGCCGATGTTACCAATAACAACGATTGCAGCGACATTTCCCCAAATTAACCAGCCAAGGCTAAGTACTAGCGTCAATGCTAATCCAGGGCCAAATACACCCCAACGGGATACTACACCAAACACAGGTGAGAGGTATTTATCATGTGATAATTGATATAGTATTCTCGGACAATTAGAAACAACAGTTGCACAAGCTAATAGACAAGAAGCTGTGATTAAAAAAGCGATCATTAAGGCAGCTGCATTTCCCCAGAAAGGTTTGGCAGCAGCTAACAAGTTTAAAAAAGTACTATCTTTGAGGTTAGCATCTGTAGCTAAACGCATCACTACCCAGGATGCACCTAAATAAATTGGTAACATTAACCAAGCGGCAACTTTGAGACTGAAGAGAGTTTTGCTAGGATGACGACTGTCAGCAACAAAAGAAGCAGCAGTTTCACAAGCATAAGTTGCATAGGTAACGTACAGAAACCATTTAGCCCAATCTCCAAAGCTAATTAAGGACAAATCTTCTGGGAAAAAGCCAGGGCTAGCGGATGAGAAAGCTAACCAGCCAAGTCCTTGGGCGGAAAAAATCAGAAGTAAACCAAATGCTGGGATAACAAAAAATAAATGTAGAATACTCAGGGCACGAGTACCACTAAATGCCAAGACAAAGGGAAGTAGCATTAAGGCAATTTCTAATATTAGCCGAGGGCAGTTAATACCCAAAGATGCTAAATTCACCTCTATTAAATCTGTGAGGACAATTGCGTTAACTGGTAATGCTGAGACCCAACTAAAATAATATCCCAAGGCTCCATAGCGAGCTAAACCAGGGTAGCGCTTCAGCAGCTTACTTGCATAGTTGGGGGTTCCACCAGCAACATTTTGGAAGTGAAATCCTAAATGCTGCATTTGATAGTTAAGTAACATTCCGCACAAAACAGCCGGAATCCAAACAAAGATAGCTTGGGAACCTAAAGCTGCATGAATTGCCGGAATTACTGTTATCCATAGGATATGACCTGTAAGACCAAATCCCCAAGTTTCCAGTGAACTTAAACTTCTAGTTAAGTTTCCCTTGAAATATGAGCTAACAGTAGCAAAATCGCAATTAGACATGATGACAGAATTGGGAATAATCTAGTTCTTTCACTATCTAGAGTTCCCATTTATCCGGGAGCAAAAGTACTTAGAAGCTGTTAGCGTAATAAAACGTCAGCAAAAAAGTTTATTAACAGCATGAGTGGCAAATTAATTGTATTTGAAGGGGTGGAAGGCTGCGGGAAGGTGCGATTCGTTGGCTAGAAACCACAACCCGTAAGGGTTTGGAGGATTAGCCGCAAGGTTCAGAACCTTGACAACTGAATGACCATGTAGGTGTGAGTCCTATCCCGCAGGTGCAGCGGTGAAAGCACTTCCCCCAGGTTCAAGACTAGCCATCAACGCCTGAAGCGGGGATGAAAAGCGAAAGTACTGAAAGCCCAATCCCTCAGTAACCGCCGAGCAAAGTACCCATGAGTAAAGCAACAGCTTGAAGACGTGTCTGAATCGTCGTTAAACCTAATCAGCGAAATAAGGCTGATACGCTGAAGCCAAAAGGCAAAGGATAAGGAGTTGGCAGTTTTTTCCTTGACCAACTTGCACTTCCGATAAACCCGGCGAATAGCGTCACTCTAAAGGTACATAGTATGGTCATTCGGAACGAAGTAACCTCTCGTATGTTCTCAGGAAGGTCGATGTCTTGAGTAGGTGCTAACCGGATACTGCGAGCAGGAAAGATTGAGTCAGAAGCGAAAGCCTGGGGTAATGCCCAGGATATGCAGACAGATTCACGGTGATTTGGAAGATAAAGTCTCAACTAAAGGGTTAAAATGTCTAAGACGAGTTTAAAGACTACGGTGGAATGGCACAAGATTAACTGGCGAAAGCTAGAGCGTCGGGTGTATAAGCTCCAAAAGAGAATTTATCAAGCCTCGAAGCGTGGTGATGTAAAAACATTTCGCAGACTCCAAAAGCTGTTAATGAAGTCCTGGTACGCCAAAGCTTTAGCGGTTCGTAGAGTTACCCAGGATAATCAAGGCAAAAAGACGGCAGGTGTGGATGGTGTTAAATCACTGACCCCAAAGCAACGTCTGGAGCTAACTGATAAAATGCAACTGGGTACAAAGGTCAAACCTACCAGACGAGTATGGATTCCAAAACCTGGTAAAGACGAAAAACGACCTTTGGGAATACCTACAATGAACGACCGCGCCTTGCAAGCACTTGTCAAGATGGCTCTTGAGCCAGAATGGGAAGCGCGATTTGAACCTAACTCATACGGGTTCAGACCTGGACGCTCGTGTCATGATGCTGTTGAAGCAGTCTTCGGGTCAATTAAGCAAAAACCCAAGTTCGTCTTGGATGCTGACATTGCCAAGTGCTTCGACCGTATTAACCATAAAGCATTGCTGAGAAAATTAAACACCTTCCCTAGCTTACGCCGACAAATCCGGGCATGGTTAAAGACAGGTGTTATAGATTCTGAGCAGTTGTTTCCAACAACTGAGGGAACGCCACAAGGTGGAGTAATTTCTCCATTATTGGCAAATATAGCCCTCCACGGAATGGAAGAGCGAATTAAACAATTTGCCGAAACGTTAGATATGAAAAATACCTACGGACGGCAACAAAGCAAAAGGGACAAAAGATACTCCCTCAGCCTAATTCGCTACGCCGATGACTTCGTGATTCTTCATGAAGACATAACCGTAGTCCAAAGATGTCGAGAAATTATCTCGGAGTGGTTACATGACATGGGTTTGGAATTAAAGCCAAGCAAAACAAGACTAACCCATACTCTCAACAAGTATCTGGGAGAAGAGCCAGGATTCGACTTTCTTGGTTTCAACATACGGCAGTTCGCCGTAGGCAAAACACACTCTAAACTTGGCTTTAAAACAATCATTACTCCAAGCAAGGAAAAGCAAAAGGTACATTATGACCAAATCGCTAGTATTATTGAAAGCCATAAATCAGCACCTCAAGAGGCACTGATTAATAAACTAAACCCGATTATTAGGGGATGGGCAAATTACTATGCGACCGTAGTAAGCAAGGATACTTACTCGGAAATTGACAACCTCATGTATCTGAAACTGAGAGCTTGGGCAAACCGCCGACATTCAAAGAAAAGTGCGGAATGGGTACTCAAAAAATACTGGCTACCCATAGGCAGCTTTAGCTGGGTTTTCGCAACCAAAAAAGGAGAGGAATATTGTCGCCTATTCAGACATGACACTACTCCAATTATCCGTCATGTTAAAGTTCAAGGCGAAGCATCTCCATACGATGGAAATCTAGTTTACTGGAGTACAAGAATGGGAAACAGCCCAGAAATGCCCACCAGGATAACAAAACTCCTGAAAAAGCAAAAAGGGAAATGTGCCCACTGCGAATTATACTTCCGCGAAAGCGATGTGCTGGAAATTGACCATATCATCCCGAAATCGCAAGGTGGAAAGGATGACTACAACAATCATCAACTCCTGCACAGGCATTGCCACGACACAAAGACAGCCAACGATGGTAGTCTGAGGTGCGTATGACAAAACGCCAAGTCACTGAGGAGCCGGATGAAGCGAAAGTTTCACGTCCGGTTTTGAAGACCAGTGGAATTGGTGACAATTTCGCTGAGTTTAATACAAGCCAAATGCAGCTTTGTCAAGCTTGGTTGGAAAATATGGGTATTTCCGTATTCTTGACGCGAGAACCAGGAGGAACAGAATTAGGTTTAGATTTGCGCCGCTTGTTGTTAGAAAAGGCTGATAATAAACCGATCGCAGAGGTAACAGAATTATTGTTATATGCTGCTGATAGAGCGCAACATGTGGAACAAGAACTTAAACCCTATTTAGCCCAGGGTAAGTATATTTTATGCGATCGCTATGTTGAATCGACTATTGCCTATCAAGGTTACGGTCGGCGATTAAATATGAGTTTAATTGACCAGCTAAATTATATTGCTACTGGGGGTTTACAAAGCGATTTGACTATCTGGTTAGATGTGGATGTAGAAGTCGGACTAGCTCGCAAACGTGGCACAGAAGCAGCTTTAGACCGAATTGAACAAGAAACCATCGCTTTTCACCAGCGCGTACAGCAAGGATACGCAGATTTAGCCGCAGCTTTTCCCGAAAGAATTATCCGCATCGATGGCAGTTTAAGTCAGGAAATTGTACACCAAACCATTCAAGGCATTTTACGCGATCGCCTATTGCTAGGATAGAGGCTAGAGACTAGGGGCTAGGAAGATAAATAACAAATTTCCAATGCCCCATGCCCAATGCCCAATGCCCAATGCCCCATGCCCCATGCCCCATGCCCCATGCCCCATTTCAACCACTTTTAGGACAGCAACAAGCCATAGAATTATTAACTCAGGCGGTGAAACAAAATCGCGTCGCACCGGCTTATCTATTTGTGGGGCCGGATGGGGTGGGACGGAGTTTAGCAGCGCGGTGCTTTATTGAATTTTTATTTGCGAGTTTTGTAGAGACAAAATTAATTTCGTCTTTACATAATCGCTTGCTGCAAGGTAACCACCCAGATGTATTGTGGGTAGAACCGACTTACCAATATCAAGGACAGTTACTCACAGCTAAAGAAGCAGGTGAGAAGGGTGTGAAGCGGAAAGCACCGCCTGTCATTAGGTTAGAGCAAATTCGCCAAATTACAGAATTTCTTGGTCGTCCGCCTTTGGAAGCACCAAGAAATATTGTCGTGCTGGAACAAGCAGAAACTATGGCGGAAGCAGCAGCGAATGCGTTACTAAAAACTTTGGAGGAACCAGGACAGGCGACTTTGATTTTAATTGCACCTACACCTGACTCTGTGTTACCAACATTGGTGTCACGCTGTCAACGCATCCCTTTTTCTCGCTTGGATGAGTCTGTTTTAGCTGAGGTACTAACTCAATCCGGTCATTCAGAGGTTTTGCAAAATCCCCCATTGTTGAGTATAGCCGCAGGTAGTGCGGGAAGTGCGATCGCATCTTATCAGCAACTCCAATCTATCCCCCCTGAGTTACTAGAAGCTGTGAAAAAAGCACCTGCATCTTACCGTCAAGCGCTGGAGTTAGCAAAAACAATTGATAAGGATTTAGATACAGAAGCACAGCTATGGTTAGTTGATTATCTTCAGCAAATATACTGGCAACAATCGTATAAAAAAGAGATAATCAAACAACTAGACAAAGCGCGTAAAGCTTTACTTTGCTACGCCCAGCCGCGTCTTGTGTGGGAATGTACTTTATTATCTTTGTATCAACAATGTCATTAATGCAGATGTACTGTTTAATTATGTCTACTTATTTCAGGAGACTCATATAGTACAGCTTGGGAAGAAGCCGAACCGAAATATTCTGAAGCATGGTAGAAATAATTGCTAGGTTCATTTTGCTCGTTAACACCATTGATGACTAAACCTAAGACATGATGATTAGCTTTCTCTAACATCTCGCGTGCAGCTAATGCACTGTTAGAATCAATCACTCCTGGTCTTGCTACTAACAAAATTCCATCAGACATTTTGCTTAAAGTTAGTGCATCAGCAGCCAGCAGTGCCGGAGGAGCATCAATGATTACATAATCATACTGTGATGAAAGTTCTTTAATTAATGATGCCATGCGCTTGGAATCTAACAAAGCTAGGGGATTGGGAGGTCTGACTCCAGCAGTTAAGACATCAAGATGATCCATCACCTTCTTGACAGCAAATCTCACATCTAAATGACCTACCAAAACTTCACTTAAACCTGCTGCACTAGTAATTCCCCAAATATGATGTTGTGAAGACACCCGCATGTCTGCGTCAATTAGTAAAACTCGACGGCCTAATTGAGCGATCGCTGCTGCTAAGTTTGCGGAAACAGTGGACTTACCTTCCTTAGCAACTGCACTAGTAACAACGATTGTTTTTAGCAGTTTATCGGAACTCAAAAATTTCAGATTAGCTTGAATCATCCGATAAATTTCGCTAGTTAGAGAGTCTGGTGTATCTCTAACTGCAATTGTGGGAATCTGATATTCTCCATCGCGTCTGCGGGATGGCGTCTTTTGAGGTAATAGAGGAATAATACCTAATAATGTATAGCCGTTAAATACTTCTTTAACTTTATCCAGTGTTTTGAGAGATTTATCTTTGATTTCTAATAACAGAATCGTACTAGTAGCCAAGAATAAACCAAACATTGCGCCTATTACTAATACCAGCATTTTTTTAGCTGCTAATGGTTCTTCGGGAACCGAACCTCGCGCAATGATCCTCGCATTCGCTGTATTAGCGTTTTCCGCTACTTGCAATTCTTGAACTTTTTTCAATAAAGTTTGATAGGTTGATTCAGCAACTTCAACTTTTCGCTCTAATTGACGCTGTTGCTGTGCTAATTTTGGCAGGATTTCCATCCTTTTTTCATGGGACGAACGAGTATTAAACAAAGAATTAAGTCTTTGATTTAAGCCAGTGCTTTGCAACTCTAATTGTAAGAAGTTATTGATGAGGTTTTGTCTGACTTCTCCAAGTTGCAATAGTCTGGGTGAAAACTGCAATTTCTGTCCCACACCAACCGTTTTGGCAATTTGTAGTTGTAGTAAATTGTTTAAATTATCTTTTTTGGCTTCCAGACTGACAATTATCGGGTTATCATCGGTAAACCGACTGCGTTCGTTAGCTAACTGTCGCTCTAGTTCTTGCAACTGTGAGAGAATTCCTTGCACAGCTGGCGATTGACTCAGGGTTGTAACAGCGATCGCTTGTTGAGTAGTTAAGCCCAGTTGCTGACGTAATTCATTTTTTTGCGCGACTAGATCGGCAAGTTGAGCCTTAACAGCATTAATTTCATTATCTATATTGGTAATAACACCAACTGATGTCCTTGTTTCTTCTGCTAAATCAACAATATTATTCTGCTCTCTAAATTTACGCAGTACAGCTTCTGCATGATTAACAGCAGCTTGAGTTTGCGGTAGCTGCCTTTCCATAAATTTACGTGTTGCTTCCGCTTCCTCACGATTTGTAACAATATCGTTGTCTACATAAATATTCATTAATGCATTGACAACTGCTGCCGCTTGTTTGGGATCGTTACTTTGATAAGTAATCTCTAATACATCTGTCCCACCAATTATTTTTAGCGTCAGTTTCTCTTGTAGTTCCTCAACTGTCAGGGGTTCGCCTTTTATGTTGGTTAATGCTAATTTATTGATGACTTTTTCCAACAAAGGCGGCGAAGAAATTACTTCTACTTGGGTGCTAATGGGATTTTGTGTAGAGACTAAACTTTTCAAATCTCCTGCTGCACCACCTTCATTACTATTAGGTAACAGATTAGTACCTATGGTTTTAAAAGAAGGTATGCGGAACCATAATTTTCCCGATGATTCATAGGTAGGCTTTAATAAAGTTGTTGCCAGAATACTTAGAGAAACTGTCCCTAAAAAAATACTCGTGATTGATATCCATCTTCTTCTCAAGAGATAGAGATAAATTTTTAAATCCAAATCAATAGATTCTCTAGATTCCATGATTTTTTATTGTATTGTTTTTTACTATTTGACCGGATGAATTCAAGTTATGATTTACTGACCACAGATACTTCTCAATTAGACAAAGTAATATATTTTTGTTAATCTAGATATCTCCTTAATTTTACCGTATTTGTTAAGACATTTTAAACTAAGGTAATTTTTACAATAAATATATAATACTTTATCATAGTATCAAGTAAAAATACATAATATGTACTTGAGAAGAATATATTAAGTAATTAGCTGGTATAAATAGATATTGATATTTTGGGATTTACTAAAGCTGTTGTGAACCTGAAGAATCAGCGTATAGGAGCATTATCAAAAGCACGCGCGATCGCATTCCAGGCTAATTTGCGTCGCAGCTTTTGATCAAGAGGCAAAGGACGCACCGCAGCTTTATCCGATCTAGGTTTAAATTCACCAAGCCAAGAATAGCGATCGCTCAATCCCCAAGTCAGAACAGCAATTACGGCTGTTTCATCCAAGACAGTCGAAAGGTAATCTTCATAAGTAGCAGCAATAATGCGATCGCGCAATGTAATATCTTGTGGTAGATAGTTATCTGCTACATCCATTTCTGTAATTATAATTTTCAGTCCCAAACTAGCAACATCCGCAAGAAATTGACGCAATTTTTGGGAATTAAATTTATATTTTCCCGGAGATAAATGACCTTGAATACCAAGACCATGAATCGGCGTATCTTTGGACTTTAAACGTTCTAGTAATTTGAGTACAGCTGTCCTTTTAGCTTCATGTTTGGGTGTGTCGTAGTCTAAACCATAATCGTTATAAAATAACAATGCTTTTGGGTCAGCTTCAGCTGTGAGACGAAAAGCTAAATCAATATAATTTGTACCCAAAGATTCTAACCAAGGGGTGATGCGCAAACCATCATCTCTACCATCATCTGGTTCTATAGCTTCATTCACTACATCCCATGAATGGATTTTACCTGCATAACGTTTAACCACGGTTTGAATATGATTTTGTAATAGCTGCTGTGCATTTTCACGATTCACAGTGTCCTTAAACCACTTAGGTAAAGACTCATGCCAAACTAAAGTATGTCCACGCAACAGCAGTTTGTGAGTTGCAGCAAAATCAGCGATCCAATCAGCAGCAGTAAAATCAAATTTATCGAATCCAGGACGAAGAGTCGTATCTCCAGCAGTCCACTTAAATTCCCATTCTGGGACAAACATACTGCAATTTTCCACTATAGCAGCCATATATGCTGGGTTTGCTGCCAGGAGACTTTTTGTACTAGTCGTTCCATAAAACAACCCTTTAGCCGCCGCACGTTGCTTTAAAGAAAGCTCCTGAGTAACTGTAAAATTCCTTTGAGGATTATCAAGTGCTTCTATATCCTGATGACGTTCCAGAATTCGACTGATTACCACTGTACTGCTAGCAGCTAAAGCACCTAAGGCGAACAAAAAATTGCGTCTAGAAGTTAATTTGAATATCTGATTCATCTCATAATTTATGATTAAAAATATTTTGGTTTTTAGTTTACATTTGTTTATAGATTTATCTATCTACCAAAGTAGGTAATAGATAAAAAATAATTTATAAAACTGAATTTTTATCAAAACTCGTCCGAATGATTGGCGATAAAGCCCTGATTAATTCGTTGTTTAAATATTCGATAAAAAAATAAAGGATTCCCTACAATATAACGTTCCCAAAGACGTGTAGGTTCAGTAATTAAGCGAGTTAACCACTCAAAACCGTTATCAGTCAACCAACGCGGGCCTCGATAAACAGAATCAGTATAAAAATCTAAACAAGCGCCTAATGGTAGAAAAACGCGAGTTTCGATTTTATTAAAGTTATCCAAAATCCATTTTTCTTGTAATGGCATTCCAAACCCAATATATAAAACATCAGGTTTAAATTTATTGATTTTCTCTATGACAACATCATTTTCACTCCCACTTTTATTAAAATAACCATGATGTCCTGCTATGCGTAAATTAGGTGCGATTTCTAGTAATTTTTTAATGGCTTTATCTGTTACACCTGGTTTACCAGCAAGTAAAAATAAAGAAACATTATCTTGCTCGCAAGCTAATGCTAAACTTTCAATATAATCTGGACAGGTCATCCGATGCCTAGATTCCATTTTGTATCCCAAAATTCTTGCGCCTAATATAACTCCAATTCCATCGCAAAATACTAAATCTGCATTATTAATAAAATTGCGATACCAAGGTAACTGATAGCTGAAATTTATAGCCCTTACATTCACGTTACCTATAATTGTTTTTTGCTCGATGCCTCCAGATTTTACGATATATTTAATTAAATCTTGTACTGTTAACTGGTGAAATCTTGTATTTAAGACAGTTATTTCTGGGTAATTGTGTAGAGTCATATAATTTGCAGAAAGTAAACGTAAAAATTTGGTTAAGTGATTATTTAATATTGTTCTTCAATGCAGATTGATAAATATTAGATAAACTGGCAATATAATTGTTGATGTCAAAAGGCTTGGTACTGTTTCTCGCATTTTTACCTAAATAGTCTTTAAATTCTCGATCGGCGATTAATAGTTGCATTGTTGTAGATAATTCGTGAATATTTCCTGGTTGTACTAGTAACCCATTTTTACGATCAATCACTAACTCAGGAATCCCTCCTACTGGTGTTGCAATCGTAGCTAAACCCCAACTCATTGCTTCCAGCAAAGCCATAGGTAAACCTTCATTATATGAAGGTAAGACAAACACATCTGATTTGGTTAAGAGTTCATCTCGTTGCTGTTCGTCTACCCAATCTAAGATAGTAATATATTCACTTAAGTTTAATTGTTTTACTAAGTCTCTGGCTTTTTGTCCTTCCCCATCACCAGCAATAATTAATTGTGCATTTTGCTTTTTTTCTTCAGGAATATCAGCAAAAGCTGCAATTAAATCAAATGCTCCTTTCCTTTCCCCAATCCTACCCAAAAATAAAAAATTAACTTTTTGAGAATTTACCCGTTGTGAAATCTCTACAGGCAATTTTACTGGATTAGGTAAAATAACAACTTGCTCTGGGTTCAAAGCCAGATTTTCTATATAAAATTTTTTCCAGCTATCTGATAAAACAATAAATCGAGTTGATTTTCTAAATATCCAACTTAATCCTAATTGTATCATTTTAGGTAAGTTAGAATAAAATACATGAAAATCAGCACTATGAGTATGCAGAATTACTGGTTTACGCATAATCCAAGCAATCATAGTAGTAATTGACTGACGAAAGGCACTACCTCGCTCAGAAACATGGATATGAACCACGTCAGCTTCTTGTTTGATAAGTTGCCAAAATAATCTTAGTAAAGCTTGGAAAAACACTAATAATTTCTCTATTGTAGAGCCATTCGGTAAAGTAGATAAATGACTAATTTCTATGTCAGAATAATTGTGTTTCATTATCAATTTTTCAACTGAAACTATTCCTCCCTGCCTATCTAAACTTTCTCCTAACATGAGAATTTTCATTTGTTGCTCTCCCTGGTTTAATAAAATAAAATGAGTAATTAGCGAATTTCTATAATGAATACAAACATTTAATTTTTTTATTACTAACTACTATCATGGAAACTTCTGTAGATACATAAAGAATCCAAAATATATTATTTTGAATTAATAAAGAAGTTTCTGTGAGATTAATCATAATTAAATAAAATAGACATATTGCTGGCCAAAAACCCTCTGAAGTATTAGTTATTCTGATGTATTTAAAACATTTGCATAACAACACAAAAAATCCAATGAAGAATATAACTACTCCGATTAAACCCAAATCTAACCATAAGTCTAAAAAACCATTGTGGGAGTTAGGCGGTGTCCAGCGAGAAGCATACCAAACAGAAGCAGATTCTCCATCTAAACCTTGCCAAAAGCCACTAAATCCATAACCTAACCAGGGACGTTCCCAAATTTTATCCCAGACTAAAGGCCAAAGATCGCCACGACCTGTTAGGGTAGCATCCTTACCAATTGAGCCAAGTAGATTATTTAAATTACTAGTAACAAATAAATATAAATTAATACAAATTATGGATATAGCACTTAAAGCTGGAACAACAGCAATAACAGGAGAGCGAAGAATTCTTAAACCTAAAAAGATTACTATAAGATTAGTAAAGCTTAACATTGATGAACTAGAACGGGCTAGTATCAAACAAATGATAGCTATGCCAAAAATAGCCCAGGTAAACAAAGAATTGCGTTTGTTAGCGCTAGCAACAAGTAAACAGTTAACGCCACCAAGAGATAAGATTTTACCAAACACATTTTTATGAGTATAGATACCTCTTAATGCTCCTGAATGTAGCCCACCCATCAATCCATATTTGGGTAATGCTATTGCAAACAATAAACCTAATATTATTGCTACACAAAACATCCAGTTAATTAACTCCATTTGCTCTTTCAATGTATAGCGACTAGCCAAATACATACCAAAAAGGCTTGTACCGAATAAAGCTACAGTCCGAACTATGGTTACTTGAGGAGCAGCAGACCAAAATATAGATAATGCAGATAAGAAGATGATTAGCCAGGTAAACTTAACTTTACTCAGTATAGAAATTGCTTTTTTCCAACGTAACAGAAGCAGAATACAAGTGATGAGATAAATTACCATAAATACAAGTTGGATTAAGCCTGTATCGGTAGGTGCTTCATCACTATCTCCCTCACTAGCTCCCCCTGAGAGGATGAGAGTTAAAGGCCCGCCAGAATAAAAAAGTAAGCAAACAATTGTAAATATTTTTTCTGAATTTAGTAAAAATTCTTTCTTGTTAATCTTCATGGATGGACAATTGGCTAGATGATTCACCCTCTGTTATTAGTGCAGGTATAGCATCAGCATAACCTGCACTAAATTTCATAATCTTTGTATTTGAAGCCAGATATTTTACTAGTTAAAAAGTATGATAACTAGTATTCATAAGCTCCAATATCATACCCACCACCAGAGGGACGCGCTTTACCGGCATAATCAGTTTTTAGGCTTGCCGAGGGATAAGCCTTATTAATTGCTGGACTAGTTTGTTGCAGTCTAAAATCACCTTGGGAAGGATTAACAAACTTGGGATCGGCAATTATATCGTTATATCCTTTGGCTTCCATCAAAGTACTATTGCCATAGATATTGTAGTTGTAAGTGACCCTTGTATTTTGTGCATTGATGTTAATGTATTTATTGGCTGGTGCATAGAGAATGTTGTTGACAATATTCACATCAGATGAATAATTAGCGAATATTTGTCCATGTTTAATATCCGGACTCTGATTGTTTAAGTAAGCCGTGTTATGCAAAATATCAACATATTGGCTCCTATATGTATGAATACCTGAGCCGCCATTGTTATATGTGATATTGTTTTCAACTAAAGTTCGTCCAGTATATACACCCAAGGTAGAGTTGTTTTGTGTGTTTTTGGAATCATCAATAATGATGCCATTGCCGTCTTCAATCTTGCCTGTATAAATCCAGGGAATGTATTGCCGATTGTTATAGACTTTATTTTTTCTGACATACATTTTGTATCCTGTATGATTATCAAAACGCCAGTTTTGATACAGGGAAATACCACTAGTACCAAAAGGTGAGTACCAGGCATTATTGAAGACTTCATTACCTTCAATGGTCACATAGTCTGTTTGAATGGCGGAAATACCTGCTCCTCCGCATCTATGAACCTTATTATTGAGAATCCGGATGTGATGGGGATGACCATTTCTGCGTCCATCAATACTAATGCAGTTACCACTGGTTAGAGGGTTGGAGGTATTAGACTTTTGACTGATGGCGTAACTAAGAGTGATATTGTCGTTGTTGCCAATTACTTCCAGACCATTGATTTCAATATACGAGGCTCCATTCTGAATTAAAATTCCATTCCATCCATTGTGCTTGAGTTTGGGGAAATGCCCAGGATATGCTTTATAAGTAATCCATGCACTAGCTGTCCCAGAACGTGTAATTTTGATGACTTCACCAACTGGAGAAGCGTTGGTATATACTCCGTTCATAATTAGGACTGTATCTCCCGGATTTGTTAAGTTGGCAGCCTTTTGAATCGTTTTAAAGGGAGAGTTAACAGAGAGTCCATTGTTGCTATCACTACCAGACGCACTGACGTAGTAGGTTTTGCTTGTGGCTTGGCTGTATAGGGTGGCTTGGTTGGAGTTGACTACCTGACTGACTGTATCACTTAAAGAAGTTGTGATTCTTTCTGGGTTAACCATACT
Organism: Calothrix anomala FACHB-343; assembly: GCF_014696435.1. Lineage (GTDB taxonomy): Bacteria > Cyanobacteriota > Cyanobacteriia > Cyanobacteriales > Nostocaceae > Aulosira > Aulosira anomala_A. The sequence continues at coordinate 39,000 of NZ_JACJQG010000060.1, read as the reverse complement.
GCTAACTAAAGAAGGAAGCAGAAGGGTTGCTATCAAACTAAATCCATTAGTAGCCATAAGAGTAAACTCCTTTAATGTGTAAAAGTCAGCTACATCCACATTAGGAAGGCTGGAATGTTGATTTACATTTTGATGGCCCTGTGATACGTTTCTACAGTTTTTTCGGCGATATTTGACCAGTTTAAATCTTGTTGACAGCGCTCTCTAGCGGCTGCTTGCATCTGATATTGTAAATTGCGATCGCTCAATAATGTAAAGATCGCATCAGCCAAAGCTGGGACATCACCAGGTGGAACTAAAAAGCCATCTTTTTGATGTCGGACTATTTCACTTAATCCGCCGATATCAGATGCAATAACTGGTATTCCCATCCCATAAGACAATGCTGCCACACCACTTTGAGATGCTTCAATATAAGGTAAAACGGAGACTGTACTGCTTTGGAACAGATCTGCTACCTGTGCCAGAGGAATGAAGTCATTTAATAGGTGGATGCGGTTACTATCATAACCGGTAGGGAAGTATTGTTCAATATTTTCACCTCTACCGGCAATAATTAATTTGACTTCCGGAATTTTGGCAGCAACAATAGGCATTGCTTCTAGTAGGTATTTTAAGCCTTTGTAAGGCCAAATTCGCCCAAAAAACAGCAATGTGTATGGCTCTCGTTGTAAACTAGTTTCACTAGTGCGTCGTTTATATAAGCTACCTAGTTCGCCATGCGGTATCACGTTCACTCGTTGTTGGGGAACGTGAAAATTTTTAGTCAGGGCATTTTTTAGAGATTGAGTATGAACTATTAATTGTTGGGAACGATAGAAAGCAAGACGCTTGGTATATTCGGATGCAAGTACACTTTCGCGATCGCCTGGATGACGAAAGACATCATGAATAGTCGTCACTAATGGTGGCATCTGATTAAGCAGTAATGTTAAGTCATACCAAGGATCGTTAGTTTCTTGAACGTGTAACACATCTGGTTGCACTTCCTTGATAATCCGCATCATCGCCATCATAGAAGCTAGATTGCGCGGATCGCGAATCCTGGGTTTGGGAAAGCTAACTGTGCGTATACTAGGATCGAGATTATCTTTACAAACAGCAGATACTTTTTCTGGGTGAATCAGCGTTAAATCAACATATTTCACCAAACTATTAGCTAGTTCAATTGTGTAGTCTTCAAAGCAAAAATGTAGTAAAGCAATCTTGAGCATAGATGATGCTGAGTTATGGCAGTTGGTAATTTTGGATTTTAGATAAACGACTCTTTACAAAAAATGGGTAATTTAATTAACCAACAGGCACACCTATGCTAATTTAGTTTGAGTAATTTTATCCAAAGTGCGATTTTTTTTCACAGATTTAGGTTTGGGAATTTTAGAATAAGCATGATATATTGCGCCGCCCAATATCTTTTTATCTATATTCTTAATAAGTTCCTTAGAACGAAATCTGCGGCTAAGACGCTGAATGCTGATGACTAAATCAGTACGATTTTGTTGTTCAAATAATTCCACCAAATCCAGATAATAAGCTTCTTCATCAAAGTGTTGAATATTTGATTTTTGTAAAATCATCTCTGCGGAAATATCATTAGCGGGAAAAGTTGTAGCCTTTTCTAACATACCTAAGGCAGCCAATTGAGCCATTGTTGCTACACATTTGGGACATTCACCACAGTTTAAATATCCTGGAGGTAAGCTTAATTGATCGCACACCCTCAATTTTTGCAGAGCTAAATCCCATTCGGCAACCAACTTAGTTTTGGTAAATCGGGAAAGGGCGATATATTCATGGCGAATTGTGAAATCATAACTGCTATAGAGAGTATCGAGCAGAGGATGTGTTCCCCAAGGTTGTAGATAAGCAATTTCATCGCTAGAACTAACTGAAATACTAGCTAGTCTGCTGCTAAAAGCATGAGCAACGGCGGATAATGCGGCACTAGTATAATAATCTTTCCAGAATTCTATACCAAACTGTTCTACATCTAAGTCTTTAACAAAAGCGTAAAGATTAGTATAAACAGGTATTAGGGTAATTCCCGCATCTTTTTTAATCTCATCAAAAGACTTGTAGGCTTTTTCATAGTTTTCTAGAGTGGTGTTAGAAAAACCATAAATAAACAGTCCATCTTTAATCGATCTAGGATGCTCTAAAGGGTAGTTGATCCGGTTCAGCCGTAAGGTAGCTAATGTATCAATACCCCCAGTAAAAAATATGCTTGCTTGCTTAGGTGTGGTGGGTGTTGGTACTGTAGTTTTGATTTTGGCTTCAATGGGAATTATAGAGCGATCGCTGCGTTTGTACCAAACTTTGAGCATAGCCATCGCTGTCTGTAAGTTTTCTAGTAACTGCGGACAAATCTCTGCATCGATGAAAACCCTTTTCTCTCCGTAGTAAAAAGCCACTATTGTGCAAGCGATTAAAAAGCTATGGGGATTGCATGATAAATCCTGTGCAAACTCTTTAGTAGTAGCAATATATACTTCCTGGGGAGCGCGATCGCGATTTTCCCAAATTACAGTTGCTCCTACCTGAAATAAATTATCTTTTTGCTCGCTCTTCAAGTTAATAATCTTCATATTTTCTCCTCAACTCGATTAAAAATTTTTTTCCAAGTAGCATTGATACCCCCTAGAGCCTGAATCATAAAACAGGCTGAAAATAAGCTATAGGCTGTGACAGCAATCGCCACATTTAAAAGTAAATTCAAGTTCACTGTTTGTAGGGCTATAAATACTAATACGATCCCTAGACTCATTAACAGGGGACGTAATATGATTTTCCATAAATTTATCATTAAGATTCGACTAAAAACAGCATAAGTAAGTATTGAAAAAGCAGTTATTATACCCATTACTTCCATTAATGCCGCGCCTAATAATTTATATTGGCTAATTAATATTATTCCCGATACACCTGATACAACAGTTGTAACAACGGTTTCAATTAGGTTAAATTTTTCCAAGCCATTGGCTAAAATAAGATAGTTAAATATTCTAACAATAGGAAATAAAATCAGCGCCAATGAACTAATGTTTAGAGCTAAAGTTGCCTGATTAAAATCAGAGTCTTGATAAATAAATTTTAGTAAATCTCCGCCGATAAAAAAAATACCCACTACGAATGGTAAGGACATTGCCATGAGAATTTCAATAATATTTTCCGTTACTTGACGCTGATTTTCCTTAGTCTTGTCTACAGCTTTTGTCAACTGAGGAAACACAGCCAGACATAAACTATTGACAATCATCATAAAGGGTTGCTGCAATTGTCCAATAGCACCATAAAGACCAACCATAACCTCACTCCCTAAAAGTGAGATGATCAGGATATCTAATCTACTAGCAACTATTCCCACAGCATCAATAGCCAAAAATGTGCGCGCAGTTTTCAAGAGTTGCCAGATAAAATCTTTCTGAAGCTGCCATCTCGGCTTAACTGTCTGTGTAATTAAAATCCACTGAATTACAAAAATTAAGGTTTCGGAAACTAAGAATATTCCAGCTAAATAATTTACTCCATAATCTAGCTGCATAAACCATAGCATTACCAGTAAACGGATAATGTACACTGGTACTGTAGAGATAGCAATCAAATTCATTCTCTCTTGAGCCTGAAAAATTGCCTCTGTGATGTTAGAAAGGGCAAAAGGAATGATTGTTAAACCCAATATGTAGCAAACTGTCGAGGTGTCAGAATTATAGGGTAGTATAAACACCACAACTGCCATTACTACATAACCGATAACACTTAACAGAAGTTGTAGGAAAGTACCACTCACCAAATAAACTGGCATTTCTTGAAGATTGCGAGATAATTCTCTTGTAAACAAGGTTTTCAGACCGAGGGAAATGATATTGACAAAGATATAATAATAGGTGAAGGCTAGGAGATATTGCCCTAAGGCATAGGCACCTAAAGTACGAGTTATAGCTGCCGTTAATAAAAATGTAGTAATACTTTGTACTACACGATTCGTCAACAATGAAAAAGTATTTTTTACTAATTTGAATTGTCCCATCTGCTTCCAAATAAAGTTTACAAAATTTTGGCTGAATCTAATGGTTGTTAAGACTTAGCGTCCAAGACATTTTTCATGTTTACATATAATTCACTTTTTGGATGGGAATTCAATATTTTTGTGTAAAAAATCAACTTCAAATCCTTGCATTGGATGGTAGATACGCTCCCAATAAAAAATCACCTGAAACCCAAATTAAGATATTAAGAAACTATCTGAAACTATGTCAAACTCTCTGGATATAAGGTTGAGGTAGTGTTTTGGGTATTTGGTGTTTAATTTTTCAGATGAATTGGATATTAATCACGGAGGTTAACCTAATTTTGTTTTAGATCTATCTAAGTTGTTAATTTCATATCATCCTCTGATAACTATGCTAAAAAATTGAATTAATCGCTGAATCATTCTATCTGTATTTCTTTTATTTTTCAGCAATTAAGAATATATTATCAGCGAATAAATAGATTTTTCTCAGAAATTTACTCAAACCACGGCGTTGTTTTTTGCTAGGGATTATAAACAGAATATTTTCGACAATTAACATCAAATGGAAATAGAAAATGCCAATGGTTCTGATTTGTTTTTCATTTCCCAGCCCCAGTTTTGATAAGAGTTTCTTCAGTTTAGCAGGCACGGCGCTATAAATGCGTTTGAATCCAGCCTGTTTTAAAGATGCTTGTAATTCATGATAAGTATATTCTTTCAGATGCATACATTGAGGTTGGTCATATCCAAAAACCAACGACAAATCATGGGGCCCTGTATGACAGTGTGGCGTAGTAAAAATGAAACTACCCTGTTGATTAAGAATTTTATAAACGCTCCGAAAATGGGTAATTAGATCATGTGGATGAAAATGTTCAACTACTTGATTAGACACGACAAAATCATAAAAATCAGCAGGTTCAAATTGGTCTAAATGTACACCATCAGAATTACCCCAAGATAAGTTATTTGATGAATTAGTTACATGTTTTGAACCACGTTCCTTAGTAATTTCTGTAGCTTTGCATTCAAACCCACATTTAGCGAAATATGCTATCATTTCTCCCTTTCCAGAACCAACCTCATAAATTTTCTTGGGTGGAGAACCAAGGATTCCTAACCAGGTTTCGTATTTGCTTACAGGTGGTGTGCTGTCTACAGAAAAGCTGTTGAGCCAGTCTAAGCTACTATAAAGAGTAGTATAGGCTTTTTCAAATACTTCCCATCGATTTTCTTGAGTTGAGTCTAAAAGCTCTTTTGTCAAGTTCTTTTCTAACTCCCAATGATTAAGTATCATTTCTTCTGTTACTTCCGCAGTCGCAGGGATGCGGTAGTTATCTTTGTACAGACTTATTAGTTTATTTCCTCTAGGTTCCATTGCTAACTCCTTTTTTCCTTTTGTTATGGGTAGATAAATAAAAATGTCTAGCTGTGACCAAAAAATTAAGCTTATGGCTATCTTTAATTGCCAAAGATTAATGACTCTATAATTGTTGATTTATTTTTCAGCTAAAAATATCATATGCTGCTTGATTACCAAAAATATAAAACTGAATACGGCGATTGATAATACCAGGAAGTTTTAAACATAAATCCAGAAAAAACTTAGGATTGTATAGAATCTCTTTCAAAGCTTTTAACCATTTTCTATCCTTAAGTGGTTCTACAATTTTGTAGTAAGATAAATAATCTTGCAAAACTCGATAATTTGCCGACAAGGCATCAGCTAACTGTGGTAATTTACTCAAAATTTGCTCTTTTTCTATAAATGTTACTGTAGCTGCGCAATTTTGAGTCAGAAAGGTTATTTTGTTGGTATAAACTAAAGAACCGGGGCGAGCCAGATAGAAATAATATGGTTCTGGAACTAAGGAAAACCGCGCTCCTCTGACTAAACAAGTTAAAGCTAGCCAAAAATCTTCAGCCACTTTTATACCTTGATTATATTGAATATTTTCTTGCATCAGGAAATGGCGTTTAAACAAAGGTTTTGATATACCTAAATGTAGTCCTTTTTTGCCATATACATCTGTTTTCACAAAATATACTGGGTTAATTTGTTTAATTTCTGGTATGTACTCTCCACTTTCTTTAATTAGGGTACTCCAAGCATGTTCTTCACCATCTTTAATCAGATATAAATCATCAGCAATCATATCTGCATTTTCTTGGTAAGCTACTTGCACAAGTCTTTCTAGGCGTTCTGGTGCATACCAATCATCTGAATCTAAAACTGCAATCCAATTACCTTTAGCTTCTTTAAGGGCGCGATTGCGACTACCACCAGCACCTAGATTTTCTTGGTTAACAAAAACTTTCAATCTTTCATCTTTAAAACTTTTGATGACTTCTAATGTATTATCTGTTGAAGCATCATCGACCACTATGACTTCAATATTTTTGAGAGTTTGCCCTAAGGCAGATTCTATGGCTCTAGCAATATAGCCTGATGTATTATAGGCAGGAATTATAACTGATACTTCGGGGCTGCTATTCGACTTCATAATTTATTTTCATCTTGGCTAATTTTCAAAATTACTGAGTTTAATATTGATGAAATACCAGGGTAAATTAGCGAACAAATTGTAGCAATTGTTTTTTTACCCATCTGAGTTTTTGTTTGAGGTGATCAAACGGAACCGAGCGGTCAAGTCTATTAACTTCTTCGGGAGATAACTGTACCATTAAGGCATTTACAGATGCTTCGATGTTAGTAGGTCTACTAGCTCCGACAATAGGAACTATTACAGGTGATTTACTTCTTAACCATGCGAGCATCAGGCTATATACAGTTATTCCTTTGGCTTCAGCTATTTCTGTAAATACTGTGAGTTTTTCTAAAGCGCTAGTACGACGCACACCTTGAATACCACCAAAGGGGCTGGAAGCCAAAAAGGTTAATTTTTCTTGTTGAGCATAATTTAATACGCCATCAAATTCATGATGTCGATACCAGGGATTTAATTGATGTTGCACAGCCACAACTTCAACTAAATCACGAGCGCGTTTGATTTCTTCTACTGAGTAATTGGACAAACCAACAAAACGGATAATTCCAGCAGCTACTGCTTCTTTAACTGGAGTAAGTGATTGTTCAATAGTGTAATTTGGATCGGGTCTGTGATGTTGCCAAATATCGATTGGTTTTTCACCACCAAGAGCTTCAAAGCTTTCGCGAATTGTTTTGCGTAAATGTTCAGGACTACCGTTAAATACCCATTCACCTTTTGGACGAATATAGCCACCTTTTGTGGCGACTAAAACATGACTGGTATCGCCATTGTACTGTTGTAAAGCTTTGCAAATCAGGCGTTCATTGTGATGTTTGTCTGACTCATCTATGCAATAGGAATCAGCCGTATCAATGATATTGATGCCCAGGTCGAGGGCGCGGTGAATAGTTGCAATTGCTTGTGATTCTGGGGGTTTGCTAACTAAAGACAGCCCCATTGCGCCCAGAGAAAGTTCGCTGATATAAACATTGGTATTACCAAGTTGCTTCATCTTCATGATGTTTACCCTAATAATTAACTGGAATTTTTAACAACGATTTACCATCAAAGTAATCGGGAATTGGCGCACCCATTAATTCTAAAATCGTAGGGGCTAAATCTACAGATCCAGCATCTGGTAAGCTAGAACCAGGAGTAATACCTGGCCCTTTAGCCATGAAAAACCCTCGATTCCAGTGAGTACCTGCACGGAATAGAGTGACAGGCCCAATTCGTCCAAAATCCGGGCTATCTACCACATCTGTCATATGTTCGTGCCATATAACTATTAAATCTGAATCTGGATGTTTGGGATCGTTATCTGTAGCCGACTTTCTAGTGCGTGCTACTTGTTTAACTAAAGGTTTTCCTGTTCTAGCATCTTTGAGACGGTAAAGAATCTGAGTTAGTTCGTTACAGATATTTTCATATTCGGAATTTGAAACAATGCCATCTCGTTCTCTTCCCTCTAAGTTGATGCGGATATGTCCATTAGCAAAGGTTGGTAGGGCAAATGCTTTCATTTGCGGCCAAAGAGGTTTATACCAGGTAGCAGGCATCCAACCAAAGGGAACAGATTGTTCTAGGAGCGAGTAAGGACTAGCCAAACCATTTTGATCGTTATATAAAAACTTGCTAGGAGTCCAAGGTCTAAATAACCGCTTGATGGGATTAGGCTCATAATTTTTCATCCACATCTCCCCTAACCAAGAATTGCGAATGGGGTTAGTAGTCATAGGTGGAGGAGGAACTTGTGGATTTCCAGGTGCAATAGCAACTTTACCTGGGAAATTGTAGCGATAAAGTAGTTCTGCTAAAAAGACGGCACTTGGTACATCACTGTAGTTTGGCCCCATACCATGCAAAGAAAAACACAGAATATAAGCGTCTTCGGGTGCTTGTTCTAAGATTTTTCCGATTCCTAGATCGATGTTTTCATATGTTTCTAGTAATGGATCGGGAACCGTACCGTTTTTACTAAGGTGCGGATAAAGTGGGTGATCTGCTTGGCTGTAATTATATATGTCGTGTCCGGCGGTATGGGGTTCGCCAAAAACTGTTAAATATAGATCCCAGGAGTTTTGTTTAAGTAAGTCGCAACAAATTGTTGTACGACGGCTAACACTTTCTGTGAGTGCTTTTCTTAGCCATTTGACGTAATCTTTATCCCACCAGATGCCAGTATCGTTATATAATATTGGGTTTTCGCCATATTGATGAGCGATTTTGCTCAAGAGTTCTGAGGGGCTAGATGCACTAGGTGCAGAGGGAAAATGTCCTCCCCATCCTAAAATTTGAATGCCATTTACTCCCTGAGAAATTCTTGTACCGGGGACATCAAATACTGCTACTTTGTATTTTTCTCCTAAGGCGTAAAAGGGAGCATATTCTTGGTAGTCGTAACCACAAAATTCCAAATTACAATCTATTTCGTAATTTTCTGGTTTATATGTTAGGGCATCCCAGTAGCCAATTTTCTCGGAACTACAACCAGTGGCAAATTGCGCCCATAATCCTTCTGTGACTGCATATTCTGTTGTTTGTCCGCAATATTTAGCTGTATTGCTGAGATGAGCGTAAGCTCCTTGTTGACGAAGTTTACTAATATTTTTCAGATATCCTTGGGAGATCCATTTATCTATTAAAACGGGATCGCCAGCATCTAAACCAATTGCAATTACTGGATTTTTCATTTACTTCTCCATTTATTCAAGATAATAATTAACTGGTAGTTTTAATAAGCTCCTTCTTTTTTGAGAACTACCATGACTGTCCTGATTAAGATTTCAAAATCTAATTGTAGTGACCAATTTTCAATGTATTTAACGTCAAGGTTAATTACTTGCTCAAAATCTAAAATGTCCGAGCGTCCTGATACTTGCCAAAGACCAGTTACACCAGGTAGTACTTCTTGACGAATGAAATGGTGTTCCAAAAACTTATCGACATCTCTTTTTGGTAAAGGACGAGGCCCGACTAGGCTCATTTCTCCGAGCAAAACATTAAATAGTTGGGGTAATTCATCTAGGCTATAACGACGGAGGAATTTACCAATCCGGGTGACGCGAGGATCGTCTTTGATTTTGAAGAGGATACCATCTTTAGTCTCATTCAGAGCCTCTAATTCTTTTTGTAGTTTATCTGCATCTGTTCTCATGGTGCGGAATTTCCAGACTTTAAACTCTTTTCCATGTAGACCGACACGGATTTGTTTGTAGAATACGGGGCCTGGAGAGTCTAGTTTGATAGCTAGAGCGATCGCTAGATAAACTGGGAAGAAGAACATTAAAAATAAAATAGTGGCAAAAAAGTCAAAGCTCTTTTTAATCCAAAAGTCTTTACCTGTAATTGCCGGACAATCAAAGCTAAGACAGGGCATTCCTCCTACTTTATTTAAAGTTAGATGTCGATAAATTGGTTTTAATTCCATTGGTAATATATGTATCGTGATGCCATAGGTTTGAAATAGCCAGTATAAAAAGAGGCGATTTTTTATGGCATCCCAAGCAATAAATACTTCCGATACTCCCAATTTATTCAGGGTCTCTATGGTTTGTTGACGGTTAGCTCTATCTAATGATTTAGCAGATGCTGTTCCATGAATAATGTAGCGTTTTTCTTGTTCAAGTAATTCAAAGATTTTCTCACTATTTTCTGAATCACAGATAATGTAAGTATGGTTAGATGCTAGAGATTTACGTCGTATAGATGCAAGATGAAGGTTAACTATCATCCTACCAGTACAGACAAGAACTATACTCATCAACCAAGATACTATGAAAGATGAGCGGGGAATATCAACTACAGGAAGATATAAAAAACCAACCAGTAGGATTAAGCCGTGGGCTAAAGTTAAAGCTGTGATAATGCGAAAGTAGTCATAACGTTTTTTACCTGCTTGATAAGTACCTTGGAGAAATAATGTTATTATTTCCACAAAAACTAATGGGACAAACACAAGTTTCGGTACATCAATACCTGGTTTATTCCATAAAGCTTCTACATAGAGAGAATGGCGTTGAGCTATTACACAGGCAGTGAATAAAAGAATAAAGTCAATGGAGATGAGAGTGAGTAATCTCAGTTGCCACAGTCCTTTTCTCACTCTGACGTATGAAGGTGCACGTAAATCATCTATAGAAGTGCTAAATTTATAGCCTGAGTTTTTCTGGAAAATACTGGAGTCTTTCATAAGTTATCAGTTGATTTATCGCCAAGTATATTCAACATTGGTTTTTTTTCGTAACTGTCATCCTAAATTTTTATTCAAACAGCATAAATGTTTCTTATCTAGAAAAAACCTCAGATATACATTGATAAATCTTGGTGGTAAAATAATGTTTTTCATTTGATGGCAATGGTTTCATGATTATTGACAATGTTACAGAGCATTTAAATTGCTCAGAAACAATAACTACGAAAACAGCCACTAAACAGGGAACAAAAAACAAAAACTTTCAAAATACAAGACGATCAGGTGAATGTTTTTACACCTGAAATTCATAGATTTTGTAATTTTGCTAGGTAGTTTCAGCGAGTTTCATGTAAAAGTTCTTATGATGTCCTGATAGTTCAGATGAAAACATGTTCATCGCCATGCATGAAACGAGGACAAGGGTAGAGCTTACAAAAATGAAATATTGCAGCTAGATGGCATATCTTAGTTAATGTATGCCAGGAATTTACTAGCTAAATTCCATTTTTTTACAATGTCAAAATCAAGTATACGCATTTTTATGGAAGTAAGATTACTTAATTTATAAAATTCATAAAAGCTTCATGAATTTGCTCTTTATCTGCTATTTTAAGTATATTTACTGGATAAAGAAGTAACACAAACAACAAATCTAACATTTGCTATAATCGTAATTTTAGTGAAATAATGAAAAATATATGAAGATATAATAAAATTAAAATTTAACTTTTTGTTAACCATTTGTTATTGCAAGCATAATATTTGTGACGAAATTAGCCAATAATTTGATTTTTTCCAAAAAAACACTACATCATAGTGCATTTTTGCTTTTTTACTACCTTTTTTTCGCTCTAACCCAAGAATTTAAGGTATTAAATTATATTGGTCTATTGTATGTATCAATTTTTGAAACAGGAAGTCATACTTTCATGCAGACATCATTTTTGCTGCTTGCAGTATGAAGGATTTACGGTGTTATGAATCTAGATGATTGAGGAATGATGCAATTTAAGAGAATAAACCCAGCTGTTGTGATGACTTTTTATAAATTTTATGAGTAATACCTAATTATTTATCAACTTTGTCGGGATACCCGATACGCATACATTCGAGTTAGCTTAAGCTTTAACACTCTAGAGTGGCACATCAATATATTCTAGAGAGCATGGCAGTGCCATGCCTCTACAATCTGTCGCATTCTCTGTTCAAATGGAGATAGAGTTGAGTTTTGATCGGGTTAACTTAAGTTTTATGATTTGCGGGTGTAGCGATGTTTAACACCGATGGGGAAATATTCGCGATCGCCTGTGGGAGCTAGTGCAAGTTGTGGCATTTGATATTCTGGGGGAACATAGTTAGCAAACTCGCTGTTGAGGCGCAGCAGTTGGGAGAGTATTGAAGATGCGATCGCTTGTTTTTTATCTTCACTAGCTTCAATTCCTGGTGCTAACTCGACAACTATGCATAAAAAGCGGTTTTTGTCTGCATCTTCTTGTACTTGCAAAACAAATTTACCTGTTACCCATTGGGAAATTGGCGATCGCTCTAAGCCGACTGTGACATTTTCTGGGTAGATATTGGCACCAAAGTAAGAAACTGTAAAGTTAGAACGTCCAAATACATACACAAACGGTAGGGGACGAATCCCTCTTGCTGGTTGAGATGCAATGCAGATATCTGGATGATGGATGGGATCGAATCCCCATGTTGCTAAAAATTTCAGCATGGCATCATAACTAATAATGCCACCTGTATCTAAAATGTTATAACGCACCAAGGGAATGCCATTATTCCCGGAAAATAGTAATGTGCGATCCTCAACTTCAAAAAAGCGGCTGATGGGGTCATATTGTATCAAGGTTGGCAGACGGGATTCACCAAATAAGGCTTTGGCTGCATCGGGGTTTTGAGCTAAAAAACGGCGAATGCAGATACTCAAGGGTGTTTCATTCCCTAATACACCAGCGTCAGCAGTTCCGTAAAGGGATGCGAAATCATAACAGGGATTTGACGCACCTATCCTTTCTGCAACTAAACTGCGCCATTCTTCACTGAAGACTTCTCCCGCCATGACTAACTTGATATGATATTGCTGCCATTGCACACCTTGAGCAATACCCGTATCAATGACATCTTTGAGAAATGGCGGATAGCCTAATAATACAACTTGGTCAAATCCTGCGCCGAGTTCTTGAACTACCCGGAAGATTTCTGTTTTATTATTTCCTGGGGTAATGACTGTGATGGGGTAACCTTTACTCGCCAGATAGCGACAGCAATTAGTGGTAAACATTCCCCCTACCCATGTACCCAGGGTAAAGCAAACCACTGCTAAGGTACGTTTGGTATCTGCATAAAAGCTGTCGTGAAAAATTTGCTCAAAGCGGGTGGCGATTTGTAGTTCATCGCTGAAAAAACGCGGCCAAAATGTGGGTTTACCTGTGGAACCGGAGGAAGCGGCTATCATATCGCATTCAGATAATTGCCCATTGCGGCACAAGTCGGTGAGAGGATAGCGGGAGATATAATTATTTTTCGCGATCGCGGGTAAATTTTGAAAATCTGCTAAACTCTGGATTGTTGCGGGATCGATTCCCTGTTCTTGGAGAAAAGCTTGGTAAGCTGGGACATTTGCAGCGACATCGTGAAATAAAGCCAAAACTGCTGATTCTGTTGGTGTTTCTAGATGCTGTTGTAGCAAGGTGTCTAGGGGTGTAGAGACAAAATCACCAAAGGCTGTAATTGCTTTTTGCTGTTGTGATGTGCTGTTCATGAGTAATTAGCAAATTAAATTAAGTAAGGCATCAAGTAAAAATAAGTAGTGCGAGCATCTTGCTCGCGCGGGCAAGATGCCCGCACTACAAATATTAAATTGTTCAACTTATTTTTACACGACTCCTAAATTAAATAAATTAAATCCAACTTTCTACAGGAAATTCCCTGACTTGACGCATTCTTTGAAAATCACTATCTGATGTTACGAGAATTAATGAATGGCGTAAAGCTGTAGCCGCAATCCACAGATCGTTTTCACCTATACCAATTTCTTGTAGTTGAGTTTTTTGGCGTTTACTCTTTTCTTTGGGTGCGAATTTTTTAATAATGTCAGTCTTTAAATCTCCGTAAATCTCTGCTGTCTCATCATCAATTGGATAAATATCTATGCGGCTAAGAAATGCTCTAATTTTGATGAGGTTTGCAGTTTTTTGTTGGGAGTTTTGAGCCATAAATCTGAGTTCGCCTGCAACAATGGCACAGGTTGCAAGTCTCACTTTTCCTAATTCCCGAAAGTAATTGACAACTTTTGCTTCACCTTCTATTAAATAACTGCAATGATTTGTGTCAAGTAAATACATGCTTAAAATTCTAGTGGCAGTCGAGTATCATGTACAAGCTGAAGACATTCTTTAATATCATCACCTGACCAAGTGCCGGCAAATTCTAGTAAATCTTCAGCTGTCGAACCATGTAATTTATTTGTATGAGAATGTTTTGCTGTATGAGTGGCTTTGATTTCTCTAATTAAATTAAGTGCTTCTGTGAGTAATTCTGGTGGTAAGTTTTCTATTTCTTGCATTAATAATTCTTTAGTAGTCATATTTTATCTGTCGCTGTATTGCTTTATTGTTCATTTTAGCGTTTTTTTAGAACTCAAATTAGATGTTTATAGTTGTGCTAATGCTTCATCAATGTTTAGAGGTATTTCCTGTTCTACTGTCTTCATTGCTAAGATGAGTCCTTCATCCTCAATAGCTTCTAGCAACCGTAGATAATCATGAAAATCTATGACTACTTTGCGGATATTACCTTCCGTGTCAGTAATCAGTTCTTGCGCAAAAGGGTATTTATCAGCTTGCATTGGGATTGTGATGTTGGTAGTCATATTATGACTTTAGCGTTAATAGATATAGTATGGCTTGAGCAAATGTATTTGTGAGATTTTATTGTTGAGTAAAAGTCCATTAAACCCAAATGCTAAGACAAATATAAATAAATTTGGATTATTTTTAGCAAATGAGTTGTGCTAGATTACAATCTCCATCAGCATAATCTCGGATTTTTTGCCTAAAATATGGAGCCTGTAACCCTAACTGCGGCGGGAATCGCTACTTTAGTTTTTACCAAAGCTTTTGAAACCACTATCGAAAAAGCTACAGAAAGTGTTTTGCAGAAGTTGGAGATGCTTCGTCAAAAGATTGTGCAAAAATTCCGGGGGACACCAACAGCAGAAGCGGCGCTAGTAAAAGTACTGCAAGGTTCCAAGGAAGATTTAGATGTGGTTGCTGCTTATTTGCAAGTAGAAATGGACAAAGATCCGCAATTTGCCAAGGAAGTGAAAACCCTGGCGACAGAAATTAACCAAGAAATTAATATTGCTAAGGTGGAAGGCAAGAATGTCCAGAATGTTAACGGTGGCGAGGGTTATCAAAATATTGAGAGTAAAGCACCCATCTTTCAAGGGGTAAACAATAGCCCGATTACTATTAACTATCATAATTCTCCTGATTGACTAGAGCCGCCTGTGGGGAAACAGGTAAAGTCTCATTCCCAAAGTGAAATACCGCAAAATTTACCCCTGAGTGGGGTAGGGGAATTTATTGGGCGTGGGGAAGAATTGCAAACACTCCACGAACTTTTGCAGCAAAATCAACAAGTAGCCATTGCGGCTATTGCGGGGATGGGTGGTGTAGGGAAAACAGAATTGGCGTTGCAATATGCAATCCAGCAGCGCGACAGTTATCAGGGGGGAATTTGCTGGTTATTGCCAAAATCTGGGGATATTGGTGTGCAAATTGTCCAGTTTGCGAGAATTCAGCTTGATTTAAACCCGCCCGAAGATTTAGATTTCTCCGCCCAAGTACAATATTGCTTTCGCAATTGGCGTGAGGGTGAAGTGCTGCTGGTTTTGGATGATATTGCTGATTATCGGGAAGTGAAACCTTACTTTACGTCTTTATCTTCTCGGTTTAAAGTACTGATGACTAGCCGTCAGCAGTTGGGGCGTATAGCAACATTATCTTTAGATGTACTGCAACCAGAGGCGGCGCTGGAATTATTAAAGTCTATTCTTGGGAAAGAAAGGTTTGAACGGGAAAATCAACGCAACCCCCAGGTAGGATTACAGTTATGTGAGTGGCTGGGATATTTACCTTTGGGTTTGGAGTTGGTGGGGCGGTATTTGGCGCGGAAACCAGATTTATCTTTCGCGGAAATGCGGCGACGGTTGGAGAAAAAGCGACTAGAACAACCTGCGCTTAATAAACCAGAACCCGACATGAGAGAACAACGGGGTGTGTTAGAAGCTTTTGAGTTGAGTTGGCAAGAATTAGAAGACGCGCCTTGTAGGGGCGGGGTTACCCCGCCCCTACTGGGGTGTTTATTGAGTTTATTTGCAGCCGCGCCTATACCTTGGAATTTGGTGGAACAGTGTTTACCAGAGGAAGACGGGGAAGATTTAGAAGAAATTAGAGATGATAAATTGTTGAATTTGCATTTACTTCAGCGCAAAGGTGAGGGAATCTATCAACTACATCCCCTGCTGCGGGAGTTTTTTCAATATAAGTTGACAGGTTTAGATAAAGCAGAGGAATTTAAGCATTATTTTTGTAGAGTAATGGTAGCAGTTGCCAAAGATATTCCTCAAACCCCTACTTTTGAGCAAATTAACAATTTCGCCCCCGTTATACCTCATATAGCTGAAGTCGCAAACAATCTCATTCAATATGTCAGTGATGATGATTTAATTTCGCCTTTCTTCGGTAACGCTAAATTTTACACTGGTCAGGGATTGTATGATCAAGCAGCACCTTGGTTTGAGCAGTGTCTAGAAGTTACAAAAAGACGTTTGGGTGAAGAACATCGACTTGTTGCAACTAGCCTCAACAATCTGGCGTCACTCTACGATTCCCAAGGTAAATACAGCCAAGCTGAACCTCTGTACCTGCAAGCTTTAGAACTATGGCGACGCTTGCTGGGTGAAGAACATCCAGATTTTGCACAAAGTCTCAACAATCTGGCGTCACTCTACCGTTCCCAAGGAAAATACAGTCAAGCTGAACCCCTTTACCTGCAAGCTTTAGAACTAACGCGACGCTTGTTGGATGAAGAACATCCAGATTATGCAACTAGCCTCAACAATCTGGCGTCACTCTACCGTTCCCAAGGAAAATACAATCAAGCTGAACCCCTGTATGTGCAAGCTTTAGAACTAAGGCGACGCTTGCTGGGTGAGAAACATCCAGATGTTGCGTCTAGCCTCAACAATCTAGCGTCACTCTACCGTTCTCAAGGAAAATACAGCCAAGCTGAACCCCTGTATGTGCAAGCCTTAGAACTAAGGCGATGCTTACTGGGTGAGGAACATCCAAATGTTGCAACTAGCCTTAACAATCTGGCGGAACTTTACCGTTCCCAAGGAAAACACAGCCAAGCTGAACTCCTGTATGTGCAAGCTTTGGAAATTTTGGATCATCGGTTAGCGCTAGATCATCCCCTTGCTGTTATTGTGCGTAAAAATTTAGCATTTCTTCGCGCTCAATTCTACTCAGAACAGTAAAATTTTAGTTCTTATCTTTATTATTCAAGCTTTTATCTCCAATTTCCGTCTTCTGAACTCGAAGTTTCCTGTTACCAACGAGAACGTTCCTGTTTTTAGCTTGAAGTTTCATGTTCTGAACTCGAAGTTTCATGTTCCAAATGAGAACGTTCCTGTTTTTAGCTCGAAGTTTCCTGTTTGGAACTCGAAGTTTCATGTTCCAAATGAGAACGTTCCTGTTTTTAGCTCGAAGTTTGATGTTCTGAGGTGGAATGATGGAGTTATGAAAGCGCTCGCTGTTTTTCACCAGTTTTCACCTATTTGAACCACATCTGTCGTAGGGGCACGGCACCAGTAAAATTATTGTATGTACCAAAAGATTATCGATGCCGTGCCCCTACAGTGTGGTCTATTTACCTGAAAATAGCTGTAATATTCTCGGTTGTTTGGTGTGCGATCGCGATCGCTTGATAAATATCGGTTAATGTTGGGTTTCGTTCCTCAACCCAACCTACACAGGTTCAGGTTTTTGATTGAATTAGTGCGATCGCTATTTTTATATTCTCCGTTGTTTGGTGTGCGATCGCAAATCCGCAGCTTATACCAGTTTCATTTTATTGAATAAGTGCGATCGCTGTTTTTATATTTTCCGTTGTTTGGTGTGCGATCGCCAATCCCCAGCTTACACCAGTTTCATTTTATTGAATAAGTGCGATCGCTGTTTTTATATTCTCCGTTGTTTGTTGTGCGATCGCAAATCCCCAACCTACACGCACAATATCTATAGCAGGATTTAACCGCAGAACTGCTACTTTTAACCGGGGTGACAAATTTTCATCGAGTAAAAAGCGAACCTTCACAAAGCGCCTACCTGCTGTTCTGTTTTTTGAGATTTTAATGTTCTCAGACGTTGCACTAATGCTGAAGGATTAGCAATAGATTCTTGATAACGCTGCTCGCGCCATGATGCTAAACGTAAAAGATAAGCGTCAATTTGTGCGCGATTATGAAGGTAAAACGTAATAGTAGCGTGAATTTGCTCTAAAGTCAGAGTGGGTAGATTTGCAATAATCTCTTCGGGTGTATATCCTTCTAAATAATACTCAAGTATATTGTCAATGCCGATGCGGTGTCCTTTCAAGCGAATATCATCGGCAGAGATAAAGTCAAAATAATCTTCTAATTGCATCGCTTCACGGTTAATTCTAGTTGCTTGCTCTATTATCTCGCTTCACAGCTTTCTAGTTGCGATTTTTAACCTGCTGTGCGTTAGCGCTTGAGTAAAATTTTCTCTGGTATGATGTGCGATCGCAATAATCTCACAAATATTGCTCATTGTTGGGTTGAGGAACTAAACCTAACCTACACAGTTGCCGAAAAATGAAAAATTTGTATTGCACTCCAGTGTAAACCGCTATAATCAAAGGTTCAAAATCATCTATTGCCCATGATTGAAATTGACGGTTCCTACGGAGAAGGAGGTGGACAAGTTCTGCGTACCTCCTTGAGTTTAGCCGCTATCACTGGCGAAGCGATAACTATTGCAGGTATTCGCGCTAAACGTAAAAGGCCGGGATTAGCCGCCCAACACCTCACAGCAGTTCGGGCGGCGGCGAAAATCTGTCAGGCGCAACTCCGGGGCGATACCTTAGGTTCAATGCGGTTGGAATTTATTCCCAGTAGCGCAGTGCAACCAGGACAATATACTTTTGATGTCACAGAAGCACAACAAGGTGGTTCTGCTGGGGCGATGACTTTGGTTTTGCAGACTGTACTTTTACCTCTAGCTTTAACAGCAGGGGAATCCCAAGTGATTTTAAAAGGCGGCACTCATGTACCTTTTAGTCCGACAATGACATACATTGAGCAAGTGTATTTACCAATGTTGCGCCGCATGGGAGTTAAGGCGACAGCAAAGTTACGCGCTTGGGGTTGGTATCCGCAAGGCGGGGGCGAAATGCAGATTAAGGTCAATGGTGGTGGGACAATTAAAGGTATTACGTTACTAGAACGGGGTAGCTTACACCAAGTACGGGGACTAGCTGTGGTGACAGAATTAGCTTCCCACATTGCGCAACGGATGGCGAATCGTACAGAAAATTTATTGCGTCAAGCGGGATTAAAACCTGCTATCGAAGCTTTGCGGGAAAAGGGAATTGCACCAGGGGCAGGTGTATTTTTAACTGCTGAGTATAAAAATAGCTTAACGGGATTTGGTGGTTTTGGACGTTTGCGCTTACCTGCTGAGAAAGTTGCAGATATTGCATGTCGGCAATTATTACATTTTCATCACACAGGCGCACCAGTTGACGAACATTTAGCAGATCAATTATTGTTACCCGCTACTTTAGCATCTGGCGCTAGTCAGTACCGCGCCTCAGAGATTAGCAGTCATTTAACCACCAATGCGGCGATTATTGAACGCTTTGGTATAGCCAAGATTACAGTGGATGAAACCGAGAAAATAATTGCGATCGCACCTGTATAAAATTAGTAGCAGATATATTTTATAGGGGACAAAGGGGACAAGGGGGACAAGGGGGACAAGGAAGATTACTGACTATTGACTATTGACTATTGACTATTGACTATTGACAAACTTCCCCAGTTATCTTTAATTGCACCAACCTAATTACTAATTCAAGTGACATAAGCATATTGATTTTTCAACCGCATAACAACTTATCTGTAAAGCAATTATGAAACTGACAATCGAATTAACAAAATCACTGTTAGATACGGAACTTCTCAGATAAACAAAAACCGCCCAAATTAACTTGAGAGCGGTTTTGAGATAGAAGTAATATATGGGGGCTTCATAGTTGTATGCCCCAGTTTCGGTATAAATCGTTCTGTATATAAGGGTATACAGGTTGATTTTGACTGGTTCCGGAAAAAACTCCAGGTTAATGCAAAAATCTAGCTGGAAAATGGGAATTGGGCATGGGGCATTGGGCATGGGGCATTGGGCATTGGGCAAATAGAATTCTTAATGCGCGAATTTTGAATTTTGAATTTTGAATTTTGAATTATTTGTCTCCCTTCCCTTCCCGTGCCAAGAAATTTACCGCTAGATTGATGCTTAAGGGTACATTAGAATCTAAACTAGTACGGGCGAACTATTGTGAGTAGATAATGTCTGATTTAATTTTATTTTGGCATCGTCGGGATTTACGAATTGCTGATAACACAGGATTAGCGGCGGCGCGGCAACAAAGTTCTCAGGTAGTGGGGGTATTTTGTCTCGATCCGAATATTCTGGAAGGGGATGATGTTGCACCTGTGCGTGTAACTTATATGATTGGCTGTTTGCAAGCTTTACAACAGCGATATGCGCAAGTAGGTAGTCAACTGTTAATTTTGCGAGATAATCCTGTAAAAGCCATTCCTCGGCTAGCTGCGGCGTTGAATGTCAAAGCTGTATTTTGGAACTGGGATGTAGAACCTTATTCTCAAGAACGCGATCGCAATATAATTGATGCTCTTAAAGAAAAAGGTATAGGATTTTTAGAAAAAAATTGGGATCAAATTCTGCATACACCAGAAGAAATATTTACAGGTGGTAATGCTGCTTACACTGTTTACACGCCTTTCTGGAAAAATTGGATTAGTAAACCCAAAGCCAAACCAGTAGAAACTCTGCATGATGTCGCAGGTTTAACACCAGAACAACAAGAAATAGCGAAACAAGCAGGCGCGATCGCATTACCCACAGCGAAAGATTTAGGATTTAACTGGGATGGTGGCTTAATTCTTCCTCCAGGAGAAGCCGCAGCGCAAAAACGGCTAGAGGAATTTACCCATGCTGCTATCAATGAGTATCAAGAACAACGCAACTTTCCCGCCATTGAGGGTACATCTCAACTGAGTGCAGCTTTCAAATTTGGTGCTATTGGGATTCGCGCCGTTTGGCAAGCTACCCTAGAAGCATTAGAAAATAGCCGCAGCGAAGAAACCGAAGTTAATATCCGCACTTGGCAACAGGAATTAGCATGGCGAGAATTTTATCAACATGCTATGTATCATTTCCCAGAATTAGCCGATGGTGCATATCGCAACACTTTTAAAAATTTCCCTTGGGATGATAACGAAGAACATTTTCAAGCATGGTGCGAAGGTAGAACAGGCTACCCCATTGTTGATGCAGCTATGCGACAAATGAATGAGATTGGCTGGATGCATAACCGTTGTCGCATGATTGTTGCTAGTTTTCTCACCAAAGACTTATTAATTAGTCCAAAATTGGGCGAGAAATATTTTATGCAACGGCTAATTGATGGCGATTTATCTGCTAATAATGGTGGTTGGCAATGGAGTACTTCTAGCGGTATGGACCCGAAACCATTGCGAATTTTTAACCCAGCCAGTCAAGCACAAAAATTCGATGCCGATGGTGAATATATTCGTCAATGGATACCAGAATTGCGTTCTCTAGATACGGAATATTTAGTAACAGGTAAAATCACGCCTTTAGAACGTCGTGCTGTTGGTTATCCTGACGCGATTGTGGATCATAATCAACGCCAAAGGCAGTTTAAAAACCGCTATCAACAGCAAAAAGAACTGGTGGGGTAAGTAGTGCGATCGCTTTTAGATTAACATTATCTATAAGTTATTTTTAAGCGATCGCTTTTGAGGTAAAAAATTATGCGATCGCTATTCCAAGCCTATCTTCAAAAAGATTTCAGACTCCAGACTTTACATGAGCTATTTGATTAGCTTCTAAACTTTGATGGCGTTGTGAAAACTCTTCAAATAATTCAAAAAATTTATCTAATGCATCACTTTCATCTTCAGAATAAAACAAAATAATTCGACTCCAAGATTGAGTGTTAACTTGATTAAATCTTTGCTCTATCCATTCTTGAAACTCTTCAAAATCCTGTTCTTGTTCTGTAGGTTCAATACCAATTTCGCGGCGAGCAAAAGTGTATGCATCTAAAAATACTTGTAAATGACTTAATGAACGCTTGCCTAAATACAAAGATGGTCTTTTTTTTACTTTTTGCAGTAATTCATAAAATTTAGACATACCTAACCTCAATATACAAAAACTTTTTTTAAATTCAATTACTGTGCTATTTACATAACTTGTTGGCGAGTTTCATCTATCTCAATCAATCTTTTTGCATTTTATATTCATTAATGATTAATCTGGCTTAGTATAGCTTTGCATAAAATCGTGGTGGATTCAGGGTTGGAAGTTAAACGCAAAGGTACGCGGAGGTATGCGCAAAGGTACGCGGAGGATTTGTGAGGAATTAAGGAAAGTTTGGATTTAGCTAATTTTGGAGTTATTTTGTGCGGTTCTAGTACTAGCGCTAAAATCTCGTTATATCTTTCAATATCGGTACTATGAGCGTACAACCAGAGTTTAGTATTTGCGTGTTTTGCGGTTCTCAATCTGGAACTAACCCTGCATATCAAAATATTGCCGCTACTTTGGGTAAGAGTATGGCAAAACGCCAAATTGGGTTAGTATATGGTGGTGCTTCTATTGGATTGATGGGTACAATTGCAACTGAATGTCTGAATGCTGGCGGTTATGTTGTTGGAGTGATGCCAGAAGTTCTCATGTCTTATGAAATTGCTCATCCTCGATTATCTTCACTCATAACCACAAATACTATGCACGATCGCAAAGCTATGATGTACAAATTATCAAATGCTTTTGTGGCGCTTCCTGGCGGTGTTGGTACATTAGATGAATTATTTGAAATTGTCACTTGGGCGCATCTTGATATGCATAAAAAACCTATCATTTTGCTGAATGTGGCTGGTTTTTTTAATACTTTACTGGCATATCTTGACCATACAGTTAAAGAAGGATTTGTATCAGATAAAGTTCGCTCTTTAATACATGTTTATGATGATGTAGAAATAATGCTAGATAATCTTCAGCCAGAAAATTATTTAGGAGATAGTGGTATTTCTGTGACTTCCTTACAACAATCTCTAGATGAATACTCACTACTTACAGAAGAGTTAAATAATTAATGTCGGTTGGCGTAACGAAAATACGGATAAATGTAGGTTGGGTTGAACGAAGTGAAACCCAACAAAGCGCCGAAAATGTTGGGTTTCGTCCCTCAAACGCCACTTGCTTCAAGCCGGGAAACCCGTCCAACGCAGTGGCTCCCCAACCTACGCTAAATCAATTTTTTGACGCTAACTGAACCGTATTGACTGATTGACACAGAAGCAAATTCCAGGCTTGAATTTAGAGGGATGATTTGATTACTTTGCTATTTCACTACAATCTTCTATCTTTAGCTTGTCTGGAAGTCGCTTCTAAAAAATCGGTAAAAACTTGGGTAAATTTGTGTATTCCCTCGCTACCGCCAGCAATTAAGCCACCAGTTAAGAAAGCATCAAAACAACGAAATATAATTAGTTGAATAGGATTACTAGCATCAAGAATTATTAGCGGTTCTAAGGAACGAATGCCAATTGCGCTAATTAATAAGCCACATAATAGCGAAGTCCATAACGCAATTATTCTTGTATTAGACTTATAAGCTAAACGTTGACGCTCTATAGCATTTAAATTGTTAATTATACTATTTAATTCATCAATATATACTTTTATTTGTGAGGATGAATCTACAACAGGGATTGGCGGATAATCTTGAATCAATTGCTGTTCTAAAGTAGTTCCGCCTGATTGATTAACTTGTATAGGATTGGCTTCTACATAAGGAATTTGACTTTGTTGTTGTTCTACGATTAATTTGCGTTTCTCAGTAATCAGGAAATTTTGTTGCTGAATAGTTACTTCTAACTGTTCTGTGGTGGGGCCTCGCCAAGTAGTAATAAAAACTTCTAAGGAACGCTCTAATAATAAAGAAATAAAAAATGGTAACGCAAGTAACTGCATAATATCATCAAATCCAAAGGGTCTTAACTCTAAAGGACGTTGTGATAACCAAGCAGTAAAAGTTACCAATAAAAAGCTAATAACTATTAAGAAAATAAATAATGGAGATTCCAGAGAAAGTTTGAGCAACATTCCTATATTCCTGTTCTGTTCCACAATATCTAACACGGAGGGAAATGTAGAACAGCAGGAAGAAATGGAGATTGTTGACTGTTGACTGTTGACTGTTGACTGTTGACTAATTAAATTCCCGCACCATCAAGAAAGTCTTCAATTACACGATCGCTCTCTGAATGGCTAGTATCAATTACTGCTTCATCTACTTCAATTGGCGATACATTTGGCTCAGTTTGTAAATGTTCTAGCTGTTTTTCTAAGTCTTTGACTCGTTCAAATAAGGCGCGGATGGCTTCTGCTTCTACGTCCCTGACTTTACCATGTGCGAGAATATCGCCATTTGCGTTGTTCTGGCGAGTGATTCTTCCGGGAATACCTACAACAGTAGTATCGCTAGGTACATCGCGCAAGACTACCGAACCTGCACCGACACGGACGCGATCGCCTATTTGAATATTTCCCAAAACTTTTGCACCTGCTCCCACTACTACATGGCTACCTAATGTGGGATGGCGTTTACCAGTCTCTTTCCCTGTCCCACCAAGAGTCACGCCTTGATATATCAGCGCATAATCACCGATAATGGCTGTCTCGCCAATTACTACCCCCATACCATGATCGATAAATACACCCTTACCAATAACTGCACCAGGGTGAATTTCAATCCCCGTTAAAAATCGGCTGATATGGGAAATAAATCGTGGAAAGAAGGGAACCCCGATTTTATAGAGCCTATGGGCTAGGCGATGAAATAGCAAGGCTTGCAGCCCAGGATAACAAAACAATACCTCTAGCCAGTTACGCGCTGCGGGGTCGCGCTCATATATGGTTCGCAAATCAGTTAGTAACATACATCCCTTGAGTGAGAAGGTCTTTGATGGGCGAGGATTGGGAATTTTTCTAAATATTCACACTATTTATCAAAATTTTATAAGATAATCTACGGTAAGTCGATAGGTATACGTACAATTTTGCGAAGAAAAAATGCGATCGCATACTATACTTTTAACAGCAGAAACTTACGCTAAATCAATCGACCTACCGTATTATATTGATTAAAGACTTGAACACTCAAACCTACGCCCTCCTGGATCTGTCGTCTAAAGTCGAATACGCACTGCTAGCACTTTTAGAGTTAGCAGGTAACCACAGTAAAAAAGTCCCTCTAACCATGAGTGAGATTACAGCCAAGCAACCCATACCAGAACGCTATCTAGAACAAATTTTGACCAACCTGCGGCGTGCTGGTTTGGTGCAAAGTCAACGCGGCTCTAAAGGCGGTTTTGTATTAGTAAGGGAGCCTTGGCAGATTACTTTATTGGAGATTGTGACTGTGGTGGAAGGCGAACGCAAAGACAAAGACAATTCAACATCCCCCACCCTCGAAAGAAGCCTCGTCTATGAAGTCTGGGAACAAGCTAATACAGCCTCCATAGAGGTGTTAAAAAGCTATACACTCCAAGACTTATGCCAGCAAAGAGAGGCTCGTTTACAACAGAGTCCCATGTATTACATCTAGTTACGCAGGAGTACCCTGATGCGGATAGCAAAAGACATCACACAGTTAGTCGGACGGACGCCTTTAGTTCAATTAAATAAGATTCCCCAATCAGCAGGCGCACTGGCGCAAATTTTGGTGAAGCTAGAAAGCATGAACCCAGCTTCGTCTGTGAAAGACAGAATTGGTGTCAGCATGGTGGAAGCCGCAGAGAAAGCCGGTTGGATAGAGCCAGGAAAAACAACTTTAGTCGAGCCTACCTCTGGAAATACAGGTATTGCTCTGGCAATGGTTGCAGCCGCCAAGGGCTACCATCTTATTCTAGCGATGCCCGATACAATGAGCCAGGAACGGCGGGCAATGCTAAAAGCTTATGGGGCGCAATTAGAGTTAACACCAGGGGTAGAAGGAATGCGAGGCGCGATCGCTCGTGCAGAGCAAATTGTCGCCAAAACGCCCAACGCCTATATGTTGCAGCAATTCCGCAACCCGGCTAATCCCAAAATTCATGCTTTAACTACCGCAGAAGAAATTTGGGCGGATACAGATGGACAAGTAGATATTCTCATTGCTGGCGTGGGTACTGGCGGGACAATCACAGGGGTTTCCGAAGTGATTAAACAACGCAAACCCAGCTTTAAAGCGATCGCAGTTGAACCCATTAACAGCCCAGTATTGGCTGGTGGTAAACCAGGCCCCCATAAAATTCAAGGAATCGGCCCCGGATTTGTCCCCGCTATTTACCGCCCAGATTTGGTAGATGAAATTATTGAAGTCACAGACGAACAGGCGATTTCATACAGCCGTCGTTTAGCCAAAGAAGAAGGGTTACTATCAGGTATTTCGGCTGGCGCGGCTTTATATGCTGCCATCGAAGTAGCCAAACGTCCAGAAAATGAAGGTCGTCTCATTGTCATGGTACAACCCAGCTTTGGCGAACGCTACCTTAGCACCTCATTGTTTAGAGATCCAGAGGAAAGTGAATGGTTAAGTAAAGTCTAAAACTTAATTTCAGACTGATTTACTGGGTATTTTTAGCATTTTTTGACATCAAACCCCGATAAAAACTCACTATATAGGACTTACGCTAAAACTCTAAGAAATTCTCCTTTCTCTGCCGCCTCAGCAGTAATCTTAGGGAATACAGTGCTTGTCTACGATTTTCCGTAGCTGGCTTGTAAGTCCTGCTATAGCAATTTTCATGAAGCCAGTTAACTTTGAGAAAGCGCCGCACAACTTAACTGCATCTGTGTATTTGCGGAAGATGGCGCTGCTACTAACTCAATTTTGCCATCGGTACGACGATGCCAAGCAGTAGCTTGCACGAGAGTTCTTGGTAATGGAGGTATTTGTGCTGTAACTGCACCATTTTCCTGATATGCAGAAAGATCGCGGGTGTCAGACCAAGTGCGATCGCTCCTGAGTTCCTGCGTTGGATTTTGCGGTGTTCCACCCCTACCTATAGCAACAAACGTGCTACCAGTATTTGCTGCACAACCGGAAGCAATTTGCTGCGATGAATCGGTGACATTCTCTGGTAGTTCCACTAAACCCGAATTTGGGTCAACACCAATTGTATTGACTTGGACATCACCACTCAGCCCAAATTGTGAACTAGCAGTGATGTCACTATTTGTTGTAGGTTGTGCTTGAAACTTTAACCCAAAGATACCTTGAGTGGTAATTTGGATATTGCCACCGCTTCCTAAAATAGCATTCGCCGAAATATCGCTGTTTTCAGTTGGTACAGCCACCATCGACCCCACATTAATATTAATGTTGCCACCTGTGGAAGCACTTAAAGCATTAGTAATAATTTTACTACCATGCCGTAAGAGAAGAACATCATTGACATTGAGGTAGATATTACCCTGACCGCCGCCATTCACCTCAGAACGTAAGCTGGCGTTATTGTCCAGGAAGAGGTTATTGGCTGTAATATTGAGGTTACCTGCATCGCCATTGCCTGTATTACTGACAGTAATTACTGCATTATCTTTAACACCCACGTTGTTTGATGTAATATTGATAGAACCCGCAGCCAAGCTAGTAGCGGAGGATGCAGCGATCGCACTGGGCAAATAGCTACCATTTATTATGTTTTGGGAAGTTCCTTGTACGTCAATATTTTTCACCTTGAGGTTAACACTACCAGCAGATCCCTGACCTAAGCTGGAGGAAGTGATCTGTCCACCGTTAAACACACGCAAGTTATCTGCTGTCAGGTTAATTGTCCCACCTTGACCAACAGCATCCTTACCCAATCCCACAGTAATACCACTCACCCCTTGGTTAAAAGTATTGATTACTGGGTCGCTAACTTCTACATCCTGAGCATGAATCTCTATATTTCCCGCTTGACCACTTCCTGTGACATCATTAGCCACAGAGCCACCTTTTGACAGCGTCAGGTGAGCAGTATTAATTAAAATATTGCCAGCTTGCCCTAATGTAAAAGGTTGAATTGAACTAATCACAGCACTGTTTGAGCCATCCACGCCCACTCCCGAAATTTCTAGTTTCTCGGAGGCTCGAATCACAATGTCTCCGGACTTACCGATGGTGGGAGACTCAGAAAAACCAGGGATATAAAAGCCGATCAAATCTGCACTAATAAAACCACCATCAAGCAGACTCACCCTTTGAGCATCAATAGTTACCTTGCCATTTTCATTCGAGTGACCACCGCTAATTAAAGTAGTAATAGCGCTAGCAAAGTATAGACCTAAATCAGAACCTAGAAATGCGTATGGAAATCGATTGTAACCAGTAACTTCCACATCTGCAGCTTTAATATTAATATCTCCCGTTCTGGAGTCATTACTGGGGATGAAGTTAAAGGATATAAAGTCGAAGGGAGAACTCAGAGTAGACTCAATCCAAGCTCCATTTGCTAAACGTAAACGCCCGGTTTCGACTGTAATATCTCCGGCTCTACCTTGATTCCCCATGACGCTAGTGTGTAAACCAGAGGTAGGATATTGATCGGCGGCGGATGCACCCAACAAATCTACAAATTCTGTAGTTTTAATGTTGATTCCTTGCCCTTTTCCTAAGGTTCCAGTGCTAGAACTGATTTGCGAACCGTCCTGAAGTGTCAAACCTCGCCCCCGAATGTTGATTGCTGCGCCATTCAAGCCGTTAGTCTGGATATATGAAGACTGTCTGAGCAAAATATTTCCCCAATCAGCCACAGCAGGGCTAGTGAGTTGTAATCCTGCTTGATTATTCAAACCTACTTCAGTATTTCTCAATGCCCATAATTCGACTCTACCACCAGGATTAGTCAGATAAGTCTGATTAATATCGATATCACTACCAATCAACGCTACAGTTTCCGCCTTGAATATTTGTGGGGAACCGTACAGGAAATTGGCTGGTGAGTTACCTTGGGTGCGAATCCCACCAGCATTAGCTCCTAGTTGCAATCCCACAGGTACACTCATGGTTAATAATGGTGGTGTTGCGGAGTTTACTGCACTAAATTCCACCCCATCCGCAAATTTGATACTAGTCGCCGTTGTCCCCACAAACGCACCGCCAATATTTAAACTGGCATTCGCCCCAAATACAATCCCGGCTGGATTCAGCAAAAATAAACTTACTGAGTTATTGCTATTGATTGTGTTAATCAACCCGTCAATTTGAGAAATATTCCCACCAGTTACCCGACTAAATATGCTTGTAATATTTGGTGTATTAACTAAATCAAAGGTGGCTGTCTTACCAGTTGGGACAGAAAAATTACTAAAGCTATGAAATAAATTATTGCCTTGGTTAATTCCATTAAGAATCGTAAACTTATTATCGCCAGAGTTGACAATGGTGTTAGTAGTACCATCAGATATCACCTGACCATGAGCATAGTTGTGATCTAAGAAAATAGTTCCCGATAGCAGCATCAAACTTGCCAATAGGGGATTCAAGCCACTACAGCCAATAGAGAGCGATCGCATTCTCTAGCCTCCATTTATACGCAATTTAATATACCCAAATGCGTATATTTTTAAACACTAATTCCAGTAAAAGTGTTTAAATAGCCCTAATTTTCTCAATTTATGGCGACAATCATAATTTGGTATGGTGATAAATTGTAAGTTCTCACCATCACACCATGAATCAGCTTGGTTCAGCTTTCACTGAAGGAATAATCGCTTTTGCAGCTACAAATATTGATGATATATTCATCCTATTGTTATTTTTTACCCAAGTAGATAATAACTTTCGTCGTCGGCATATTATTATCGGTCAGTACCTTGGTTTTTTAGCGATTATTCTCGCTAGCTTACCAGGATTTTTTGGTGGCTTGGTAATACAACGAGAATGGATTGGATTATTAGGAATATTACCAATTTTAATTGGTTTGAAGCAATTACTATCTAAAGAACAAGAAAACTCAGAAGTCCAAACAGTATCTGATAATTTTACACAAACTTCACCGAGTAACTTTATCCTTACATTTATTTGGACTATTCTCCATCCTCAAACTTATAAAGTTGCCGCAGTCACAATTGCTAATGGTGGCGACAATATTAGTATATATATTCCCTTATTTGCTGGTCAGAATTTAAACAGCTTGGGAGTCATTTTAATAGTATTTTTGATTATGGTAGGAGTTTGGTGTGCGATCGCTTATTATTTAAGCCTTCACCCTGCCATTGCTACTATATTAAACCGCTACGGTCATCATCTTGTCCCTTTTGTCTTAATCGGCTTAGGTTTACTGATTATGTACGAAAGAGGTACATTTACACTACTACCTTGGTTTAAATAACCTTACCAATGACCAATGACTAATGACCGAAAATAAAAAGTATAAAAGCCCCCAAATTCTTTATGGGTGTCTTTAATTTTGAATTTTGAATTTTGAATTTTGAATTCGGAGTGAAGCGACGTGACTATACCTGATAAACCAACTTCCAACTAACCATCATCAAAATTGCATAAACAATAAATCTTAGGGGACGCTGAGGGGCAATTTTGCAGATTTTCGCACCTAATAATACACCAGGAATTGAACCGAGCCAGATAGGCAATACTAAACTCCAATTGACTGTTCCTAATGTGAGATGCCCTAGAGAAGTAAATAATAATAAAATTGCTGCTTGGGAAATATCTGTACCTACCAATTTACGCGCATCTAGACGGAAAAACCCAATCATTACTAAGGCAAACATTGAGCCAGAAGAAACGCTAGTTAGTCCTACAAAAGAACCTAAAACTGCGCCGATAACGACTGTGAGAAACCGTCCCCAATTGGTTGTTAAATCTAACTTTGGTAGTTCTGGTAAACTAAATTTTGGAAAAAAAGTCAGCAGTAGTAATTGTACCAGCGCTAATACTGTAACTAAGAGAATCATCACTCCTAGCATCCGTAGCAGAATGCTATCTAGATGATGTTCGCCAGTTTGTCGGAGAAAGTGCAAAATTCCGACACCACACAATGAACCAGGAACGCTTCCCAACGCCAACCACTTGACAACTTCTACATCTAGGGTTTTTTGCTCCCAGTGTTTGATACCACCAACAACCTTCATCAATGTTGCTGCTACCACATCAGAACTGACAGCAATTGAAGGCGGTACCTGAAAGACAAAAATCAACATAGGAGTGATTAAAGAGGCTCCACCAATTCCTGTTAAGCCAACAACGATGCCAACAAAGAAACTGAACAGTGGTAGTAATAAAAAGTGCATACTCCTATCCAACAATAAGGTTTACAGGCAGGCGAAATTTAGCTTAGTGGTAGACTAAGCTCGATTATTTATGGTGTTCCTCAAAAGATAGGTAACACAAAGGCGATTCAGACTCAAGCTGGAGTTGAGTTAATCCCCAGTCAATCACAAACCATTTAGGCATGATCTGAGCATGGATGCTGTCATCGTTGTTCCGGATCGCTTTTCCTGCTAGGTTTAACTGCCGATTGATTTTTTGCTGTTTTACATATAAAACACGCAAAACCGACTGACTTACCGTATTTTAACCATAAAGTTGCTGTAAAGTCTAGGGTACTCGTGTTCTAAATTACTTAAATTTTGGATAATACATGCACTGAAAGGGGATTCGCTGTTTTGTACTGCTATAAAAATTACCCGCCTTAGCTGCTAGACTTTCTAGTTCCCAGGCAAGTAGGTAGTGCTAAGAAAGACGATCCTGAAAGCATTGGGAAACTCCGTTCCGTAGCTGGAGTTTTTCAACCCACCCTACAAAGCGATCTATATTCCGACCATTTTACAGACAAGGGCGATCGCGTCTCTTTTTCTGAGAAAATTCAGCCCTTAATATAGATGTATTCGCCAAAATGAAGATTTATTTTGGAATAGAACCAATAAAAAAATGATACAACCTGTGAAACAAGCGACTAATGAGCGTCGTTCGCTGCTGAGTTTTCTCAAAAACGTACTTATTGCCCATTGGCGTTCTTTATTAATCCTCTTAATAGGGGTGTATTTACCCTTTCAATTTTTTGAAATTCTGGCAGTTAAGGTATGGCAGAATCAAGCTGGCTTTCCTTGGGATATACCAATTTTATTATCTATTCACTCGCAAGCTAGACCACAATTAGATGTGGTGGCGGTAATTCTGACGAGGTTTGGCTCGGCTTGGACAGTTTTACCAATTATGAGTGCGATCGCGATTGTATTATGGCGCAGAAAGTTATGGCGATCGCTCGCTTATTTACTCACCACCGGCATAGGAAGTATTATTATCAACCGCACCGCCAAAGCACTGATGCATCGAGTACGTCCCCAACTATGGCTATCAAGTGCGCCTGAGTTTGATTATGCATTTCCTAGCGGCCATGCAATGACAAGCATGACTTTGGTAATGATTTTGCTAATTTTGGCGATCAATCATCCTCGTCGGTGGTTGATGCTGCTATTTGGTAGTTTCTATGTTGTGGCGATTGCTTGGACAAGGTTATATTTAGGGGTTCACTTCCCTAGTGATATTTTGGCAGGTTGGATGGTTGCGATCGCTTGGGCGATTGGCGTCAGTCTAATTATCAAACCCTATGGGAATCGCCCTCACCCCACAATTACTCAGTCAACTGTGGGTGAAACTAACTTATTACCAAAAGAAAAACAGACTTTAACAAAAGATCAGTAGCTGGAAAGGGTTGTCATTTGTCATTTGTCATTGGTATGTTTACAGGTATTTTCAGGTAAATAAACCACGCTGTAGGGGCACGGCACCAGTAAAATTATTGTATGTACCAAAAGATTGTCGATGCCGTGCCCCTACGACAGATGTGCTTCAAATTAGGTGAAAACTGCTGTAATAGTAAAAGTAACTAAATAGAAAGAAAAGGCATAGATATATTGCCAAATTATAAAATATGCAAAATAACTTTCCTTAGATATTCAGAACTTTTGCAATGTATTGAGGGTAATTTCTTTGATTTGATGTCGTTGATGAATTGGTAAGTTACGGTTTCTTAAAAAGTTGCCGCAACGATTAGCTAATACAGCTTGAATTTCGGCGATGATGGATAAGGCGATCGCTTCTGGTGTATCTGCGCCAATGTCAAGACCAATTGGACTATGTAATTTGTCTAATTGTTCTGGGGTATATGCTTCTCCCTCGTCGCTCAATTCTGCTAGTAATTTTTCGCTGCGACGCTTCGGCCCTAAAATACCTAGATATTTTATTGGGGAGGGAAGTAATATTTTGAGAATTGCTAAATCATCGAGGTAGTTATGAGTCATGACTACGGCGATAGTTTGCTGATTTACAGAGATTTGTTGTTGTAAAATCTCGCGACGGCTAAGAATGATTTCATCAGCTAAAGCAAAACGTTCTTTAGTGGCTTCGTTGGCGCGACAATCAACTATAGTCACGCGCCAGCCTAAATCTTTGGCAAATTGTAGCACGGGTAAAGCATCTTGACCGGCACCAAAAATTATTAGGTGTGTGGGTGGTTGAATAATTTCGATAAATACTTCAACAATACCTAATGATAATTGATATTTATTAATAGTTGATTTTTGATTTTTTAAGGCAATTTGGGCATCGTGAATTAAAGCAGATTCTAAAGCTGAGTCTGTGATGTTAGTAATTAGATTATGATTTGGTTTAATAATTAAGCGATCGCCTATTTTCACATTCATGGCACCATCGACAGCAAACACAGTGGCGATCGCACCTGGTTGCTGTTTGGCAAAACATTGGTGTATCAAGGTTAGGGGATTACAAGCGTCATCGAGATCTAAGTGTTCAATCAGCACTTGCACCAATCCATTGCAACCCAGCCCAAACCCCCAAAGAATATCTTCATCAGCAGTTGAGTCATAGGTAACCACTATTGGTTTACCATCAGGCATGGAAACACGAGTATGTTCAAATACATCATTTTCCAAACAACCAGCGCTGATTGTGCCAATTAGCCTATGCGATCGCGTCATCAACATCCGCGCCCCAGGGCGACGATAGGTAGAACCTTTGACATTAACTACAGTCGCCAAAAAGCAAGATTCAGCATCATCTTGCAGTTTGGTAAAGGCTTCTAAAATAGCGGTAAGTTCTTTCATAGGGTATGGGGCATGGGGCATTGGGCATGGGGCATGGGGCATTGTTTCTTTCTCCTTCTGCCTTCTGCCTCCTGCCTTCTGTTTACAACAATTTATCTGGTGTTATGGGTAAATTACGGATGCGTTTACCTGTGGCGTGATAAACTGCGTTGGCGATCGCAGCTGAGACGCCGGTAATGCCAATTTCACCCACACCTCTAGCGCCGGCTGGGTTGAAGTTTAAATCTGGTTCGCCAACAAAGGTAACTTCAATGCGGGGGATGTCTGCATGGGCAGGAAAATGATATGTAGCTAAGTCATAAACTACGGGGTAGCCAATATTGGGGTCAAAATGGCATTCTTCCATTAAGGCTTGACCAATACCCATAATGACACCACCACGCACTTGGCTGGCTGCGGTTTTAGCATTCATAACTTGGCCAATGTTCATTACCGAAACCCATCGGGTAACTTGTAATCTACCGATTTCTTCATCTATACTGACTTCACAAAAATGTGCGCCCCAAGATTGAAACGCCCATTTCTTACCCTCACCGCCTGGGGCGCTGGTAGCGGTAGCTTCAAAAGCTGATGAACCAGATTCTTGTAATTTTGTCAAGGCTTCTTGAGCATTTTTTACACCAGCAGTTTTCAGGACTTCTGCACAAGCTGACATGACTGCAGGGGCTAGGGATGCTGTCATTTGGGAACCGCCGGCGATACCTGCATCGGGTAATAGGGAGTCGCCCATTTCTACGCGGATTTTTTCGACTGGTAAACCCAATGCGTCGGCGGCGGTGGCGGCGACAATGGTATAAGCGCCAGTACCCATATCATTACCGGCGGTGAGGATGTGAGCTGTACCATCGGGTAATAATCGAGCTTTAACGGTTGATTTCCCGCGCATACCAGGGAAGGTGGCTGCGGCTACTCCCCAACCTATGAGTTTACCGTCACGGGTGAGCGATCGCACTTGTTTTGCTCTGTCTTTCCAGCCAAATTTTTCTGCACCGACGCGCAAACAATCAGCAAAATGCTTGGCGGAAAAGGGTAAGCCTTGGCGCTGGTGTTCTGTGGTTTCATTTTTTAACCGCAGTTCTACCGGATCGATGTTTAACGCCCAAGCTAACTCATCAATGGCTGATTCCATCGCCCACATCCCCGGATTTTCTCCCGGCGCGCGCATGAATGTGGGTGTACCGACATTCAATGTGGCGATTTCTTGCTGAATTCTCAGATTTGCTGCTGCATACATTGCTGGGGTAATCCCGGTGCAGAGTTCGGGAAACACATCTACGAGTGAGGTACAGGATTTGGCTTCATGGTCAATGACGGTGAGTTTACCATCTGCGGTTGCGCCTAGTTTAATTAATTGCTCAGTTTCCGAACGATGTCCAGTATTGGCTGTCATTTGCTGACGGGTGAGGACAACTTTTAACGGGCGCTTAATTTCTCGCGCTGCTGCGGCTGCTAAAATTCCATGAGGCCAAGGAAAAGCTTTAGAACCGAAACCGCCACCCAAAAAGGGCGTGACAATCCGCACTTTTTCTGTAGGTAAGCCACAAAGTTGGGCATAGGTGCGTTGGGAAGCGGCTACCCATTGGGATGGTTCGTAGATTGTCAAGGAGTTATCATCTGTCCAATGAGCAATAATGGCATGGGGTTCCATTGCTGCATGGAGTTCGGTAGCTGTGGTGTAAGTTGCGGCAATTTTTACTGTAGCGGCATTAGTGCCGGCGGCGATATCGCCTTTGGTAAATTTGAGTTCTTCACCAAAAAATGGCGGTGCTTCTTTGTAGCTGGCTTGTTTGCCATCAATTACAGGCTTTGAGGTTGTATATTTTACTTTTACCAAATGGGCTGCATGACGCGCCCGCTCAAAGGTATCGGCGACAACTAAACCGATAATTTGCCCGCCGTAGTATATTTTATTATCTGATAAAGGTAATCTTGCCTCGTAAATTTTCGAGGTCATAAAATCGTTAGCAGGTTTAAAGATTTTCGGGGGATTTTGGTGAGTAAATACTGCAATTACCCCTGGTGCTGTTTTGGCGGCGCTGGTGTCGATACTGTCAATTTGTCCGTTAGCGATCGCAGCTGTGACAAGATAACCATGTACCAAATTCGCAATTTGATGTTCGGCGGCGTAGGTTGCAGTTCCCGTGACTTTGGCGAAGCCATCTTTGCGGTTGACGCCTGTACCAATTACTTTATTCATACGACTCCGCCTCCTTTGGCAGAAATTGTCAGTGCGCGGCGAATTGCTCGTTTTGCTAGTTCGACTTTGTAGGCGTTGTGTTCTAAAGGTTTGGCTGATTGCAGAGCGATTTCTGCTGCTTGTTGAAAGGTTGCAGTTTCCGCAGTTTTGCCAATTAAAAATTCTTCTGCTTCTAGGGAACGCCAAGGTTTATGAGCTACACCACCAATAGCGAAGCGGACATTTTTAATTTTATCTCCAGTTAAATCAATGGCGGCGGCGACGGAAATTAAGGCGAAGGCGTAGGAAGTGCGATCGCGTAATTTTAAATAAACTCCCGATTTAGCAAAGGCTAGGGGTGGCAAAATTACTGATGTAATTAACTCCCCTGGCTCTAAATTTGTATCTCGTTCTGGTGTGGTTCCCGGAAGCCGATGAAAATCTATAAATGGTATTTGGCGCTTTCCTTGGGTTCCTTCCACTTCAACCACCGCATCCAACGCCGCCAACGCCACGTTCATATCGGAAGGATTCACCGCCACGCAATGTTCGCTAGCTCCCAAAATCGCGTGCATTCGATTAATTCCATTAATCGCCGGACAACCTTGCCCCGGTTCCCGTTTATTGCAAGGGAAAGCTGTATCGTAATAATAAGGACAACGTGTGCGTTGCAGTAAATTACCTCCTACAGTCGCCATATTACGAATTTGCTGGGATGCGCCGGATAGAATCGCCCTTGCCAAGATAGGGTAATCACGGCGAATATCTGTATTATCTGCGACTTCTGTATTGCTAACTAATGCCCCTAACCGCAAACCTCCATTCCCTAACTTATCAATGCGCTTCATCTCCAAGCGCGAAATATCAATAATTTGCGATGGTTGATCTAAAAATCCCTTGAGTCTATCTACTAAATTTGTTCCCCCTGCAATATACAGAGAATTGCGATCGCTACTTGCTTTTTGTACGGCGTCTTTTTGTGAGCTAGCGCGAGCATAAGTAAAATTATTCATGCCTTTTCCCCTACTCCCTAAACTATCACATCCGCAACTGCCGTAGGTGGCGTTTGTCCTGCTGCTTGTTGAACTGCGGCGACAATACCGTTGTAGGCGCTACAACGACAGAGATTACCACTTAACCGTTCTTTAATTTCCCGATCTGAGAGTTCTGCTAATTGTGGGGGACGAGTTAAATCTGCGGTAACCACACTCGCACAACCTCGCTTTACTTCCTCAAGTAGCGCCACGGAAGCACAAATTTGTCCGGGGGTGCAATAACCGCATTGAAAGCCATCATTTTCAATAAATGCTGCTTGTACTGGATGGAGAGTATCGCCTGTTGCTAAACCTTCAATGGTGACAATTTCTTTACCTTCTTGCATCACTGCCAAAGCTAGGCAAGAATATACTCGTTGACCATCAATTAACACTGTACAAGCTCCACATTGTCCGCGATCGCATCCTTTCTTACTTCCCACTAACCCTAAATTTTCCCGCAATGCATCTAGTAGGGTGACACGCGGTTCAATATCTAAATTTTGCAACTCACCATTTACCTTTAATTTCACCTTCATCTCTCCTTGGGAATTGGGGGTAGCTTTTTTGTTGGCTACGCTTACTTGATTAATCAAAGTCGGAGCGACTATCGCTGTACTCGCTGCGGTTAATGCTTGTCCAAAAAAACTGCGTCGGGAAGTTTTTCCTTTGGCTTTTTCATTGTCAGACATTATTTGACCTGAATAAATTTGTTCGATTAGGTAAGTAAATTGTCAGGATTTGAATTGTTAGCTAACAATTCTTCAAACTTGGCAAGCTTGATTAGGCGCAAAAGCATTATAACTATCGGCAACCAAGAGATTCTATCTTAAGGATGAAGCGGAATATCGTAGATAAGAGTATATTTCTTACTTTTAAAGTTGTTCATTTATTTTCTAGATAATTACCAAAAACAGAGATTTATATTTAATAATAAACGAATTCTTTCATTATTTTTTTGCCAATTTTATGTCAAAAGTTTATCAATGATAAATTTTAATACATATTAAATGATAAATATTAACTCAACATTAAGATATGTTAATTAAACAGTAGAGTACAGATTGATACCAATTTTTTATGAGGCTGCATGGAATTCGATCCCCCCTAGCCCCCCTTAAAAAAGGCTACGGTTTACACACAAGTCCTAAAATCCTTGCCGCATAAGATGCAAATCTTAGTAGGTAAGGTTTTGAGATACTCAATCAGATTGTCAATAGTCTTAACTTATTGATAAGCATCTAACGGAAAATCAAGGATTTAAAAAATAAATTTCCGTTCTTGTGCGTCAATTTGATTCTCAAACCAAGATGTGTGTACACCGTAGCTGAAAAAAGGGGGGAAAAGAATCAAAGTCCCCCTTAAAAAGGGGGATTTAGGGGGATCTAGATATATGCAACTTCATATTAAATTGGTATGAGATAACGGGAGCATCCCAAATGTGCAAAAACGCCCTCACCCTATAAGGGTGGGGCTAGAAATACGAAGCCTGCCTTCGCAGGCTATCAAACTTTTAGCCTGCGAAGGCAGGCT
>NZ_JACJQG010000006.1 GCF_014696435.1 Calothrix anomala FACHB-343 | reverse complement strand
CCCCATTGTTCAACTGCCCAAGTTTGGAGGTCTGTGAAATTTTCTAATTTCATACTCTGACTCTAATACACCCCATTTCCACTTTAAAAGATGTTGGTAATGACAAGCTCTTTTAAGTAGGGGATCTTCTCCCGAATCGCCGCAAAGGTTCCTGGATGCTTCACCCCAGAGGACGGATGACGGGTAAAGCTGCGGACATGCATTTCGTAAATAATCAAGTCTTCTGGCGGAATTTCCAGAGGTCGCTCTGATTCCCAGTCAAAGTCATCAAAAGCAATCCGGGCGCGATGATGGTAGATATCACTCCAATCTGGTGTTACTCCCCAAACATCCCGACCGCCAATAATTTTGGCATAGGGATCTAAGAGAATTTTACTCTTGTCAAACCAGTGTCCGGCTTTGGGATCGAAGGGGCCATCCATGCGATAGCCATACTCGATTTCTTCATAGTCCAAGTCAAACACTACCATGCAAAAAACATTCCCAATCCGAAACTCTTCGGGAAACGGAATTTCCGCCAAAGGTTCGGACTGATGTTTTTTAAACAGTACTAAAGAACAAGATTTGGCGTGACTGGAAAAAATGGAAAAATTTACCCCGCCTGGAATCAGTGTGGCTCCAAAAGGGAAAGGTTTACCCCGACGGAGTTTAAACCCGTCGTAGATATGGGTGGGATTAACGTCGATGCGCTCCATTGTTCTTTGCTAATGAGTGAAATGGCATTCAGATCCGCCAATGGGAGAGACAGGGACGCGGTAGCCCAAACATTGGTTAACCGCGTCTGTTGCTGATAATTCTCAATCCTTGAGAGTTGATTCGGCAGGTAGAGAATCATCTTCGACTTGGAGAAAATTTAAGCCCGATTCTACAGTGTCCCTAAGATTAAAGAAGTTGAGAAATCCAGTAATCTCCATCGTATCTTGAATTTCTGGTGCAACTCCTACCAGTACAAATTTCCCTTTTTGATCGCTAAATGTGCGATGTAGGGATAGCAATATACGTAAGCCAGCACTGGACATATAAGGCACTTTTGTTAAATCCACCAACAATTTACTGTTTGGTTGCACCAAAGGTAGAACTTGTTTTTGCACTTCTGGTGCAGTTTTACCGTCTACTTCACCTTCTAGCTCAACTAAAGTTACTTCCCCATTTCCTACTGAAGTTGCATTGCTTGGGATTGTTTTGACAATGATGTTCATAATTAATCACTTCCAGCAGACTAAGCGGTAGGGACAATTGTCACTTTGACTTTCACTTGAGCTTTGGTGTCTGGTAGTTTCACCGTTAAGCCTTCAGCGTCAAAATCGGTGTATGGTTGGTCATCGATCCAACAAGCACCAATCTTGATGCTACCAGGAGGTAGGATATCTGGCTGCACTCGCAGGATGTTGTCTTTGAATGCACCTGGTTGGGGTTTAAAGTATAAATCTAATGGTTGTTTGGTAATCAGCAGGTTGGTATAAACTACTGACAAGTAGCATAATTCTGTTGAGTGGTAAGCACTCATAGAGTGAGAGCCTTTGAAGCGTTCGTTACCCAACAGGTAAGGTAAGCCGTTGGCTAAAACGTTGAAGTAAACTGCACCGTCATCATGATCCAGGAAGAAGGCATTATAGAAGGCTGCAGCTTCATGGGCTTGAACTTTGTATTCTGGCTTGTTTAAGATACCGTAGAGAATGAGGTAAGCGAGAATAGCTTGTTCTTGTTGCCACCAAGCTTTGCGATCGTGCCAAACAAAGCGGTGTTGTTCTTCACCTTCAGCGAGAACTCTTTCAACTACGTCATACCAGCCGCCTCTTTGTTGGTCGCTACCAACTTTGGGCATGAGGTGAGCGATTTTTTCCGCTAGTTGGACATATTCTTCTTTAGACTTGAGGGAGTTCATCCGCATCAAGTTCCAAGCAATTTTTAGGTTGTGACCGACAACGGCGCGGTTTTGCTGCCAACCCCAGGTTTGGTCTTTGCTCCAGTCTTCAAAAAATTTCTCTTGGACAAAGGGGCTGTCGTCGTAGTCGGGGAAATATTTGGCGATGGTGTCAAAGGTATATTCGAGGAAGTCGGCATATTTTTTCTCGCCTGTGGCTAACCATAAGTTGATTAGGTAAGCAGGTGCATGGTCACCGACTGAGTTCCAGTTTTTGCGGGCGCGGTTACGACCTAAAGATTCGGCACGGGGATCGAGGGTAATCGGGTCAATGTGGGAGAAATAGCCACCACCGTCTTTATCCAGGAAGAATTTATCAAATAAATCCACAGTCATCTCTGCATCTTTGAGAATGCGCGGATCGCCTGTAATCCGGTAGGTTTGAATTGGCCCGGCTAAGGCGTAAATTTGTTCGTAGGCGGGGATAGCGTCGTAGTCGTCGCTAAACTCGGAGGTGAGTAGTTTTTGTTCTCTGCGTCCGGTAACTTTTACACCGTGATACCAGTAAATGAGGTTTTCATCAGGATCGTAGAAGCGCATGTGTTCGCGCAGGTAATCTGTGCCTCTTTCTGCTGCTTGGAGAAAGCGGTCTTCACCGGTTAACAGGAACGCTGAAGCAAAACCATAAACAAGACGAGAAATGGTATCAGTTTCTTGTAAGAAGTCGTCGCGTTTCTTACCACCAGCCAAGTGTAAATATGTACGATATTCGTGGTAATCAATTTCGCGATCGGGATAGTTAAACTGCCATTTGAGGTAACTATCAGCAATGGAACGGATTTGCTTAATCCACCAGTCTGGTTCTTCGTGGCGATAGGAACCGGGTTTGTCGTTGGGGAAGACTAGGGACTTAGCTTCAAATTTGTATCCATCTCCTTGGGGATAATAAATCCCGTAGACGAATACATGTTGCCCTGGTACTAGAAGTTGTTCAATTTGACCAGTACAGTCTCTATAAGGCTCTTCTAGGTTTTGGGCAATTCTGGCATAAACTGTGGGTGTGAGGTATGCTCTGTATTCTTGATCGCCTGAGGTTTTAATACCAAAAGACTTATCACTGGGGTTAAAGTCAGTGACGTAACCAGTGATTGTATCTGAGATTGAGAAGTTGAGTTTGTTCATCTTTGTTGTTACAGAAATAAAAGGATAGATATTGTCGGACTTCCGTCGGTATCCTGTGAAACTCGATGTTTTTGTGTTCTCAGCGTCGTGGGCGGTTGATATTTCTGATTTTGTGCCCGTCTATTTTGTTGCGAAATCTAAATTTTGACGTATGTCATCTATTTAATTTAATTTCGCAGATTTATTACTTGTTGCATCGTCAGAGTAATTGTTTGTAATAGTCCTGGAATTTATCAATATCTAGTTCGACTATCAAAAAGCATTGCTGTTTTTATGGCTGGGAACGCTTTAACTGTCTCGACACTCATCAGAAAAATGGGTAGAAACCCCGTCCTTATAGGACGGCTTGATAGTTTTCACTACTGCCTTGGGGTTGCTTGAATCGGTGTACTTTTGTAATGCACTTTCAATGGGACAATTACCACTTCAAATCTTGCAACCCTGTACACATAGTGTTTTGCACTTTGTTGTGCCTCCCAAAAGGGGTAATGTTAGCTGACGCTCGTGCCTCGCTAACGCTGCGCTAACGCCAAGGTTTTAAGAGCTTGTTCGGCTGAAAGCACTGTTCCAGTGACCTTAGAACTGTTTAGGGACTTCCAACTAAAAAAATATACTATCACTGTGTAGGCAGGGGGCAGGGGGCAGGGAGCAGGGGGAAAAATAAAAATATCTTCTCTCGGAAATTGGATAATTTATTTTCTGGAAGTCCCTTAACCCTCAGCGACAGAGCAAAGAACTAGCTTCGCATTCTTTGGTGTCGTGACTCAAAAAACATAGTAGGGGCGAGTTTACCAATATTCAACTATTAATGATGATCTCGGTCAACCTGCCCCTACTTAGGCTGGTCAGGATGGCTTGTCGATTACTCTTTCAAGCCTCATGCCTTTAGGCTGAGGTTCCTGACATATATCAAGATGAATTCTGTAAATTTGACTGGCTAAGAACAAGAGACATTCTACATGTTTTTGACGGACTGAGTATCAAAAAATGTAGCGATTCTCGTAAAACTGATGACAGCAAAGTAGTTACACAAACCTACATAATGATTGTTCAAGCAGAATTTGCATAAATTACCTAACTCAGATGTGAAACGAACCTCGTAAAAT
The DNA here is from genome assembly GCF_014696435.1 of Calothrix anomala FACHB-343. GTDB lineage: Bacteria > Cyanobacteriota > Cyanobacteriia > Cyanobacteriales > Nostocaceae > Aulosira > Aulosira anomala_A. The sequence continues at coordinate 186,023 of NZ_JACJQG010000006.1, read as the reverse complement.
AGTTTTCCATGAGTAGTGGATATTACGGTTCTAATGAACAAAAAATTATGGCAACCGCCAAGATTACGTATTGGCGAAGATACTGGTGAAGAAAGACGCGCTACTTGGCTAGAGCTGTTTTACGATTTGATATTTGTGGTAGCGATCGCGGAATTGGCTCACAATCTCAGTAAAGATGTTACTGTACTAGGTGTGATCGGCTACGTTGCTCTTTTTATCCCCATTTGGTTTTGTTGGTTAGGTGCCACTTTTTACGCTAATTTGTTTGATACTGACGATTTAGCCGATCGCTTGCTAACTTTTGTACAGATGATGCTAATTGCCGCTTTAGCAATAAATGTGCATCACGGTCTAGGTAAATCTTCTATTGGTTTTGCAATTGCTTACATCGGTGCTCGCAGTATTCTCATTGTTCAATTTCTCATCGCTAAATATCATGTCCCTTTAGCTCGTCCCTTACTTAACCGCTATATTTACGGTTTTGGTCTTGGTATTTGTTGTTGGGTATTATCGCTGTTTGTTCCCCCTCCTTGGCGGTTTGCACTGTGGGCCTTGGGACTGTTTATAGACTTTGTAGCTCCTGTGGGAACTGGCCATTTAGCTACTCAAATCACCCCAGATATTTCTCACATGCCAGAGCGACTGGGACTTTTTACGATGATAGTCTTAGGTGAGTCGGTCGTCGCCGTCGTTAAGGGTGTAGTTGAAAAGGAGTGGAATATTTCATCCATCGTCACCGCTTTAATGGGAATGAGCATTGCTTTTAGCTTTTGGTGGCTGTACTTTGATAGCATTGATGGTTCGCCATTAGAGACAATGAAGTCAGGTAAAATCACTACCTTTATTACTTGGCTTTATGCTCACCTCCTCCTAGCTATTTCTCTAGTGGCTACAGGCGTAGGTGTTGAGCATATAATTTTCACAAGTACCGAGAATGTCATCCCAGAAAAAGACCGTTGGTTACTTTGTGGTGCTGTCACACTTTGCTTGCTAATTTTAGCTTTAATTAACTTCACAACCTGTATTTTGGAGAAATACCGCCAAGGTAGAATTTTAAGCATTTATCGTTTAGCATCTGCAGGATTTGTCTTAGTCCTAGCTATTGCTGGGACAAATTTATCTCCCATATTATTAACTACACTAATTGCGGTGGCTTGTGTGGTTACAGTTGCCCTAGATTTATGGAGCAGGAGCCGACAGCCAATTTTGTCTGAGGAGTAAATGGATATCCGGTTGTGTAAACACACAACCGAATTTGCTCCATTACTCATATTGATCGCCTTTAAATTAAACTTGTTGAGCTAATTCTGGATTCCGAGAGCTAGTTTTCTCAATTTCCTTAACAAACTCTTCCATAAATTGATCTACCATTCCCGGATGTTTACCTGTAATCAGATTGCCATCGATCACTAGATCGGCTGTCACATCGTTTTCATAAACCACATCTGCTCCAGCATTTTCTACATCACAAATAATGTTATGGGCACAAGTGACTTTGCGATCCTTAATTAAATCTGGATCGGCACAGAACAACCACAAACTATGGCAAATTGTCCCTAATTTCACATTATCTGTTGCCATTGCTTTCCGCAGAAAAGCAACTGCTGGAGCTTGATTTTTTTGACCCTTTTTCACATTTACTTGATATCTCAGGCGATCCATTGCATAAGCGCCAATGCAAATTATGCCTTTATAATCAGTCGGGTCAATATCGTTAACTTCTGTGGTAACTGTGACATGAAATTCTATTTCATCATTTTCTGGATTAGAACCAAAGCGTAGTTCTTTGTTACCCCAAAGATGAGAAATATACTCAACTTCATAGCCTTTTTCTGGGAAATACTCATTGAATCGACGAAATTCAGTGGCATCAAAATGTTCTTCAATAAGTACACCAATTTTACCTTTTTTCTCAGATGCCATGTTTTAAATCCTTGATTATTTGAGAAAGTAAGTATGGTCGATATTAGCAAAATTTCCGGTTTTAATTCCTAAGAATTTGCCATAAATGAGGATTGTGGATCAACTAATTTAGCACTTAATTCTCACACAATCCCGTAATTATTAAATCAAAGAGGTAAAGTTATCCTGAGAAATATCTTTATGATAAATCTGAATAATTTACTTCAGTCGGTAGCTCTAGAGGAATGTTCCCAATAGAGACTGTTCTCCGTCTTTTAAGATGGAGTAATAGCTTGGTGATAAATTTCGTACATGTGTCCGTCTGGGGATAACTGCTGGAATATCTTCGGCTCAAGCGATCGCATCTGACCACTAATTGAGGCTTTGAAGAACTCCGGACTTTCCCACTGAGCATAGTTGACAACCCTAGTACCATCTACACTTCTGTGGAGAGTAGAGGATATGAAGCCAGGTTGGTGCTTCACATGTGTTTCCATATACTCGACGATGTTATCCAAAAGTTCCTGCTGTTGTGATGTTTCAACTTGGAAAACAACGATTACTGGAAATACTTCTGAACTTTTTTCTTTGTCCAGAGCAACTACTTTACCATTAGCTCCTTTTTTCTCAGATGTCATGTTTTAAATCCTTGATTATTTGAGAAATTAAGTATGGGCAATATTAGCAAAATTTCGGATTTTCATTCCCAAAAATTTGGTATCAAGTAGCAGTTTACGTCACCTAATCTTGAACTTTATTTTCACGCCATCCCGTAATTATGAAATCAAAGAGGTAAAGTTATCCTGAGAAATATCTTGATGACAAATCTGAATAATTTACCTCAAGCGATCGCAAAGCGAGGAATTCTCTCAATAGACAGTTTGCTCGCTCCTTCAAGACGGAGTAGTAGCTTGGTGATAAATTTCGTACATATGCCCATCTGGTGATAACTGCTGGAAGATCTTCGGCTCAAGCGATCGCATCTTACCGCTAATTGAGGCTTTGAAGAATTCCGGGCTTTCCCATTGGGCATAGTTGACAACCCTTGTACCGTCCACACTCTTGTGGAGAGTAGAGGATATGAAGCCAGGTTGGTGCTTCACATATGTTTCCATATACTCGACGATGTGATCCAAAAGTTCCTGCTGTTTTGATGTTTCGACTTGGAAAACAACGATTACTGGAAACACTTCTGAACTTTTTTTCTTGTCCAGAGCAACTACTTTGCCATCAGCTGCACCCCAAGGGGTCATATCAGCGTAAACTCGCCATTCGCTGACCTTGTTACCACGCATCCGGTAGATGTCGCAGCAAGCAACCTTCACATGTTCCTTATTGTGAACCAGCTCGTATTTAGCATCCATTTCAATGGTGATGATGTCTGGTTCTACCCAAATTTTTCTGGCATCATGTCCATAAAACTTGGCAGTAGTTTTAAAGGTCTGTTTAAAGAAATCCACTACGGCATTAGGCCCATACATCGGTTCGCCTGAACCGACTTTGTACAATAGGTCATCGGTCAGGTAAGTTTTCACTTTTGCCCAATCTTCAGCCATAATTGCTTGGGATAGTTCCCCAACGGCTTTTAATTGTTCTGAGGAGGCTACTTTACCATTTTCGCTGTCGATAGACCATCTAGGCCCAGCAATTGCCCATTTAGGTACAAATCCTTGGGCGACTCTTTCTTTCCCTTCGGGATGCTCCGCAAAGTGTCTTCTCATGGTTCCTGGCGGCAGAACATGCTTTCCTTGGGTGACTGTCAGCACAGAAGCGGATTCAGGAACTGGGATAGTCGGGTCAAATACAGGATTCACATCCATGAAAATCCTCAGTTCACTGAATTTATCCCCCTCAACCCGGAAGATATCGAAGCAAGGAAGTGATACCATCGAGCCGTCCTTGCGCCAATAAAGCACATCCATTTCGACGAATACCGCATCGCCTTCTTCCCAAATCACCTTGATTTCGTGGTAAACGGCATCGATTTTACTAAAGAAGGCATCGGCTGATTTTTTGATCGACTCTTTATCTAAACAGACATCGAAGTTACCGAACTGATATACTGGTGTGTCTGTAAAAAAGGTCACGAACCCTTCCGAATCAAATGCTTCGCCTCTGGAGAACAAACGTTTTACTAGGTCTGTATTTGTTCCGGAAATCTTTTCTATTACTGGGCCTTTTCCGTTTTGATTTGGTGCTTGTGATACCAACTCATCCATCATTGACTGGACGACTTGGCCAAAAACCACATGGACTTTCCCAAGTGCTGATGCCAATTCTTGTTGAGTTAATTCATAGCCGTTCTCTTTAGCAATCTTGACGAATTGCTCAGCTGTATCAGCAGCATGAAGTTTTTCTTGTAGATTTGGCTGTTCAAAAGCTGCTTGTAAAAGATTGAGTACTTTCTGCGACATTACTATCTCCTAAGATTATCTCAGTTTTGCCAAGGGGTCATATCAGCATAAACTCGCCATTCACTGACCTTGTTACCACGCATCCGGTAGATGTCGCAGCAAGCAACCTTCACATGCTTTTTGTTGTGAACCAGTTCGTATTTCGCATCCATTTCGATGGTAATGATGTCTGGTTCTACCCAAATTTTTCTGGCATCATGACCATAAAACTTGGCGGTAGTTTTAAAGGTCTGTTTGAAGAAATCCACCACAGCGTTGGGGCCATACATCGGTTCACCTGAACCGACTTTGTACAATAGGTCATCGGTCAAATAAGTTTTTACTTTTGCCCAATCTTCGGCCATAATTGCCTGGGATAGTTCCCCAACGGCTTTTAATTGTTCTGAGGAGGCTACTCTGCCGTTTTCGCTACCTATAGACCATTTAGGGCCAGCAGTTGCCCATTTAGGCACATATCCTTGGGCTACTCTTTCTTTCCCTTCGGGATGCTCCGCAAAGTGTTTTCTCATGGTTCCCGGAGGAATCAACCGTTGCCCTTTGCTCACTGTCAGTACTGAAGCAGATTGGGGTACGGAGATTCTCGGATTAAATACAGGATTCACATCCATGAAAATCCTCAGTTCACTGAATTTATCTCCTTCAACCCGGAAAATATCACTGCACGGCAGTGCAATCATTGAGCCGTCTTTGCGCCAATAAAGCACATCCATTTCTACGAATACCACATCTCCTGCTTCCCAGATATTCTTGATCTCGTGGTAAACGGCATCGATTTTACTAAAGAAGGCATCGGCTGATTTTTTGATCGACTCTTTATCTAAACAGACATCGAAGTTGCCGAACTGATATACTGGTGTGTCTGTAAAAAAGGTCACGAACCCTTCCGAATCAAATGCTTCGCCTCTGGAGAACAAACGTTTTACTAGGTCTGTATTTGTTCCCGGCAAGTTGTTGGACATTAAGTTTCCTCTATTAGTTGACGCTTGTAGTTGGAAATTGTCTTTTTTTTGTGCTGCTTGATTTTCGGCAACTTCTTTGGCAAGCAATACAGATTTTTCAATTGCTTGGTGAAGTTTTTCTTCAATTTTTGGAACCATTTTTATAGCTTCTGCATTCACTGGTTCCCAGTTCAGTGTGTAGCTAATACTTACAGGGGTATGAGGCTCTTTGGCTCGGACAACTGTGTTAATTATTCTGCCCTTGAACAGTGGATTATCTACTAAATCATGGGTGATTGAGCCTAATTTTTCATCTATAGTTATTCTTTCTTTGACAACCATTCCCAGGGCATTCATTTGTCGCAGCATCCCATCGTGGAATCTCGCCAAAATCTGCGGTGCTTGGGCTTCAGGATTATATCGTGATGTATTTTCAATCTTGTCTTTTACGACATCCCAAACAATATCCCAAGCAGCATATACAGGAATACTAAATGTGAAATATAGCCCTGTCTTGCCTGAACTTTGGCCATTTAAAACTTGCTGAAAACTTCTGGCTTTGAGAATGTCATTGGCAACTTGATTGTCGGGAAAAATGAAGGATGTACCGTTAGCTTGGTTATATTCCTCCATCGATTCTTGGAAGCGAGTTTTCACCTTGCGGGTAACTTGGTTAAATTCTAACTGTTCGCCATTCGGCCCTTTGCAGTAAAACAAAGACCAGCCTTCCATCGGGTCTTTGCTCCAGTCTACTTCTGGTTCGCCTGCTGCTATAGCTTCTGGTTCATTCCAAAATTTAAAAGAATTGTATCTCAGCGCAACTGCTCTTCTTTCGGCTTCAGATTTGACATGAATCACGCGGTTACAAACCACATTTTTCATACCTCTTCTGTGAGATTCTTCTTCCAAGATTTTGGCAAATTCATTCAAATCAACGCCTTCTTTAACGTTGAATGAAATGTGCATGGCATTAACATGACCAATGTGAGAAGGAATACTTGTTCTTGAACCATAAGGAGCGTTAGCTTTGCCAGCTTCTCTCACATAAATAAGTTCAACGACAGTATTGCCAAAAGAAATAAATTTGACATCTAAAGCGTCTTGTTTGCCACTTCGCAAATGAGGAATATCGGCTTTCTCCGGATCGATTCCTTGAGCTAATGCTTCCAATTCTTCTTTTTGAAACAGCGTATTTTGGATGACATCACCTACTAACTCGCTTTCCCCAACAACTAATTTCCCTCCTAATACTTCTGTATAAAATTCGAGGGATTTAGCCATGTCATGAATTGTCACACCAACGTGCTGCACGCCTTGCAATAAATGACCTAATCCAGAACTATTAACTGGCTGGTGGTTTTGCAGAGCAGCTTGACCATTCTGAGCTAAAACTTTGCCGTTTGCGTAATCAGTCTGACCATTAATCATTAGTGAAACAATATCATTCTGGATTTGGTTAGCAGCTCCAATTTTAGTAATTAAATCGGCTACCTTGGCACTCCTCTGACCGGCGAGAGTCATCTGACTGTTATATACAAAGGTATAAGCCGACCTTTCGGAAAAAGGTTGGATTTGTTTGATATATTGAGCGGCATCTTGCAATGCTGCTGCATAATCAGCAGAGGCGAAAAACTTTTCTCTGTCCAACGGATTTAAGAAAGCAATTTCACAAGCTGCATGATATTGCTTGACTGGTGGTTCGTAATGACTCACCCCGGCTGCATCTGGGCGAGAATTATCAACTTCTTCAAATAGATGCAAGCGCAATTTGAGTACTACATCGCTATTGCTGACTTTGGGGGCAAATGTGTCTGTCAGATAGCGGCGAAAAGCTGCTGTACTCGCACCATCAGCTTTTTTGATTAAAACATGAAATTTGATGACTCCGACTTCACCGTTGGGATCGCCTGTGGGGATACGATCTAGATAAGTGATGGAATTACCAGGACTGGTGTTATAACCAATGGCTTTACGAAACAGGTTGTGTTCGTCATCCATGAGAATGGCTGACGCTTGGAACCAGGTTTGCCGGTCTGCGTCACTTTCAAAGGTTAACTCTGCAATCCCATCAAAGTTATCTTCAATGTCCCAGCTATAATCTAAACCGGGAATTTCTGGCCATAAACACCCTTCGTTACGAGCCACATGAAACTGCCAGTATTGATATTGACCGGGTAATCTAGCACAGACTGGGCCGTGTACATCTTTCCAGTAATTATCAAACAGCTCTAGGGAAATGGCATCTCGTTTCCACAGGAGGACGTAGAAGGCTACTTTTCCTTGACTATCCCGTGCTGAATAATCAGCTTGGTTTGATTCTTTGGTTGCTGAAAGCATTGCTGCTGTCCTTGGTATGCTATTTAAATTGTCAAAAATCTGGTTCAGGGTGCCGAAACAAGCCGCAACTTTATTAAAACCCGCATAAACGCATAAGAACAGCAGCAGCTCTTCAATTTCTTCGCGGGTGGCTCCCTGTTTGAGAGCCATATTTATATGGGCCGCGAAAGGGTTGCCAGCACCTCTATGATCCTGATTGACGACATCAATAGCGATGGTAATCAGAGCCTTAGTTTTTTGGTCAATAAGTGGCAAACCCCAGGCTTCACCTGCTACCCGAATTACAAAGTCACCAAACTTGGGATTGATTTGTTTTAAACTTTCTTGCAGTTCTTGGTCATCTAGGACGGCATTTTTATATGCTCTTTCCTGTTTCATTTTAAGCTGTGGTGATCAAGTTCAGGAGTTCATTGGGAGCAAATACATCGCGGTAGAAAGTCAATTGTTCTGTTTTTAAATAGCAAGCACCACGGTGCCCTCGGCGTACCCAGGTGACATTACCTTTGGCTAAAGTTTCGTTGGTTTCGTCGTCTACACACTTCCATTCAAAGTATGTGTGTTCGCCATAAAACATGACGATGGGCCAGCACATGGTGACTCCTGGTTGAGCAATTAATGCCCACCAATGTTTTTCTCTTTCTTTTTGCTGTTCTAAGCCTTGGTAGGGGCCATCTTGACAAAAATAAACTAAATCGTCGCGGTACTCTCCAGTTAAGATATCGCCTCTTCCTTGTCTCAAGGCTTCACAATGTGTCGGCCACCATTCTCTGTTTTCCCGTTCAATTTGTTCTAATGTGTAATAAGAATTGATTTCTGGCAATCTCGGTTCTTTCATTGCCACAATTTTTTCTGCATCCTCAATTAGCTTTTTGGCTACATAGGGGCTAACAAGTCCCGGACGAGAATAGTCAGCTGACAAACCTTGATAATAATTTACGCGCTTTTTCACAGGTTTTGGCTGGGTTTGGGTAGCTTGAGCCGAAGCATAACCGTTGGTTGGAGAGCTGTAAAGATTGTAATTGAGCATGAGAGATGTTATGTCCTCTTGAAGTTGATTAACTGCACCGATGTCTGTGATCAGTTCGGCTACTGAAGAACTACGTTGACCGGCTAAAGTCATCTGACTGTTGTATACAAAGGTATAAGCCGACCTTTCGGGGAATGGTTGAATTTGTTTGAGATATTTAGCTGCATCTTGCACTGCTGCTGCATAATCAGCAGAGGCGAAAAACTTTTCTCTGTCCAGATGAGTTAAAAAAGCAATTTCAAAAGCTGCATGATATTGCTTGGCTGGTGGTTCATAATGACTCACCCCGGCTGCATCTGGGCGAGAATTATCGACTTCTTCAAATAAATGCAAGCGTAATTTAAGTACTACATCATTGTTGCTGACTTTGGGGGCAAATGTCTCTGTCAGATAGCGGCGGAAAGCTTCTGTACTTGCACCATCAGCTTTTTTGATTAAAACATGGAATTTGATGGCTCCAACTTCGCCGTTGGGATCGCCTGTGGGGATACGATCTATATAAGTGATGGAATTACCGGGGCTGCTGTTGTAACCGATGGCTTTACGAAACAGGTTGTGTTCGTCATCCATGAGAATGGCTGACGCTTTAAACCATGTTTGCCGGTCTGCATCACTTTCAAAGGTTAATTCTGCAATGCCATCAAAGTTATCGTCATTTTCCCATCTATAATCTAAACCGGGAATTTCTGGCCATAAACCCCCTTCGTTATGAGCCACATGAAACTGCCAGTATTGATATTGACCTGGCAATCTAGCACAGACCGGGCCATGTACGTCTCTCCAGTAGTCATCAAAAATCTCTAAGGAGATTCCTTGTCGTTTCCACAGGAGGACGTAGAAGGCTACTTTTCCTTTACTATCCCGTGCTGAATAGTCAACCTTTGCCGCCTTGTTGATGGTTGAAACCATGCTTGCTGTCCTTTGTCCACACTATGGTTGTTCTCTGGTGATATCACACTCTACTTATGTCACTTTAGGTAACCAAGAAAGCTGAATTTTAGGGAAAATTAAGGTTTTTGCTATATATTACCTGATTTTAAGCAGATAGTGCCGAAAAGCGTGGTAAAACAATCTGATGCTCAGAATAGCTATCAGCCATGATGATTATCCAGAGATGATTTTGTTTTTTAGGCGATCGCTACTCTTGATGGATTGAAGAAATATTTCTTGTGCGATCCTGAATTTCTCAGGTTGCAAGTGAGCGATCTTTGCTAGTTACGCCTACTTTTTTTACTGACTCCAGCTCTAAAAACCTTGTCAGTTAATTTATCAAATGCGATCGCACAACAACTATCTCTGTAGTACAACAAGACAAAAGAATTCAAGCTCTTATGCTCTAAGATTTCGATCCTGTGCCACCTGAAGGTTGGTGTTTGTCCTTTTGTACTTATTATTCTCTACATATATAGAGGAATAACATCTATCTAGGCGATATCAAGAAGAAGTCTTGGGAATCTCTCTCTATCTATACCTTACCAGAGCTACTTTGTAGGGCTACAATGCGGAATATACTGATTTCGGAAATTTGCCCCTGTGTTCTACTTGAGAATTTCGTTGAGCGTGCCAAAACAACCTGCCACTTTATTAAAACCTGCGTAAACACACAGGAATAATAATAGTTCTTCAATCTCCTCCCTAGTTGCTCCCTGCTGGAGTGCCATATTCACGTGCGCGCCAAAGGGGTTACCCGGCCCTACCTGGTCTTGATTGACTACGTCAATAGCGATTGTGATCAGCGCTTTGGTTTTTTGGTCAATGAGCGGTAAACCCCAAGCTTCACCTGCAACCCTGGTGACAAAGTCACCAAATTTAGGATTGATTTGTATTAAAGCTTTTTGTAGTTCTTTGTCATCTAAAACCGCATTTTCGTATTTCATTACCCAACTTTTCCCTAATTTTCTCAGTAGTGGTTATGAACTGTGTCAACTATAACTTCTTGCCTGGGAGAGATTAAGTGTTTATGCAGCAAATCTAAAGATTTATGCAGCAAAACTTAATCATCACTTTATCGTTATTAAGCTAATATTTCATATATATCGAGTTAAGGGCGATCGCTTAGGTAGCTATAGAACCCTAACTGAATAAATGATGAATAAATGAGGATCTCCAGTATCTATTCGCAGTTTTGCTGTGGGTTTAAGTTTTGACTGAATAACCCACAGACAGTCGGGGTTTGCTGACTCTGAATCTCACTGACATTTTACTGCTGGTGAGCTTGAATTTTAAGTACAATGTTTCAGCCCCGATGGCAAATACAGGGCTAACAAGCTTGACGCTTGCTTTATGTGTACTTCTTACTAAGATATTGGCATGACTCTATTTTTTCATTACCCTGAATTTAATAACTTTTTACATCTGGATTCAGAAAAACACTATAAAAGCTGTCTGTGACGGCAATAGATTTATCTAAAAGTTGAAAGTAGTTCTGATACCACCAATGACAATATCCTCATTATTAGCATCTTGGTTGGGTGATGTAATCCAAATCACAGAAGGACTAATAGAGATTTGCTCGGAAAGCTGATGCCGATAATAAGCTTCAATATGTAATGAGGTATCGTTTTTGAATTGTGCATAAGGCAAACTTGTTCTGACACCAGTCAGAGTCGGCTCCATACCAACAATTAACCCTCCTTGATTGCCTTTTCTAAACAAATCAGGAAAGGCAGCTTGAATTGAATAAGTCCAAATATCAGCATCTCCTTTGCCGATGAGTCTGGCTTGGATGAGATTAGCCCAACCACCAATTACTACCTTAGGACTAATTGCAAAATAGCCACCAATCTGATAAGCATTAGTACTAACTGCTGATGCTTCATCAAACAAAACACCAGCATCATCAAAACGATTGGCCAGCGCACTACCTACAAAACCATTGCCTCTAAACGTTTGACCACTGTGAAAGCCAAAATTGCCAGGATTAAAGTAGCCGTGTTGATATAAAGCCTGCAAGAATAAACCGGGATTGGGATTGTAGTTAACCTGAGCGGCAGCAACATAGTCTCCATTAAACAAACCTCCGGCTTGGGACTCGTTGGCAAAAGTTCCTTGGTAAGTCAAAGTTAGTACTGTCGAGTCTACAATCTTATAACTTGCAGAAATGCCAGTCCCTGCTCCCACTAAATAAATAGGGGGTGCCTCAGCAAAAGCACTAATAGGCCCGCGACCAATGGTATAGTAAGGCAGAAACTGAGACAAGAGAACTGGGCTAAAACGATATCTATTAGCAGCAATAACATTGATCAATAAATTGTCACCGATGGGAAATTGATATTCTAATCCCAGTATTCTGACGTTGCTGAAACTATCGCCGGAACCCGTGGTATCGCTGGAACCTTCTCTTGTAGAACCAACATCTCTACCATTATTGTTAGTTGCTAGCTCAGGAAATGCAGTACTTGTAGCGCCAAGACCGGTAAATAACAAATCTCGGCCTGTAAAGCTAGTCAGCAGTCCGAGGAAGAAATTGTATTGTATGTTGGTTTGAGGATTACCATCACCCGAAAAGTAAGCGTTAGTTTGAACTCTTAAATTACCAAATAGTTTGGTTGTAGTAGAGAATTGATTGGCTTCTAATTCTGTAGTGCGTGCTTCTAAAGCATCTACCCGACCCCGTAGGGTAGCCAGTTCAGTAGCAAATTCTTCTTGTAACCGTTTTAAAGTTTCTAGGTCTTGTTTGGTCACTAACTCTTGAGTAGCCGTACCAATTAGTTCATTAATCCGGTCTAAACAAGCATTTAAGCCAGCAGCAAATTCATAACGAGTCAAAGCGCGATCGCCACGGAATGTACCATTAGGATAACCAGCAATACAACCATAGCGCTCAACTAAAGATTGTAGAGCGCTGAAGGCCCAATCTGTTGGCTGCACATCCTGCAACTGAGAAATGTTGGTGACTTGAGCCATTGGATCGTTTTCTTGTTCATCTGCGTTGGCTGGCTCTAATAGGTTAGAATCCAATGCAGGCAAGGAGCTTGGCTTTGGGGTTGTTGGCGACTCGCTAGTAGTTTGAGCAATAATTTTCTGCCGATTTTGTCCTTGAGAAACTGTTTGGCTAGAATTAACAGTTGTCGATAGGGATGAGAAAAATAACAATTCATCTATTCCTTGGCCATCTAAAGCTTTTTGCTCTGTAACTGACTGGGTAGCATCCTGATTGACTTCTTTAGCTAGTACCTGAATCGAAGTTGGCAGTATTTGGTAAACCAGGATGGCTGAGATTGTCAGCAGTATCTGTCTGTAAACAGAACGATGCTTGCCAAGGAATTTTAAACTTCTCATGGATTTTCAGTATTTGGGTCAGGATATAAATATAGTTATGTTAAACTTCACACCTGGAATATCCAAGCTTTTGGCATAAAAAGTTGGCAGTGCTTTCCCACTGATGGGTAATAAGTTTCAGGTTTTGGGAGTTGGTTAAGAGCTAATATCTAAGCAACTTACTCCAGTTGAGCAATTGATTATTGTCCATATTCTGGCTGGAGATATGCCACCACAAAACTCAAAAATCCAGACTGTATTCGTTTTTGCAATACTCCGTGGGGTAGCGAACTAATAAACAGCAGAACACAGATGGATAAATCAGGGAACTTCCAACAATAAATTATTCCGCTTCTAGCCAGGGAGATTTGATTGTCTCCTGTCAATAATCAACAGTCAATAGCGAACAATAGCAATGAAATATTTCTTACTTGGAAGCCCCTAATTAACTTGAGTTCAACCAATTCACATTGTCTAGTAGTGGTATACCTTTGAGAACTATTCAAGAAATCTCTAAGATACAGTAACTTTGTTACCTTGCCGCGTTATCAGCAGGTATGCCAAAAGCAAAGTGAAAGATGGTGGCTGTGAATTAGGTTGGAAATTGTGAAAACTACAAAATGCCCCCATTAGCTTGGATGTTTTGTCCTGTCATCCAATGAGCATTATCGCTAACTAAAAAAGCCACTACATCGGCTACATCTTCTGGTTGTCCTAGTCTTCCCAGAGGTGTTTGCTGAATCAGTTGATCTACAGCTTCTTTCGGCATAATCAACCCATCCGTATTTGTCACGCCTGGGGATACTACATTTACCGTTACCTGACGATGCCCAAGTTCCTTGGCAAGGGCAAAGGCGAATCGTTCACCTGCCGCTTTGCTGGCAGCATAAATACCACCAGTAGGTACGGGCATCATTGTACCTCCGGTAGAAAATTGTACTATGCGACCGCCATCTTTAATGCGCTTTGCGGCTTCTTGCAATATATACATTGCACCTTTAGCATTCACTAAAAATACTTTGTCAAAGTCTTCATCGGTCAATTCGATATGAGGTTTAAACACGGATGCGCCCGCAACATTGACAACAATGTCGATGGTACCGAATTTAGACTCTGTTTCGTCAAATAATCGCAGTACGTCTGCTTTATTCGCCACACTACCGGGAATTGCGATCGCTCTTCCGCCTCCATCTACAATTTCTTTGACTACAGTCTCGGCTTTTTCTGGTGAAGAGACATAGTTTACGACAACTGCGGCACCATCTGCTGCTAGACGTTTGGCAACTGCTCTGCCAATACCACGGGATGAAGCTGTTACAAGTGCAACTTTTCCAGTTAATTTTGTCATTGCCTAAATCCTTACTAGAGTCGTTTTACTTTGAAAATCAGAATATCATTTTTAGCCAATTTAAGTAGTAAATGCTGCTGTTGGGTATTCTATATTACTCAATAACTATAAAACTGCATTGTTTATTACAAGATAATTATGTTGTAATATTAATGACTTATAGTTGCTGCTTAATATAAGTGTAAATTACCAAAATGTAGATGTGTTTGCCTGAGTAGCATCTTGATTTGTACGAGCCATCTTGAGATACATCAACTTTCTTCCAAAATCTTGAAAATGGAGATATGATTTCCTCATCAGTCTCAACTTGGATATTTTAGAATCTATCCAAAGGCAATCAAGAGTAGCAGAATGTGACGTTAGATGAAGGACAAGTATTAAATACAGAGAATTGACATAATAATCAAAATACACATTTATCTTACATAGATAAATTCAAAAAACTACAAGATGTAGGGAGCGGCTAAAGCATCATCCAGTATTGCGATCGCCAAGGCTTTTCCAGTTTCTAGAGTTAATCGTGTTTCTAACTGCATACTTGCAGGTCGCTAAACTCAATCTCTATTCATTTTCCATCACTACCCGATCGAGGTGATGCTGTAGAAACTGCCCAGTAATTGAGAATTTCCCAGAATTTTCTTTTATTTTATTGTACTTACTCTTGTATTGACTACCTAGCGTTTAATTACGCCAACACTTAGTTTTTGTTTTGACATCTATTTCTAGAGATGTAAGATATGAGATAACTAATCAAATTTATATGAAGTTAAGCATATTGCCTTTTCAGCTTGCACCCCCTAATTTTTTTGCTCTTCCAGTTTTCTAAGCTATTAGCATTTTTACTATGGGATATTGAATAATATGACACATCCAATAGGGACTTTGCCTGGTAATACATCCAACCCAGGAACAGGTAGTACTGGGTCTAGCGAACCTAAAGATTACTCCGTATTTGATACAAGTGTAGGTAAGTATGTAATTTCACCTCAAGACGATCCTAACCGTCCTGCCATTTATACTTCCGGTGACTTGTATACCTTTTTGGTGACAACCAAAGAGTCTAACTTTGGGATGAATGCTTTTGATTTCTTTGTGCCTACAGGGGGCGGGCCACCACCACATATTCACAACTATGAACACGAAGCATTCTTTGTAGAAGAAGGACAAGTTAACTTTTTTGTCGGAAATGAGGCTGGAGCACTTGATATCCCATCTGGAGATCCTGGCAAAGAAGAATTTATCTTGCAGGGATTACCTCAAGGTACTTTTGTTTTTGGCCCTCGATTGAGACCTCACGGTTTTGCTAACCCCAACTCAACAGAAGCACAATCAGGGCCAAATACCGGAGCTAGGATTCTCTCCATAACCACTCCTGGAGGATTAGATCTACTCTTTGAATTTGCAGGTAAAGCAGTAACTAACAGGAATAATCCCATCCCACCACCGCCTCCAGGAATTGATCCTAAACAATTAGAATTTGGACAAAGAACCGGTGGTGGTGTTGCATTTAATGGTTATAAACCTCCTGCCGGTACTCCTAATTATGTATTGGTGTTACCAGATAATGCACCTCAGACGCTAAAAGATCAAATACAATCCCAGGTGGGTGGAGTTGAGGGTTTTACCATCTCAACTTATAGTCAGCGTCCTAAAGTTACTGGCCCGTTTGGCATCGAATATACCTCTTTGAGTAGCTTTGATGAAACAATAGATAATCTAGGTAACAAACTCTCCTACAATAGTTTTTCCCTAGCGCCACAAGTAACTAATGTTTTTACCCAAGCCTTCTTAAATGGCACTCAAGTATTATCATCTAATGAATCATCAGCCACTGGGATTGCTAATTTAAAACTCAACACTCAAGGCGAGATTGAGTATAGCTTGACCGTAAACGGCTTAGATTTTGGTTCATTCTTACCAGCAGGTACACCTCAGACTGCTGATACTAAGGATGATGTCACCGCTATTCATATCCATTCGGGTAAAAGGGGTAGTAGTGGTGAGCATGTGTTCAATATTTTGGATGCAACCGAACAGGATGAGACAGATTTAAAAATTACCTTAAATCAAGGGGGAAGCGCCACTCTTAGCGGTGTTTGGAATCAGACAGAGCAACCAATTCCATCACTTCTAAATACTTTTCTGAATAATAGTGGCTTACCTGGAGAAGAAAGCGACTTTTATGTTCAGGTTCACACTAAAGGGAATCCTAGTGGCGAAATTAGGGGTCAAATAGCTCGCAGTACTAATGACTTTCCCACTGCGATTAAAGCGGAAAACCATGAAGCTTTTTATGTCAGGGAAGGTACATTATCATTCAAAATCAATGATGAAGTTAGGTTAGCAGAGGCTAACACTTTTGTTTACGTTAGACCAGGAAGCACATACTCATTTGGCAACTTTGGCACTCAACAAGTAGAATCTCTCGCAGTCTCGGTAGACTCACCACAAGTAGTACCAGCAACAGTACCATCGCCTTTAACACCTCAAGGTGGTGTTGTGCCTAACGAAATTAAATTTCTTGGCAGCCAGAGCAATATATTTGGCGATACTAGTGGTAGTCGCCGAAGAATCTACGGTAGCAAAGAGAATGATGAAATTATCGTTAACCAAGACGATCGCGCCTTTGGTAAAGATGGCGATGACCTCCTCGATGCTTCTGGTGGAGCAGGGGGAAATCGTCTTTACGGAGGAAATGGCAATGATGAAATTATCCTCCATCATAACGATCGCGGCTTTGGTGAAGAAGGAGACGATCTGCTTGATGCTTCTGGGGGTGATGGTTACAACCGTCTTGATGGCGGACATGGTAACGATACGCTCATAGCGGGTAAATACGACGAACTGCTTGGTGGAGAAGGAAATGATACTTTAGTCATTAGTAGTGGTGGAGATAATCTTCTGTACGGTGGTTCTGGGGTAGACAGGTTCGAGATTGCCAACGGCGAATTTCCGGATGCGGTGATTGAAGGTAGACAATTAACCTTCTTAGGTCTGCCACAATTAACAGACACAAAGAATACGATTATGGACTTTGAAATCGGTGTTGACAAAATTGCCATTAAAAATATTGCCCATATCGATTCTTTTGATGATTTGAAACTACTACCAGCTTTTGGTGATATCAGAAGTACCAGTGTTGTTGCTAGAGTTAAGGCCCCCGGAGATAGTGATAACTCCGAAATTTCTCTGGTAAATCTCTCAGGTGTCTTGTTCAATGAATTGAAAGCTAGTGACTTTGTGTTTGCTTAACCCAATTAATTGAGCGATCCAATGCCATCAAAGATTAATTCCCCTTTTTAATTAGGGGAATTAATTTGTTATATTTGACTATTGTGTGAAATTATCAGCAAGTTTTCAGTACAGATTAACCAAGAAATTCGGCAACAGATTTTAAGTATTAGTGGAAAAATTAATGTTAATAATGACATCGTTATAGTCTAGATCGCCACCACCTGGTAAATCTTCAAAACCAAAGGTGTTATTTCCTAATAAACGTATGTGGTCAACACCATCCGCATTGACTCCTAAGTAGGGAAAATAAACTTGAGGATCGTTGTTGGTGTTAACGTCTGTCAGTTGCGATAGGCTACCATTAATCACAATTAAGGGAGCTAATATTGAACCTGCTGCAACAGTCGCTTTAGTTGTCTGTGTACCTTGATTGGGGGTAGCTAGTTTAATCAATTCACCTGTGATTTGGTCTTTAATGAGATTGTTAATTGCTGCTTGGAGATAATTTGCTGTAGTGGCATTAGCTGGATCGATATTACCGATCAGACCGTCTGCATTATCAACTTTATAGAAATATACTTCATTGTTGTATGCTGCTTCGCGGAATACAGAGAAATCAGCTTTGACGGTTCCTGCTACGTTGCGCAAATCAATTAATTCTGCAGGGTTACCACCTTGGAGATTGGTACCTAGTGGAACTGACTCATCGGTCAGTGAGAAACTCAGTACCATCTTATCTTGACCCCAAGCGAGATTAAATTGATTATTGCCCAGGTCATTAACTTTGAATTGATCGGAACTACCATTACCAAACTTTGAGCCTAGAGTCACTCGACTTAGAGGTATGCGCCCCTTGACAGCACCATCAGTAGTGCCATTTTCGATAAAATAGAAGACTAAGCGATCGCCTCCTACTTTCTCAATGATGCGGGAAATATCGATATTGTTAAAGCCGTTTGGGCGATTTGTAATTGATGAAAATAAACTTAAAGACTGTTTTAAGGCTACTTGAATGTAAACATCACCATCAGCAGGGGTATAGGATTTACCCGTGCTATCAATAATTGTACCTTTGTTATCTTTGACTACAAAAAAACCTACTTCGTTAACTGAATTAGCTTGGTTACTAATTAATTTTGCTTTGAGTTTAATTTTTGTATTCCTAGTAGCCGATACGGTGAAAATATTATCACTGTCAACTAATAATTTTTTAATATTTTGCGAATTTCCACCATTTAAAATATCATCAACATTTGTATTTTTAACAATAGCTAGTGCTTTACTATTTTTACTAATTAAGGTATCACTACCCTGCTGTTGTAAGGTCAGATCAGCAATTCTAGTAACGCCTTCTAATTCCACCTTTAGGCTATCTGCGGTGGGATCAAAATCCGCAATTATATTTGGTGCTTGTAAATATTCATTATTAGCGATCCAGAAAATATCATTTCCTAAACCTCCTGTTAAAGTACTATCACCAAGACCTGCATAAATGGTGTCATTACCAGCCTCAGCAAAAACTTGATCTTTGAGGTAAGGAAAAATTAGATCGTCGTCATCACCACCATAGAGGATATTCATCCCCTCTATTGACTGTATAGTGTCCTTCCCCGATCCACCTTTAGCTGTATCGTTGGTCTTGGCGAATATCTCATCATCGCCTTCATTTCCTTCTAGGATGTTATTGCCTTCTCCACTGCTACCATCAATGATATCGTTTCCTTGTAAACCATTGAGAGTATTACCACTTCCTGTTGCCAGTAATTCATCAATCCCCGAAGTACCATTAATAATTGCCATTGTTTTTCTGAATTAATTAAATGCTTTACATTAGTGTTGTAGATTATATACGATTCAAACAGCAATAACACGTAGATTTTTGTCAAAAACAACCGGATATAAGCAAGAAATATTTGTAGCATTAATTACTAAATATCTAATTACTAATATATGAGCTAATGACCAACCCTCGCTCACGCTCAGTAATTTATAAAGTAAATATTAAATTTTGACAGTAACTTTCACCGATTGTATTTATAACACCATATTAATTTTTTTAACTACATTTACGAATCTTTACTTTCCGCTTATGGCCGCTAGTTGGACGATTTAGTCAAGGATTAAAGGCTGTACCTTTGCTTACACTATTTTAAATGATTATTGATTTATTTATACCTAATTATTAAATATTCATTGTGTCCGCTCAGATCGCTTAGTTAAAGTTTACGATCTGGCAGTTGAGTTATCACATGATAGGAAAATGCTACTAAAAAATAATAAATACTGTTGGTTTTAACTTTCTCATGTATTTCCATTTTTGTCTTTATTAATACAAGTATTGTCTAGGCGATCGCCTGTCGAGCCTAGATATAAGGAAACAGCTGCTAAACCTGAATAGATGTTGAATAAAGAGGCTATTATGCATTGATTTTTACGCTCTCGTCGTGGGATGTTGTTTTTCTCATCGACAAACAATTAACCTTTTTTCTTCCCTCTGTTTTGAAGATGCATCTGGTAGCTGATGGCCTCTCCTCCCTCTAAATTTCAATAAGGTTAAGTGAACTACCTACACTCCCCTGACGGGTGAGTGTAGGCTTCCCAATTCATTGGGGATTGCCTCGACCTTTGTGGATTTTTTACGTCCCGAAGATTTTGGTCTTACATCCCCTCCAAGGGCAGAAGAGCTAGTTCCTAACTCCAAAAGTCGCAAACCTTCATTTCTAATATTTATTGCAGCATTGATGTCTCTATCATGCTGCTTTTGGCAGTGCGGACAATATACAAACCTAACACCTAATGAATCATAACCGTTTTGCAGCACTGGTATTGGGAGTAGAGTTTCACTACAAAGCTGAGATGATGGGAAGAAACGTCCTATTTCTTGGTAGGTATGACCAAATCTCTCAGCTTTGTACTTAAGCATGGTTAGAAACATTCCCCACCCTTGGTCACTGATAGCTTTTGCCAAGTTGGGATTTTTAACCATGTTCTTAACTGCCAAGTCCTCTACACAAATTACTTGATTTTCGTATGCTATTTTGCGAGATAGCTTGTGTAGAAAGTCTTCACGGACTCTAGGTATTTTGCTAGAGATTTTAGCTACTAAGCGTCTAGCCTTTTGTCGTTTATTAGATGTTTTATCCTTCTTTCTTGCTAATTTTTTCTGTTTACGCTTTCTATTCTTTTCTAGTTTTGCTAATCGCCTCTTAGGTAGATCATATTTTGAACCATCGGAAGTGATTGCAAAATTCTTTAAACCCAGGTCAACACCAATAGCCTTGTTGATTGCGGTTACTGGTTCATCCTCTTGATTAAACACAATAGAAGCATAATATTTACCGTCTGCATTTCTCGATATTGTTACAGTTGTGAATTTAGCATCAGGCAATTGTTTGTGAAACACAGCTTTCATTAATCCCAAACTTCCAGGAAACTTAATCACAGAGTCATCTGGCATCAGTTTCACATTTTGGGGATATTGAATCGATTGCTTACCATGTTTAGATTTAAAGTTAGGGTATTTAGCACGACCTTCAAAGAAGTTGACAAACGCACTTGAAAGATTGAATGTTACTCGTTGCAATACTTGAGAGTATGCAAGTCCTAACCATTCATATTCTTTCTTTAATCCTGGCAACAATTTGTCCATTGCAGCTTTGGAAAGCCCTTTCCCTGTTTCTTTATATGCTGTGGTTGTAGCATTGAGCATATAATTCCACAACCAACGGGTATTACCAAAACATTGAGCTAAATATGATTCTTGCTCGTCAGTGGGATAAATTCTAACTTTAATTGCTCTATACATGGTATCGACCTTACCGTGTTTACTTTTTCATGGTAACAGAACTAGTTAAAAATATCGCAACTTAAACAAATATTTTGTTCGTTTCCTCCATGCCCTCTTCCCTGATTTCGCTGACGCTCAATATTGGTCAGAGGGCTGTCATTAGTCATTGGTAAGGAGTTCAAGCCTATTTACGTTTCGTAATATAGTTTGGTTTATTGACACCAACTTAGGGAACAAAGAGGAAAAACAACCTCACTTCCATTCACCTTGGAGAGTAAAAGCAGCCCAAAAATAGGGTGATTGATATTTGCGATCGCGCCACATTTCTCTTTGTGCTGCTCTGAGTGCGGCAGCAGGATTCATGTTATTTTGTAACATGAATCCATAAAACTTTTTCATTAATTCGGATGTCGCCTCGTCATCAACACTCCACAAACTAACAACTACTCTGGGACTACCTGCATACATAAACCCTCTTGTCAAGCCGATTAAGCCTTCACCTTTGACTTCTTCACCCAAACCAGTTTCACAAGCACTGAGTACCACTAGTTCGGCTGGTAGCTTGAGGTTAAAAATATCATGCAGACGTAAAAAGCCATTTTGGGGTTTACCAGTTTCATCAAACAATGACAACACCACACCCGATAATTCTGGATTTTGGCTATTGAGGATGCCATGTGTAGCAAGATGTATTATTCGATACTGACTTAAATCTATATTCGTAGCTGCTGCTCGATTAGCAGCAAAATCAAAGGCTTGCTTGCGCTCTTTCGCTGGCACTAGAGAGAGAATAGTTTCAGCTTCTTGGCGCGTGAATGGTAACCGCTCAAAACTGATGTTGGCGGCTCGTGCAGAGCGGCTAAGTTGTTGTAAGTCTATGTTGAGATTACTATTTTGAGAATTGTTCCCCCCTTTTTTAACTCGCTCGTCGTTAGGCGAAAATATTGGATCGGCAATTACAGCTAATGTTTTCGGCGCAGTTTTGCGTCCATTGGTTTCTTGGCGGAGTACGGCGACTGTTGAGGCTGATGGGAGGGTAACAATTTCATGGTTGATTACTAACGGCTCATAACTATTAGTATTTTGTTGACTGGGTGTATTTAAGGCAGCAAAGGGTATATATTGCAAAGCTCCATCAGCTACAATAACTAGGCGGCGTTGTCCTAATTGCTGGGCTACTGGTGCCAGTATCATTTTTGTGAGTAGATTAGCGCTAGCACCTGGTTTGCTGCGGGAAATTGGTGAGGTTAAAACTTGGCGGAATCTTTGAACTGCTGCGGCTATTTCTGCACGTTTCGGCAGTTCGTAGCTAGTAATGCTATTTTTAGTCACAGCCCAGAGGTAACTGCGTTCTTCTCCCAAAGCATATTCTAATAGCAGAGTATTATCATCGAGGACAGAGGATTGAATTTGTGTGAGTGAGAGGGTTTGCGGCTGGGTGAGAGCAGCATAACGCGGGCTAGTAGCTCTAATTTTGGCTTGTATTTGCCGATATTGTTCGAGAATGGTGGCGGTTTCTTGTTCTAATTGTTGTACTTGCGCTTTGCTGGATTCCTCACCCAGTAATTTCAGCCGTCGTTTTTCTAAAGCATCTAGTTGTTGTTGCAGGTTGCGTTCGGTGGCGAGTAGCTGAGGATCTACACCCTGACGGATGTCTGCATGAGCCTCAGTTAGCAAATCTAAGAGACTGCGAGCGCGGGCGCGTTCGCTGGCTTGGAGGGCTAGAGCATTGTAACCTTGAGATGGTTGCTGTTTGTGCAACTGCATCAACAGGTCGATGTAGAATTCATAATATTTTTGGACTGAGGCGAAGTAAGAGGTACGTAATTCTTGACTGGTGACTCTGGTACGGATATCTTCGATGATTTTAATTGTAGACTCTATTTGCGTCCGAGCCGCCTCTAGATTCTGGCGATCGCGATCGCTCACAGCAATATTGTAAAGTGTTTCTGCTTCACCAGTGCGATCGCCTAAATTGCGCTGTAATTTGAGTTGTCGATCGTAACTAGCGATCGCTTGTTGGGGTTGGTTTAAGGATTTGTATACTCTAGCAATATTACCCCATACGTTAGCTTCGGCACTGGGAATCTTCAATTGCTGAAATCTCAACACAGCTTGATTCAACATATCTAGAGCTTTTTGCTCGTCACCTGCTGCTAAGTAGACTCTACCTAAGTAAGCTAGGGCGGAAGCTTCGTGGAGTCTGTTTTGTTGTTTGCGTGATAATGATAGTGCTTGGTTAGCAGTCTCCAGAGCTTTGGTATATTCTTTTAATGATTCATAAGTCCTAATCACACCAGTGAGCGTAGTGAATTCAGCAAATAGCGCTCCTTGTTCGCGCCACAGTTGCAGTGCTTGGTTATAGTAATCTAATGCTTGGGGATAATCTTCTAATGTTCGGTAAACATTGCCGATATCATCGAGAGTTTGCGCAACTTTAGTGCGATCGCCAACAGTGCGAAATTTTTCTAGAGCTTGCTTGGCAGTGTCAATACTTAACTGACTATCGCCTAATAAATTATAAAGCTTGGCAATGTAACTTAGGGTTTGTCCTTCACCCAAGCGATCGCCTATTTGACGCTGGATTGTGAGGGCTTGGTTATAAAAATCCAAAGCGGTTTGATATTCGCCGGAGGAAGTGTGAATATCTGCAATACTATTAATTGTCGCCGCAATTCTCGCCGGATCTTTATTTTCCTGCTGTAGCTTGAGTGCTTGGTTTAAAGCATCGAGGGCTGACTGTTTTTGTCCGAGTTCAGATTGCAAAATGCTGATTTGTCCGAGGATTTCTGCTTCTGCAAAACGATTACCTAATTTTTGCATGAGCGATCGCGCTTGGTTTAAATATTCGAGTCCCTTTTGATGTTCACCTACACCCCAGGAACTCATCCCCAGATACATTACAGTGATTGCTTGGTTACCTAAGCTAACTTCTGGTAGCTTGCGTTGTATTTCCCAAGCTTGAGTGAAATATTCTTTAGCTTTTTGATTCTCACCTAAGGAGAAATATACCGTACCAATAGCATTGAGGGTTTCGCTTTCTCCCAGCAAGGATTTTTGTTGACGCTGAATAGCTAATACTTGATTGTATACTTCTAAAGCCTTTTGCGGCTCACCATATTGAGTGTAGACTCTAGCAATAATTTCTAGGGTATAAACTTGTGCTGCTAAATTGTTACTAGCACGCTGAACTTCTAAAGCTTGATTGTAATATTCCAGCGCTTTTTTGGTTTCACCAGTATTAAAATAAACTCTCCCAATACCAATCAAAGTCACAGCCTCAAAAAAAGGTTGTTTCTCAGTGCGAAATATTGGTAAAGCTTGGTTGTAATATTCCAGTGCTGTTTTATTGTCTCGCAAATTCATGTATACATCAGCAATAGCCTGAAGCATCATGGCTTCGCGATATTTATCTTTGAGTTCTCGTCTAATCGCTAATGCTTGATTGTAATATTCCAGGGCTTTTTGAGTTTCGCTTTGTAGATAATAGGCATTCCCGATACTAGCCAGTGTGGCAGCTACTTGAGAGCGATCGCCTATTTCCCGCCAAATTTTTAACGCTTCTAAGTATTTAGCCACAGCCTGTTGTAAAGATGTAGCTGTTCTCTGTTCTAGAAGTTTATCTGCTGCTTGTATGAGTTGCGTTGCTTGATTTTTGGCACTTTCTTGTGCCGGAGTCAAATTTTGAGTTGTATTTGTTGGTTTTTGGGCAATTTCTAGATTTATTGCCTTAGCTGTCATGCCTACAGATTCAGACGCTAAAATCATGCTGACAAAGACAACAATCGTCCGATAGCTCAAATTTGATCTAAGTTGCCTGGGCATGAAGTTTGAGTTCCTTTGCATTAACTAAGCCATTCACGAGAAAATCTCTCTTCAGAGTCAACAGTCAACAGTCAACAGTCAACAGTCAACACTATTTTCACTTTTAAATTCTCACCGCCATTCACCTTGAAGAGTAAAAGCCGCCCAGAAATAAGGTGCGCGATACTTAGGATCTCGCCACATTTCTATCTGTGCAGATCGTAGCGCTGCCGCAGGTTTTAATTTATCCTCTAACATAAATTTATAAAATTTCTTCATTAATTCTGCGGTAGCTTCGTCATCGACATTCCACAAACTAACTACAACTCTGGAACTACCTGCATACATAAACCCTCTTGTCAAGCCAATTAATCCTTCTCCTTTGACTTCTTCACCTAAACCAGTTTCACAAGCGCTAAGTACCACTAGTTCTGCTGGTAGCTTCAGGTTGAAAATATCATGCAGCCGTAAAAAACCATTTTGGGGTTTACCATTTTCATCAAACAACGACAGCACTACCCCTGATAATTCTGGATTTTCACTGTTGAGAATGCCATGAGTGGCAAAATGTACTATACGATATTGACTCAATTCCCCATCGGTAGCTGTAGCTCGATTCGCCGCAAAATCAAAGGCTTGTTTGCGCTCTCGTTCTGGTACTAAAGACAAAATAGTCTCAGCTTCTTGGCGGGTAAATGGTAAGCGCCGGAATTCGATGTTTGCTGTGCGTGCTGACTTGCTCAGTTGTTGTAAGTCGAGGTTTTGATTGTTGTTTTGTTGACTTGGCGTTGTTCCCTTGACTCGTTCGTCGCTAGCTGAAAAAATCGGATCGGCAATTACAGCTAATGTTTTCGGAGCAGTTTGGCTTGTAGTAGTTTCTTGTCTAAGTACGGCGATTGTCGAGGCTGAAGGGAGGGTAACAATCTCATGGTTGACGGCTAATGGTTCATAGCTGTTTTTAGTAGAGTTAGGTGTGTGGAGAGCCGCAAACGGTACATATTGCAAAACCCCATCAGCAACGATAACTAAACGGCGCTGTCCTAATTGCTGGGCGACTGGTGCTAATATCAACTCTGATAGAGCTTTAGCTTCTTTATCTCCTTTTCTGGGAATTCTTACAGTGACAATATTGCGCAATTTTTCCACCGCAGCCGCAATTTCTGCGCGTTTGGGTAGTTCGTAACTGCTAATGCTGTTTTTCGTCACCGCCCAAAGGTAACTGCGTTCTTCACCCAAAGAATACTCTAGTAGTAAGGTATTTTCATCCAGTACAGCAGACTGAATTTGTTGCAATGAGAGGGTTTGCGGTTGTGTAAGAGCTGCATAACGAGGACTCGTAGCCCTAATTTTGGCTTGCAGCTGGCGATACTGTTCGAGAATTGATGCGGTTTCTTGTTCCAAGTTTTGCGCTTGGGTAGGAGTATATTTACCGCTTAGTAATTTTAGCCGCCGTTTTTCTAAAGCATCTAGCTGTTGTTGTAAGTTGCGTTCTGCTGCTAGTAGCTGCGGATCTACACCTTGACGAATATCTGCATTAGCTTCTGTGAGCAACTCTAAGAGGGTGCGAGCGCGAGCTCGTTCGCTAGCTTGTAATGCTAGGGCATGATAGCCTTGAGATGGTTGCTGTTTGTGCAACTGCATCAATAAGTCAATGTATAACTCATAATATCTCTGGACTGAGGCAAAGTATGAGGTGCGTAAGTCTTGGCTGGTAACTTGGGTGCGGATATTTTCCAAAATTGCGATTGCAGCTTCTATTTGACTGCGGGCGGATGCTAATCGATCGCGATCGCGTTCGGTCTGTGCAATTCTATATAATGTATGGGCTTGTCCATTGCGATCGCCTATTTCTTGTCTGATAGTCAGTTCTTGTTTATAAGCGTCTATAGCTTTTTGGTACTCTTTTAAATCCTTATAGGCATCGCCCAAACCATATAAAGCATTCGCTTGCACTTGACGCGCGCCTACTTTTTGCGATTTAGTCACAGCTTCTTGAGCTAAAGAAAGCGCTTTTTGATAATCGCCTAATCTTTGGTAAGCGGTTGCTTGATAACCAAGCATAGTCACCTCAAAAGCAAGATTATTTTTCTCTCTTGCTAAAGACAATCCTTGATTAGCTGCTGACAATGCTTGCTGATAATCCTTTAAATAATCATAGGTTTTAGTGAGGCCAATTAGCGTGAGTATTTCACCATCAATTTGCCCTTGTTGCCGCCATAAAGGTAGCGCTTGGTTATAATATTTCAGCGCATTATCATAATCTTTGGCTGTCAAGTAAGTCAAGCCAATTTCTGTCATAATTTGGGCTATATCTCTATTATTTTCTATTTTTTCAAATATTTTGAGCGCCTGGTTATAGTTATCTAAACTTAATTGATATTCACCTAATAATCTGTAAAGATAAGCTATATTACCCAGAGTTCTAGCTTCCTGGGGTATGTCTTTAATCTGACGTTGTATCTCTAAAGCTTGGTTATAAATATTCAGCGCTGTTTGATATTCACCCTGAGATTGATAAAGCTTGGCAATTGAGTTTAAGGTGCTGGCTTCTGCTGAACGATCGTTAATTTTCTGCTGTAATTTTTGTGCTGCTTTTAAATAAGCCAATGCTTCATCTAGCTGTCCTAATGATTCGTAAATATGTTTGATTTGAGAAAGTACAGTAGCTTCTAAATCTGGTCTGACTATTTTTTGCGATAGCGATCGCGCTTGATTATAGTAATTTAAAGCTTGCTGATAATTACCCTCAAAAACATAAATTACACCTAAGCTCAGGAAAATAGTTACCTGATTTACTAAATTGCTTTGAGAACCTTTTTGATTGAGTTGCAGTGCTTGGTTTAATAATTCTCTGGCTTGGAGATAATCGTCTAAGGAGACATAGATTGTACTCATTTTAGTGAGAATATCAGCTTGACCATCGAGATTATTTCTTTGACGGTGAATCTCTAAAGCTTGATTTAAGCAAGAGAGTGCTTTTTGCTTTTCACCTAGAGAATTGTAAATTCCTGCTAAAATAGAGAAGGTTGTAGTCTGAGCTTGACTATCGTTTTGACTGCGTTGAATAGTTAAAGCTTGATTGACATAATCCAACGCTTTTTTGCTTTCACCTATATTTTCATAAACCATACCCATAGTTAAGAGAGCGATCGCAACCATATCATTAGCTTTCTCGGCTTGAAATATGGATAAAGCTTGGTTGTAATATTCTAGTGCTTTTTGCTTTTGCCATAAATAAGAGTAACTGGTGGCGATTGACCACAGAGTTCTCGCTTGTGGTATGGGTTTTTTCAGTTCTTGAATAATATTTAGGGCTTGCTGATAATATGTCAGCGCTTTCTCGTGTTCGCTGCGCTCAGAATAAGCACTACCTATGAGATAAAGAGTGTTATGTTCTAATAAGCGATCGCCTAATTTACGAGCAATTTGCAATATTTCTTCATACTTTTGCATTGCCCGTTGTAGTGAATCTGGGGTTTGTTGTTTACTGAGTTGTTCTGCTTCCTCAAAGAGTTTTTGAACTCGTTGAGCAGCTTTTTGGTTTTCTGTCTGGGTATTTTGGTTTGCAGGTGTGTTTGTTTGGGCTAGTTGGAGGTTCTTACCACCTGCTGACACTACCGATTCAGACAAAAATATCAAGGTGAGTAATACAGTCAGAGTGCGGCTACTAAAACCCTGCAAAAATCGCCTTTGCATTTACAGGCACTCCATTCCATTCATAGCTAAAACACGTTTACCGGAATATAATACCAGTAAAATCACATATACTAGCTATTGTTTTAATACTTTATCAAGAAAGGCAGAGGGCAGGAGGTGAGCCACTGCGGTGGACGGGTTCCCCGGCATAAAGCAAGTGGCGAACCCGAAGGGCAGAAGGACTTTATGAAACTCCTTAAAAAAGACAGAGAGCAGAAATCAGCGAATTTTTATGCCCAATGCCCAATGCCCCATGCCCATTAATGACTAACTGCCGATTTGCGTATGGTATCAAGTATGGCTGCTACCTTGGGAGGAACAGCTGTAAACCGAATTTGAAAATGCTGTTCATGTTCAGGAGATTTTTTCAGCACCTTGGCATAAATATCGCCATCTCCCGGCGCAATTTCGGGAGCATTTACCAATTTCATTTTCAGATTCATTAAAGGTTCTAATGAATGCTGCGATCGCAATTGTCCGCCATTATCTGACAAGCAAAAAAGCTCGCCTGTAAATATGGTGCCTACAGCATGTTTACCTTCTAAAATGATAAATTCTAGGGGAATTTCCTCTGATAAATGCAAGAAATTTTCTTCAGCTTGCGGTATGTAAAGATTATATTTACCACCAATACCGCCAATATCATAGATAGTAATTGGGGCTTTAATTCCCTTTGGTTCTACTCGCAATTCGCCATCAATTCTTAAGTCAATATTAGCGTCTTTAATGGTTTCTTCAGAAATCAGAATTTGACCGCCCACGGTATAAGATTCAATCCGAGCGGTAAGATTTACATGACTACCAACAACAGAATATTTAGCACGTTTTTGCGAGCCAACATTACCAGCTACCACCTCGCCTGTATGAATCCCAATTCCCATTTCTAACAGTGGTAAATTCATTTGCTGGTTATGTTCGTTTACAGGCTTCATCGCTAATTGCATTGCAATTGCACAAGCGATCGCTCTTTGAGCATCATCTTCGCGGCTAACTGGCGCACCAAACATGACAAAGATCCCATCGCCAATAAATTCATTAATTGTGCCATTGTATTGATTAATTACATCCGCCATTGCGCCTAAATAGACATTAAGAATGGCTACTACTTGTTCTGGGGCTAATCGTTCAGATACGGCGGAAAAACCTCTTAAATCAGACATCAGCACAGTTACTTTCCGTCTTTCTCCTCCTAGCTTCAACCCTGAAGGAGTTTCGAGTAAATTTGACACTACTTCATCTGTTACATAACGCCCAAAGGTACGGCGCATTTCCGCAGCGCTACGGGCGATATACTGAGTAACTGCGATCGCCGATCCTGTTAAAGCTAACAGCGAGGGTACTACAGGAATCCACCAAGAAAAAAGAAACGCCAGGTAACTTCCACCCAGTAAACAGGCGCTGAAAATAAAGATGCTACCAGTACCATTAGCGATAAAAGGTATATGTCTTTTCTCAGTACTACTATGTCTTTGTTGCCAACACCAAGTAGCACCAAAAATTGACCACAATAAAATCCATAACCACTCTAACTCTTCAGGTAAAGTTTTAATTTCTGAGCGTCCTTGTAAAGCTGAACTTAATATTTGACTAATTAAATTAGCATGAATTACTACCCCAGCCATCCGTTCAGGAGAGGAAAATAAATTACTACTATATGGCGTCCAGAATAAATCTTTTAAACTCTCCGCAGTCGAACCAATTAAAACGATTTTACCTTGCATCAAGTTGGGGGGGATGCGGTTCTCTAAAACATCACTTATAGAGAGCTTACGGAACTGATTCATCGTTCCTCTATAGTTTAAAACAATTTGATAACTACTGGCATTAGCACCCATATAACCCCCATCATTGGGTTCAAAAATGGGAAAAGTACCTTTACCAAGTTGTAAGTAATTAGGGTTTCTTTTTGATGGCTTTTCCGTAATTCCTTCTGATTTTAAATATAATAATGCCAGTTTCAAGGCAAAACTTTCTATAATACTGTTATCTTGTAAACCTACGTATAGCAAACCTCGGCGGATTTTGCCATCACTATCTAAAGGTAAATCATTTGCGCCTACTTGTTGGAGTTTTTTCAATTCTGGAGGTGCTGCCACATCAAAGCTATCAGATGTATGCGATATCTTTTGCACTCCAATTAAGTTAGGTGTAGTCTGAAATATTTTCACTAAATCTTGATGTCCAGGATTTACAGGTAAATCTCGATAAATATCCAGACCAATAGCTCGAGGTTTTTGCTGTTTAATATTATTAATAACTTTAGCAAACACAGCATCAGATATGGGAAATTCTCTCAATTTAATAATATCTGGTTCATTAATCTCAACAATAACAATCCGTTCATCAATAGCTTCTCTAGGGCGTAAAATCACAAACTGATCTAGGGTTGCTAACTCTAATAATTGCAGCAATCCTGTAAAGCGCAGCGCAATCACAATAGCTGTGACATTAGGTACTGCTAGCAAAACTCCGCGCCATTGCCATATTAGATGTTTTAGCTTTGCCCCCATCATATTTAATCCTGATTCCTGAGTTTTAATTAGTTAAATATTGCACTGATGAAATTTTTTTCTTACTTAATTTTCTACTAGATAAATACCAATATTATTCAGTTAAGGATAAATTGTCGGTTGGTTTGGACGTAGTGAAACTCAACAAACTCGCGCAAATGTTGGGTTTGGTTCCTCAACCCAACCTACAGATGTGAATTATATATAACACTAGCAAACAATATTTTGCATCATCAAAAATCTAGAGTCACCAGTATCAGTCTTTTATGTTTATTTTCTTTGCAAAGCTTATTATATTTCAACACAGATAAGAAAGGGCACAACATATTGTGCCCTAATGATTTAGGACTTACGCAGTGTCAGATATTTTTCATACTTTTTGTCAATGGTCAATAGTCCATAGTCTAAAAACTTGAATTTTGACCATTGACTTTTGACTTTTGACTACCTTTGTGAGGGTTTTTGTGTTCGGTGCGTAAGTCCTATGATTATCTTTATACCTGACTGCCTAATTCACCAGTAATGTATTAAAAATTATTGCTTACTGCTACAACAATCAAGGATGGGTTCGGATGCAAACTGACTTAAATTAACCGATTGAAAGAATTTTCGCCAATCAGCTGTAACCTTAAAATTATTTGGTTCAGCACAACGTAAGGCAACTAAACTAGTTATTGCTTCATGCCAAATTCCTGCATCTGCATACAGAGTTGGGCGCTTGCGTAAATCCGCTTGTTCTAAAGCTTTTGATAGTTTTGCTTCTGGTTGTACTCGTTCAACCCATCCTTCTAGACTCGGATTTTTCGGGGGATTTTGGCGATCGCAAACTAAAGTCAAATACCAGTGGTAACGCTTACCTACTTTTAAAGGAGGGCTATTCTCTGGCAGGGTAAATTTCATAATCCCTGGTTGAGTTGGCACATTTAAAGTTGTTTCATAAACTACATCATCTTCTATGCTATTCTCATCGCCTTCTACCAAGATGGAAAATTGCGCTGTTTTAACTGTATCTTTAGGCACATGCCAAAAAAAGCTGGGACGTTCTGAAAAAGTTAAGCCGGTATTTTCTTTTGGTAGTAAGTTGGTCAATAACTGATTTTTTTGTACGCAATAAGAGGAGCCACGGGTAGCACCACCAGCACTGGGAGGAGCCGATCCGCGCTGTGGTGGTTTGAATGCTTGACTAATGAGCAAAGACTGTGTTGGCTGTTGAGTCAGCGATCCTGAGTTAACCTGAGCTTGTGCCTGTGTTGCTATAGTAGGAATAGTAGCAAGTTCCAAAAATACTGGTATTGAAAATGCTACTAAACTGATAGATTGCTTGATCCACTTCATTCCGGAATCTCCTCTCAATTAGTTATATAACCATATAATTGCTTTAGTTGTTGCTCAACTAAGAGTCTGGCAGCTATTAACTGAAACAATCAATAAGCTATTCTGCTTTTAAGTTGCACAATCCATTGTGAGATCTGTTGACTGTTGACCGTTGACCGTAGGGGCGAGTTGATTTAGATCTTTGTTGATCGACGCGGATATCCATGAACCCGCCCGTACAACAGTTAACAGCCCTGATAGTAGTTATGCAATTTAAACGCGCATTAGCTTAGACTATAAAAGTACTGAACTATTGGGAAGCTAAATAAAATATAGTATTACCTGAAGACAGATGTTACCTGTGATATCAGTCGAAAACATATGAGTATTGTTCCCGTTAAATACTACACCAGCGAGGAACTCAAGTCCGTTAATGTTCGATAATTGAGAGAGAGCAAAATATCTTACCTACACAAAAATTTAGCCTTGAGGCGAGCAAATATCTAATTTTTGTGTTCATCACAATTTTTACCTAAAGCAATCACAGCATTTTGTCCGCCAAAGCCAAAACTCAAACAAAGGACATACTGAATCTTTTGTTGATTTGCCACTCTTACTAAATTTAAATCAAACTCTGGTTGCTGTAATCCTACACATGGCGGCAAAATCTGCTGTTTTAAAGCTAGCAAGGAAAAAGCTACCCCTAAAGCTCCTGATGCACCAAGAGTATGTCCTGTAGCTCCTTTGGTGGAACTGACTGCAACTTTTTGCGGAAATAGATGCTTAATTACCTTGCTCTCTACAAGGTCGTTGATTTGTGTAGCTGTACCATGAGCATGAATATAATCAATATCACTGGGCGCGAGATAACTACGCTCTAAGCATTGCTTAATGGATGCGATCGCAGTTTTTCCCTCTGGATTGGGTGCATTTGGGTGATAGGCGTCGTTCAGTAAACTAAAACCCAAAACTTCACCATAAATCTTCGCTTGACGCTGCTTGGCTAATTCTGCCGATTCCAGGACAAATACAGCTGCACCTTCCCCTAAAACCAAGCCTTCGCGGTGTAAATCAAAGGGATAAGCGCCAGTTTTTGCCAAAGCACCCATTTGCTGAAATCCTGTCAAAGTTAAGGGTGTAATTGGAGCTTCAATTGCACCCGCGATCGCTCTTTGATATTGTCCAGTTTGAATTAAACTTGTAGCCTGAGCGATCGCCCAAATTCCGGTAGCACAGGCTGTCATAGGTGCTAATACAGTGCTTACCGAGCCAATTTGTCTGGCTGTGGCGATCGCATTCATGTGGGGTAATGTCTCTAACCAGTTCGCCATTTCCCCGTTGGGGAGAGGGGATGACAAGCGATCGCTACTATAAATTTTGCTTGCTAGCATTTCCCACTCAGCTTGATAGCTGCGACTTGAGCCGATAACCACCGCACAATCAGCTAAAGGCGATGATAAACCAGCATCTTTTAAGGCAGCTTTGACTACCAATTCTCTCAGTATTTCTAACGAAGTTGGTTTTTGCCCAATCAACCCTAGAGGCAGAGGTGACAATTCTGGAAATACTTGCTGCAATTTAATTCCAGACTTACCCGCTATCAAATTCTGCCAGCTAGTTGCTAAATTTTCTCCTAAAGCTGAAACTAAACCGATACCAGTGACGACAACCTGAACCAATGGAGAGTTGTGAATTTGGGATTGAGGATTGGTCATGGGTAATAAGCAAATTCTATTACCCATTACCCAATTGCTAACTATTTACCAGGGACTTTTAAGTTTTCTGCGCCTTTGGTGACTTTAGCAGAATCAATGCGATCGCCTTGCTGAATCTTGTTGACTACATCAAAGCCTTCGGTAACTTTGCCAAATACTGCATAGTTACCATCTAAAAAGCTGAGATCTGCTAGTGCAAAGTAAAACTGAGAAGATGCAGAGTCTGGTTGTTGCGATCGCGCCATTGCAATTACACCCTGTTTATGAGGTAAGACAACGGCTTGAGAACTAGCATCAAATGTTTTGTTGTAAAGCGGTTCAGCTGCGCCTTTGGGCTTAATTTCTAAGGGAATATAGCGAACTTTTTTGGTATCAGGGTCAATAAAGCTACCTGTTCCTAATCTATTAGCCGGAACTGCCGGATCTTTACTTTGAGGATCGCCCCCTTGAGCTACAAATGGTTGGGGATCGCGGACTACACGATGAAAAGCTGTGCCATCATATACACCTTTTTGTACCAAATCAACAAAGTTGCCTGCTGTAATTGGGGCATTGGTACCGTCTAACTCGATAGTAATTGGTGAGCCTTTCACCGTCATCACCACTGTAGCCTGACCTTCGAGCCGTGGTAAATCTTTCATTCCTGGAATACTCTCACTAGTAGTTTGTGATACAGACGTTGCCTCAGTGCTTGTACTGCCGCTAGTCTCGGTTGCTGTTGAGCTAGCTGTTGCTGCTGGAGAAGAGGGAGAAACAGCTTGCTGTGTTGAACATCCACCTAAAGCCAAAGCTCCAATAATTACAAGTGCAACCAAAAATTGTGGAAATTTTAACCGCATTACCAATTACTGACTCAACCTGAGTATCTTATCGTTTCCTGACGATTATAGATTTTGAATCTACTGGTTGAGGGCTTGATTAGGCAAAAAGCCAGAAAACTGTAAATAAATTATTGCTTCTTAGCTTTTGGGCAACTGACAACTGACAATTGTACAGACGCGATTAATCGCGTCTCTACCACTGACAATTATCAATTGTTAATATTTTTTACAAACCTTCTAAAGGTACGCCCAAAAACCGAGCTAACTCTGCACCTTGAATTTCTAAATCTTTTAAGGGTAAAGGTTGACCGACTCTGGTTAGGGGAATATCTCTTCTGCCTTTAACACGCAAATAGAGAGCGCGACGGGGATTGAGTCCGTCTTTCACGGTGAGTTGTACCGATTGCACATCTTGAATCCGATTTTCTAGTTCAATGCGGCGATTTTTCCCAGGAAATCCATTACGAAAAATTTTGACTGTGCCGGCTTCTTGGTTAAATTCGTTATACCCGCCGCCTATATCCCATAAAATCGTTAACCATTGGTATAGAGCTAAAAGTAAGCCAGCCGCCCCATATAACCCCATAACCAAACCTTGAGGGACAAATATCAGTTGTGTGGGGTCGGTAACTATGAGTAAATTAACTTTAAGGTAACTAGAGACCGAAGCTAATACAAAGCCTGTAGCTCCAAGGGTAACGACCGTTGCCCACCAGTAGTTGCTCAACCGACGAGAACCTAAAACTTTTTGATTTAGAACACTTGCCTTAGAGCGATCGCCATTAGATGAATCGCCTTTATTAATTGTTGATGCCGTCATAGAACTACCTTGGCCTGTGACATATACCCTTTAAAAGTCTGCCATTGGAGCAGTATCTATTGCAAGTTGATTTTGGGCATTGGGCATTGGGCATTGGGCATTGGGCATTGGGCATTGGGCATTGGGTATAGAAACAATTTTGGATTTTGGATTTTAGATTAGAATCCACGAATCGCAAATCTAGCTTGAAAAATGCAGAGCGCCGGAAGTTGGCGCTCCGACTTTTCGCAAAATTTAAAATTCCTTATCCTCCTTGTCCTCCTTGTCCCCCTTGTCCCCCTTCCCTTGTCTCCCTTGTCTGTTCACCATGCCCCATGCCCAATGCCCCATGCCCAATTTTTAATACCAATTGTTTAGATTTCTGAGAAAACTTGTGTCAGATTGTAAAATTTCTGATATTCATAATATTTAATAGCTTCGTGTGAAATCACCTGATTCACTTGCGTGGATCGGTCAAAAACCCGGAGGAATGTGATAAGTTAAGAATCATTAAGCTACCACAAACTAGATTACTAGCCAATGGTACGGGTAATGGCATAACCCTGAGAAATCCGGACTAAACAGACTGTGAATTCTCAGAATATCAGTGGTTTTTAGGCTGCTGAAAATTGTCAAAAAAAACGTTAATTCCTCAGAAACGCTGAAATTTTAGTAAAAAAGAGGATTCTAGTTCAATGACCATCGCAGTTGGACGCGCCCCCAGTAGAGGGTGGTTTGACGTTCTTGACGACTGGTTGAAGCGCGATCGCTTCGTGTTTGTAGGTTGGTCAGGAATTTTATTATTCCCCTGCGCTTTCCTAGCACTAGGCGGTTGGCTGACAGGTACAACCTTCGTCACGTCATGGTACACCCACGGTTTAGCATCTTCTTATTTAGAAGGCTGTAACTTCATCACCGTAGCCGTATCCACTCCAGCAGACAGTTTGGGACATTCCCTATTATTGCTCTGGGGCCCGGAAGCTCAAGGAAACTTTACCCGGTGGTGTCAACTTGGCGGTTTATGGCCATTCGTAGCGCTACACGGAGCCTTTGGTTTAATCGGCTTCATGTTACGCCAATTTGAAATTGCCCGTCTAGTGGGAATTCGCCCTTATAACGCTTTGGCATTCTCTGCGCCCATCGCAGTATTTGTTAGCGTCTTCTTGATGTACCCCTTGGGACAATCGAGCTGGTTCTTTGCACCCAGCTTTGGTGTAGCCGGAATTTTCCGTTTCATCCTGTTTGTTCAAGGTTTCCATAACTTCACCCTCAACCCCTTCCACATGATGGGTGTAGCAGGTGTATTGGGCGGTGCATTACTTTGTGCGATTCACGGAGCAACAGTAGAAAACACCCTATTTGAAGACGGCGAAGCAGCAAACACCTTCCGCGCCTTCAACCCCACCCAATCAGAAGAAACCTATTCAATGGTGACAGCAAACCGCTTCTGGTCACAGATTTTCGGGATTGCTTTCTCCAACAAACGCTGGTTACACTTCTTTATGTTGTTTGTACCAGTAACTGGACTGTGGATGGCAGCAGTAGGCATCGTTGGGATCGCACTGAACCTGCGGGCTTACGACTTCGTATCCCAAGAATTACGGGCTGCTGAAGACCCAGAATTTGAAACATTCTATACCAAAAACATTTTGCTGAACGAGGGTATCCGTGCTTGGATGGCACCTCAAGATCAGCCCCACGAACAATTTGTATTCCCTGAGGAGGTTCTACCTCGTGGTAACGCTCTCTAATAGATTGGGCAGTGGACGTGACATAGAATCAACAGGTTTTGCCTGGTGGTCTGGTAACGCTCGTTTAATCAACCTTTCTGGCAAACTACTGGGCGCACATGTTGCCCATGCTGGTTTGATTGTCTTCTGGGCTGGAGCAATGACTTTATTTGAAGTTGCTCACTTCATCCCGGAAAAGCCTATGTACGAACAAGGCTTAATTCTACTACCTCACCTCGCTACCTTAGGTTGGGGCGTTGGTACTGGTGGTGAAGTCATCGACACCTTCCCCTACTTTGTAGTTGGTGTACTGCACTTAATTTCCTCAGCTGTGCTGGGTCTTGGCGGTATTTATCACGCTGTTCGCGGCCCAGAAACCTTAGAAGAATACTCTTCCTTCTTTGGTTATGACTGGAAAGACAAGAACAAGATGACCAACATCATCGGCTTCCACCTGATCATCTTAGGATGCGGTGCGCTGTTGTTGGTACTGAAGGCAATGTTCTTTGGTGGTGTCTATGATACTTGGGCACCTGGTGGTGGTGACGTTCGCGTTATTACCAACCCAACATTGAACCCCGCAGTTATCTTTGGTTATCTGATCAAGTCTCCTTTTGGTGGCGACGGCTGGATTGTCAGCGTAGATAACATGGAAGATGTGATCGGCGGTCACATCTGGATTGCCTTCATCTGTATTGCTGGTGGTATTTGGCACATCTTCACCAAGCCTTTTGCTTGGTCTCGTCGTGCTTCCATCTGGTCTGGTGAAGCTTACCTGTCCTACAGCTTGGGCGCTTTGTCCTTAATGGGCTTCATCGCTTCTTGTATGGTTTGGTACAACAACACCGTGTACCCCAGTGAATTCTACGGCCCCACTGGCCCTGAAGCTTCACAAGCACAAGCTTTAACCTTCTTAATTCGTGACCAACGCTTAGGTGCTAACGTTGGTTCTGCTCAAGGCCCCACCGGTCTGGGTAAATACTTGATGCGCTCTCCTACAGGTGAAATCATCTTCGGTGGTGAAACCATGCGCTTCTGGGATTTCCGCGGCCCTTGGTTAGAGCCTCTACGCGGGCCTAACGGTCTTGACTTAGAAAAAATCAAGAACGATATTCAGCCTTGGCAAGCTCGTCGTGCTGCTGAATACATGACACATGCTCCTCTGGGTTCTTTGAACTCTGTAGGTGGTGTGGCTACCGAAATCAACTCTTTCAACTATGTATCTCCTCGTGCATGGTTGGCAACTTCTCACTTCGTACTAGGTTTCTTCTTCCTCATTGGTCACTTGTGGCACGCTGGTCGCGCTAGAGCAGCAGCAGGTGGTTTCGAGAAAGGTATTGACCGTGAGAACGAACCAGCTATGTCTATGACCGAACTCGACTAGTTCGTCAGTCTTCTTTCATCACTGACAATTGATGTCTCTAGCTCTTGTGTAAAAGCAAGAGCTTTTTTATTGCGTTGTACCTGTCAGTAGTAGAGACGCGATTAATCGCGTCTCTACAATTGTCAGTTGTCATCCCATTTCACAAAAAATATGATGTGGATGTAGGTTGGGTTGAGGAACGTAGACGCGGAGCGGCTTCCCGTAGGGTAACCCAACATCCTAAAGTCGTGTAATTGTTGGGTTTCACTCCGTTCAACCCAACCTACATTTGTAGCGATTATTTTTCAAATTGGTATTATTTTTAGAAATTGTTAATAGTTCGTGTTGCTGCAATATGACACAATCAAAATCAGCAACAGATTTCAAAAATTAAGTTAATTAATTTTTATTGCTACAAAAAACAGTAATTAATTAAGGAATATTCAAGATGAGTAACGCTAATTTTTCCGATGCTTTGGGATGGACAGCAGAAGCGAAAGAAAAACTCAAAAATATTCCCTTTTTTGTCCGCACGCAAGCAAAAGCCAGAATCGAGCAATTAGCGCGTCAAGCAAAGCAAGATGTGATTACAGCAGATTTGGTGGAAAAAGCAAGGCTGGAATTTGGACAGTAACTATTAACTGGAAATAATGTTGACGGTTGACGGTTAACGGTTGACTGAAAAAAATGATTTTACACTTAATTTTAGGGAGAATATTTATTGATGGCACTTCCTGCTTGAATTTTGAATTCTCCAGTAGAATGCTGACCCCATTCTAAAGTAATCTCTAAATTTGCTGTGGAAGTACCTTTGACTAGTACAGGCGTTAATTTACCTGATTCTAGGGCAATTTCTACACCAAATTTGACGCTAGCCCTATCTGGCTTGACTTTTTGGATTGCTTCGGCGATTTCTTTAGTTAAAGATTCAATTGCAACGGTTACCTCTCTAAAAGGTCGGGTAGGAGTACTTAATTTGCGTTCGCCAATTAGCGTGGCTTCAACTCTGACATTTGTACCATCGGACAGTTCTACGGAAATAACTTTATTTTGCGCTTCCATGTGGGTTTGAAAGAATTACTATGCATTTATACCATTCAATCACTTGTAATAAAAACAACCATTAATACAAAATTTAGTTGTCGCTTTTGAGGATAAAAATGTTTCATCCTCAATTACCCTACAGGCTACTCAGTAGGCTGGATAAATTTAGGTTGGATTAAAGGTCGTGAAACCCAACAATACCAAAGTTTTCGGGTGTTGGGTTTCGTTCCTCAACCCAACCTACGCCTCTACTCGGTAGGGTGGTATGAGCATAGCAATTAAACCCACTGGCGCTAAAGTCTAAAATTGCTATGAAGCTTCTCCTACATTCATTGCAGCTAATACAGCTTTCTGTCTGACATCTTGGTAAACAGTCTCTAAATACTTCATGACTACATCGCCGGAAGTAATATTTACTACTGTTTCTTCTTCTTTACCTAAGGGTATTGCCCCTAATACATCTAATACTGTCTCGCTGGCGCTAGGTGCAATTACTACTAAGGAAGAATCTAGTGGTTCGGTGTAATGCCAGAATGAGTCAAGTTTAATTGTGTTTTGATTTGTAGTAATTGGCTGTTGAATATCTGATTCTTGGGTTGTAGAAAGGTCAATTTTGGTGCTGCGTAATTGGCGTAAGTCGCTGATAATTTGCTCTTTGGTACGTCCGCGTAATTTGAACAGGACAAAGGGGTCTTCGCTGAATCTATCGCCTAACTGATAATATACTGCACCTACATGTTTACAGGGGTTAGCTTTATCAGGACAGGAACATTTACTGCGGACATCTGACAGGGTAAAGGGAAATAACGACAGTCCATTAGCAGTGAAGACTTCTTCGATATTTTGCGGCATTTCTCCAGCTAGTAATTTAGCAGCAAAAATCGCTTTTTTGGACATGGTTTCAATTACATAACCCCATTCTTCATCAGTGAATGGTTCTAAAGAAAGAGAAACTTTATAAGGTTCTGGTTCGCTACCTTGTACCCTGGCTAATACTTTGGCACCTTTAAATTCAATGCTGAGAACATTTCCCTGGCGCGAATAATTTCTGGCGCGTTCTAAGCGTTTTTTGAAACGATAGGAATCTAATAAATCTAGCCATCTTTGTGACCACCATTCACGGCTTGCTTGTAGGGTGTAGTTAGTCATAATTAATATTCAAGTTGACAATTTGATTTTTTGGTTAAAGGGGAAAAGGCAATAATTACGAATTACGAATTACGAATTACAAATTATTCCCCTGCTTTGTGCCGTAACCGTTCAACCAATTGGCGCGTCCTATCCAAGTCTTGATCGCGTAGACGCTCCCTAATTTCCAGAGCAGCCTGTGCCAAGGGTAGCGCCTCTGTGTAGCGCCCCTCCTCTTCCAGAACTCTCGCCAGCCCCGCTTGAGCATCAGCCACCAAGTCTTGACGTCCCACTTCCTGCGCTAAGGCTAATTCATGCTCGAACCAGGGGCGGGCTGCTGTGGGTTGGTTGCGATCAAGGGCGAGTTCTCCCAAGTTGCCGCAATAAGTTGCTTGTCCTTCTTTATCTCCTAGTTTTGCGTCTACTGCCAGTGCTTGCTTGTAGTAGGATTCTGCGCGATCGTATTGTCCCTGCGATCGCGCAACTCCTCCCAGATCGCTGAGAGCGATCGCCTCATCTTCTTCCTCCCCCAACTCTCGCGAAATTGCTAAGTCCTCCTGATACAGCCGCTCCGCCTCCGCCCAATTCTGGCGTTGCTCTGCAATTAATCCTTGAAACTGAATTGCAGCACCCTGATCCCGACGGCTACCACCCCGTTCCATAGCCTCTGCCATCTGTGCTGCCCAACTTGCTGCCCGTTCTGTCTCTGCGCGATTGTAGTAAATAAAGGCAACATTGTACGCACCCCAACCAGCATCGCTCCACTGATTCAGCGCCTTTCCTGCCTGATATCGCCACTCACTCAAGCGCACCACCTCATCCCAGTAACCGCGAAACCAGAGGAAGTTATACAAAGCACTTTGCAAATCGATGAGCATCTGGGCAGCCTGTTGATCTTTCAGCGTACCAGGGATACCTGCTATTTCCCGTAAGGTTGTTGCCACACTCTCTAGGTTTTGCCATTCGGCTTCCAACTTGTCATAGGTTTTGTAGGTATCTTTGCCGTCACCCCCATACTTTTGAGCGTAGTCCACCCAGTAGCGCAGGACTTTGCGTTGAGCAGCAGAGTCAAAGAAAATTTGACCAAGGGGCTGTGTTCCTATAGTATCTGTGCCACTGATAGCTGCGCGAATATAGGTGCGGGTAAGGGGGTGGAGTCCAAACCGTTCGCCATCCAAGTCATTCACCAAAGATAAAGTAACTAACTGTTCAACAGCAACTTGGATTTCAGTGAGGGCTAAATCTGTAGCATCTGCCAGTGCTGCTTTTGTTGCTGGTGTGCGAAATACAGCTAGGGCAGACAACACTGTGCAGTCATTTTTAGTGAGAGTTTTGGCAGCGTCGGCAAACAGAAAGCCGTAAAGATCGGCGGAATTGGCAGCATTCCGCAATCGTTCTAGGGCAAAATGGATCGAGTAGCCTTTGTGTGCCACCTGTCCGAGAGTCCAGTCCAAAGCTAGGGGGTTACCACCAGCAGCTTCATATAAAGCGGTCAATATTTCTGGTTTGGTTGCGTTTAATTCTTGGGCTAGGCGAGGATATAACCGTCCCTTCTCGCGCATTAATTCTAAAGCCTCTTCTTTCAAGAGACGATCTAAGCGGATGGTGAGGGCGCTTTCTCCTGTACGGCGACGGCTGGTGATAATAGCTTTATTGGGGGTGGGCAGTTTCCGCAGAAACTCGGCAATCATCTCGCGTTCTTCTGTATTTAGTGTTTCCAGGTTGTCCCAAATTAGCAAGACACGCCTTCCCCGCAGGCAATCTAACAGGGCGCGGCGGCGTTCGGTGCTATTAGTGATATTTACAA
Organism: Calothrix anomala FACHB-343; assembly: GCF_014696435.1. Lineage (GTDB taxonomy): Bacteria > Cyanobacteriota > Cyanobacteriia > Cyanobacteriales > Nostocaceae > Aulosira > Aulosira anomala_A. The sequence goes on along the minus strand of NZ_JACJQG010000006.1, from coordinate 143,045 downwards.
TATCTGTTTGCCCTAAGCCTTTGGCAAATTCTCGGCAGAAGCTATCGAGGGAAGATAGGGCGAGGGTTTCTTGTCTTACTCCCTCAGTTGTCAGCCAGGTAGTCTTGGCAGAAACAAATAGATAAGCATCAAACAGCGCTTGCTTACGGGCTTTGTGGGCTACTTCCAGGGCTAAGGCTGTTTTGCCCATTCCGCCAATACCATCAATCGCTACACCCCAGCCCCGCTCCTCTGGTGAAAGTGCTTCCATGCAACGGGCAATTTCGGCTTTGCGTCCGACAAATACATCGGTGTTGCGGGGAAGGTTATCGGGTACTGTTACGGTGCGCTTTCCCTGTAACTGATTTAATCGCGCTTCTAGGCTAGCTACTTCTTTTTGTTTCTCCTCAAGTTCAATTTGCAAATCTACTGGAACTCGAATGCCATAACCAGCTTTTTCTTCTTCTATTATCTGGAGGGCGCGACGGGCACGGTTGAGAGTGCGCTCTAGTGATTCTCGATTTTCCATAGAGTTATATCAATAATATAAAAATATGCGATTAATTATGATTAAATTAGCTTTTTAGTTTATTTGAGTGGCTGGTTAGGGAAGATTTTTATCTCATTTGATTGTATAAGTTTTTCACGGCATCCCTGGAAGGGGAAAGTTCGTGTAAATTTCTCGGCGTTTGGTGTTTGGAAGGGGAAGGTTGGTGTAAATTTCTCGGCGTTTGGTGTTTGGAAGGCGAAAGTTCGTGTAAATTTCTCGGCGCTTGGTGTTTGGAAGGCGAAAGTTCGTGTAAATTTCTCGGCGCTTGGTGTTTGGAAGGCGAAAGTTCGTGTAAATTTCTCGGCGCTTGGTGTTCGGAAGGCGAAGGTTGGTGTAAATTTCTCGGAAGTCAATATAATTTTTAGGGCATGGGATTGCCTATTTGTGTCAACTTAACGTGAAACCCTTTTGGTTGATGAGATTTTATCCTCACCCCTAATCCCTCGCTTACCCAATAAACCGCCGTCACCCTGGAAGGGTGCGGCTAATTGAACAAAGCCCACCTTTGTGGGCTAGATTTTCTTAGCCCACGGAGGTAAGCTCATGTAGCGTTAGCCCCAGGCTTATAGCCTGTGGGCGTTCTGTTGGGTAAGTCAGAGAAGTTAAATTAAAACCAATGGGCATTGTTGTACTTTAATTAATCTAATCCGGTTGTTTGATGGCGGGATTCTAATTCAATTACTTGGCGGCGTTTTTCTTCCAATTCAATCTGCAAATCTACTGGAATCCTGATTCCATAGGAAGCGGCTTGTTCTTCTAAAATAGCTAATGCTCGTTTTGCTCTTGCGAGTGCAGGTGTGACGACTTCTTGATCCGTCATTATTTTAGACGAGTTTGGGGTTGAGTCTGCTAGTCCTTTTCCGCCGCGCAACATGGCGATGGGGAAATCTTCTGTTGCTGTATCAAAAAATGGCGTTTGTTCTTTTCTACACAGGGTTCTAGCGCTTTCTGGCACAGTTTTCCCTAAATGATTGATGAGGTTTGAGAGCATAACTGTGGTGTCTCCTGGCTTGTTAGCGGCTCCCTGCAATGCTTCGATGAGATGATAAGTGTAGAGGCTCATGGTTTTATCGGGGCGTATCCAAGAACTCTTATTACCTCTGGATGATGTAAATACTGCCCTTCCTTCTCCTTGCTTTAAGTCATCTATCACACCCTTGGGTAAGGCTGTGGCGATAAAATCGGCTGGTAGTTCGCCTTTGGAAGTAGCCATACCTTCTGCATGACAGCTATCAATTACTACCCACAAGCGCTTGGCTTGAATTTGTCGCAAGGCTTGTGTAAATTCTGCGGCAGATAGTGCGGTGTTAGCAATATCTGAGTATTTGAAGTCATGTTGCAGTAAGTAATAACACTGGCTTTTTTGGTCAAAGCATCCATGACCGGAGTAATAAACTACTATTGTCGCATTGCGATCGCTTGCTGCTTTTTCTTGTAACCAGGTTAATCCAGCGATGATTGCGCTACGTGTTGTCTGCTCATTCTGCAATAAGCGAATATTTGCGGAATCATAGGCACACAAGTTTGCATCGGTTAGCACGGTTTTTAGTGCTTGCACATCTTTGACTGTAACGGGTAATGACCATTTTGTTTCGGCTGTTTCACCAACTCCAATTAACAAAGCATAACCGTGGGCAAATTGGTTAGACATAATCGTAGAGTCTAGAGAATAAAGGTATATTATTTTCTATTAAATAGGACTTACGCAGTGTCAGATATTTTTCATGCTTTTTGTCAATGGTCAAAGAGAATCATAATTGGCGGCCCTTGGGGGTCTTGTTGGAAACGGTCGATCATTTCCTCACGTTGTTTTTTGCTAGTGCTACCATACAAGAAAAATATTTCTCGTCCTAGCTGTTTTTCTAGGTGCGGTTTAAGTAATTTACCCCATTCGGCAAATTGGGTGAAGATTAAAGCGCGATCGCCTTCTGCTATTGCTTCTTCTAGCATTTCGTCCAAGCGCTGAAGTTTACCAGAATTATATTTATCTAGCGAGTCTGCTTTTAAATATTGGGCTGGATGATTGCAGACTTGTTTAAGCTTAATTAATAGAGCTAAAATCATTCCCCGACGTTGCAATCCTGTAGCGGTGTCAATCTCAGATAAAGATTCTTCTACCACTTTCTGATAAAGCGTCGCTTGTTCGGGGCTAAGTCCGCAAAATACAGTCATTTCTTGCTTTTCTGGCAAGTCTTGAATAATATCTTTATCTGTTTTCAGTCGCCGCAGAATAAAGGGTTGAACTAGGGAACGCAATTGATTTAAAGAAGCGGAATCGCCATACTTTTCAATCGGCATTGCAAACCGTCTTTGAAAGAATTGCTTATTCCCCAAATAACCGGGATTGAGAAAATCTAAAATAGACCAAAGTTCTTGCAGTCTATTTTCTACTGGCGTACCTGTTAAAGCGATACGAAATGTTGCTTCTAATTGTCTAACTGCTTGGGATTGTTTAGCATCAGAGTTTTTCACATTCTGGGCTTCATCCAATACTATGGCTTGCCAATCAACCGTCTGCAATGATTTGAGGTCGCGGTGAATTAATGAGTAACTGGTGACGACTATATTGTATTTTTTTGCTGTTTCTGTAAATGTCTTACCTTTAGGACGTTTATCACCGTGATATTGTAAAATTTTGATTGTGGGTGCAAATTTTTTCACTTCTCTTTCCCAATTACCTAATACAGAAGTCGGGCAAACTAGTAGGGTGGGTTTTTCTAGTGCATCCTGTTCTTTGAGGTGTAGTAGAAAGGCGATGAACTGAATGGTTTTACCTAAACCCATGTCGTCTGCGAGACATGCGCCTAAACCCCAACGTTCGAGGAAGGCTAGCCAAGCTGCACCGCGTTGTTGATAAGGTCGCAATTCTCCTTTAAAGTTAGCAGGTGTGGGTAAAGGTGCGATCGCTTGATTATTAGTTAGCGCCCCAATTAATTCTTGTAATGCACCAGAGGCTTCAAAGCTAACTACTGGTAATTTTTCGATGGCTTGGGTATCCCCTGTACTTAAACGCAAAGCATCTTCTAAGGACAAGGACATTTTTTCCTTACGGGAAGCAAAAAAGGACTGGGCGGTTTTAATATCTTGGGGACGTAACTCTACCCACTCGCCGTTGATTTCTACAAGGGGGCTATTTAAGGCTACCAGCCTGTCAAATTGGGCTTTAGAAATTGTTTGTCCGCCAATCGCTAATTTCCATTGAAAATTGAGTAAGCTTTGTAAGCCTAATCGCCCTTGCTGTTGATTTGGGGTTTCGGCGGTAATTTTTAAGCCTAAACGGTTTGCCCAGCCTTCCCGGTTTGCTAAACTCGCTGGTAAAACCACGCCTAAACCGCTATCTTCTAAGCGCCAAGCTACAGATTTAATAAAATCGTAAGCCTGTATGGGGTTGAGACTCAAAGATTCGGGATATTCTGTTTCTAAACTGGGCGCGATCGCGGGATATAATCGCGAAGCTAACCCCAAACCGCGCATAAAAGTTTCCTGGGGTTGTTCGATGGTGCGATTTTGATAAACTAATTGCTCAACAGGATGTTGCCAAATTGTTGCTGCATCGACTAGAAACGCTGGATCGTCCGCAGCTTGGAGATAATATATTAATTTCCATGCCGATTCTCCCGCTTCAGGCGATCGCAATTCAAAACAAGTCCGAAATAAAGCTTTATGAGTTAATTGATATTGTAGCGGCAAAGTCCAAGCTGTTAATGCGGCTTGCAGTCTTTCTACACCAATTGCATCTGCATTAATTGTTGGCGATTCAGTCGTTAAACCTTGCAACCACTGACGCACTCCAGCAGGTAACGCCGCCATCATTCTCGGTTCAATTATTGCTTGAGAACCTAACATTTCTCGCACTTGTACATCAATTGTACTGTTGAGAAATCCTAAAATTAATTCCTGCGGCGGTAAAGGTAAGTCTACATATAATTGAGATGGGGTAAATTCTTCAGACTCAATTGCTGTTTGATATGTCCGACAACCTAAAGGCATTAACTGAGAGAATTTTTCTAATCTTGTACCATCTACCGCACTATCTAAAAGTACTTGCCAGCTAGCAATTAATTTATCAGTTTCTCGTTGAATTATAGGCAAGAACTTAGAACGAGAAATTAAATCTAAACTCCATCTAGCTACCTGCGACCAAAAGCGTAAATCTCCACTTATAAATGCATCCTTGCCGCTAATATTACTTAATGGAAGAGAAGCTAAAAATTTGATAGCAACACTAGGCTGAAGACAAAAACCCTCGACTTTCCAAGGATGTAGATATGGTTGGGAATCTATTGACTCAACAGCAGAATGTATAGGCGAAATACTATTTACTGATATTTGAGTTGGTAAAGCAATAATTTGCGCTTGGCTGGGTAAAGGTACTTCTTTGACTGCTGTACTTTGACGTTTGCGTCCCGCAGTAACAGCTACTTGCGGCTGTTGGATAAAGTTAGCAATTTTCAGGTTACGGGAACTTAACCATTCACTTAACTCCTGTGCTGTCATCGCCAAGGGATGTGATGGTATCTCAGCGTCACTAATATCAGCATTTACCTGTGCAGAACGCCAAGTTTCTCCCCAAATAAATAAACAGTTATTTTGTTTTTTATTTAACCAAATCCCGTGTAAAATTGCCATTTTCCAACTACCGATACGCTACTAATTTGTTTACAGCCAACAATAATTAATTCGTAAATATATGTCTTTTCGTAACAATAAGTTTATGATTTTATGAGAAATCACTATATATTTACATATTTTGCTTTCTAAATCTCTTAAAAACTCCTATTTCATTAACTGACTCATCTAATAAATCTTGGCGTCCTTGGCGTCCTTGGCGGTTCAATCCATTAAAATTATTGGGCATTTTGCACATCTATATACAATTTTATCCTTACAAAATATAATAATATTTACTATTATGAATAGTCATAAATTAAATTCTTGATAAATGCAACTTCCCATAACTCAACAAACAAAAAATGGCATAAAAGTAGAACTAGATTACATGCATCCGCAAGAACAGGAGGTAGTCAGGGCATTACTCAATCTAGTCATTCTTGAAGGGAAAACCTATCAGCAAAAGCAACCCTTGTCACCAGCAGAATTTGCAGCTTACTGGTTGAATCAGGACGCCTTTGTTGTTAGGGCTGTTGAGCCGGGTACTACACACAAACCCAAAGATATATTAGGGGCATTTTATTTAAAACCCAACTTTCCCGGTCGGTGTAGCCATATTTGCAACGCTGGTTTTATTGTACAACCAGCCGCGCGGGGTCAAGGCATAGGACGGTTGATGGGAGAGTCGATGTTAGCGATCGCAGCTCAATTAGGCTACGAAGCAGTCATGTTTAATTTGGTCTTTGAAACTAATATACCGTCAATTAACCTGTGGCAAACATTGGGTTTTGAGATTATCGGCCGCATTCCCCAAGCCGCCAAACTAGCCGACGGGCAAACGGTCGGGGCATTAATGATGTATCGTGCCTTAAGTTGACAAGGTTGTTTATAAAACTTTCCGATATGCACTATATCCCTGTGTCTTTAGACCGGGGATATAGTGCCAACGGCAATTTTAATTGCGGTCAATCTTTGGCTTTGGCAGTTTAGAAATATACTTTCTGAGCAAATCAGCCATAGAAGATCCCTGCTTCTGTGCCTCCTGCTGTAGTTGCATCAGTTCGTATTGAGATAAGCGAATTTCGAGTCTTTTAGTCCTTGAAATATACGGCGGATTGTACGTACTATTTAAATATAGAGTACAGGCTGAAAAACCGCTAGCACGTGACTATACAAACCTGGGGTGTCTCCACACGACTGGCTAGAAAGTAGTAATGCTCGGTGGGTAGGGAAAGTCCACCTGAAAAACCCAGTCGTAACCTAACAAGTTGCGCGTGAACCTAGAAAAGAAAACAACTTCAAACACAATGTATCCTGGGGCACAGGAGAACATAGGGAAAAGAGAGAAACAGACTCTTAAGACACTCTCGGTAAAGTACCTGAAAGCTTGGGGACAGATGCCCTCTAGGTCTTTTGTGAATTGGCTCGGCATTTCGTACAGTAGTAGCGGATGCTTGGTTAAGTACTGCCCGTGTACTAACAGCGTTGGGAATAGGGACACAAAGGTTTACGGCTTGCTGGACGAACCAAGAATCCCCTGCCTTTCCGATTAAATGAGCATAGCGAAATTTAATCAGGTAGAGGAATGTCAACTTTGTATGTACCTGAAGCCAGCTAGAGGGCATAAATGTTAGGATTGCCACAGAGAGAGAATAGCGTGCATAGAAGGAAAAAAAACTGAATGACAGAAGTTGATAAGTCAATATCCTTTGACGGACGGGATATTCGACTGAAGGTAGGCCTGCTAGCACCCCAAGCTGGTGGGTCAGTTTTGATACAATCGGGGGATACAGCTGTTTTGGTGACGGCTACGCGATCGCAAGCCAGAGAAGGCATTGATTTTCTTCCCCTCACAGTAGATTACGAAGAAAGACTGTATGCTGCGGGTAGGATTCCCGGCGGGATCATGCGGCGTGAAGGTCGTCCCCCAGAAAAAACAATTCTTACTAGCCGTCTGATAGACCGTCCCCTGCGTCCTTTGTTCCCTTCATGGTTGCGGGATGACTTGCAAGTTGTCGCTTTGACGTTGTCAATGGATGAGCAAGTACCGCCCGATGTGCTCGCTGTTACAGGTGCTTCAATTGCTACCTTGATTGCCCAAATTCCTTTTAACGGCCCAATGGCAGCAGTTAGAGTAGGCTTAGTAGGTGATGATTTTGTCATTAACCCTACCTACGCAGAAATTGAAGCCGGCGATTTGGATCTGGTGGTTGCGGGTTCGCCAGATGGGGTAATTATGGTGGAAGCGGGAGCCAATCAGTTGCCAGAACGCGATATTATCGAGGCGATTGATTTTGGCTACGAAGCTGTTAGGGATTTAATCCAGGCGCAACTAGATTTAGTTCAAGAACTCGGTCTAGAAATTGTCAAAGGCGAACCGCCAGAAGTAGACCCAACTTTAGACCAGTTTATTAGCGATCGCGCTAGTGCAGAAATTAAGAAAATTCTCGCGCAGTTTGAATTAACTAAGCCAGAGCGAGATGCAGCTTTGGATGTCGTTAAGGAAAGTATAGCGAATGCGATCGCGGAACTTCCCGAAGAAGATCCCATCCGCCTAGCCACAACCGCTAACAGCAAAGCCCTTGGTAACACCTTTAAAGAAATTACCAAGCACTTCATGCGCCGTCAAATCGTCGAAGACAACGTTCGGGTTGATGGGCGGAAACTTGACGAAGTGCGTCCTGTTTCTTGTTTAGTTGATGTTCTACCTAAGCGAGTTCACGGAAGTGGCTTGTTTAATCGGGGACTCACCCAAGTATTATCTGCCTGTACCTTGGGTACACCTGGCGACGCCCAAAACCTCAATGATGACCTGCAAACAGACCAATCCAAACGCTATTTGCACCATTACAACTTCCCACCCTTCTCCGTTGGCGAAACTAAGCCCATGCGCGCCCCCGGTAGACGGGAAATTGGTCACGGTGCTTTAGCAGAGCGGGCACTGTTACCAGTGCTACCACCGAAAGAACAATTCCCTTACGTAATTCGCGTAGTATCGGAAGTACTTTCTTCCAACGGTTCCACTTCAATGGGTTCCGTATGTGGTTCCACCCTCGCCTTAATGGATGCTGGCGTACCGATTATCAAGCCTGTTAGCGGTGCAGCGATGGGTCTGATTAAAGAAGGCGATGAAGTCCGGGTTCTCACGGATATTCAAGGTATCGAAGACTTTTTAGGCGACATGGACTTTAAAGTCGCGGGTACAGATTCGGGGATTACAGCCTTACAAATGGATATGAAAATCTCCGGTTTGTCCTTGGATATTATCGCCCAAGCTATCCATCAAGCGAAATCGGCAAGGTTGCACATTTTAGATAAAATGCTGCAAACCATCGACCAACCCCGCACGGAAACCTCACCTTATGCCCCACGCTTGCTCACCATTAAGATCGATCCTGACATGATTGGTCTAGTGATTGGCCCTGGCGGTAAGACAATTAAAGGCATCACCGAAGAAACTGGTGCCAAAATTGACATCGAAGATGATGGCACCGTCACGATTTCTGCTGTGGATGAAAGCAAGGCCAAGAGAGCGAGAAATATCGTCCAAGGCATGACCCGTAAATTACACGAAGGTGATGTTTACGTGGGTCGCGTGACTCGAATTATACCCATAGGCGCGTTCGTGGAATTTTTGCCTGGTAAAGAAGGTATGATTCACATCTCTCAACTCGCAGACTACCGTGTAGGCAAAGTTGAGGATGAAGTAGCTGTTGGTGATGAAGTGATTGTCAAAGTGCGCGAGATTGACAACAAAGGTCGAATTAATCTCACACGTTTAGGTATCCATCCTGACCAAGCAGCTGCAGCGCGGGAAGCAGCAGCAGTTAATCGTTAAAACGATTGAGGATTTTAGATTGAATCTAAAATCCGCGATGCCTTAGGGCAAGGCATCGCTGTGTGCTTCTCTCATTCAGTCGTAGGATTAAAATTGCGGCGACATATCATTCACGACAGGTTAAGACTCAATTAGTTTTGTCATTTAGTAGTGACGCGATTAAGGCGATTAGGGGTTAGGTAAAAATTAAATATTTTTGGACGGTCTCAGTGAGAATGAGTGATGCTTTTTTAGTTAGGTGTAGAAGTAGAGTGACTTTTAGCCTTTAGCAGCACAAAAACGAAAAATTCTGTTTACTGTCCCCGATTTCGTTAATAATTTCAGCAATATTACTGATTGACAAATTGCCGATAATCTTAACCTGTCAAGAATGCATCTCAGCGAGCGAGCATAGTTGAGAGATGAGGTGTTAACTGACCTTGTTGGGGAAAATTCCCTGTACAAAAAGTTAACAGAGCAAATCTGGACTCCAGAAGATAGACTAAACTAGTTATTTGTGAATGTAGTTTTGTAAAATCTTGATGGTTAACTGTTTTATGCTAACCAGACTTTCAGCAGATGTTTATAGGATGAGCGCCACACCGACTGTAGCACCAACAAAGTCTACTCAAGTTGTGCGCAAGCAGTATCCCAATTACAAAGTGATTGTGCTAAATGATGACTTTAATACATTTCAGCATGTAGCTGAGTGTCTGATGAAGTATATCCCCGGAATGACTAGCGACCATGCTTGGGATTTAACTAACCAAGTACATTTTGAAGGTCAAGCGATTGTCTGGGTAGGGCCCCAAGAACCAGCAGAACTATATCACCAACAACTACGACGGGCGGGTTTGACAATGGCTCCTCTAGAGGCAGCTTAACTATAATGGGCAAACCCAATGATGGTAGACTAGTCTGGAATCACTCGACCCACATCGATGGACTCATCCCAATTTTAGAGCGCCTGTGTCAGCAACCAGGAATTCAAACTGTGACACCAGGCGTAATTGGCCGAGTTAAAGGTCATGCTCCCAAAATGCAATTGCGTGTGTCTGTACCGATTCGTGGCGGTTATAAAGTAATCGCCCGACAAGGTAAGACAGTGCAAGAAGTTTTTATTTTGACCACTTTAGATCAAAATAGTCTGTTAGAAGCGATCGCGATCGCCATGAAACTTTGATCGTGCCAACGGTTAATAGTCCATAGTCTATAGTCCATCGGTCATCGACTATGCACTGTTTATCTAGTCTTCGACTTGATGTACTGCAAATCTGTTTAAAGGCAAACTGAGAATACAAGAAAACGTTAAAAAATATGACAAAGCTGTAGTAATTTTCAAAGTCATGAGCATCGGTTCCCAGCTAGGTAGCATGACTTTTTCTACGCCAAAAGCAACACAGTAAACTAGCCAGTAAGAAAAGCTCATTCTCAATAAAATCTCTTCTGTTTCTTCTAATTCATTTTTTTGTGTTTGCTGCTTACTGTCCCATAGTAACAACAGACCAACAATACAAGCCACAAAGGAAACAGCAACTACAAATTCGTGACAAAATATATTTACCGAATGCATTTGTCTCGATCCCAATCTTTCTGCAATTGAGATTCAGTCTAAAGGAATAGTCCTTGGGGTTGCACAAAATAGTTACAAACTGCAATAGTGTAGGAAATCTTTTGTAAAAAAACTCAACAATTATCGCGATCGTCTGGGACTTTGTGATGTCAAGTACCATCACTCAAGCATCTTACGCCGTGTAGACGATTGATATCTTTAAGTCATTTCTCAATAAAAATTTATGGATAAAAATTTAATTATTGACGTTGGTATCCCTAGAGGTCAGGATACAGAATTTTACCTAAAAAAGGTTTTAAAGTTGTTAGTGTTGAGGCGAATTCTGAAGTTTATCAATCTACCAAGCAAGGATTAAATTCATATTGTTTATGGTAATCTCATAACTGCGATCGCTATTTATCTAGGACTTACGCACCGAACAACAAAACCCTCACAAGGATGGTCAAAAGTCAAAAGTCAATGGTCAAAATTCATGTTTTTGGACTATGGACTATTGACCATTGACAAAAAGCATGAAAAATATCTGACACTGCGTAAGTCCTATTATTATAGAATCGTAGTTGAAAAGCTGACGACAGAATAACTAGATGCTTTTCATGCAGACTATTCCGTAGCTACTTGTCTTATAGCTGAAAAATTAAGCTAAATCTTCTGTAAAATAATGGTAGATTTTCCCTCTCAATCTTCTGATTCAAACCCGGAGCAATCCTCATTATGAGTCCTATTAATTTTGACATAAATCCAGAAATATCTGTGATTTTATGTACATACAATCGCGCCCAGTATTTAAACAACGCTATTAATAGCGTCATTAACCAAAGCTTTACAGATTGGGAATTGATTATAGTTGATGATGGCAGTCAAGATAGTAGTTTTGAAATTGTCAATTCCTACCTAGAAAAATTTAATAATATTCGGTATCTAAAACATAAAAATAAAAAACTAGGTTATTCCAAAAATGCTGGAATTCAGGCATCTTTTGGTAAATATATTACGTTTATTGATAGCGATGATGTTTATAAAACTAATCATCTAGAATCAAGAATAGCATATATGAAAGCCAACCCAGAACTTGACTTAATTGAAGGTGGGTTTGTCGCTGATGACAACATTTTTTTTGAAGATTATTTTCAACCAGGAAAAATAATTAATCTGCGAGACTGCATTTTAGGTCCAACTTTTTTTGGCAAGCGATACGTCTATTTTGAGTTACAAGGATTTAAGAATCTTCACTTTGCAGAGGATACAGAATTTTGGGACAGAGCAGAAAAAATTTTTAAAACTCAAAAACTAGAAGAACCGCAAACTTATATTTATACAAGAGCAGAAGATAGCATTACTAAGACCGTTTATAAAGATATTTCCCCATCTAGTTAACTACTGGACATGATAATTAATATTATTTCCTCAATCAGGAGTTTCTTGGGCGAATTTATTGCTTCTCCTCGACGGCTTTCAATTATCGCCTTTGCCTTTTGTTTATGTCTAGTATTTTTATCTAGTTGTCAAAGTCCAGTCAAGAAAGATAATAATGTAATTCATGTGACACTTTGGCAAGGAATCAATCCACCAGTAAATCGGGAAGTATTTCAAAAACTGGTAGCTAAATTTAATCAGACTCATACTGATGTTCAGGTAGATTCTATTTTTGCTGGCGGATATGAACAACAATTACCAAAAATATTAGCAGCATTTGTTGGTAATTCATCTCCAGATATTTTGGCGTTTTATCCGCAAATTACGGGACAATTAGTAGAATTAGGGGCTGTGAAATCTTTAGATGATTGGTTGGAAAAATTGCCCATCAAATCAGAAATTAATCCTAATTCCCTGGAAGAATTGAAATTAGACGGTCACCTGTGGTCAGCCCCACTTTATACTAGCAATATTGGCATTTTTTACCGTCCTAAGCTGTTTAAAGCTGGGGGAATTACAGAAACTCCTAAGACTTGGGAAGAATTACGAAAAGTTGCCAAAAAATTGACAATAGATAGCAATGGTGACAAGCGACCAGAACAGTACGGGATGTTATTACCCTTAGGTAAAGCAGAATGGACTGTTTTTAGTTGGTTTCCCTTCTTATTGAGTGCTGGGGGAGAAGTTGTCACAAATAACCGACCCAATTTAACCAATCCTGGAGCTATTAAGGCTTTAAAATTTTGGCAAGATTTGATGAAAGATGGTTCTGCTACTCTTTCTCCACCAGAACGAGGTTATGAAGAGGATGCTTTTATTACCGGTCGTGTAGCGATGCAAATTACAGGCCCCTGGACTTTTATTACTAAATCAAATGTTGATTATAGTGTATTTCCCATCCCGGCAAATGTGAATCAAGCTACAGTGATTGGCGCGGCGAATTTGTTTGTGATGAAGACTACACCAGAAAGAGAAAAAGCTGCACTCAAGTTTTTAGAGTATGTTGTAGGTGAAGAATTTCAAAGAGAATTTAGTATTGGTACAGGTTTTTTACCTGTGAACATGAAAGCATCTGAAAGTGAAGTTTATCAGCAATATCTCAAACAAAAACCTTGGTTAAAAGTGTTTTTTGAGCAGATGCAGACAGCATCTATGCGGCCTACTATTGCTGGTTATAGTCGTCTTTCTGATAGTTTAGGTAGAGCAATTGAGTCTACATTAATGGGTAAATCAACTGCGGAAGTCGCCCTAAAAAAGGAGCAAGAGCGGTTAGATTTAATTTGGGGTAATTAGTCAGTTGTTAGAGACGCGATTAATCGCGTCTGTACAATTGTCAACCGTCAACAAAAAACTTTACTCTGTTATACCTAACCTATCTAAAATAAAGGCGTATTCAAAAGCTAGTTCGCGTAAGCTTTCATAACGTCCAGATGCGCCGCTATGTCCTGCACCCATGTTGGTTTTTAATAGGAGAATATTGTTATCTGTTTTGAGTTCTCTGAGTTTAGCTGTCCATTTTGCTGGCTCCCAATATTTAACGCGAGAATCATTTAAACCGGCGGTAATTAACATATCTGGGTAATCTTTCGCCTCAACGTTATCGTAGGGCGAATAAGATTTCATGTATTCGTAATACACTGGATCGTTGGGATTACCCCATTCTTCCCATTCCATTGCTGATAGGGGTAAGGAAGTGTCTAGAATTGTCGTGACTATATCGACAAAGGGAACGTGAGCAACTACTGCTTTGAATAATTCAGGACGCAGATTCACAACGGCTCCCATTAATAAACCACCAGCACTACCGCCTGTAATAATTAGGCGATCGCTCGCTGTCCAATTTTCTTGGATTAAATACTCAGCACAGGCGATAAAATCTGTAAAGGTGTTCTTTTTCTGTAAAAATTTCCCGTCTTCATACCATTGTCGTCCCATTTCCTCGCCACCCCGGATATGCGCAATGGCAAAAATTACACCTCTGTCTAACAATGTCAGACGATTTGAGGAAAAGGTAGCCGGGTAAGAAGAACCGTAAGCACCGTAACCTGTTAGTAGCAGGGGATTTGTACTGTCTTTTTTAATTCCTCGTTTATAAACAATGGAAATGGGAACTTTTGTACCATCTTCAGCAGTAGCCATTAGCCATTCGCTTTGATATTGGGTTCTGTCGTAACCTCCCAATACTTCGGTTTCTTTTTGCAACTCCCGCTCATGTGTTTCCATGTTGTAGTCGAAAACAGATTGGGGGGTAATAAATGAGGTGTAATGGAAACGTAAAATATTTGTCTTAAATTCTGGGTTACTACCTTCGTAAAATTCATAGGTAGGTTCAGGAAAAGTAATATTACTTTCTTTACCCGTCGCTAGGTTTCTGATTCTGGCAGTTTCTAAACCACCTTTTCGTTCATAAATTACTAAATGATTGGCAAATAAACTAATTCCCGATAATAATACATCTGCTTGATGAGGAATTACAGTTTGCCAATTTTCTTTACTGGGTGCAGTTACTAATGTTTTGACTAATTTAAAATTGGTAGCTTCATCGTTAGTTACAATATAAAAGTAATCGCTGTGATGATCGACTTCATATTCCATCCCTGTAGTGCGGGGATGAATTAACTGCCAATCGCCGTCAGGATGATTTGCATCTAAATAATGTACTTCTGTGGTGATGCTGCTTCTTAACAGCATGAAAATATAAGCTTGACTGCGGGTTTTATCTACATATAAATGGTAAATATCATCAAGTTCTTCATAAATTAATACATCGTCTTCGACATCAGTTCCTAAAGTATGGCGTAATAGCTGATAAGGACGATTAGCATCATCAAGTGTAGTATAAAATATTGTTTGATTATCGTTAGCCCAAGCCACAGAAAAATAAGTATCTGGAATAGTTTCGGCGGCTAATTCACGAGTATTTAAATCTAAAAAATACAGCGTATATTGCTCAGAGCCACAGGTATCAACTGAGTAAGCTAAAATTTGATGATTGGGACTAATCTCAAATACACCTAAGCTAAAAAACTCATGTCCTTTGGCGAGTTCATTTTCATCTAACAGTACTTCTTCTGCGGCTTCTAAACTACCGTATTTGCGGCAATAAATCGGATAATCTTTACCTTCTTCTGTACGGATATAATAGTAGTATTCATCTTTGCGGTATGGCACTGAAAGGTCAGTTTCTTTAATCCGTGCCAACATTTCCTGATAAAGTTTAGTTTGCAGCGATCGCGTGTGTTGCATCATCGCTGCGGTATAAGTATTTTCGGCTTCTAAATAAGCAATAACTTGGGGATTTTCATCATCCCGCAGCCAAAAGTAGTTGTCAATGCGGCGATCGCCATGTAACTCCAACTCCTCTGGCTGTTTGTTGGCAACTGGTGGTTTAGTAATATTGGGTACAAAATTATCCTGAGACATGATCGATGATCGGCAGCAATTGACTGCTTAGTAAGCTTAAGATGAGCTAGAATTTACAGATTTGGGGTTTTGCTTTCTTTTTAAAGTACACAAGCCAATTGCGGGAATAAATCCCAGAATAAAAGCTGTAAATCCTTGCCCATTCCAATACAATATCGAAGTCCGGCTAGCTTCGGGAATAAAATTTTGCAATAAAGAAAGCAGCCAAATTAAAGTACTGATGAAGAAGAAGCAAACGGCTGGAAGAAAATTCCACCACCAACAGTTGAGGGTATAGCGCCGCAACACTAGCCACTGACAAAATCCCAGCCAAACGCCAGAAATAATATAAGCCAGTGTAGATAAACCACCGACAATCACCACAGCTTCCGGAGGGAAATTTTCGTTAAAGGATGCAGCAATAGAGTTGATATAGTTAATCCAGCCTGTAGAGACGCTGCTCGCAATTTGCCAACCGATGGTGGTAGCTAGTAACCACCACCAACCGGGGATATAGGTACGAATTACCAGCGCTTGATCGGCGGCGAAAATTAAAGCAAAGACGATGCTGCTGACAAAGCTGACTAAAAAATTCCAGATTTGCGGATCTGGAAGAAAATCTGGTGATAATTGATTGAGCAGATTTTCCGCAGCTATACTAGCAAAGCCACCTACAACCCATCCCAAACAGGTGATGCAGGTAAACTTAATCAGGAAATTTTGAGTTTGAGAACGCGGGATCAAAAACTTTCCAAGTTTGGTAGCGTTCTGATTTGCTGGAGCAGGAGCGGAAGTTGGGGAATCAGCTGACATATAACTGATATATAAAGTTAAGTTAAGCAGAGACTAATACCGCTTGAGAAAAATTAAAAGTCAAAAGACTTTGATTTTCGGCTGTTGCAGGTTCTCAATGATGGAATGATTGAGTTGGCATCTCTTAGGTGAGATAGCTTCCTGAAAAAGCGTAATCTCGGAATGATAAGCTAAACAGTGGCATAAAAAAGTGACTTAGGATGAAGTGTTAAATGGGTGTTTCCTCAACAGCTCCTAGACTCCTCATGGCAGCTCGCGGTGAAATAGTAGACCGTCCTCCTGTATGGATGATGCGGCAAGCGGGAAGATACATGAAAGCATATCGAGATTTAAGGGAGAAGTATCCTTCTTTCCGCGATCGCTCAGAAATTCCCGAAGTAGCAATTGAGGTATCCCTACAGCCTTGGAGAGCCTTTCAACCAGACGGGGTAATTTTATTCTCCGACATTGTAACGCCATTGCCTGGTTTAGGCATTGACATGGACATTGCTGAAGGTAAAGGGCCAATTATTCACTCGCCCATTCGCACTCAAGAACAAGTTGATAACCTGCGTCCCTTCGAGCCTGAAGCATCCCTGCCGTTTATCAAAACCATATTGCAGGCATTGCGTCAAGAGGTAGGGAATGAATCAACGGTATTAGGCTTTGTCGGTGCGCCTTGGACATTAGCTGCTTACGCAGTCGAGGGTAAAGGTTCTAAAACCTACTCGATTATCAAGAATATGGCGTTTTCTGACCCGACAATTCTGCATCAGTTTTTAGCAAAACTCGCAGATGCGATCGCTGTTTACGCCCGCTACCAAATTGACTGTGGCGCTCAAGTTGTGCAAATGTTTGACTCTTGGGCTGGTCAATTAAGTCCTCAAGATTATGACACCTTTGCCCTTCCCTATCAAAAACGGGTGTTTGAACAAGTCAAACAAACCCATCCCGATACACCGTTAATTTTGCTGGTTAGCGGTAGTGCTGGTGTATTAGAGAGAATGGCAAAATCTGGTGCAGATGTTGTGACTGTAGACTGGGCTGTAGATATGGCAGATGCTAGAGCCAGATTGGGTAAACACGTGAAAGTACAGGGAAATCTTGACCCTGGTGTATTATTTGGTTCTAAAGCGTTTATCCGCGATCGCATTCTCGATACCGTTCGCAAAGCTGGTAATTGGGGTCATATTCTTAACCTCGGTCATGGTGTACTACCAGAAACTCCAGAAGAAAATGTCGCTTTCTTCTTTGAAACCGCAAAGCAACTGAATGTATTGGTTTAGTCAGTTGTTAGAGACGCGATTAATCGCGTCTGTACAATCTGCGGTTAATCGCGTACAGTCGTCAGTTGTCAGTTGTTAGTTGATAATTAACAACTGATGATTGACGTATTTATGCTTTTCATTCACTCCTTAATTAATAACTCCATTGGGAACTAAAAATTCATTAGCAGCAACTAATATAAATAAACTTAAATAAATAAAACTTAAAATTATCTATGACCCAGAAACGGATTTTAGTGACTGGTGCAAGTGGTTGTATCGGTCACTACATAGCTGAAGCCTTAATTCAAGAAACAGATTACGAATTATATTTACTAGTTAGGAATCCAAACAAGCTAACAGTTAATACTCAGGGGCGTTCTGGTATCACCGTATTGCAAGGTGATATGTTGCAAATTAACCAGTTTGCTGACTTGCTATCAACAATTGATACTGCGGTGCTAACAGCGACAGCTTGGGGCGGTGAGGAAACATTTAATATTAATGTTAATAAAACACTAGAATTGCTGAAGCTGCTAGATCCAGAAAAATGCCAGCAAGTAATATATTTTTCTACCGCCAGTGTTTTAGATCGCCACAATCAACCCCTCAAAGAAGCTGGGGAAATTGGCACAGATTACGTCAGTTCTAAATATCAGTGTTTACAGCAACTACCAAAATTAGCGATCGCACCAAAAATTACCACTGTTTTTCCTACTGTAGTATTAGGCGGCGATGCTAACAAGCCCTATTCTGCTGTAACATCTGGGATTCCTGAAGTTACAAAATATGTAAATTTAATTAAGTTTTTGCAAGCTGATGGCAGTTTTCACTTTATTCACGGAAAAGATATAGCCACCACAATCCGCTATTTAATAGATAATCCTCCCACAGAACGGGAACCTCGCAGATTTGTATTAGGTCAAGAACAATTAACAGTCAACCAAGCAGTAGAACAAGTCTGTACTTATCTAGGTAAAAAGATATATTTTCGCATTCCTCTATCCCTATCATTAGCAAATTTGATTATTGCTGTCTTCCGCATTCAGATGGCTGCTTGGGATAGATTCTGCATGAATTATCGACATTTCACTTACGATAAAGTTATCAATCCCGCCAGTTTTGGACTACCAAATTACTGTGTAACAATGAGTGATGTGTTGAAAATTAGCGGCGTGAAAAGTGCTGGAGTTCAATCTTAAAAGAGTCATGAGCATTCAAATTTTATTCATTTGCAAGTAATTAAAAAAGGTTAGAAAACTCTATTTTTTGGCTGTATATTTTTGGTATATACTGAAAATATGCGCTTTGAATGGGATGCGAACAAAAAACGTCGCAATGAACAAAAACACAAAGTTTCTTTTGAAGAAGCTGCCACTGTTTGGACTGATCCTTTGGCTTTAATTGCTCCCGATCCGCAACATTCTCTTGAAGAAGAGAGAGAATGGATTATTGGAGAGTCTCACCAAGGTCGGTTATTAGTTGTTGTTTATACCATGAGAGAAGAGACGATTAGAATTATTAGTACCAGACTTGCAACAAAACGGGAGCGTCAACAATATGCCGAAGAGAGTTGAATTTCCTTTTGCTCATGCTAGAAGAATTAGCCCAGAAGAAGTACTAGCTGCGGAACAAGCTATTCAAGAACAATTTGGCATAAATTCAACTCGGCGTGGAAGACCAATTAAAAACGAAACAGAAAAATATCAATCTGTTTCAATTAGGCTACATCCAAAAGTGATTGCTTGGGCAAAATCCGAAGCAGAAAAACAGGGAGTTGGCTATCAAACTATTATTAATGAGGCACTCCTAAAATTATCTACTTGAAGCGATCGCCTTTTTAGTTAATTAATCTCAAGCTCAATTTAATGGACTGACACACCAAGGGGGTTTTCATTTTTTGTGACACTTGCGTCAGTCCTATTTAAAAATAAATTCCTGCATTATTCTTTGCGCCTTGGCATCGTTGCATAAGAAAAATTTTATTCAACAGATGAACCCGCTAAGATAAAAAGTCAAGAAGTCTTAATTTTCGTTAAAGTGGGATAACAATCAAAGTGTGAGGGTTGATACTGTATGCGAGTCCTGCTGGTGTATCCAATATTTCCAAAAACCTTTTGGTCTTACGAAAAAATTTTGGACTTAGTCGATCGCAAGGTTTTGTTACCACCTTTGGGTTTAGTCACAGTGGCGGCGATTCTCCCTCAAGAATGGGAATATAAACTCGTGGATCGCAATATTCGCCCAGCTACCGAAGCAGAATGGGCTTGGGCTGATATAGTCATTTTCTCCGCCATGATTGTCCAGAAACAGGACTTACTCGACCAAATTCAAGAAGCAAAGCGGCGTGGTAAGTTAGTAGCTGTGGGCGGCCCCTATCCCACCTCTACACCCCATGAATTGCAAAATGTCGGCGCAGATTTTCTTATCCTCGATGAAGGGGAAATTACCTTACCGATGTTTGTCGAAGCAGTGCAACGGGGCGAGACTTCGGGAACTTTCCGCACCAGCGAAAAACCAGATGTCACTACCACACCAGTACCCCGCTTTGATTTATTAGAACTTAATGCTTACGATATGATGTCCGTGCAGTTTTCGCGCGGTTGTCCGTTCCAATGCGAATTCTGTGACATTATTGTTCTCTATGGTCGCAAACCGCGTACCAAAACACCAGCCCAATTGTTAGCTGAATTAGATTACCTTTATGAATTGGGTTGGCGACGGGGCGTGTTTATGGTTGACGATAACTTTATCGGTAACAAGCGCAATGTGAAATTGTTGCTGAAAGAGTTAAAAGTCTGGATGGAAGAACATCAATATCCCTTCCGCTTTGATACTGAAGCTTCGGTAGATCTAGCCCAAGATCCCGAATTATTGGAGTTGATGGTTGATTCTGGTTTCTCTGCGGTATTTTTGGGAATTGAAACCCCGGATGAAGATAGCTTACAACTGACAAAAAAGTTTCAAAATACCCGTAGTTCCCTGACTGATGCGGTGCAAACTATCGTCAAAGCTGGATTGCGCCCAATGGCTGGGTTTATCATCGGTTTTGATGGGGAAAAAGCAGGTGCAGGCGATCGCATTGTCCGGTTTGCGGAACAAGCAGCCATTCCTTCTACTACCTTCGCTATGTTACAAGCGCTACCTAATACAGCCTTGTGGCATCGCCTGAAAAAAGAAGGTAGATTACGGGAAAACAGAGACGGGAACATCAACCAAACTACTTTGATGAACTTTGTACCTACCCGTCCTCTAGAAGATATTGCCAGAGAATATATTGAAGCTTTCTGTGCTTTATACGACCCCGTGAAATATTTAGATCGGACTTATCGCTGCTTTTTAATGATGGGTGCGCCACGTTGGAAAGCACCATTTAAATGGCCAGAATTGGTAGTAATCAAAGCACTATTGATTGTAATTTGGCGACAAGGTATTAAACGCGAAACCCGTTGGAAATTCTGGCATCACTTGTTTAGCATTATCAAGCATAACCCAGGAGTAGCCGAGCATTATATTTCTGCTTGTGCCCATAACGAACATTTTCTCGAATATCGCCAAATTGTCCGCGATCAAATTGAAAGCCAGCTAGCAGAATATCTCGCACAAGGTGCAGAAACACCCTATGTAGTACCTGTGAAAGAAAAAGCTGAAGTTGTCGCTAGTTAATTATCCAGAAAAGCAGAGGGCATAAAGCAAAAGCCTGTCCTCTGCCTTTAACACCCCAGCGTTCATTACTAGGAATTACGCACAAAATTTCTCAATCTCTTATTCCTCTGCGGTTTATTCATACCAATTTAAAAAGAATACGACAGATTGTAGGGACATGGCACTGCCATGTCCTTCTTCAATATTTGCTATGTCGCCAATATTATTTGCCAATACAGTTCAGTTAGCGCCAAAAACCTTAAGCTGCGTAGGTTGGGTTGAGGAACGAAACCCAACATTTTCATCGGTTTGTTGGGTTTCACTTCGTTCAACCAAACCTACAATTATCCTTAACTGAACCGTATTGTATTATTTGCTAGATACGCGAGTAACGAAAATGCAGCCTGAGTAGACGTAACCAACGCATCCAAACAAGTGAAGGTTGTTCAAAAAATGTGAAGATATCTCCGAAACCTTGGTTTGTTTTTTGATGGTGTAACCAATGTCTTTCAGGAGTAGTAATAAAGAGAACTTGGCACAAAATAGTGACAAATTTGGGGGTTTTCCAATCCAGAACACTAATATGTCTCCACCATACATGCAATTGACCTAAAATCAGCCCAGAAATCACGCCAATTGGAGAAAACGACCACAAAATCAAAGCCATTAATAAATAAGGTAAAGCACCCAAAATACCATCTAATAAAACTTGGGTATTTAAAGTCAAAATTGCATAATGGCGAAAGTCTTTCTTCCAACAATGATGGGTTTTTAGGTGGAGGCTACCAAAAACATGCTCGGGAACGTGGTAAACAAAAGTTGATAATAAATCACCAAAAAACAATAATAACCAAGCAACTGCGATCGCCTCTAACATTTGTACTCCTCACATCAAATTAAGAAAACTCCAAAACGAAAATGCAGATGTCATACTGAAAATGTAGACACTGCTCACATCAATTCGTAATTACGAAACTTTTAGAAAGTTGGTAGAACAGTAGCTATAGCAAAATGCTACTCACTAAAACCAGAGAAGCATCGATTCTGAAATTTATTCACACAGCATTATTCAGGGAATTCTGCAACACAATTTCCTCTAATTTCTGCTATCTATCGCTATCCGATTTGATTTTTTCAAAAACTCTAATTTTGATTTTGTCTCTGGGGTGATGGGACAAATACATCTTAACTCCAATCGGAATACCGTATCTTAGCATATTAACATCACAATCTTCTTATTAAGACTGACAGTATTAGCAAAGATTGAGTTAAAATTGGTAAAAATTTAGGTTAAGATATTTTGTGAAAGTGTTGAGACTTAATATTAGTTGCTAAAGGCGATCGCCTAAATATTATAACTATAAATATTACCAAACCATAATCAGATTTTTACCAAATCTTACTATGTCAAATCTAAAACCCCATTAAATAGTAGGGAGTAGAGAAATTGATTGACTTTAACCAAATCCAAGTTTTAACATTCGATTGTTACGGTACGCTAATTGACTGGGAAAGTGGTATTTTATCAGCAATCAAGCCAATTTTCTCTGCTAAAGGGCATAACTTAGGTGAGGAAAATATTTTGCAATTATTCGCCAAATTTGAGGCGGAAATTCAGCAAGGAGAATATTTAACTTATCGGGAAGTTCTGAAAAGAGTAATTCAGAAATTTGGCGAACATTTTAACTTTGTTGTTTCTACTGAAGAATTATATGCGCTGGCTGATTCGATTCGGTATTGGCTACCGTTTCCCGATACAGTTAAGGCGTTGAAAGTGCTGAAGCAGAAATATAAACTGGCAATTATTTCTAATGTCGATGATCATCTCTTTGCTTTTTCTGCAGAATATTTAGAAGTAGAATTTGACTGGATTATTACCGCAGAGCAGGTAAAAAGCTACAAACCATCGCTGAATAATTTTACAGTGGCGATAGAGAGAATTAATCTACCTAAAGAACAGATATTACATGTAGCTGGCAGTATTTATCATGATATTGTGCCAGCAAAATCTTTAGGAATATCAACAGTTTGGGTAAATCGCAGAGCAGGTAAAGAAGGTGCTGGTGCTAGTTTACCAGTAGTTGCTCAGGCTGATTTAGAAGTAGCAGATTTGCAGACTCTCGCCATTTTAAGTACAGGTTCTGAGGATTAATTACTGCTGTGGGTAAAATCTTCATGTCTGATTGGGAATACTCAATCAAGGCGTGTGAGGATGAATAATGGCAGAAGAACGGGCGTATTGGTTAGCTTGGGCGGAAATTTCCGGGATTGGCCCTGTATTACTCAGGCGCTTGCAACAGCATTTTGGTACGCTGGCGACAGCTTGGAAAGCTACGGCGGCGGAATTGGCTCAGGTAGAGGGTTTTGGGACGCAGACATTAGAAAAGGTAGTAAAACAGCGATCGCGTCTCAATCCAGAGCAACTACTGCTCAAGCACGAAGCAGAAAACCCCCATTTTTGGACGCCAGCAGACGCAGATTATCCCCGCTTGCTTTTAGAAACACCCAGTCCCCCTGCAAGTTTGTACTATCGCGGGGAAGTAGAATTACAAGAAAATCTGGGAAACATACCTTTAGTCGGGATTGTGGGGACTCGTCAACCTTCAGATTATGGTATCCGTTGGACTCGCCAAATTAGCACAGCTTTAGCCAAAAACGGCTTCACAGTAGTTTCGGGAATGGCTGAGGGAATTGACACCGAAAGTCACCTAGCCACGATGAAAGCCGGTGGAAGAACGATCGCAGTTTTAGGTACAGGTGTTGATGTCATCTATCCACCAAAAAATCGAGATTTGTACAAACAGATTTTGACTTCAGGATTAGTAATAAGTGAATATCCCGCGAAAACGCCACCAGATCGCAGTCATTTTCCTCGCCGCAATCGCATTATTGCAGGTTTGAGTCGGGCGATTTTAGTCATAGAAGCACCTTTAAAATCAGGCGCATTAATTACTGCTACCTACGCTAACGATTTTGGTAGAGATGTTTATGCATTACCTGGAAGATTAGACGATATACCATCTCAAGGATGTTTAAAATTAATTAGTCAAGGCGCTTCCATAATTCTTAAAGAACTTGATGAACTGTTAAAAATGCTGGGAGCAATACCAAAATTAGATGTAATTACAGAATCATCCGCACCGCAGCAATTAACTTTGCCAAATTTAGCGCCAGAATTGCAACAGGTAATAGATACTTTAGCCTGTGATGCCTTACCTTTTGATTTTATTGTGCAAAAAACTGGCTTGAATACAGGCTCAGTTTCTAGCGCTTTATTACAGTTAGAATTAATGGGTTTGGTTACTCAGCTTCCAGGAATGCGATATCAGAAAACATAATATCTCCCTGAACAAGCGATCGCTTTTATTGTAGAGTAGGGAATCTTTCTTGAAGCGAGATCTGCGATCGCGTTGCAGCGTTTAACTAAGTCGGTGCAATAAAACCAAACTATGTGAAGAAAAGTAAATAAGGCTCAAACTCTTTCTCCCCCTGCTCCCTGCCCCCTCTCCCCCTATCCCCAAAGGGGGCCCCGAGTCCCCCTGCCTTATTCCAACAATAATTATTTACGCCGACCTACTTGGTTACCTTCGATACATTAAAGGAGGAAATTATCCAATGGATTCACTAAAAGCTCAGTACAGAAACATTATTGAAAAAGTCCTGCAAGATTATGCTGATTTTTTAGGTAGTGATGAGGATGTTGAAATAGAATTAGTTTTCGATAGAGAGCGCGATCGCTATCTTTTAGTAGAAGCTGGCTGGCAAAATGGTTATCGTATATACGGAAATTTGCAACACATTAACATGGTTGATTGTAAACTTTGGATTCAGCATGATGGTACAGAAGATGGTGTTGCTGTAGATTTAGTGGCGGCGGGAATTCCTAAAGAGCAGATTGTGTTAGGTTTTAGAACCCTAGAACAAAGGAAACTTACAGAGTTTGCAGTTTCGTAAGTCAAATAAATATTAATTCGTAATTCATCATTAACAATTCAATAATTAATCCTGAATGATGCATCAATTAATTTTAGGTACAAGCCCCTTAATTTATGATTCAATCCTGGGGATTTATCTCTGAGGTGATAATTACGAATTACGAATTTTTGTGACAAGTGTCTGCTAATAGCGTTTGAGTGTGATTATGCGATCGCAACTGACAGCAGTTTTCACCTATTTGAACCACATCTATCGTAGGGAACATCAGTAAAATTATTGTATGTACCAAAAGATTGTCGGTGCCGTGCCCCTACAGCATGGTCTATTTACCTGAAAATAGCTGTAACTACAAAATTTAACGTTCGCCATATTCCATCCCATTAGCATCAGCATAGCGATACATAAACCGCATAAATCTTTCCCAACTATCGTCTTGCTCAATTTCAAATTTACATTCAACTTTCTTTAGTTCATCGCCTTCATCACCACCAAAAATGAAGCGCGTAGAAGAAGGTGTCACATTAATTTCGCCTTCTTCATCAGTTAATCGTAAGGAATTTAAAGACGGTTTAGTAAAGCTATTAAACCCTTCTAAGGCTTGTAATTTTTCAAAAAACATCACAACAATACGCTTCCCGGTGCGGACTTCCCGCCGCAAACTGACATTACTTAGTTCTTCACTAAGTCCAGCAAAAAATTCGATTGTGGGTGTAGTTGGTTCCATGTTAAATGAAGGATGAAATGTAAAGTATTGAAAATAAAATGGAAAATCAAGCTTTCCATTCTCATTTTCAACCTTGAGGGTAATTACTTATCCTTTTTTTCATACTTCATTATCTTTCTGTTAACCTACAGTCAACAGTGAATAGTCAATGGTCAATAGTCAATGGTCAATAGTCAACATTACCTGGGTGGATAATATGTGGGGTTCATCATTGGTGATGATGGGTAAACAGTGTTAGGCATAGGGTTGACCATACCGTTAGGATAAGGAGTCATCACTGGGGGTGGGTAACTATTCATAGGTACAGTCGGAGCCATCATCGGTGACTGATAACCTGTTGCGGGCATAGTATTTACCGGCATAGTATTTGTGGGTATATTGCTTGTCGGTATGTTGTTTGTGGGTATATTGCTTGTGGGTATATTGGGTGCTGTGTTATTGGGTGCGAGATTATTTTGGCTAAATTGTTGATAAGCTGTGCGAGAAATGGCACTAATTAATTTTTGCGCACGGGAGTCGTTGTTAGGTCTTTGGATCATCACTGCGGCTATGTAGCGTTTGCCTGTTGGGATATCAACTAAACCTGCATCTGCTAGCATTGTGCCGATGTCGCCTGTTTTGTGAGCAATGGTAGCACCTGCTCCTAAACCAGATGGTAACAACTCATCTCTTTGGGTTTGGCGCATAATATCCAGCAAGCGATCGCGCGATCGCATACTCACCAAATTCCCTTGATGTACCATCGCCATTAATGTGGCTAATTCCTTGGGACTAGTTGTATTTGTTCCTTGTAAATCTGGAAGTGGATTGCGAATAGCTGTAGTTGTTAAACCCCAACTGCGGAACCGTTGATTCAGCGATTCTATACCTCCCAGTCGCGCAATCAATATATTTGTAGCTGTATTGTCGCTGATGGTAATCATCTTGCTGACGACTTCTAAAGCATTAAATTTAGTTCCGGCTGGCTTGTATTGCATATTACCAGAACCACCTGCGATCGCTTGCTGCTCCATCGTCAGCATTTCATCAAGGCGGATTTTCCCTGCATCCAAATCTTGGAAAAAAGCTACTAAAATGGGAATTTTAATGGTACTAGCTGCGGGAAAGCTGGCGTTGCTATTGATATCTACATAACTACCTGTATCCAAATCTACTAACATCACTCCTGGTGTGAGATTTGGATTGGCTGCTACAAGATTTTGTACAGCGCTTTTTAACTGGAAATTTTCCTGAGATAAATTTAATCCTGCAGGCGTTCCCCCATTGGGAGTATTTTGGTTTTGGGATTGTCCGACATTGGTATTAGCTGGTGCTGATGGATTAGGAGCCATGCGCGTAGCGGGGTCTAACACCGACAGCAGCGTCCCCATAATTGCGCCGATACCAACTCCCACAATTAACAACCGCATGGTGTACAACAAAGTTCTGGCCATTGGCTTTAAACGTGTTTTACGCGATCGCACTGTAGTTCTACTACCTCTAGGCGATCGCGGATCTACCCGTACTGTCTTCATCTTCACAGTACCAGATTGTACTTGAGGATCTGCTACCCTTGTTCTCGGTATGGGTTTGACCGCCGCCGGCATTACCAGTCCAGTTTTTGACGCATTTTTTGACCTGGATACCCCAGTCGCCATTGGGGAAGAATTAACAGGCTTGGTTATATATGTAATTTGCGTTTCTTTCGCAACGCCACGCTTTTGATTAGGCGCTTTGACTTTCTTTGCTTCCTCTTTTTGCACTTTACGCCTTGGACGTTGGCTGCGGTTTCCGGTTGGACGCCGCGAGAAAGCTCTGAGTTTGTCACTTGATTCTGACACCGCTACTCCTTGTGACCCACTTGATGGTTTTCCTGCTGACTCCCGACCCAAAACTCACTCCTCAAGTACTTTAATACTTTTATATTGAATTCACTTTTTGCCAGTAAGTAGCATTTTTGTGTTTAGTTTAAGCTATATTATCTATTTTGGGAGGGTGAATGGGTACATATTAACGTAAGTTCCTTTCCTTAATTGCGCAATATCAAAGACAAAGCAAAATACAACTGACAATTGTACAGACGCGATTAATGGAATTGTACAGACGCGATTAATCGCGTCTCTACTGACGATTATTAAGAATCGCCCATTCTATCTGCCGCAAAATACCTCTTAACATTGCTACTTCGGTTGTTTGCAGCTGTGTACGGTTATATAGTTGGCGAAATTTCTCCATCCTGCTAGTTGCTGTATGTGGATAAAGATAACCAATTTTGAGCAGTAAAGATTCTAATTGTTGATAATAGGCTTCCACCATATCCCAAGATGCGAGTTCTGGGGATGTTGTAGACTCAGTTACTGGCTGCGCTGTTAATTGTGCTAATTCATAACAGCAAATACCCACAGCCGTAGCTAAATTTAAAGATTGATAACTTTCATGGGTGGGAATCTGCACGAACTTCTGTGCATAGTTTAATTCTTCGTTGCTTAATCCTCGGTCTTCTCTGCCAAAAATTAAAGCTACTGGTTTTTCTGGTTCTTCGAGCAACCAAGGTAAAGCTGTGCGCGGGTTTTCTAAAGGAATTTTCCAACTGCTAACTCTACCGGTGGTGGCTATTATCCTGACACATCCTTGCAAAGCCTCCGGTAATGTCTGCACAACTACCGCAGATTCTAAAATTTCCTTAGCATGAACCGCCATTTTCATTGCATCTGGTGACAGGCGATCGCATTGGGGATTGACGATAATTAGCTGATTTAGTCCGAAATTTTTCATTACCCGCGCGATCGCACCCAGGTTTAAGGGGCCAGCTGGCTCGACTAATACAATTCTTAATCCAGCTAATCCCATTGTTCTACCTCCCGCCATCTGCTCTGAATCTACTTGCACAATAGTTCAGAAGTTACCGCCAAGACAAGGGAAAGGCAAGACCTAGAGGCATCAACCGCGCTTATATCCACATCCACAAGGAGATGGGGTTTTACGCGCGATCAATAAAGTACCTTTAGGATTAGCTTTTCTATTTTAAAAGATAACTATTCTCCAAAACTGCGACTTTTGGGAATTCGTCTCTGGCGGTATTGAGATAATGCTCAACCTAATTATTGGTAGATTTTGCGCAAAAATATTAAAATTTAGGAAAATGTCAGGCTACGATCAATGTCTGCTAGAGATAAATTTCATCAAGCTGTCAAACAAGGCTTACAAAAAGAGGGATGGGTAATTACTCACGATCCATTACGTATTGAATTCGGTGAAGAGGATAAAATCTCTATCGACTTAGGAGCAGAGCAAGTTTTAGGAGCAGAAAAAGCTGAACAAAAAATAGCTGTAGAAATCAAAAGTTTTTTAAGTGATTCAGCTATTTTTGATTTTCATCTAGCGTTGGGACAATTTCTGAATTATCGGCTAGTATTAGAAGAAACGGAACCAGAACGAATTTTATATTTGGCTGTACCTATTGAAGCTTATGAATCCTTCTTTTATCGAGACTTACCAAAAGCATCTGTTAAAAAATATCAAATTAAATTAATAATTTATGATTCATTAAATGAGGCGATTATCAAATGGATAAATTAACTAATTACCGCCAATATATTCAGGAATTATTAACAGAAGAGTCTCAAGGAAAAACTCTAGGGGGAGATATTGAATCTGAAACTATATTTGATATAGCAAATGACAGATATTTATTGATCGACTTGGGATGGAAAGGACATCGACGCATTTATAATTGTCTGCTTCATGTAGAAATTAGAAAAGATAAAATTTGGATTCAACGCAATCAAACTGATACAGTAATTGCTGATAAGTTAATGGCTAAAGGTGTTGCCAAAGAAGATATTATATTAGGGCTTCAGCCTCCCTATGTTCGAGAATATACTAAATTTGGGGTTCATTAAATAAGATTGCCTCAACTGAAAGCAGATTACTACGGGTATAATCGAGTAGTAAATTAAAAATATTGAGTTAATTTTCTTATCAACTAAGAACTGGAAATTTATAAATTGTATATTGGTCGATTATATAAGGCAATTAAATTAATGTTCTGGCTCAAAAGCACGCCTCAAGGAGTACAATATCCGAGATTTGATTAACAATGCTGCATCCCATGCCGATCAGAAGAACCAGAAAATTACGGTTGCTGAAAGTAATCAAAAATTTCGTAATTTTACTATTAGTCTTGGTACTATTATTACTAGGATTTATTACTTATAATGTACGTCAATCCTTTCCTGTAGAAAATGGCGCGATCGCACTTACAGGACTAAAAGCTGAGGTAACTGTCCAGCGCGATCGCTGGGGTGTTCCCCACATTTACGCAGCCAATTCTCACGATCTATTTATGGCGCAAGGATACATCCACGCTCAAGACCGGTTTTGGCAAATGGACTTTTGGCGACATATAGGTTCTGGACGACTTGCAGAAATGTTTGGTTCTTCCCAAATCGCCACAGATAAGTATTTGCGGACAATGGGTTGGGCGAGGATAGCGCAGCAAGAAATCGCACAAGTAAATGCAGAGATGAAGGGATATCTGCAAGCTTATGCGGATGGGGTTAACGCTTATTTAGCAGAGCATCAAGGCAGCAAACTCAGTCTCGAATATGCAGTGTTGAAATTCCTCAATCCTGGGTATAAACCAGAACCTTGGCAAATGCTCCATTCTCTCACTTGGGGTAAAGTCATGGCTTACGACTTGGGGAGAAATTTTGAGCGGGAAATCGAACGCACTATTTTGCTAAAAACCTTAAATTTGGCGCAGGTAGAAGAACTTTTTCCCCCATATCCCCAAGATTTACCTGTGATTTTACCTGAGGAGCAAAAAAAGCAAACAGGAGAGGAAAAAAATTTTGACGAGACAGAATTGATTGCCTCAAGTATTGCCCAAGTAACAGCCGCAATTACCCCAGCTTTGCAATCCCTGACTCAGCCAATGTTAGCTGTAGAAGAATTAATCGGTTCGCGGGGAATTGGCATAGGTTCAAATAATTGGGTAATCTCAGGGAAACTGACAGCTACAGGTAAGCCCATTTTAGCCAATGACCCGCACTTGGCGGTGCAAATGCCTTCGATTTGGTATGAGGTGGGGTTACATTGTACAACCAAGACTGCGGAATGTCCTTATAACGTCACCGGCTTTTCCTTTGCGGGGATGCTAGGAGTAATTATCGGTCATAGCGATCGCATTGCTTGGGGTGTCACTAATGTTGAACCAGATGTAATGGATTTATACATTGAGAAAATCAACCCCAATAACCCCAACCAATATGAGGTAAATGGTAAATGGGTAGATATGCAACTAGTAAAAGAGACAATTAAAGTTGCCGGAAGTCAAGCAATCGTGCAAACAGTACGCTACACCAGACATGGCCCTATTCTCTCGGATGTTTCACCCAAGTTACAGCATTTACCAGGAAATCAGGGAATAGAAATTCCGCAACAATACGCTGTAGCTTTGCGCTGGACAGCTTTAGAACCATCAACTTTAGGATATGCGATTCCCTTGCTTAATCGAGCGCAAAATTGGCAAGATTTCCGCGCAGCAGCGAAAAATTATGATGTACCTGCCCAGAATCTAGTTTATGCTGATATTGATGGCAATATAGGCTATCAAATGCCGGGTAAATTCCCCATCCGCGCCAAGGGTAACGGGCGTTATCCCGTTCCTGGGTGGACTGATGAATATGAATGGCTAGGCTATATTGATTTTGAGCAATTACCTAAAAGTTTTAACCCGCCTCAAGGTTATATTGCTAGTGCTAACAATTTAGTCCAAACTAAATATCCTTATTTAATTACTACCGACTGGGTTTATGGCTATCGCGCCCAGCGAATTGTTGAAATGATTGCTCAGGCAAATCAACCTTTATCGCTGTTAGATGTAGAGTTGATTCAAGGCGATAACCGCAATTTGAATGCGCAAAATTTAGTCCCACTACTGAAAGATATTTCTCTAAATCAACCACATTTAGAAACAGCAAGACAATTACTCATTAATTGGGATCTGCAATTAGAAATGTCATCCCCTGCGGCTGCTTTGTTTGAGGTATTCTGGAAACATTTACTAGCAGATACCTTTCACGATCAATTACCTCAAGATTATTTTCCCGATGGAGGCGATCGCTGGTATGAAGTCATCAAAAATATTATTAAACAGCCAAATAGTAGCTGGTGGGACAATCGCAACACTCCACAAGTAGAAAATCGCGACAACATTCTGCAACAAGCGTTTACCGCAGCTGTATATGAATTAGAACAAATTCAAGGTAAAGATCCCAAGTCTTGGAACTGGGGAAATTTACATCGTATTACATTTCGTAACGCGACTTTAGGTAAATCTGGAGTGGCGATGATTGAGGCTTTATTTAATCGTGGTGCGTTTGCTACTGGAGGAAATGGGGAAACAGTAAATGCTAATCGTTGGAAAGCTAACAAATCTTTTGAAGTGACAGATATTCCTTCCCTGCGAATGATTGTAGATTTAAAAAATCTTGATAATTCCTTAGCTATTCATGCTCCCGGACAATCAGGTCATGCCTTTCATAAACATTATATTGATATGGTTGATCCTTGGCGCAAAATTGAATATCATTCCATGCTTTGGGAACAGGAAAATGTGAATGCGAATACTGCTGCAAAACTCAAGTTAACTCCCAAATTTGCCAATTGAGGTCATTAGTCATTAGTCATTAGTCATTACCAATTTGAAACAAGAATATGACATCTGGTAGGGGCACGGCACCGATAATCTTTTGGTACATACAATAATTTTACTGGTGCCGTGCCCCTACGACAGATGTGGTTCAAATAGGTGAAAACTGCTGTAATTTTGAATTTTGAATTTTGAATTTTGAATTTTGAATTGATTCATGTACTGCTCACTCAATGCCAATTTTCAATATAGGTAGCACTTTTTGCTTTAACAATTTAATTAAAGCTGGTTCCATATATTCATATTCATCGGGAATATTTAAACAAATCACGCGCTTATCTTTGAGAAAAGGCTGAAAATTTTGGGCTAATTTCTGTTTATGGGTTTTTTCCATGACAAAAATTATATCAGCCCATTCAATTGCTTCTGTCGATACGGGTACTTCTGCATAACGATCTAAACCGGCTGAATCTGTCTCGATACCTGCATATTCCGAAAATACCACTTCTGCTGTCGGACTCCGCAGTCGATTTTGGCTACATAAAAATAAAAGTTTTTTCATAAATTAATATTTCCAATTATTTTAAATTGTAAACATGAGATTTGTGAAAAAAGCGATCGCACTTACTCGCACTCACTTTTCAAATCATATATAACCTTATATTTGACAAGAAATGACAAACAATTGACAGATGGTAGCAATACACGATACATCATGAGTCAATCGTTCAATTGTTGAAGATGCCGAATTTCTTTCATTTTCAGTTTTATCAGCATCAGGAGGGATGACGGTGGATAGTAGTTTAATTCTATCTAACATCCTTAATCCGCCCATCCTGTTTTTCTTTTTGGGAATGGCTGCGGTTTTTGTCAAATCTGATTTAGAAATACCCGCACCTATACCCAAATTATTCTCGCTTTATTTACTGTTTGCGATCGGCTTTAAAGGCGGAGTAGAATTGATCAAAAGTGGCATTACACAAGAAGTTGTGTTGACGCTTTTCGCAGCAATGATGATGGCTTGTGTTGTGCCGATTTACACATTTTTCATCCTCAAACTCAAGCTGGATACTTACGATGCTGCGGCAATCGCTGCAACTTATGGTTCTATTAGTGCAGTCACTTTTATCACGGCTAGCGCATTTTTAACTGAGCTTGGTATTAGTTTTGATGGCTTCATGGTAGCAGCACTGGCTCTCATGGAATCCCCAGCCATAATAGTTGGACTCATCCTGGTGAATATATTTACAGTAGATGAAAAGCGGGAATTTTCTTGGTCAGAAGTGTTACAAGAAGCATTTCTAAATAGTTCTGTTTTTCTTCTCGTTGGTAGTTTGATAATTGGTGTGTTGACAGGAGAACATGGTTGGCATGTTTTAGAACCTTTTACTCAAGGTTTATTTTATGGCGTTCTCACTTTCTTTTTATTAGATATGGGATTAGTAGCCGCCAGAAGAATTAAAGACTTGCAAAAAACCGGACTATTCCTGATTTTATTTGCCATACTAATTCCCATAGTTAATGCCTGTATTGCCTTAACTATATCCAAATTCATTGGTATGTCTCAGGGAGATGCGTTACTGTTTGCTGTACTATGCGCCAGCGCCTCTTACATCGCTGTTCCTGCGGCTATGCGGATGACTGTTCCCGAAGCGAATCCTAGTTTGTACGTTTCTACAGCCTTAGCAGTCACATTTCCGTTCAACATTATTATCGGGATTCCGCTATATCTATACGGAATTAACCTATTTTGGAGGTAATAATATGCATTTAGTTAAAAAGATAGAAATTATCGCCAACTCTTTTGAACTTGCCAAAATATTAGATAGTTTAGATAAGTCAGGCGTACATGGTCATGCAGTCATTCGCGATGTTGCCGGTAAAGGATTACGCGGGACAACGGAAGATTTAGATATGACCATGCTGGATAATGTCTACATCATCGCCTTTTGTATGCCAGAACAACTCAAGCCTGTGGTGGAAAATATTCGCCCATTGCTCAACAAATTTGGCGGCACTTGTTACATTTCCGATGTCATGGAGATTCGCTCCATGAAATGTGTAGCGTCATTATAACAGACTAATAACACAATTTATGGAACGTCGTGACTTTTTAAAATGGGGAGCTACGGGGGTATTTGGTTTAACGCTGAGTACCAGCGATTTAATTTGGCACTTAAAACAAGCTCAAGCTGCCGAATTACACCCAGAAAGTCCCCCATCTCTGACTCCCGATGCTGCATTGCAAAAGCTGCTAGAGGGAAATCAGCGATTTGTGCAGCATCAACCCCAATACCCAGATCAATCAGCAGCGCGGTTGCTAGAAGTAGCACAAGCGCAACATCCATTTGCAACCATCCTCAGCTGTGCAGATTCGCGGGTTGCGCCAGAAATTCTGTTCGATCAAGGTATTGGCGATATCTTTGATGTCAGAATTGCGGGAAATATTGCCACACCAGAAGCACGTGGGAGTATTGAATATGCAGTTAGCTTACTAGGCTCACCCTTACTGATGGTACTAGGCCACGAGCGCTGTGGAGCAGTCACCGCCGCCGTGCAAAATGAAACCTTACTTGGCGATATTAGTACCTTTGTCAAAGCAATTAAGCCAGCTGCCGCCAAAGTAAAGGATCAGCCAGGTGACGCCGTGGATAACGCTGTCGTGGCGAATGTGCAATATCAAATCGAACGGTTAAAGCGATCGCCTCTGTTAAGCGATCGCCTCAACTCCGGTAAACTCAAAATAGTCGGCGGTCGTTACGATTTGGATACAGGAAAGGTAACTATCATCACTTAGCAAATTAACTTACTACTTAACCACATCAGTTATGAGGCTTGGTGATTGCTTAAATCCCCGACTTTTTCAAAAAGTCGGGGATTTTGCTTCTACTCACCAAAAAACGTACCAATTATAGATATTTATGATGCAATAGTTGTATGATTTTAGGACTTACGCAGTGTCAGATATTTTTCATGCTTTTTGTCAATGGTCAATAGTCCATAGTCCAAAAACTTGAATTTTGACCATTGACTTTTGACTTTTGACCACCCTGGTGAGGGTTTTTTTGTTCGGTGCGTAAGTCCTAGATTTTCTGATGCATCATACAAATTAGGTATTTATCAAATGTAAATTTCTCACTCTAGAGGAATCTACTGGAATTGGGTAAAAAATTGCTGACACATCAAACACAATTATAGGCTGTAAAGATGGCACAGCCTATAATAACAACTTGAAAAATTAAAAAAAATAGATGAATTCTGCACCCAAAGATAGAAATACATAAATAATTAAAGCAATACAATAATTACTAATTCTTAATTTGTAATTCCAATTTTTACGAGAAATTACTATGCTTAATTCACACAAAATCAAGGATAATACTCAAAACTTTGAGCTAAATCAAAGCCCTAATTAAGAATTACAGTTAATTTTCTAAATCAGCAGAACAAATAAAGGGGTATCAGCTTGAATATTTGGGACAAACCAGTCAGTTATAATTTAGAGATTGAAAATTTTGCTACTAGACAAGATTCTGTTTACGGTTTGGTAATAGCTCTGTTAATTATTAGTCTCTGGCTAGGTAGTCTAGTTTGGTTACTCAGCATCAACTATCAGCAAATGCCTCTTTGGTTGATACCAATTGCATTAATTTGGCAAACATTCCTCAGTACAGGACTATTTATTACTGCTCATGATGCTATGCATGGCTCAGTTTGTCGCAAAAATCCGCGAATTAATCATTTAATTGGGAAGATAGCTGTAACACTTTATGCTTTATTTCCCTATCAACAGCTTTTACAAAAGCATTGGTTACATCATAAACATCCCGCCAGCGAACTTGACCCAGATTTTCACGACCAAAACAGAAAAAGCGGCTTTTTTTGGTATCTTCACTTTATGATGGGATACTCAACTTGGAAACAATTACTCGGTTTTACAATCATCTTTAATTTTGCCAGATTTGCTTTGCACTTGTCCCTGACAAATCTCATCATTTTTTGGTGTATTCCACCAATTTTAAGTTCGATTCAATTATTTTACTTTGGGACATATTTACCCCATCGCGAACCTAAATCAGGATACATTTATCCTCATTGCACCCAAACAATAGAATTACCAACTTTTTGGTCATTTCTTGCTTGTTATCACTTCGGTTACCACCAAGAACATCATGAATATCCCCATGTAGCTTGGTGGCAACTTCCTGAAGTTTATCAAAGAAAGAAGGCAGAAGGCAGACGGCAGATGGCAGAAGGAGGATAAGGGAAGGAGGACAAGGAGGACAAGGGAGACAAGGGGGACAAGGGAGACAAATGACAATTGTACAGACGCGATTAATCGCTTCTCTAACAAATGACAAATGACAAATGACAAATGACAAATGACTAATGACTAATGACAATTAACTATTGCCTGCATCAAATATTGTGTCAAAGTAAAAGCATCTACACCTAATTCTGTACGCTCTTGGGCTGCTATAATTCCTGCTTGAGAATGCCACCAAGAAGCAGTGGCTACGACTTCTTCAATGGCTATTTGTTTTTTCATGGCTTGTGCTAATAATCCGCCCATTATTCCTGTTAAAACATCGCCGCTACCACCACGTGCTAAAGCTGGGGTACTGTTGGGATTTAGCCACAATGAACCGTGAGCATTAGCAATTAAAGTTCTCGCACCTTTTAACAAAACTATCGCCCCACTTTGTAAAGCTGCTTGACTCACAGCTTTGACTTTATCTTGTTGTATATCCGGAATATTGGGAAATAAACGCTTAAATTCCCCTTCATGGGGTGTAAGTATTGTGGGTGCTTGGCGTTTTTGTAAGGTGGAGATGGTTCCTATTTGTGCCAAGATATTTAAAGCATCAGCATCCAAAACTAAAGGACGTTTGCTTTCCATAACTTGTTGCACAATAGGTGTGGCATCAATTGTTAAACCAGGGCCAATTGCGATCGCATCAAAGGTACTTAAATCGGTTTTCTCTGGTAATTGTAAATGCGCGATCGCTCCTGTTTCTGTTTCTGGACAGCCAATTACCAAGGCTTCTGGTAAATGTGACACCAAAATCGGCTTGAGATATTCTGGTACAGCAATTGATAACATCCCCACACCACTAGCACGCGCACCCAAAGCCGTTAAAATTGCTCCCCCAGCGTAGCGATGAGAACCGCAAACTAGCAGTAAATGTCCTTCTTTGTATTTGTGGGTAACTGGACGACGGGGTAGGGGAAGATTTGCGATCGCTTTGGCTGTAGTAATGCGGGTAAATTTTGCTACATCTTTGAGAACTGCTTCTACATCCGCGATGGGGATATCAAAATCAATTAACTCTGCATTACCAAGATAATCTAAAGCACGATCCTGTAAAAAAGCTAGCTTCCATAAACCTAAGCAAAATGTATGGGTAGCGCGAATTGCTGTCCCTAAAGCCTCCCCTGTATCTGTATGTAAGCCGGAAGGTAAATCTATACTAAAAATTGGCTGTTTCCAGGTATTTAATTCATTAATAGCAACTGCAATCTTATCTTTCAGCTTTCTTTCTAAACCAAAGCCAAACAAGCCATCAACCAAGACATCGCAGTCTCGTAACTGCTCAACTGCTTGATAGCAGGGTATCCCCAAACTTTGAGCATATTGCAAATGCTTCCCGGTTAATTCTTTGAGCTTATTAAAAGGATTGTAAATCCAAACCTCATATCCGCGAAAATGTAATTCCCGCGCTACAACTAAAGCATCGCCGCCATTATGTCCCGGCCCCACTAACACCCCAACACGAGATTTTCCTGGGGGAATCATCGCCTCTAGACGACGGGAAATTAATCCGGCTACCTTTTCCATTAAAGCTACTACAGGCATTCCGGCGGCAAATATCCTCTCTTCAATTTCCCGCATCTGTGCTGCGGTAACTACAATTTGGGAAATTTCTGCTTCTCGATTTTGAAGATCCGTCATAAGTGGCAAGTCCTGAATGTGAAATGCTCAATTTTTAGCTGAGAGATGATGAATCAAAGTCCGGGACGATCCGCACATGATATAATTCTTCATATTAATTCTGAAAATTTTAAGTACCTTAGTAGTTAAAAATGACGTAAATATACCGAAGGCGTATCAATATACCATTAGGTATGGTTCACTTGAAAAGATGCAGGACTATCGTTTCAAGAGCAGCCCATATCGGAACAATTTTACAAACTAAAGTTAAATGATTACCAATATCCCAATTCCAGAGCCAGTCTCAAACCAGACAGAACCGGCTCGCCTACCTGTTGTCACCGTAGCCGCTTTAGTTAAAGACTCGAATTCAGATCGAGTTCTCATTGCCAAAACTACTAAATGGAGAGGCTTGTGGGGTATTCCAGGGGGTAAAGTCGAATGGGGCGAATCTTTAGAAGCTGCTCTCATCCGTGAATTCCGCGAGGAAGTTGGCTTAGATATTACCAATATTCGCTGGGCGTTATTGCAAGAATCACGGCTAGACCCTCAATTTTGCAAAGAAGCTCACTTTATCATGCTAAATTACTACGCAGAATCGGCGGTAGTTAACATTATACCCAATGAAGAAATTGTTGAATGGGAATGGGTTAGCCCACAAGCAGCATTAAACTATCCTTTAAATAGCTATACTCAAATCCTCATAGAAAATTATTTACAGCAGATCAATGGTGAGCCTTAAAAAAGCTTTGGTAACTGGTGCAGCTAAAGGTATTGGACGCGCCATTGTGCTGGATTTAGCCAGTCAAGGTTTTGATGTTGTAGTACATTATAACCGCAGTGTAGAAGCGGCAAACGAAGTCACCCAGGCAGCCGCCGCCTATGGGGTAAAAGCTGTTAGCTTACAAGCCGATATCACCAAGCCAGAAGAAGTACGTAACTTAGTAGATAGCGCCGCCGAAAGCTTGGGAGGACTCTCTGTAGTAGTCAATAATGTTGGCAACTACTTGAAAAAATCAATTGAAGATATTACACCCGAAGAGTGGCAAGAAATCTTAGATAGCAACTTGAATGCGACATTTTATGTTAGTCAAGTTGCAATACCGCATTTAAAAGCAATGGGTTGGGGTCGGATTATTAATTTAGGTTTTGCTGGCGCACAAGATTTAATTGCTCGTCCGATGGCGACTCCTTATGTAATTGCTAAAACGGGAATTATTCTCTACAGTAAAGCCCTGGCAAAGGAGTTAATCAAACACAAAATTACTGTCAACGTTGTTTCGCCAGGAGTGGTAGAAAATTCTGTAAGTCAACCTTTAAATGAAATCCCTAGCGGACGATTGGCGACTTTTGAGGATATGGTAAGAGTTGTCAATTTTTTTGTAGATAAAGATGCTGATTATATCACCGGACAAATTGTGGAAGTTTCTGGTGGTTGGAATCTGTAATTTGATTAATTAGACGATTGAGCGAGCGCGCTTTTTAAATGCCTAAAAACACTCCAAGGAACTAATTATATCAACTTGTAGGGGCGGGGTAACCCCGCCCCTACGAATTGCGGGCAATGCTATAAGCACAACTTTTTCACTTACTTACCGTAGTAAACTCTGGCGTTACCATATCCCAATTTTTGTAGATAGTCATTCCAGCGTTCAGCATCTTCGCGCTTTCCAAACGGCCCTACGGCGATATGAGGCCCCAATGGTTGCTGCCTTTCAATTACAATGTCATAGCGTCCAGAACTTTGACGAATGCGGCTAGCAATAGCAGATAAATCTTGTGTTCTAGCAGGAATAGTTACATAGTAATAACTAGTTCTAACTCTCTGTGGTTGGGAATTTCTATAATCAGGCCCACCATAACCATAGCCTACTTGTTGTTGTCCGCTAGAAGCCCTGACAATTTGGGCACCATAAATACCATTTAACTCTAATTCTCTAACTCTTTGTTGGGCGTTCGCTTGTCTGCTAAATGAGCCTGATTGAATTACAGGCCGCCCATTGAAATGTCTGATATAAGCACTCCGTTCTAACTGGCGTACACGTTGCAATTGTTGGGAATCACCACCATCGACGTAAACAATATAGCGTTCAGCACTCCAAGTATAGGAATTAGCTTGGACTGTTTGGTAAGGTGTTTGGTAAGGTCTAAAATTTTGATTATTTTGATAATTTTGATTAACCCTAACTTGAGGCGGAGACTGAAAATTTGGATTATATGATTTCCAAATTACTGTTTGTGGCGGTTGACTGGCTGTATTTAATGGCTGCTGATTAGAAGGAATTGGTGGCAAACTGGGTGGTGGTGGTAAGCTATTGACTACCGTGCGCTGTGCCAACAAAAAGCCACCTTTGGTAACTTGTGCTTGCACTGGGGTAGAGTCGGGTAACAACGCCAAGCATCCTCCCATAAACAAGGGCACTATGGGTAGGGTAAACAATTGGTCTGGTATTGATCTGGACATAGTAGTAACAGTATTTCTCAACAATTTCC
This sequence comes from Calothrix anomala FACHB-343, assembly GCF_014696435.1. Taxonomy (GTDB): domain Bacteria; phylum Cyanobacteriota; class Cyanobacteriia; order Cyanobacteriales; family Nostocaceae; genus Aulosira; species Aulosira anomala_A. Next base: position 102,276 of record NZ_JACJQG010000006.1, on the reverse strand, counting down.
TCAAGGAACTAATAGAGCAGTCTGTTGTAGCACCTATATAAGTGTTAACTTAGAATGTGTTTATTGGGCTGAGTGGCATTGCATAGGTATGGCGAAAATTTTTGCAGTTGTCAGAGACAGAGACGCGATGAATCGTTTACATCAGAGACGCGATGAATCGCGTCTGTACAATTTTTAGTTGTCATTCTCCTTCCGTTGTCGTTTGTTGAGGGTTGAGGGTGAGAATTTTGTGATTGAGAATGGTTGGCGATCGCAATCTCAAATCTAAAATTTAGTTATTACTACTTATATACCTGAAGTGCTTATATAGCAAGGCTTTGAAGATATATATGCTACAATCGTCACAATGGGGCTGCAAGGCATATATTTTCATACTGCAAAACAATACGACAAAACTTGCGTTTGGTGTTTAGCATTAGCGTTATCAGCAGCCACTAGCCTAGTAATATTTTAAGGATATGAAAAAAGTCGTCGTTGGTCTTTCCGGTGGCGTTGACAGTTCCACCGCCGCCGCTATACTCCACAATCAAGGCTATGAAGTCGTTGGTTTGACCCTTTGGCTAATGAAAGGTAAAGGTCAATGCTGTTCTGAAGGAATGATCGACGCGGCAAATATCTGCGAACAATTGGGTATTCCCCATCAAGTTGTTGATATTCGCGATGTCTTTCAGACAAATATTGTCGATTATTTAGTAGCTGGTTACAGCGTGGGGATCACGCCGCTACCTTGCTCACAGTGCAATAAAACGGTGAAATTCGGGCCGATGGTGCAATATGCGCGTGAGGAACTGGGATGCGATCGCATTGCTACGGGTCACTATGCCAAAATTAACTATGATGAAGCTACTGGGCGCTATCAATTGTTAAGGGCAGTTGACCGCAATAAAGACCAGTCTTATTTTCTCTATGATTTGTCGCAGGATTTACTAGCGGCTACCGTATTTCCACTGGGAAATATGCAAAAAGCCGACACCCGCCGCATCGCTGCAGAATATGGACTGGCTACCGCCGATAAGCCAGAAAGCCAAGATTTATGCTTAGTAGAAAGCAACGGTTCTATGCGGGCGTTTCTCGATAAGTATCTTGCGCCGAAAAAAGGCGATATTGTCGATACATCAGGTAAAGTTTTGGGACAGCATGATGGTGTCCATCATTACACGATTGGGCAACGTAAAGGCTTAGGAGTTGCGGCGGCAGAACCTTTGTATGTGATTGAATTAGATGCAGTTAATAATAGAGTGATTGTAGGCGATCGCACTAAAGCCACTCAACCAGAATGCACCGTCAATCGCGTCAATTGGGTTTCGATTGCTGAACCTTCTACCCCAATTCATGCAGAAGTGCAAATTCGCTATCGTTCCCATCCCACACCAGTCACAGTGATTCCTCTGGAAAACTCCCGCGTGCGTTTGGTGTTTGATGAACCCCAGTTCAGCATCACCCCCGGACAAGCGGCGGTATGGTACGAAGGGGATAAAGTCTTAGGTGGCGGAATTATCGAACAATTTAGTTAATCAACATCAGATACCCGATTTTTTCAAGAAGTCGGGTATCTTGTATTGTTTTTCTGATGGATAAAATTGACTCTTGTGAGAGACAAGGGTAATTTTTTTACATGACTTATCTGAGATTGCTACATGACAGATGCAATTTTCAATGAGCAAAATTTAATTTGTAAAAATATTTTGCAACTATTTTCCCAGTTAAATAATGTTTATCAAAATGCACTTAGCGAAAGACAAGAAATTATCATTGAGTTTCCTCCAGAAGATGAAGAGTTTTCGCTACTAGAAGAAATTGAACTTTTAACAGTTAATCTCAGAGGTTACGCCAGTCAAATTCAGTCTACAAGACAAATTACCAATAAAGCTCAAGCAATTGCGCATCTACAATCTATGCGAATTTTTAATGTGGCTCAGATTGCAAGATTTTACTTTAACAGTAACGGCAAGTATGAGCAGATGAAGAATTATCTCAGAATCTTGGACTATTTACGGTTGCTAATGTTGGAATATTTGCAACTTCAGAAAATTTGAAAATATTTATATTTTATTTAAAAATTTACACCAAAATAATAGTATTTTTTTGTTTGTAAAAATATTTTTTCTGAAAATACAGGGTGATTTTTAAGTTAAAAAATATATGGTTTTTAAATATGAGTACCTAAAATAACAAGCCAGAATTTTCTAATAATTATGTATATGCTTTACTATTTTTGCTAATAATTCTTTGTTCTGAATTTTTGTAAGGTAATTGTTACAGTTTTAAGAAGTTCAGTATCTTTAATTTTAGAAATGGGTTCAATAGCTCTGATATCACCAATTTCGCCTAAAACTTTAATTGCTAAGTCTTTAAGTATTAATTCTTCATAGCTAAAAAAGGGTTTTTTTAATATTTTAATCAAAGGTTCTACGGCAACAGAATGTTTAGCTTTAATTAAATCTGCTTCTACTTCAATTAATAAATCAATAGATAATTCCCCTTTCAATTTCTCTACTGCAACTTCAGTAATTCGATAAGAATTATATTTACGCCAAATTTGATAAGCTATCTCATTATCTGGAACTAAGTATCCATCAGAATTTCTATAATATGCATTTTCATAGCAATCAGATATAGTTAGCATCATATTTGTGAGACTTGCATATTTGATGATTGGGCTACAAGTACCAGCCTTACAAGATTCAAAAACAACGAGAGAAGTGTTTTGAGTTTTATCATCAATCAAGACATAACCTCTATCTTCTGGTTCAACAGTAAAAAAAATATCTAACTTATTGAGGTAAGAAGATAATATAGACATTCCAGCTTGATAACTTTTTATTCTTTCACGATATCTACTAATTACAACTTCTAGAGGGTAAAAACCCCAAGATTCAAACGCCCAACAGAATTCCCATAAATCATCGCCGATAATAGTACCATTTTTCCACTCATATAACTCTCTGACTTCTGTGGATAGTTTAAAGGGAAAATCAGCAAGATATTTTTCTATTTCTATCTCAGATAAACCTAGCTGTAAAAATGATATTTCGTGAGAACGATTTTTTTCCAGCCAGTTGCAGATTCTATTTAAAGCTTCTGTGAGTAATGACAACTTAATTTTTCCAGTATAAATGTTTGCTTTTTACCCAAAAAATTCATACCTTTTTCCTATCTTTTTAAGAAGCGCGTACCTCATTTACCTGAAATATGCTGTATATGTTTTCAAACATGAGTACCTATACTTCTAAGGGGTTGATAGTTTGGGTATTTATTCTTGAATTCTCTTATAATCGCTAGTATGTCATTTTGCAGTTTTTTTGGTTGGTTACGGTATAACCAAGGTAGCCAATACAGGCTTTTATATACACACAAGGGAGCAATATCTATATGAGATTTGATAATTTCAAGTACTCGTCTATGACCCAAACCTGGTAAAACAGCTTTAATCCACCATTCTACTGAACTTGCATCACCGTAAACAAGACCTTTTTCCAGAATCACTTCTAAAAAAATAGGCTTGAGTTGCGATCGCTTGACTAATTTGCATCCTTGCCAATCATTTGCGTTTAACACGCGCCAAACAAAGGTAAATTTCTGCTCATCATCAAGTTGACGAACCCACTTAAGTAACTCATTTTCTTGTTGTGAGTCTAATTTTTCATCAGCGTACTCTAAAGGGTCAAACATATCAAAAATAATTTGAGTTTATTTCTTGCTCAAACTCTTCTAAAGCCTGCACAATTCCTACTTGCCAAGCCCGTTCTATTGTAGCGGGAATCATCTGAGTTAAAGGTATATTCGGAAAGGTGGGACTATTATCAGATTGAATATAACGCCCATCTGTGAGCAGATAAATAGAGAGCTTTTTGCCATTGTAAATCCATAATTGAGGAACAGCGATCGCTTCGTAAGCATCAAGAGTTGTTTTTGAGGTGACATCTGTTTCAATCGCTAAATCAGGAGGCGGATCGTTTGGTTCTAGTCTGCGTTTACCAATCATGGGTTGGTAATTCTCAATATAGAAGCAAGCATCTGGTTCTACTCCAGCTGAATTTTCCCGCTTAAATGTAGTTGAACCAAAAGGTTCATATCTTTTTCCTAGCTTCTTAAGTAAAAGTTTGACAATATCAGAAATTAAGTCTTTTGGCTTTTCGTGTTCAGGTAGAGGAACCATAATTTCTAAAGTAGAATTGCTGTAAGCAACGCGGAGCGATCGCTTTTGTCCTAGTTCTTGTAAGATGGACTCAAATTCTTCCCAAGTCACATCATCAATAGTCACAACGCTACCAGGCGCTAGCCGCATCAAGCTAACAGGTTTAACTACAGGAGATACCGCAGTCATAATTCTAGGCTGTAAGGTGCATTAGCTTCAGGGTAACTTAATTCTTTATCCAAGATTCTCAAAACTCTTTTTCTCTGAGTGTCACCATTTTGATAAGTTAGTACATAGTTTGAAACAATTACCTTAACTCGAAGAGGGGATTACGTTGAGTTACCATCCAGATGCTATTGCGCCGCACGGTGGACAGTTAGTTAATCGCATCGCCACACCAGAACAAAGAGAAGAATTTCTCTCTAAGGCTGAGTATTTACCCAGAGTGCAACTTGACGATCGCGCTGTTTCCGATTTAGAAATGATTGCGATCGGTGGGTTTAGTCCACTCACAGGTTTTATGAACCAGGAAGATTACAATCGCGTAGTTAGCGAAATGCGTCTAGCTAACGGTGTTGTGTGGTCAATCCCAATTACACTGTCAGTAACTGAAGAAGTCGCTTCCCCTCTCCAAGAAGGCGGCTTGGTTCGTCTGGATAATCCCAACGGCGAATATATTGGCGTTTTACACCTCACACAAAAATATCGCTACGATAAAACCCGCGAAGCTGTTAATGTCTATCGCACTGATGATGCTAAACATCCTGGAGTACAGGTAGTCTATAACCAAGGGCCGATTAATCTCGCAGGTGATATCTGGCTATTACAACGCAATCCCCATCCGCAATTTCCCGCCTATCAAATCGATCCTGCCGCATCTCGGCAAATGTTCAAAGATAAAGGCTGGAAAACTATCGTTGGGTTTCAAACTCGCAACCCCATCCACCGCGCCCATGAATATATTCAAAAGTGCGCTTTAGAAACTGTTGATGGTTTATTTTTGCACCCATTAGTCGGGGCGACAAAAGAAGATGACATCGCAGCTGATGTGCGGATGCGTTGCTATGAGATTTTGCTGGAACATTACTATCCTTTAGATAGGGTGATTTTAGCTATTAATCCGGCGGCTATGCGTTATGCTGGCCCACGGGAAGCGATTTTCCATGCTTTAGTGCGGAAAAACTACGGTTGTACTCATTTTATTGTCGGGCGCGATCATGCGGGTGTGGGTGACTATTACGGCACTTATGATGCGCAATATATCTTTGATGAGTTTGAACCGCAGGAATTGGGAATTGTCCCCATGAAGTTTGAACATGCGTTTTACTGTACGCGCACCAAACAAATGGCGACTACTAAAACTAGCCCCAGCAAGCCAGAAGAAAGAGTTCACCTGTCAGGAACCAAAGTGAGAGAAATGCTGCGTCGGGGTGAATTACCTCCTCCAGAATTTTCTCGTCCAGAGGTAGCGGCGGAATTAGCAAGGGCTATGAAGGTACAAGTGCCAGTTTAAGGCTAATAAAGCGAAATTGTACCCACTTTACTTTACACTACAGGCTTCAGCCCTTTAAGCTGTTATGCTGATGGGCTGAGGGCTGATAGCAAATTTATGAAACGTCGGAGTTTTTTACAACGAATTGGTTCAATACTCGCAGTTTTGGGTATAACTGAGGCCGAGTGGTTTTCTTGGGGAAATCGCTATCACCAAGCTTTAGCACAACCCAGTCTGCGTAAATTTGCTCTATTAATAGGAATTAATCAATACGCGCAAAATCCTAAACTGAGCGGTTGCTTAACTGATGTGGAACTGCAAAAAGAACTGTTAATCCACCGCTTTGGTTTCCCATCTGCTAATATTTTGACGTTGACCGAAGAACAAGCTAGCCGAGAATTTATCGAAGCCGCTTTTTTAGAACATCTCGGCGAGCAAGTTAAGGCTGGGGATGTTGTAGTCTTTCACTTTAGCGGTTATGGAACGCGCATTCAATCAGCAACCGACACTGTACAAAATGCCTTGATAGCAGCAGATGCAGAGAATAGCAAAAATGTCAATTATTTATTAGAAGAAACTCTATTATTATTATTGCGATCGCTTTCTACAGATCGTGTCACCGCCGTATTAGATACTAGTTACCATGCTCCCACAATTGGGACAGGGTTGGGAATTCGCGCCCGTCCCGAAGTTGAGGATGGGAAGTTAGCCACAGCCGAATTAGAATTTCTCCAACAACTGAAGGCGAAAAATAGCGGGAGTAAGGAGGAACTTACCCCACCCCTGCTATTAACAGCAACGGTAGATCCTCAGCAATCAGCTAGGGAATTGCTGTTATCTGGTTTTAGTGCGGGGTTATTTACCTACGCTTTAACTCAATATTTATGGGAAGCCACCCCCAGCAAGACAATTCAAGTTAGTCTTGGACAAGTGGAAAGTTCTATAGGTAAGTTAGGAAGCAAGCAGCAGCCAGGGTTAATTACCAGCAAGAAAAATCCTGTGATCGGTGATAATTTGCTGCCTGATAGCCCTATTGGCGGCGAAGGAGCGATTATCGCCAAAGAAGACGACGGTAAAAGCGTGAGTTTATGGTTAGGGGGAATACCACCGCAAGTATTGGAACATTACGGGGTTAACTCTCGGTTTAGCTTGGTGAGTGGAGAACAGCTAATATTGCGATCGCGTACTGGGTTAACAGCCAAAGCACAATTTTCCACTATCAATAATAATACTGAGGTGAAAATTGGGCAACTAGTCCAAGAAGCAGTGAGAATTTTCCCCCGCAACATTAATTTAATCGTTGCCCTAGATACAGCATTAGAAAGAATTGAACGAGTAGACGCAACTAGCGCCTTTGCCACAATTTCCCATGTTTCCACGGTGGTAGGGGGAGAACAATCGGCTGATTATTTGTTTAGTAAACTCTTACCTATTCCCACGCGCTACAGTTTATTTTCTCTAGGTGGTGAGGCAATTTTCAACAATCCTGGGGACATGGGGGAAGCGGTAAAAGTTGCAGTTCAAAGATTAGCGCCAAAATTACCGACTTTGTTAGCCGCTAAGTTATGGCGACTTACGGAAAATGAAGGTTCTTCTCGCTTGGCAATCAAAGCCAGCCTAGAGATTATTAACAGCTTATCACCGCGCCTAGTGATGCAACGAGAAACTATGCGTAGCTTTGCTGGGGAAACGGCAACAAACAAAACAATTAGCACGGCGATTGTGCCAATTGGGAGTAAAATGCAGTATCGCCTGCAAAATTTAGGCGATCGCCCATTGTATTTTATACTTGTGGGATTGAAAAATAACCGAAATGCGATCGCCTTTTATCCTTGGCAAACTCCCCCAGAAGCCAACAATGTAACTACAAAACCCCTAGTTAAACAAATAGTCATCGCTCCCGGCGAAACAATTATACTTCCACAAAGCGCTACTAATTCTGGTTGGGTGATTCCTGGCCCAGCTTATGAAGCTGAACACCAACTCATTTTTAGCACCCATCCCTTCAGCGAAACCCTGACTACCTTAGAAACTGCTAAAAATAGCACCACAGATCAACAACCAATCGGCCCCTTATTAAACCCCTTAGAAGTAGCCAAAGCCATCTTACAGGATTTACATAACGCTAGTCCCGTCAAAACTGAAATCAACGGTACAGCAGCTGATTCCTACGTGTTAGATGTTAATCATTGGGCTACTCTCAGCTTTAATTTTCAAGTCGCATGAACAAGGAATACCGCCACTTAGTTGTGTAGACTACTGTAGATTATGAGTTGCGACAAATAAATGAAATTATTGGGCAATATTGTCTATTTTACAACTATAGCTGTTTGTGGATTAGTTCTTGCTACTAGTATTTATCCAGGTGCGCTAGATGATTTATCTTTTGTCCCCTTTTTGCTATTTTTCTTTGCAATACCAATAGTTATAACTTTGGGGATTATATTATTGTTAATCTTAATACTTCTAGCACCAAACGGCAATTTAAAGCAACTCATCAACAAATTTCCCAATGTGAGAATTCCCTGGCAAGGTTTAGGAATGATAGTGGCAATATTGCTTGTTTCTTATATTCTCATTGAATTTAATATTACCTGTCGTTTAGCTTTTAAATTATCACAACCAGCATTTGAGCAAATGCTTGTGCAGGCTCCAGTTTCTGGCGTTGGCGACATGAAATTGAATCGACATCTTGGTTTGTATCATGTTGATGAATATGCAGCCGATTCCCGAGGTGGCGTGTACTTTCGCGTCTATTCCAGCCGTTGGATATTTGACATTATTTCCTATGGTTTTGTTTATCAACCCAATTCAAAAGGAAGTCCTTTTGGCACAAGAAATTACCAGACTTTTCACTTGTCTGGTAAGTGGTATTCGTTTCGAGATACTACTGATTGGGATTGATGAGATGAATAATCAGGCAAAGATAGCAAAAATTTTAATTTATGAAAACGCCTGATTAAAATCTCATATATAGCCATCCTATTTGAGATGTGAAAATATTTTTTTAATGAACCGCCAAGACGCCAAGTACGCCAAGGATAAGAGAGAAAACTGAGAATAGGTAAATTTCACAAATGATTTAGGATCGCTATATATATCTATCTACAAATATTTTTGTAGTAATAAACTCAACTTTTCCTTCGTCGCTGCGGGTGCTTTATCCAACTGTGTGAGAATTGCATATTTTAAAGCTGAATGTGCATCGCTAGCAGGGGGATTTTCGCTCAAACGGCGCACAGTTTCTTGAATGACTTTTTGAGCATTCACCGCATTACGCTGTAAATTACCAATAACCATTTCTACTGTGACGCTATCATGATCTGGATGCCAACAATCATAATCGGTTACTAATGCTAAAGTTGCATAGGCAATTTCTGCTTCCCTAGCTAACTTGGCTTCTGGTAAATTTGTCATACCGATGATTGTTGCACCCCAACTGCGATAAAGATTTGACTCTGCTTTCGTAGAAAATGCAGGCCCTTCCATGCATACATAAGTACCACCGCGATGCAGGGTAACTTCTGGTAAATTTAAAGATGCGATCGCATCTGCAACTACACCAGCCAAATTTTGACAAATTGGATCGCCAAAAGCAATATGAGCGACAATTCCTTCACCAAAAAACGTTGATACGCGATTTTTGGTTCTATCAATAAATTGATCTGGTACCACCATATCTAAGGGTTTGGCTTCGGCTTTCAACGAACCCACCGCGCTAGCAGAAATTAAATACTCTACACCCAATTTCTTCATTGCATAGATATTGGCGCGAAATGGCAATTCTGAAGGTAACAAAGTATGATTGCGACCGTGACGAGCTAGAAATGCTACTCTAGTATCATTTAATGTACCCAGGATTAAAGCATCAGAAGGCGAGCCAAAAGGCGTATCTATATGCACTTCCTCAATATCTTTGAGTGCATCCATCTTGTATAAACCACTTCCACCTATAATGCCAATTTTCACTTCTGCCATAATTCCTCACTCCTTCCAAGGGTGCCAAGTTATTTTACCGGAATCTCCAGAGAGTTCAGGGAGTTCCAACTAAAAAAATATGGGGAAATTGTACAGAGCGGTTGTCAAATCTTAGACAGTTTATTAGAGTAAAATGGGGCTGCTACCTCTTGTGTAGTGGCTTAAGCTGGTTGCTAAATGCTCATGCCTAAAGTCCTGAAAATTGGAAGTATTCGGCATCTGCCTAGATGGAGAATGTGGCTTGATGTTGCTTTGCCTGCGAATTGAAAATTTTGCCTTAATTGACCAATTAGAATTAGAATTTGGTACTGGACTGAATGTCTTAACAGGTGAAACCGGTGCGGGAAAATCGATTATCTTGGATGCGATTGATGCCGCCCTGGGCGGTAAGGTATCTAGTAGGGTAATTCGCACTGGAACCAGTCGGGCGATGGTGGAAGCTACCTTTAAATCTAATGGGACTTTAGCTAGTTGGTTAAGCGAACAAGAAATTGATTCGATAGACGAAAACTCTGTAGTAATTAGTCGGGAAATTTCTGCAACTACTAGTAATGTCCGCAGTCGATCGCGAGTCAATGGGGTGTTGGTAAATCGTCAGATGATGGTGGGATTGCGCGATCGCTTAGTTGAAATTACCGCCCAAGGACAAACTGTGCAAGTCGGACAAGCTTCTCAAGTCCGGGATTGGTTAGATTTACATGGTGGTGATGCTTTAATGCAGCAGCGTCAGGCGATCGCTGTTGTGTATACTGCGTATCAACAAGCACATCTGGCATTAGAAAAACGCCGGACATCAGAACGAGAACGTTTACAACAGTTAGATTTACTTACCTATCAAGTGCAGGAGTTGGGAGCAGTTAACCTCAACGATCCCAACGAATTAGAACAGCTATTACAAGAACGAGAACGGCTAAATCACGTTGTTGATTTACAACAGATGAGCTACAAAGTCTATCAGGCTTTGTATCAAAACGACAGCGAAGCCCCAGCCGCCGCCGATTTATTGGGAGATAGCGAAGCCACCTTAATTGATATGGTGGAATACGATACCCAACTGCAACCCCTGTTAGATTTGGTACGGGATGCGCAAGCTACGTTAATGGAAGTCGCCAGACAAATTAATGCTTATGGCGAAGATTTAGAAGCAGATCCTCAAAGGTTAGAGGAAGTAGAAGAAAGAATCAGGGAATTAAAACAGATTTGCCGGAAATACGGGCCGACGTTACAAGAAGCGATCGCCTATTATCAAAAAATTCAAGGCGAATTAGCTGAACTGAACGATAGCGAACAATCTATAGAAAGTTTAGAACAGCAAGAACAAGCAACTTTAGCCAAACTCACCCAAGCTTGCCATAAATTAACCCAATTGCGCCGCACAGCCGCTAACAGTTTAGAATCGCGGTTAATCGCGGAACTCAAACCCCTAGCGATGGAAAAGGTGCAATTTAAAGTAGATATTGTCCCGACTACCCCAACCGCCACCGGTGCAGACAAAATTACCTTTATGTTTAGTCCTAACCCTGGGGAACCTCTCCAACCTTTAAGCGAAATTGCTTCTGGTGGGGAAATGAGCCGCTTTTTACTGGCGTTGAAAGCTTGTGTATCCCAAGCCGATGCTGCGGGGACAATGGTATTTGATGAAATTGATGTAGGTGTTTCTGGGAGGGTAGCACAAGCGATCGCAGAAAAATTACACCAACTCAGCCAGCGTTCTCAGGTATTGTGTGTTACTCACCAACCCTTAGTAGCAGCAATGGCAGATAGGCATTTTCGCGTTGATAAGCAAATTATCAATCAAGGTAAAGGTAATAAAACTAACAACGGTAGCAGCGAACAGCGTACTGTGGTGCGGGTGACAGCCTTGGATAATTTAACCACTCGCCGGGAGGAATTAGCGCAATTAGCTGGCGGGAAATCAGCCACAGATGCGATCGCTTTTGCCGAATCGTTGTTATTACAAGCTGCTAATCATCGCCAAAGCGAACAAAGATAAGTTAGCTCGCAGCAGATTGCAAAACTAGCTGTAAGCCTAATGAAAACATTTTGCAGGCTTTGGCGAGTTTGGAAAAATTTAGGGTGTTGGTGCAGGTTGAATGTGTTTACCAGCGTAAAACACAACTACTTTCATCTGCTCTTCATCAGGAACATCAAATACTCTATCTCCCTTTGTTACTTCATATTCCCACACACCTTGATACTTTTTTCCTTTTAAGGGGAAAACGCGCCCTGGTTGTCTAGTTGTCGGTGCTGTACATAAATCGCGATAACAACGGTGAGTATTTTCAGGATGTCGTTGCATCAATGCTTCCCAATCTCGTAGAATTCGACGATTTTTAGCTACTACTAACCAAGTTTTTTCAATTTCTGGAGCCTCAGGTATCTCTAGCTTTTCTAATGTCTCAGATATCGCAGAAGTTGCATCAGATAATTGAGGAACCGTCAACTTTACCTCTGGCGGCTCTATATTTTCTATACTTTCGTCGGGAAGATGCTCTGACATATAAAAAAACTCAAGCAATTTTGTTAATTTCAGTTGGAGATAATGCTATTTCTTCATCTGAATTTTCCGTAAAAGCTGCTCTTAATTCTGGATTAGATATTGCTAAAGCACTCTCATGCCATTCGTGAATCAGTGACTCTAACTCATTCCAAGCTTGTTCATCTAAATCGACTAAACGATAAGCTTGTGTTACTTCATCAATCAATTCATTTAATTCATCTGCATCAAATACTAAAAGCCAACTATAAGGATGTTCAGGGACAATTTTTTGCTTGAGTAATAAACGGAAAGCCGTACTTAAAAGCTCAACAATTTCCTTACTACGTTGAGCCGCTTTCACAAAGGCGGCTACATTTTCACGCCGTAGTAAAGCAAAAGACTGATCGTTACGAGTAATTGTCACTGGATGCTGTAATGCTTTATCCAAAACACGTCCTGGTTGGCGATTTAACTCAGTTGCTGTAATCAGTTCATCTGAATAAATACTGTCCATAGCTCCCTTTAGCATAATTTGAGATGCTCTCAGATGCCTATACGTATTATTTTACGTAGTCTTTTTTAAGAGTCAATAGGATGAGCGGAGTTAAAAGTAATTTCGTACAGCATGTTTCTATAAGAAGGATGTATGATACTAGTATCTGAAACCTGAGTAATTTAAAAGTAAATTTTTCATTACATGGGCTAAATTAGCTGAAGTAAATAGCAGATGATTAAACTCGATCAGTTTTTAAAATTAGTAGGAATAGCGCCAACTGGAGGACAAGCAAAATGGCTGATTCTTGATGGTGCTGTCAAAGTTAATGGTGTCTTGGAAACGCGACGAGGGAGAAAATTAGTATCAGGCGATCGCGTCACGGTAGAAGGTAAAACTTATGATGTCGGGCAAATAGTTGATAATTCGTAATTTGTCATTGGTCATTTGTCATTTGTCATTTGTGGGGTGGGTAGTAAAGGATTGATAATTTTCGATTTTATTGGCTAGGCGTGAAGCTAAAAAATTACTTGCATCTTTTAAAGCGTCGTGAATTTGAATCGCTTCTTCTCGATATTTGGTAATCTTTTCTCTAGTCCAATAATAAGGTGGTGGTTGGAGATTACTAATTCTATCTGCCAATTTCACCATCCAAATTTCTTGTGGTTGTTGTTGAATTCTTTGCAAACTATCCGCCATTTGTAAGTGTTTGTCTAGACTCTTATCTTTAGTTAAGGCAAGGACACCGTTAGCAACTGCTGCACCAAATTCTGTCTTGATTTGCTCATAAGTTATATTTGTATCTTCAATGGTGTCATGCAAAATTGCACATTGAATTGCTAAATTGCCATCATATTCTTTATTTTCATTTAGGGCAGCAATTACTTCCATGCTTACAAAACTTAAATGCATGATGTAAGGTATTTCAGAACCAGGAATTTTCTGCCCTTGGTGTGCTTGTGCAGCAAATTTATAAGCTTTAATATAAGTTTCTTGCGACCAATTTTGTATCATATAAAATAAGTCTCTCATTTAATCATCGGGAAATTGCCAAGATGAAATAGTTTCAACATCTTGGCTATGACATTGACTACAAGTAGCATCAAATGTAGAATCCATCCATTCATAACTGCAGTTACGACAATGACAAAAAATATTATTGCGGTTAGCATCTTTGATTCCCTGATGCCATTGTTGTAGTTCTTGAAAATTAGAGAAGGGAAAATTCTCAGACATGAAAATTAAGCCTTATAAAAAAATGTGGCTGATTGAACTGTTGCTTATGAATTATACTTGAGTTCGTTAAAATCTGCGATCGCGCTCATCCGTTCCCATAATCAACACCTGAATCAACCCATAGTCAGATTGTACTTTTCTCTGCACAAATTAGCATGAAGAACTAGGGCTGATTTTTTGTGTTTCTCTATGCTCTACAATAGTAGGAAGTTCGATAAAATGCAGATTTTTCAATTTTTTCATCAATTCAGCAAAGGACTATTTACTAAATTAATCGGACAAACAATAGCTTTAGGTGTCGGGGCTAGTGTTTTATTCTTCAGTCCTAATGCTGATGCGGCTGAACAAGTTATTTTAAAGTATGGTAATTTTCAAGGTGCTATTTCTGTCAGCGAATTAAATCAATTTGTCGAAACTGGTAAAACTACGCCTACACTAAGGGCTTATTTACAAGCCTCTCAACAAAATCCTGCATTAGCCCGTCAAGCGTTAACAGCCGGGATAAAAGCCGACCGCGCTTTTTTAAATAACTTACTTTCTAGCTGGGCTGGGCCCGTTTTAGTTAATCAAATTGGTGAGGTAGTTCATCCTCCAGAACAGGAATTAAATGCACAAGCACTGCAAACTGCTTTAGGCACATCTATTAACCAAAATGGGGAAGTAACTTTGCTGGGGGCTATTCGTCATTATCCCACCTCTACTGTGGAAATAGAAGGCGATCGCTTAATTCCAGTTTACGAACGCTTGAGTAGTTTGGCGAAAATCTTTAGCTAAGGCAGATTTTAGACAATTTTCAATGGCTGATTCTAGGCTTGTAATGTCACTCCTAGCAAAACTGGGGGTGATGTTGCATAATTTGTATCTGTCAAACCTAAATTCTAGTGCGAAACTACACAGCAATAATTGAGGATGAAAATTTAAACGCAAAGGTGCGCAAAGGTAAGCGCGGAGGTACGCAGAGAATGAGTTATGAATTAGTTGTTAGGTAAGGGACTTCCAGAGAATAAATTACTCAATTTATTTAAGCAGATTTTTCTTTACTCCCCCTGCTCCCTGCCCCCTGCCCCTCTGCCTGCATAGCGATTGGTTATTTTTTTAATTGGAAGTCCCTAATTGCATCATAGAGTTTTCTTTACTATCAATATTTATCTTTTGTATTTAACTAGCGGAATGCTTGTTTCATAACTTGTTTACCAAATTATTTAGACTGTATAAGTGGATTTAGTCATTTTCAAGATGCGATCGCATTTCCGTGAATGAGGTATGATTGCCATTGGTTATCATACCTGCTGAATATTGACCTGATCTCCTAATCAGCGCTAAATTGAACAATTGAGCATCTTGTGTTTAAAGTTACTTGCAAACTTGGAGTAAATGCGGTATCTGTATTATCTCTAACAATATGTAGCAAAAGGTTGACCTTTATCAGTATATTAGGCTATTGAGGAGTTGAGCTAAATCTCAGAAGCTCTAACTGCTCTTGGTTTACAAGAGTGTTCTAAAATCAGCCTAGCTAGACTTGGTGTATTAAGTCTACTTAACTGCTGGGATGACCTGTCATTTAGGTGGCGATTTAATAGACCAAGCCGTAATTAACGCTACATTAAAGTCAGGAGCTTAATACGTATAAACTACCAACTAAATCAAGGATAAACAGTTGAAACAGCAGCAAATCATCATGGGAAGCATCTCCGCCACAGTATCTGCGATCGCCGTCGGATATTTGGGCGTACAATACTTAAATCAGAATGCAATGTACACGGTTGCTGGTGCAATGATGGGACTGGGTGCGACAACACAAATTACCCAAACTAAGTTAAAATCCCCAGGTAAAAAGTCAAAGCGATCGCCATCACCACAACCTGCTTCACCTGTTGTTGCTGTAGTTGAACAAGCACCACAGCCGATAGAACCAATTTATCAACCAATTGAACAACAGATTGAACAGAAAATTGAGCAAAAGATTGAGCAACCTATTGAAGTTGCCGAATCAGATTCAAGTAAAGAATTAAAATTAGAAACAGATCCCGTAATTGAACGATTTCTTACATTGGGTTTGGAAGATTTTTAAATACCGTAGGGGTGGGGTTTCCCCCATTGCTGTCAACTTAACGCAAAACCCTGATCCTAACTGGCTCCCATGCTCTGCGTGGGAGCGATTATCTGTGGGCTGCCGCCTCAATTTATCAGCTTTCGAGGCAGAGCCTCGCAATATGCATTTCCAGCCAGAGGCTGGAAACGAGATAGAGAAAGGTTTTTAGCTTAAGTTGATACAGGTGGGTTTTCCTAACCTCTAGGTTTTGGTTATTGGTCATTTGTCAGAAATTATAATAGGGTAGCAAAGTAGTTTAAGGTTGCTGGATGGGTAGAGATTAATTGTTGAATTTTTGATTCTGATTCAGATAAATTATGGCTGGGAGTTTGAGGAGTTTCTAAATTCTCTTCCCAACTCAAATTTTCAATACCTAATAATTTGGCTAACGCATTAGTTGTAGCTGGTGAATTAAATAGAAATTCTCTAATTCTTAACTCACTTTTGCTGAGTGTGGGTGCAGCCTCAACTAGCTGAACCTGCTTTTGCATCTCAGGTTGCGGCTTTGACCATGCAGGAATCCAGTTATTAAAGCCAGCTAAATTCTTCGGGAAATTACTTGAGGCTTCTTTGATTAATCCTTGGAGAATTTGCGCATGGGGTCGCAGTTTAAGAATTAGGCTTGGTAACCAAGGTAATAAAATTTTATCGGGAACGGTGGCGAATAATTTACTCAGAAGTTCGACGACAAATTTACTAATTCTCGGTGCAAAGGTTAAAGATAAAATAAACCCATTTAGGTATTCGGGGAAAGATTTAATTAACATTTCATTGTTAATCACATCATTGAAGAATTCCCGAATTTCTTCTAATTTTCTTAATGTTAGTAACCATTCAGTTGTCCATAATAAACCGATTTTGGCTGGGTCATCTAAACCTTGGCTGGATTGTTTAACACCGATTAATAATTGACTGCGGTTACAACCAAGAGATAACGCTAAACTTTCCAGGGTGAAAATAAAATTCAACATCCCGGCGATTTGTTCAGGGGTAGTTCCTCTATCAGCAAAGGCTTGGGGTAGTAAGGTGGCGTAATGTCCGTAGCCTGTAGTAACAAAACTTTCTATCCATTGCGGTAAGGCTGTGGGTGTGGCGCGGTAATAATGTACTAACCTGCGGACTCGCTCAAATACTTGGGGTGCGTCGCTGACACCTGTTTCTTGTTTGAGGAGAGAAATCGCATGTTCTCCGAGTTCTTGCGTTAAGCGGAGGCTACGCGCGTATAAAATACTATCTTCCGTGGCTTTGAGAACATCGCTGGTTTTGGCTTGGGGAGAGAAAGCTGTTTGTTTGAGGCGCTGTTCTAAAACTTGCTCGATGCTGACACCTTCATAACCGAGCATAATTAGATGGCGTTGGTATTTACCGATGCGAATTTCCCAAGATTCTTGAATAGGCTTGGAACCAAGACTGCGATCGCCTATAATTGGCTTGACAATCGTATCACTCAACAAATAATGCAATCGCCACAGCACATCAGAACAGGGTAAAAGTTCCGGTTGCTGCTTGAAATCCATTAAGGCGCGTTGGTTGGTTTGTGCAAGTAGGTTGACTCCCAGAGGTTGAAGTCTGTCATATACATCTTGCGCTAGGGGAGGTAAAGAAGCGTAACCAACCGTACCAATGCGATCGCCTCCGAGTAAAATTTGGCAAAGTTGGTAAATATTACGTTTTTTGGGAGTGCGGTCTTTTTCTAAGCAGGTAATAGCTGCATCTTGGAAATCGTAAGGCGTGGGGTGCATTCGGTTCCGCATCCCAGCTAGCAGCATTGAGGTTTGATAAATGGCGATAGAGTCTGCTGTACTCGCTAAATAGGCATTTTTCCGCGCCAATCCGACAATATCAGCGCACCATTGCAATAATTGTTCTGTGTCAGCTACGGCTAGTTCTGGGGGACGAGTTAAAAAGGCGGTGAGGTTGGAATTTGTCGCTGTAACAGGACTTGGTTTGGTTTTAGTGGCTTTCTCTTCTTTATTGAGTGAAAATCCCTTTAATCCCGTAACCTTGAGATTCTTTTTCCAAGTTGCTTCCGCTAGCGATACCGTACCTGCTGGGTGATGAAATTGGTATTCGATAGCCGCAAAACTGGAAGGAATTAAACCGTATAACCATTTGGTTTGAGTGCGTTCCGGAATTTCCCAGATATTATTATTAGTAACGCTGTATTCTTCTACATCGCTAGCTGAGTGTGCTGCACCACATATATAGATAGCTTCCGATGGTGCAATATTATGCGTCGCCATGTGTTTTTTCATGGAAGTCCACATATAGCGTTCGCGCTGACGGTCGATTTCGATATCTTTGTTGCGGGTTCCTAAGCGGCGCATTAAGCTACCGATGAGGAACATGACTTGGCGGTAGGTTTCGTAGTCTGCGCCAATAATTGCGGTTTCTACATATTCATCCCACCATTCCGAAAAGTGGCGGGTATTGGAGTTGCGGAGTAAAAAGCTTAAAAATTGGTCGAAAGTAGGGACGAGACTACCTACTTCTACACCAACCGCCGAACCATGCATTTTTGCTTCATCGCTGGCGGGTTCCTCTGATTCTTCAGCCAGTTTAGTATCAGGGGGTTCCCATTGGAAGACAAAATCCACCGCTCTATCAACAAATACTAGCTGAGTTTGGGGATTTTGTAGCGCAAATGCGATCGCTTGATATTCTGCGGAAGCTTCGGTGATGGGTGCAACCACACTCAACGGCATGATTTTGGGCGAAAAATGCTCAGATTCGGCAGCGAAGGCTTGTAAAGCGACGGGTAATTTACAATGGCGGAGATTTTCCACGGTGTTTTGTAAGTCTTCGCACAGTTCCAAGTAGATGACTTTCGGCGGTTTTTCCCTTAAACGTCGCACCATCTGTAAAGCAGAGGATGGGGAGTGGTGACAGACGGGGAAGATTTCGAGGGGTTCGCTGCTGGCTTTTTCTACGTCTTGTATTAAAGCGGTTAGCATTTCGCTTAATGGTTGTGCATCGGTAGCGAATTTTTCCGCAGCGTTGAGGAGTTGTTCTTGGAGTGCGTTGAATGCAGTTGGGAGAGTAACCATAGTTTATTAATTAGTCATTAGAGATGCGATGAACCCTTGTCTGTACAATTGTCATTTGTCATTTGTGGGTAGGCGTGTTCTGGATTCTCCATAATATAAATACAACCCATGTCAGAATCGGAGGCTTTATGTCACTGACAGTTGAAGATTTAGAGAAAATGCAGCAACAGTACCCCGACTACCGCATGGAATTAGTTAAAGGTAATGTTATTGTCATGAGTCCATCAGGATACGAATCAGATGAAGTTGCTGCTACGATGGTGTCTCAGTTATACAACTGGGTAAAACCGCGTAAGTTAGGACGAATAACAGCTTCTAGCGCTGGTTTTAGATTGCCAAACTCAGATTTGCGCGCACCAGATGCTTCGTTTGTCTTAGCTGAACGTTTGCGTCGCAGTCCCAAAACTTTTGCTCAATTGGCTCCTGATTTAATTGTTGAAGTCAAGTCCCCCAGCGATAATTTAGAGGATATTAGAGCGAAGATTCAAGAATTTCTGAGTTTGGGAACTACAGTCGGAATTTTGTTGAATCCTGATGAACAAGTGGTGGAAGTTTACAATGTGGGAAAAGAAGTAATAGTACTGCACAATGGTGATGTACTCACGGTTCCGGAATTGCTTCCAGGTTGGGAAGTAGCAGTTTCCGATTTATGGCCTGTAGAATTTGATTGAGGTACTCGTATCACTTTTACGTTCCTCTCTGCGCCTCTGCGTCTCTGCGTGAGATAAAAGAGAAAACGAACCACGAAGGCGCGAAGGACACGAAGGAAAGAGAGTTATAGAGAGTTCTTGCGTAATGCTTAAAATAACCCCATCGCTTGTTTTCCACCTTCGAGAAAGGCTTCCCATTCACCTTTTTGTTCTTGACTGCGCTTCTCCACAACGGCGTGCCAAAATTGATTCATCACGGAAATATCTTCTGGTTGACGACGTACTAAAGTACCGACTAATGATTTGGCTAATGTACCCGCTTCTAAATTAGTCGCACCAAAATACCTGCTGTGTAAAATCGCATCTTCTAACACACCGATTTGTTCGGCTGTGGAAAGCGCCGATTCTAAACGCTGGTCATCAGAACTAGCGGCGGCGCTGGTTTCGCGCAAATCGGCAAAGGTCTGCAATAATACATCTAATAATGTTGGCGGAACATCGACTTCAAAACCGTGACGGTTCATTAATTCCTTGGTGCGGAAAAGGATAATTTCTTTTTCTTGTTTCTTATTCGTCACCACCGGCATATGTACGAAATTAAACCGCCGTTTTAAGGCTGAAGAAAGTTCATTCACACCCCTGTCGCGGCTGTTGGCTGTAGCGATGACATTAAATCCGGGTTGCGCAAAAGCTACGTTATCTGTTTTTAATTCGGGAATTGAAATATACTTTTCGCTCAGTATGGATATCAGTGCATCTTGGACATCAGAAGTACAGCGCGTCAATTCCTCAAACCGACCCATTGCGCCGCTATGCATGGCTGTCATAATGGGTGAGGGTATCAAAGAATCGCGGGATTGACCAGATGCAATTACCATCGCCACGTTCCAAGAATATTTAATTTGGTCTTCTGTCGTTCCCGCAGTTCCTTGGACTACATAAGTAGAATTACCAGAAATCGCCGCCGCTAGTAACTCAGCTAACCAGCTTTTACCTGTACCGGGGTCGCCAATTAACAGTAAACCACGGTCAGAGGCTAAAGTGACAATAGCACGTTCGGCGATCGCACTATCGCCATACCATTTCTGCTCAATTTGCCTATCTAACTTTTGCGATGGCGTACTTCCCAATACAAAAGTCCGCACCATTTGCGGCGACAGTCGCCAAGAAAACGGCTTTGTACCTTTATCAATTGAGGCTAAATATTCCAATTCTTCTGCATATTTCATTTCCGCCGGTTGGCGCAGCATCACAGTATTATCTTTCGTTTCGCTACTTGTATTATTACTCTTAGCCCTTGCCATTTTTATCTCCTAATAATTAATGTAAAATCTCTCTTAAACTCTCTTCCCTTCGCGTTCTTCGCGTCTTCTCTGCGAGACGCTTCGCGAACGCGGTTCGTTGTTATAAATCTTTTTTAACGAACCGCGAAGGCGCAAAGGTCACAAAGAAGAAGAATGAGAAGGAATTGTGTGCTACCAAATAAATATCTTTAAGTTACAATCACCTTTTTTAACTCCTGAATTAACTTTTTCGGACTCCCTGTTAAAATCGGCATACCTAACTCCTTCAACTTATCCCTGAACCATTGATTCACGCTGAAATATCCCGAACTCGTCACCGCACCCACGGGAATAAAATGCAATCCCGACTCCTTCAACGATTTAATATAGTCGAATAAAACTTGGTCGCTACCACCTTCATAAAAATCAGAAATTAACACCATCGCCGTATTATTTGGTTCTAAAATCTTTTGTGCAGCTTCTACTAACGCCGCATAAATATGTGTTCCCCCACCTAATTGAGTCCGTAATAAAACCTCAAAGGGGTCATGTACCCAAGCTGTTAAATCAATTACTTGCGTATCAAACGCCAATAAATGTACATCCACATTCGGAAGTCCGGCGAAAATTGACGCGAGAATTGTACATTGCACCATCGCATCCACCATTGAACCTGATTGGTCAACAACTACAATCATGCGAGTTGGTGTTTTTTTCTTGGCTGTATGGTGGTAATACAATCTATCAACAAATAATCTCTGTTCTTCGGGATTCCAATTAGTTAAATTCTTCCAAATTGTCCGCTTTAAATCTAAGTTGCGAAATATCCGTTTTGGTGGAACTGAATAATCAATTTTTCCAGCGACAGCTTGCGCGACTTGTAACCGCAAAACTTGCGCGAGTTCGTCTACATATTCCTGAATTAACCGTTTAGCATTTTTCAGCGCATTTCCTGATAAATTGGCTTTTTCCCGTAATAACTGTTCCACCAAAGCCATTGATGGCGTAAGTTGACTGGCTAATCTGTCATCTTTGAGGACTTCGTGTAAAGCCATGCGGTGAATTAATTCGCCTTCTAAGGCTTTGAGAGTGGCGCGTAGTTGTTCTTCGGTAACGGTGAAACCGCCACCAGTACCCAAACCCGCACCCATACCACCACTTTGACTGCTACCTTGTCCTTGATTTTGCTGTCCGGGATTTTTCCCCATTCCTGGCCCTTGTCCGCGTAAACTTCCTGGGGGACATCCTAAGGCTTTTTCTAAAAAGCCGACATCTTTCAGCCATTGGGCGTATTGTTGTGCGGTGACAACTCCGGTTTGGGTGTTGGGGCCGAAAGCATTTAGGAGTAATTTGGAGAAAACTAAGCCTCGACGTAGGGTAGCGGTTTCAGCTTCCGGCGTTGCGTCGTCTTGGGGAATTATGGGATTATTAAAATCTGCTTCTAATTCTGGATAACGATGCAGTAAGTTTTCAATACTAATATTAGGGTCGAGGATTAATTGGGGTAAATTTAACTCGCTGACAACTTCCGTCGCCATGTGTTCAAAATTTGCACCCTGTTCGCTAAAGCCAAACATACTCGTTAGCAAGCGCCAGTATACAACTTGACGGCGTTGAGCAATTTGTTCTGTATCCATGATTTTCCTCAACCCTTACGCAGTAGTCTGCTAGAACGTTCTTGTAAAATTCCCACAACGCTATTTTTGATGGAATCTTTTTTCGCAATGACTGACGCTGCGGTTTGTCCGGTAGATGTGATTTTGTTTTTCACTGCTACTGCTAAAGGTTGCACTGACCATTTACCCGCATCAAAGCGTAATAAGCCGAAGATTTGCTGAGATTTGGCGATTATGTCTAAATTTAATTCTGATAAACTGCTGATACGTTCATTAGCAATGCTGAGTTCTCCCGCATCACCCCAACTTAAAACAATATTCTCGTCATTTTTCACAACTTGATAATTACTGAGATATATCGGTTCCGCGATTTGGATGGGATGGCGATCGCTCGCGGCAACTGTAGAATAAATCAAGCTATTCCCTGTATTCTCAGCAAAAAATTCCGCCGCCCGTTTCATCAAGTTATAATTTTCACCAAGTTCGCCTTGACCTTGCCACAATAAATCTCCAGTAGGTAGCAAGGGTACATCTGTGATTTTCAAGACGCGATTTTGGGCGAAAGCATCGAATAACAAAGCTGCATTGGTAAATAACAGCCAAATTTGCTCGTTATTTATTGCATCTACTTTGTAAGCTGATTGGGTAATTCGCACCAGTTGAGTTTGATTGTTTGCATTTAGTAACCCGTAGGCTGTAAAACTAACTAAATTGGCATGTTGGCGTAAATCTAAACCTAAAATTTCTAAATTTCCCGATATTGGCTGTGATTTGGGTAAAATAGCTGGGCGTACAGTGCCTAACATCGCCTGAGTCCACAAATCAACCCAACGATATTTAGGAATTGCTGCACTATCAGCGACGGGAAGATTGCGCATCAATTCATTAAAATAGCCAGTCAGTAAAGCAGCTTGTCTAACTAATAAAGGTTCCGCTTGGATTTGTTCCAGTGTCCCTAAAAACGGAACCAAAGTGGCGA
Source organism: Calothrix anomala FACHB-343 (assembly GCF_014696435.1). Taxonomy (GTDB): domain Bacteria; phylum Cyanobacteriota; class Cyanobacteriia; order Cyanobacteriales; family Nostocaceae; genus Aulosira; species Aulosira anomala_A. Next base: position 78,793 of record NZ_JACJQG010000006.1, on the reverse strand, counting down.
TATCTAAACGTGCATAACCGACTAAAGCAATTTCCATTAACCAGTGACGTACACTAGCTAACAAGACTTTGACATTATTCGGCGGTTCTTCAGCTTCATGTTTCTGTTCTACTTCAGCTATAGCTGCGCGTCCTAACAAACTCCTAACTTGAGATTGTAATGTATCAAATAACGCTCCTTGAATTGCCGCGCGGACAGTCGCCAACACCGCAAAATGCTTATCGACAAACTCATTTGTGCTAATCGCCTGAGTAGATTCCGCTAAAGATAATTGTAAAGGCGTGCCAGTAAATACACGCTCTACAGCTTGTAAAGTTTGTAAATGTTGCTCATCTAAATTCGCAAAACCAGTAATAAAACACTCATCTAAACTCGCAATCAACTCGAATATTTCTTGATTGCTGTCGCTGATTTGATGCAATGCGCCGGGGAAAGCCATGTTTACAATTCAAAATTCAAAATTCAAAATTCAAAATTAAATCTCTGTAACTGTTGCGTGCGACAAATGACAAATGACAAATGACAAATGACAATCACACAAACCAACTCATTTCGGGGAGGGGAGAGTTAGCGGTTTGTAATTCGAGGTAGCGGAGGTAATTTAAGAAACGGCTGAAAACTTCGCTGGCTGGTTCTTTTTTGACTGTACCGCGACGGTTGATGATGTCGTTCAGGGAAGTAATTTGACTGGGGTCGCCGGGAACTTTAAGATAATTAATTACTTGGTCAATACCGTAAGCTGCGATCGCTTCTTTCATCACAGCTTGCAAATGTTTGCAGGGATAGCCGCTTAAACCCCCACAAGGGCGATTATTATTGGTACTACAATAATAATCTAGGGTTCCGGCTTCAAAAAAAGATACATACACTCTTTCAATATCAGAACCACTAGAAACTACTCCCTGTACGCGATGATTGAATAACTCCACAAACGGAACTTGCTTCACATCCCGCTTGGTTGCAGCATTTTTCTGGTTGGAAGCTATAAACGATGAATTAGGCATAATATCAATCATCCCCAGTTGGCGAAATGGTGAAATCGTCAAATCATCGAGAAATTTAGCAAACTCAAAAATTCAACATGGTTTTAACCCACTTACCATGCTCATCTATAAATTTTACATATAACAACCATAAAAATACTTAAATTAACCGCTCTTTGCAAAAGTTATTAAAGTAGAGGTTAGGGACTAGGGACAGAAACAGGTAACATTACAGCAGTTTTCACATATTTGAACCACATCTGTCGTAGTAGTAAGGGCACGGCACCAGTAAAATTATTGTATGTACCAAAAGATTGTCGATGTTCCCTACAGCGTGGTCTATTTACCTGAAAATAGATGTAATTCAAAGTATGATAAGTTTCATGCAAAAGTCCTGACAATCAGGCAATATCACTTAACATTAAGTCTTAATATAGGAATCCGGTTTGAATTTTGAATAAAATTAGGTACTTGTAGGGTGCGTTATGACTTCAGTCTAACGCACCAAACCCTTAAAAAACGGTGCGTTACGCTTCGCGGTAACACACCCTACGTGTTTTTCAGAAATCAAATATGATTCCTATAGTTGTGCCATTAAGTCTTATAGTTGTGCCATTAAGTCTTATATTTGTCTCATTAAGTCTTATAGTTGTGCCATTAAGTCTTATATTTGTCTCATTGAGTCTTAAAGTTGTCTCATTAAGCTAGGACTTACGCAAAGTTAACGGAAAAATGAACCGCAGAGGACGCAGAGTCCACAGAGGAATAAGAGTTTGAGAGGTTTCGTGCGTAAGTCCTATAAACCTTATAGTTGTCTCATCAGAAAAATGGGTAGAAACCCCGTCCTTCAAGGACGGCTTTACATAGAGGGTGGTAAAATAGAGATGGTCAATGACCCACCCGCGACGATGGAGACATAAACCCTAACACCAAAGTTGGCGAGACTTCGCAACGGGGAAGAAAAATCGGTAGACCGGGAAAAGAGGAAGGGGCAATGGACAGTCCAACCCTGGAATCAAAAATAGATCAGAAATTTCTGTTTGAGATTTCGATACATGAGAACCGCAGGGCTTGCGGGGATAGTCTGTGGAGCGAACATCAGACCAAAACTCCTTGTGGGTGGAGGCAGTTGCTATGAAACAGAAACCTAAATCGTGAGATTTAGGAATCACCGCGCCTTTAGGTCGGTGAGGATGTCAATAAGTCTTTCAGTCATCTCATTTAAGTAGATTGCATTTTTGCAATCTACCACAGAGATGATTTTAGAATTCGCATTTTCAGGCAGTCTAATAAAGGTAGACTCTATGCATAGAAGCATTTAAGAAGCATTCCGCCTGCTTCTCGTACAAATAAGATGACACGTTCCCCGGATTCTCATCGACGGTTATGGCTGCTGATCTTAACCCGTACCAGCATTGGTTTGGTACTGGTGTTAATTGCTGGAATTGTCGGGGGTATTTGGTGGGCGAATATTTTTATTCATGAAAGGCTAGCACCGTTAATTGAAAGCAATTTGTTAGAATTGCTAGGAAGACCTGTAAAGTTAGGTGCTGTTGAAGCTTTTTCGCCTAATAGTCTGCGTTTTGGTTCTACATCAGTTCCTGCAACAACTACAGATCCCGATAAATTAGTAGCACAAGCAGTAAATGTAGGCTTCAATCCTTGGGAGTTAGTTGTTAACCGGACTTTAAAGCTCAATGTTACCTTAGTTCGCCCAGATATCTATATTGAACAAGATAAACAAGGGCGTTGGGTATCTACAAGAATTAATGCAGCTACTCAAGAAAATGCTGGTTTCATTAAAACTGAATTAGAAACCCTGAGTCTGGAAAATGGCGTTTTAGTCTTATCGCCATCGCTACAACCAGGTAAACAGCGAGTTAGCGTTGGTTTCCATCAATTGAATGGCATTGCACGTTTTTTAGAACAAAATCAACGCATTAATTTTGATATTAGCACTCAAGCTCTATCTGGAGGTAGTGTACAAATTGCGGGAGAAACACTTCCCAAATCGGTACAAACAACTTTAAATATTCGTGCTGCTAATTTATTGGCGACTAACATATCGCAGTTAGTGCAGACACCTGTTAACTTACAAGCGGGAACTATCAATAGTGATGTAACTGTGAATATCCCGCGCAATCAGTCGCAAACTACGGTTTTGGGAACGGTTGATATCAATCAAGTAGTTGCACAGGTTAATAATCTTCCCACCAAAATCACGAACACTACAGGTAAATTACAGTTTGAGAATCAGCAGGTTGCACTGGCAAATTTTAGCGCTAACTTGGGTAACATTCCTGTACAAGTCAACGGGGGAATCAATGCGCAAACTGGTTATAATCTGACAGCTAATGTCAAAGCTGTCACTACCCAGAATCTTTTACAAACCTTAAACGCTAAATTACCCATCACATCAACTGGGGATTGGACAGCAAATATCAAGTTGCAAGGTGCAATCAGAAAACCTGTAATTACGGGTGCGGTGAGTACGATTAAACCTGCTGTAATTGACCGTGTCAGCTTTGAGAATATTACCACGCAATTTCAAGGAACACCCCAGGAAATTGTGATTTCGCAAATTCAAGCTACCCCAACCCAAGGGGGAAAAATTACTGGTAAGGGAAGAGTTAGCTTAGGAAAACAGGGAAGAGTCGCGGTAAATGTACAAGCTACTAATTTACCAGGAGATGCGATCGCGCAAACGTACAATGTTAATTTACCTAATATTCGCATTGGCACAGTCTCCGCCAATACCCAAGTGTCGGGAACTCTCGCTAATTTGCAAACCCTGGTGCAAATCCAAGCACCGATGGCTACTTATCCCGGTAAAGTCGAATTAGCGATTAACAAAGGAATCGTTCAAATTCGGAATACAGCTTTGCGTGTAGCCGGGGGTACAGTTGCAGCTACAGGACAACTAAAAGGCGATCGCTGGCAAGCTGTAGTTGATGCCTCCCAAGTTCCCCTCCAGAGTCTAGCTCAAGCTACCAGCAATCCCGACAACCCGAATGCAACTTTACCGCCACAATTTCAAGGTACGTTAAACGGTGAATTCAACTTAGCAGGAACAACAAAATCCTTCCAACTTCCTAACATTCAAGCTTCGGGACAAGCGAATTTAAATGTCGCTGGTGGTAGAGTTAATCTCAATAATATTCGCCTGAATAATGGTCTTTGGCAAGCTGTCGCCAATGCTTCGCGCATTCAACTCAATCAATTTGCCAAGAATATTCAAGGACAGATTGTTAATAGTAACTTAAAAATTTCCGGTAATACCAATTCTTTCGCTTTAGCTAACATTCAAGCTGCTGGCGAAGCGCGGTTAAGTTTAGCGAGGGGAAGCGTTAATGTTAGAAATATTCAGTTGAATAATGGTAACTGGGGAGCTACAGCCACTATTTCCCAGCTTCAATTGAATAATTTATCACAAAATTTGCGCGGCAGGTTAAATGGTGACGTTCAAGCTGTGGGAACGACAGCTTCCTTCCAACCACAAAACATTGCAGCTGGGGGTACTGTCAGGCTTTCCCAAGGTTTAGCCGCACTCACCCAACCTTTAACAGCTCAATTTCAATGGAATGGCAGCAACCTGCAAATACTCCAAGCCACCGCACCCGGTTTAAGGGCAAGTGGTAATATTGCTGTGGCATTGCAACCCACTACCCAAATTACCGGCTTAAATCTCAATGTCCAAGCACAAAATTATAATTTGCAAACTCTACCGTTTAAGCTTCCGGGAAATGTTGCTTTAGCGGGAAGGGTAGATTTTAACGGACAAGTTTCCGGTACGCCAACGCAGCCAATTGCTAATGGAAATATTCGCTTAGAAAATTTAGCAGTCAATGGGTTAGCATTCGATCCAGTCTTAACAGGAAATGTCAGGTATCAGCAGGGACAAGGAACGCAATTTCAAGTTGCTGGAACCCAAGACCAAATTGCTGTTTCTTTAGGCGCAAATAATCGTCCCACTGCATTTAATATTAGACGAGATTCCACAATTGCGACAGGACGCACGGTTGGCGATAATCTTGCAGTCAACGTCCAAGATTTTCCCATATCTTTAGCTAAAAGCTTCATTCCTGCCAATACCAATTTAGGCACAATTAACGGACAGTTATCCGGTAATTTAACAGTTAACCTCAATGATTATAGTTTACTGGGGAATGTCGCCGTAGCTCAACCAAGAATAGGCAGAATTCAAGCTGATGAATTTCGCGGAAATATCAGTTATGGTAAAGGCACATTCAGTTTAACGAATGGCGAACTAGTCCAAGGCGACACCCGTTATTTACTCAGTGGAAACTTACCCACCACAGGTAATAATCCCTTACAGTTTGAAGTTAGCTTTAACCAAGCCAGAATTGAAAATTTACTGCAAACTCTAAATATATACAATTTTACAGATATTCGTACTGGCTTAAAACCGCCAAACTTAGCTGGTGCAGAAGCCTTGCAAACTCAGCCAGTTAGTTTACCCAATACAGATTTATTAGGACAAATCAATTTTATCTCGAAAATTCAAACCCAAGTCAACCAAACTAGAACTCAACAACAAGCATCGCGGCGCATTCCCACTTTAGAAGAATTACAAGGAATCATTAGCGGTAGATTAGGCGTAACTGGTAGTTTGCGCTCTGGATTCAATATTGGGTTTAATTTTACAGGTAATGATTGGGTTTGGGGTAATTATAAAATTAATCAACTTATTGCTAGCGGTAATTATGAAAACGGGAATTTAACTCTACAACCTCTGCAAGTCAATTTTAATAATTCCCTCCTAGCTTTTACCGGACAATTAAGCCAGCAATCTCTTTCAGGACAGGCGCAAGTCCAAAATTTAGCCCTAGCAGATATTAAACCTTTCTTTCCCCAATTACCTGTAGATATTGCCGGAAATATCAATGCTAATGCAACCCTTAGTGGGAGTTTAAATAATCCCCAAGCCGTGGGAGAATTAGCGTTAGTAGATGGTAGCTTAAATAATCAATCTATTCAATCAGCCCAAGTTGCTTACAACTATAATAATGCGCGGCTAAATTTTGGCAGTAATGTTTTAGTTACGGGTACAGAACCCATTCAAATTAACGGGAGTATTCCGGCTCCATTACCTTTTGCTTCTACTGAGCCAGATAATAGTATTAGCATTCAAGCTAACGTACAAAATGAAGGCTTGGCATTATTAAACTTATTAAATAATCAAGTCAAATGGGTAGATGGACAAGGACAAGTCAACGTCCAAATTCAGGGAACCTTCAAGCAACCAAGCACTACAGGCATTGCCACAATTAATAATGCCACACTCAACGTCCAAAGCCTGACAGAACCCCTAACTAATGTTACAGGCACAGCGCAATTTGCAGGCGATCGCTTAATTGTCGATAATCTCCAAGCCCAATACAGTCGCGGACAATTAACAGCCACAGGAATTCTCCCCATTTTCGCCACACAAAACGCCCAACAACAAGCAGCCAGTAACCCCCTCACCGTGGCGATAAATAACTTGCAATTGAACTTTCAAAACCTATATCAAGGCGGAGTTAGTGGTAATGCAGTCATCACAGGCACAGCCTTGGCACCCAGACTAGGCGGTACAATTGAGCTAAACAATGGCGAAGTCTTACTCGGAAACACAACTGCTATAAATAATACCACCACACCAACAGCCAATTCTCCCGAAATCACCATAACATCCCCGCAAACAGCCACTAATACGAATCCTGCCACAACAGCCACACCCGTAAATACACAGAGAATTCTTGTAGAATTTGCTAACTTACAACTAATCCTAGCCGACGATATCCGCGTTACCCGTCAACCTCTATTCAGCTTCGTCGCCCAAGGAGACATTACACTCAACGGAACCTTAGCTAAACTCCGTCCCCAAGGAACAGTAAGTCTGCGAAGAGGTCAAATCAACTTATTCACCACCCAATTTACCTTAGCCCGTGGTTACGATCAAACCGCAACATTTACCCCCAGTCGAGGATTTGACCCCACCTTAGATGTGCGCCTAATCGCCATTGTTCCCGAAGCAACACGCACCTTAGGACGAACCTCACGCATATCTAGCGAAATTCAAGATATTTCCGCCATTGACTTTGGTACCTTAAATACTGTCCGCATTCAAGCGATCGCCAAAGGCCCAGCAAGTCAATTATCGAGAAACCTCGTATTAACTAGCGAACCTCGCCGTAGTCGCGGTGAAATCGTCGCTTTACTAGGCGGCTCGTTCCTTAATACTTTACAACAAGGCGATACAGGTTTAGGACTAATTAACATCGCCGGTTCCGCAATATTTTCCAACTTACAAGGAACTGTCAGCCAAATCGGTGAAACCATTGGCTTAAGTGAATTGCGCCTATTTCCCACGCTGGTAACTAATAGAAATACCAATGTTTCTGTTCTTGGTTTAGCCGCAGAAGGCGTATTTGATATCTCCCAAAATTTCTCTTTATCTTTATCGCGAGTATTTGCAAGTAACGAACCCTTACTTTACAACGTAATTTATCGTTTAAATGATGAAGTGCGTGTACGTGCGGCTACTAATTTAGGCGATGAAGGACGCGCTGTAGTTGAGTATGAAAGCAGATTTTAATTCGTCATTCTTGCTAAAATATTATTTATTTACACATATAGCAATCCTATCTGAGTTGTAAATATATTTTTTTAATGAACCGCCTTCGCGCAGCGTCTCGCAGAGAAGACGCCAAGTACGCCAAGGATAAGAGAAAAAATTGAGAATTGGTAAATTTTACAAATGATCTAGGATTGGTATATATAAGTAAGTCAGTGGAAATAAACATAACTATATTAAGCACTGTAAATTGCCTTGAAACCCTTACCAATGACTAATGACTAATGACAGCCCTTGCCAGTTATATTTAATTACGCCGACCTGCTTAAATGTGTTATGACTAGCGCTATTCCCAAATCAGAAATTATTTATCCCAGCAGCGATGGAGAACCTGTGGCTGAAACTTACGACCATTTGTATGCACTTTTAACCACCCTAGAAGTACTTAGACAATATCTACAAGGTCGTCGCGCCACAGTTCTAGCTAATCAATTCTTATATTACGCCCAAGGCTTTCCCAAATTAAGAGTTGCACCTGATGTCATGGTAATTTATGACATTGAACCAGGGGGAAGAGACAACTACAAAATTTGGGAAGAAAAACAAGTACCAAAAGTAATTTTTGAAATCACCTCAAAAGGAACTCAAGAAGAAGATAAAACCACTAAGAAAAATCTCTATGAAAGCTTAGAAGTAGAAGAATATTGGTTATTCGACCCCAAAGGTGAATGGATTGAACAACAATTACAAGGGTATCGTTTGCGCGGAGATATTTATGAACCAATCACCGATAATTGCAGCCAAATCTTACAACTCCGCCTCGCTGTAGAAGGAAAACTAATTGGCTTTTATCGGTTAGATAATGGCGAAAAATTGTTGGTAAATGATGAATTAATTGCAGCACTCAAACAAGAAACTGATAAACGTATCCAGGCTGAAATACAAGCAGAACAAGAACGCCAACGTGCCGCAGAACTAGAATCCCTACTCTCTCGGTACCGAGAACAGTTTGGCGAACTTCCATAAAATCTCAAATATTAAGAAAACACTTGCATCGTTGAAATCCCAACTTCAGCAAAGTGTCCACCACGCAAAGAAGAACGCAAATCAACATCCTTTGCGTTCCTCTGCGCTGACTTAGCGTACCTTTGCGTTTAAAATGCGTTTAAAACTCCCCCTTAATGATGATGATGGTGATGATGATGTCCATCCAAGTGAGGATTAACCGCCACACCTTCCTCAGCCCGCAACGCGCTAATATGCTCATCAGCCCATTGTGCAACCATCGCCAAAAACTCAGGACAGTCATTCACACAAGCCATTTGCACAAAATCCACACCGGGATGCTTCTTCTCCACAGCATGAATAATATGGTGCACATCCAATAAAGTTTCGTGATTTTCCGTCGCAAAACCTATCGGCATAAAGATTACCACTTTTGCACCCAATTGAATCAAGTTATTAGCTGCTTGCTCCGCATTAGGTAGCGTCCATTCAATTAGGGGAGTGTCATGGTTCAGCCAACCCACAGAAATTAAAGGATAGCGATTAATCAACTTCTCCCTTACCAATTCATACAGCGCTTCACTTTCGCTAATTCCAGAAGTGAAACCCTTCGCCTTATGGGGACAACCGTGATTCATCAGCACAATCCCGATTTGCGAAGGTAGATAAGTAGCTGCTAAATCAGCATTAATCTTTTCCTCTACCAAATGCGCCATCAAATCAATATAGGCTGGCTCGTTGTAGAAAGAAGGAATGTAACGCATTCCTTTAACCCAATGTTCATCACCATCAGCCAACTCAGCTAACGCATTATTTACCTGCTCAATCGCAATCCCGCTAGTAAAGATAGAATCAACCACTAGTAGGGGATAAATTAAGATTTTGTCAAAGCCTTGAGTTTTAATCTCTGCTAAAACTTGTTTCGGTAAAAAAGGCGCGCAGAAGTTAAAAGCCTTGAAAACTTGAACGCCTTCACCCCACTTGGCTTGTAAATTCTTCTCAATTCCAGCGCGTTGCTGTTCAAAGATAGCGTTATGCGGGGAGATAAAATCATGATGCGTGTGTCCCCACTCATGACGGTCAAATAATGCCAACAGCTTGGCTAAAGGTGGGTAAATCCAAGTCGGGACTGGTGCAAATTTTGCTGTCAGTAGATTTAAAGCCTGTTCATTATAGTTAGCGAAATCTTCGTAGCTTTCGACTTCGCCGTAGCCCATCAATAATACGGCTACTCGGTCTTGACGTGATGATTGCTCATGGGTATGTTGTACTTTTTCCGGCGTCGCTACCACAGTGAGTTCCTCAATATAACCAGAATGTAGAGAAGTATCAAAGAAATAACTTGATTATTTCCCAGCTGAGTAAAATAAAATCCCATCCTGGGGGATAGGATAACTACAGATATCATAACGGGGTATTGATTTTCGCACCTCTATCGTGAGGATCTAGACAGAAAAATTTACCTAAATATACTTAAATCAATTAATTAGTATAGATATCTGGGAAGTTAAGTGGAAAACAGGGGCTAGGGATTAGATGCTAGTACAGCATTTCCTTAATTACTAGCCAATCCTCCGCACACCTTTGCGTTTACCTTGGCGCGCCTCTGCGTTAAAAACGATTTTATGCAAAGCTGTAATCAGCTAAATTTGTCTAAAGACGTTGTAATTGCTTAAAATATTAATGTTGCATTGATAACCAGTAAAGGTTTAGCATTGCTAAACGCTAGCTCTGAACCAGAGATTGAAAAAAGATGAACATCATCATTTGCCCTGGAATGCATGAGCGAGAATTAACAGAGAGTTTTATCTCAGGGTGCTTAAATTTAAATTCTGATAGTTTAACTACAAACAAATCAGTAAATATACTAGTCTACCCACAACAGGGTGTACTAACAATATCACCATTGCATATTTTACAATTTTTACACAATTGCTTGGGTGATAAGTTAGAATCGCCCGTAATCTTCATCAGCTTTAGCGCAGGTGTAGTTGGAGCGATGCTGGCTGCCCATTCTTGGCAACTTTTAGGGGGAAAAGTCACAGCTTTTATTGCTATAGATGGATGGGGTGTGCCACTATGGGGTGATTTTCCCATTCATCGGATGAGCCATGATTATTTCACCCATTGGAGTTCGTCTTTATTGGGTAGTGGGAAATATAACTTTTATGCCCAACCAGCAGTTGAACATTTATCTATTTGGCGATCGCCCCAAACCATCCAAGGTTTTGCGGTAAAACCTACTGAGGAATTTTACCCCAAAAGCGATCGCATCAGCGCTGCTGAATTCATACACCTGTTGTTAAGGCAGTATGAAAGCAAATAGTCCGGAAAATAAAGTTGTCCAGCAGGAGTGAGAATATAGGGAAATTTTGCCCACAGAGCGATAAAAATAAGGAGATAGGGGAAGGGAGGACAAGGTAGACAAGGAAGATTTAAAGATTATTTTTTCCCCTTGCCCCCTGCCCCCTGCCCCTGCCCTATACCCCTGCCCCATCTACCCCAGTACCTCTTACTTAGTATCAAATGTTTCCAACAGAACCTGCTGCTGTTAATAACGGGTTTGGCGCACTGCTCAAAAACCGTAATTTTATGCTCCTGTGGATTGGGCAACTGGTTTCCCAGTTAGCAGATAAGGTATTCTTCGTATTGATGATTGCCCTGCTAGAAAACTACCCGCCCCTTCCCGGCTTGGCAGAAAGCTCAATGCACTCCACGCTCATGGTAGTGTTTACCATACCGGCGATTCTTTTCGGTTCGGCAGGAGGTATCTTTGTTGACCTGTGGCCGAAAAAGCTAATTATGGTTGGCTCAGATGTAGTACGTGGTTTATTAACTTTAGCCATTCCGTTTTTACCACGGGAATTTTTGTTTTTATTAATACTTGTATTTGCGATTTCTACGGTAACGCAATTTTTTGCCCCAGCCGAACAAGCTGCTATTCCTCTATTAGTGCGCCCAGAGAATTTAATGGCAGCCAATGCCTTGTTTAGTAGCACGATGATGGGTGCTTTAATAGTGGGCTTCGCTGTGGGAGAGCCGATTTTGAGTTTGTCAAAAGACTTCTTAGGAGAACAGTACGGACAGGAAATAATTGTTACCGGATTATATTTCCTATCAGCTGCCATGATGCAGCCGATTACCATGAGCGAGGATAAAGCCCCAGGAACGCAGCAGGATAAAGGTAAGCCTTGGGCAGAATTAACAGAAAGTTTGCGCTATCTCAAGAAAAATCGTTTAGTCGTCAATGCTATGCTGCAACTAGTAACTTTGTATTGCGTGTTTGCAGCTTTAACAGTACTGACAATTAGATTAGCGGAAGACTTTGGTTTAAAAGAAAAACAATTTGGCTTTTTCTTAGCAGCTGCTGGCGTAGGTATGGTATTAGGTGCCGGAATTTTAGGTCATTGGAGTGTCAAATTGCATGGCAAGCCCTTACCCTTAATCGGATTTATGCTGATGGCGCTGGTGTTAGGGGTGTTTACCTTCACTCACAACTTATTACTCGCACTAGGACTTTGTGCATTATTAGGTGTCGGTGCGGCTTTTATTGGCGTACCTATGCAAACTCTAATTCAACAACAAGCACCTCCCAATATGCATGGTAAAGTGTTTGGTTTTCAAAATCATGCCGTAAATATTGCGCTATCTTTACCCTTGGCAATTACCGGGCCATTAACCGACTTTTTAGGTTTGCGGACTGTACTTATAGCCATGAGTCTCATAGTTGCGACTGTCGGTGTTTGGGCTTGGAAAAATACCCGCCGAGTATTACAAGATGTCATTTAATTGATGCAGTAATTGACTATTGGCTATTCACTGTTGAGCGATGACTGTTGACTGTTGACTGTTGGAGAAAAAAACTCAGAAAGCCGAATAAATCAACAATTAAGTCTTGTATGCAAAAATCCAATTCTAGTTGTATAGTCTTAGCTGATATAAAAAATAGATATTGATGTACAGATTTTATTAAAGTTTTACATTAAAATGAAATCTTAATTACAGAATCCATGCATTAACTTAGCTATTGTCAGAGGTTTGACAGTGCGATCGCCAACCCGAATCAGTCCCCCCCAGACCGAGAATCCTGCCCAGTCTAATACCAGCATTCCAGCCGTCTCGGTAACCCCTACCAGGGCATCCGGCGGTTTTGCTCTCCTAGACAGCCTCCAGCGCCACGGTGTTGAGTATATTTTTGGTTATCCCGGCGGAGCTATTCTGCCGATTTACGATGACCTTTACAAAGTGGAAGCAACTGGTACTATTAAGCACATTCTCGTGCGTCACGAACAAGGTGCTTCCCATGCAGCCGATGGCTATGCCCGCGCTACAGGTAAGGTAGGAGTTTGCTTTGGGACTTCCGGCCCAGGGGCGACGAACTTGGTAACAGGTATCGCCACCGCCTACATGGACTCAATCCCCATGATTGTGGTTACAGGACAAGTACCACGGGCGGCAATTGGTACGGATGCATTCCAAGAAACGGATATTTATGGGATTACCCTACCAGTAGTTAAACACTCTTATGTAGTGCGCGACCCGAAAGATATGGCGCGGATTGTCGCCGAAGCTTTCCACATCGCCAGCACCGGACGCCCCGGCCCGGTTTTAATTGATGTGCCCAAAGATGTAGCTTTAGAAGAATTTGACTATGTACCTATAGAACCAGGTTCTGTAAAATTACGTGGCTATCGTCCGACAGTAAAGGGTAACCCCCGGCAAATTAACGCCGCTATTCAATTAATTCGCGAAAGTAACCGACCATTATTGTATGTCGGTGGCGGTGCGATCGCGGCTGGTGCCCACGAAGAAATTAAAGAACTAGCAGAATTATTTAGCATTCCCGTCACCACCACCCTCATGGGGATTGGTGCTTTTGACGAACATCATCCTCTCGCCTTGGGTATGTTGGGGATGCATGGTACAGCCTACGCTAACTTTGCGGTGACAGATTGCGACTTGTTAATCTGTGTCGGCGCGAGATTTGATGACCGCGTCACCGGCAAATTAGATGAATTTGCTTCCAAAGCGAAAGTCATTCACATCGATATCGACCCCGCCGAAGTTGGTAAAAACCGCATCCCAGATGTGCCCATCGTGGGTGATGTCCGCAATGTTGTAGTTGACTTGTTACGTCGCTGCAAGCAAGCAGGTATCAAGGCGAAACCCAACCAAAACCAAGAATGGTTAACCTTAATTAACCGTTGGCGGGACGAATACCCCTTAATCGTGCCGCAACACCCAGACAGCATCTCACCCCAAGAGGTAATTGTCGAAATCGGTCGCCAAGCACCCAACGCTTTCTACACCACAGATGTCGGTCAGCATCAAATGTGGGCAGCACAATTCCTCAAGAATGGCCCCCGTCGCTGGATTTCTAGCGCTGGTCTAGGCACTATGGGTTTTGGCGTACCCGCCGCTATGGGTGCAAAAGCAGCCTTCCCCGATGAAGAAGTTATCTGTATCAGTGGCGACGCTAGTTTCCAAATGTGTTTGCAAGAATTGGGGACTTTAGCACAATATGGCTTAAATGTCAAGACTGTCATTCTCAACAACGGCTGGCAGGGAATGGTACGCCAGTGGCAGCAAGCCTTTTATGGCGAGCGTTATTCCTGTTCCAACATGGAAGTGGGAATGCCGGATATTGAGTTGTTGACCAAAGCCTATGGTATTAAAGGCATGGTGATTAGCAAGCGCGAAGAACTCGCTGATGCGATCGCCCAAATGCTAGCACACAATGGCCCGGTAGTTGTCGATGTGCGCGTTACCAGAGATGAAAACTGCTATCCAATGGTAGCCCCTGGTAAGAGCAACGCTCAAATGATTGGCTTACCCAAGCAAGCGCCAAAAACTGCTGTCGAACCATTGTATTGCAACCACTGCGGCACTAAAAACCAGCCCACTCATAACTTCTGTTCTGAATGTGGTAATAAACTTTAGGGTGGTCAATAATCAATAGTCAGTTGTTAGAAACGCGATTAATCGCGTCGGTACAATTTTCATTGGTCATTTGTTTGACAAACAAATATCTTTCTAAGCAGGGGATTGTATCCTCTGCGTTTTTTTATGGGAATTAGTATAAACATTTACAATACATCTACCACTAATGACGAAAAATTTGATACAGATTCTAACTCTACAACCTATGCTGAGTCTCACTTTCTTAATTTTGAATTTTGAATTTTGAATTTTGAATTGTTATGGTGTGCATTTGGTGATTTTTTTGGGAATCCTAGATGTCAGGACAAAAGATAGCTATTCCCAACGATCGCAGAAATTTTAAAGGATAATTATGTTTCAACGTAAATTTCCCAATAGAGGAAGCAACAGTTCCGTTGTCTTAGAACCAGAAGTAGCCATCGCCGTTATTGGATTGTTTTCTGCTGCTTCGGATGATGAAGGTGTCAGCAGAACCGAAGAATTTGCTTTGAGTGAAATGCTAGCTGGGATTTCCCAGTTTGAAGACTTCTCAGAGAAAGACTTTGATGAACTAACAGAAAAAGTGTACGATTTGTTAGAAGAAGAAAATCCAGAAGAAGTCATTGAACTAGCGATCGCTTCCTTACCCGATGAAGAATATCGAGAAGCCGCTTATATTACCGCCCTTTTAGTAGTAGGGATTGATGGTGAAGTACCCGAAGGCGAACAGGAATATGTCTCTGAACTGCAAGACGCCTTAAATATTTCCAACCGCCGCGCACAACAGATTATAGACCACATCTTTGGCGAAGATGATGACGAAGAATACGATTACGAAGATTAATTTTTTTGGTGCAAAAAGTTCCCTCTTGAAAGCTGGGTTACCTGAGATGGGGACAAACCATTATATATAAAACTTGCAGAATCAAAAACAGGCTCATGATGGCGTTATCAGCGCTATTATGAGCTTTTTATTGGGAGCATCCCAATTTTGACGCAATACCCTTCTAGGGTATTGCTATACCAACAAAGCCTGCCTTTGCAGGCTAAAAGTTTGATAGCCTACGAAGGCAGGCTTCGTATTTCTAGCCCCACCCTTATAGGGTGAGGGCGTTTTTGCACATTTGGGATGCTCCCTTTTTATTTGACTGTTAATTTTAATAAAAATTATTTTTTATGTCTCTGGCATGGAAAACTAAAATCTTCAAAAATGCACTTTTAATTTATCTGAATCTGCAAAAAGAAGATGAGAGATAGTTAGGGAACATTGTTATACCCTAACGAATCATTGATGTATTGCCAAGATAATTTGAATTGGTATTATTATCAAAAAATATTTTTCAGCAATATTGAATGACTCAAAAATCTACCATTGGCTTAACGCTACTGCTTCTCACTACCCAACTAGGTATTACCCAGCAACCAACTAAAGCCCAAACCCCCACACCAGCACCACCAACTACCACCACAAAACAAATTTGTCCCGCACAACTGGGAAATTCTATAGAGACTATCATCAATCGCCCCTCATTTAATCGCGTGCGCTGGGGAATCTTAATTCAACCTTTGTCATCTGGACAAACTCTCTACAGTCGAGATGCTCAAAAATACTTTACACCAGCTTCTAATACAAAATTACTGACCACTGCTGCCGCATTACAAGAGTTAGGTGCAAACTTTCGCATCCGCACCTCTATTTATCAAAATTCTAATGGAGTCTTGCGTGTTGTGGGTAGAGGAGATCCCAGTTTAGGTGATACTCAATTGCAAGCCTTAGCAAAACAATTAAGACAAAAAGGTATTACCCAAATTCAGCAATTGATTGCTGATGATAGCTATATTCAAGGAGATATAGTTAACCCTACTTGGCAATGGGAAGATGTGCAATCAGATTATGGCGCACCTGTTAGTAGTTTTATTTTAAATGAAAATATTTTTAGCTTTAAACTTACACCACAAGCTTTAGGTAAACCCTTACAAATAGCCTGGACTGATAGCAATGAGGAAAGACGCTGGCGGATTGTTAATCAGTCAACAACTGTGAGCAAAAATCAAACCAATTATATTGATGTTACTCGCGATTTAACAGGTACAGTTCTGCGTATTCAAGGACAGCTAACAGAAAATTCTCAACCTTATTTAGTTACCTTACCTGTAGTCGATCCCAATTATTATTTTTTGCGGCGCTTCCGGACAATTTTAGCAACAGAAAAAATTAGTTTAGGACAAACTTTAGTATTTAATGGTGGCAATAATCAACAAGAAATTGCTGCTATTGATTCGCCTCCTTTATCACAGTTAGTAACAGAGGTAAATGTTAATAGTAATAATTTATATGCCGAAGCATTGCTGCGAGCATTAGCGGTGAAACAACCAAGAGTGCAAAATAAAATTACTGCGAATATTGGTTTAGAAGTTTTAAAGGCAAGTTTAACTAAATTGGGAGTCGATCCGACAAGTTACTCTTTAGTAGATGGCTCTGGTTTATCGCGGCGTAATTTATTATCAGCAGAAGCTTTGGTGCAAACTTTGCGCTTAATGGCGACAACACCAGCAGCTAATATTTATCGTGCATCTTTACCTGTTGCCGGTAAGACTGGTACTTTAAAAAATCGCTTCCGCAACACTCCGGCTGAGGGAATTGTGCAAGCAAAAACAGGGACATTAACTGGTGCAGTTTCTTTAGCTGGATATGTGAATAATGCTAAGTATGAACCTGTAGTTTTTAGTATTATGGTGAATCAAAGCGATCGCCCCGCCAGCGAATTACGCCAAGCTATTGATGAAATTGTGGTGTTATTAGCACAGTTGCAGCGTTGTTAATGCGATCGCATAGGCGAGGGAATAGGGAATAGGGATTTACCAATTTCGGCTTCTGTTTTTCCTCACCTCAGCATCCTACATTGTAGTATACTTAAGTAAAACTGCTGAATCTTCGTATCTTTAACTTTTGATACAAGAATCATGAATAGCAACGATCGCTTCCAGCCAGATGACGACGATATTTCCGCCGATCAACCCTATGAAAAATGTTTGCGAGAACTCCGGGATCTGTTACGCTCCCGTTATCCTTTAGTATTTTTGCGCTCTGCGGAAGAAAATCGGGCTGTCAGATGCGCTATTCGCTCCCACGATGGATGCATAGACGAGCTTAAAATCAAGTCAGGAGAAATTTGCCGTTGGGATAGTAAAACTGGTTTCCAAAAACGTTTATTAGCAAAGCAAGATTCAGCAGCAACCCAGTGGCAACAGTTAGCTAATCCACCAGCAGAAAATACCCATGCGGTAATTCACGCTCTCAATATTTTACAACAACAATTACAAAATTGTGTTATCAAAAATCCCGATATACAACATACTTATATTCTGCCTGATTGGTCGGCTTTAATTCGTACTGATGACTATTTGATTGCCCGTAGACTCAAGGAATTACTATTAGATATTGAAGATAGTAGACCGCGCCCTTATATGACATTAATTGTCATTGGTGCTGACTGGTCAATTCCGCCAATTTTGCGCAATCACGTACATATTCTTGATTTAGCTTTACCCACAGGTAGAGAGCTTTACGATAACGTTTTTAGTCTGGCAGCCGAGAATTATGAATTACAAGAAACAGAGGCTAAACGATTAGCAGAACTGGCTCAAGGTATACCACTACAAGCAGCAATTCAAACCGCAATGTTAGTGACTACGCGCAAGTTGTGGAACCAGCCAGAAGCCACAGGTAAATTATTACTTGAAGTTAAAAAACAAGAAATTAGAAAAACAGGTGTTTTAGAATATTATTCTCCTCAAGGAGACGGGCTAAAAGCTGTTGGCGGACTAGAAAATATTAAAGCTTGGATAGAGAGTCGCAAAATTTGGTTCGAGCAAGATTTAGAACCGCAAATGCGCCCTAGAGCGATTTTACTAGAAGGGTTTCCCGGCTGTGGTAAAACTTTCATCGCCAGAGCGATCGCGCAAGAATGGTGCGTTCCCCAAATCAATTTTGAAATTTCCCGTCTGCAATCTAAATTCGTCGGTGAATCGGAAAGTAACACATATCAAGCTTTACGAGCCATTGAAGCTTCTGCGCCGAATATTCTATTTATGGATGAAATTGAAAAGGCTTTTGCCGGCACGGGAACTGACAGTTCTGGAGTGAGTACCCGTCAATTTGGGACTTTTTTATCATGGTTAAACGATCATCAATATCCTATCTTTTTCATTGCCACTTCTAACGACCGAGACAAGTTACCAGCCGAACTATTTCGTGCAGGTCGTTTCGATGAAATATTTATAGTTATGCCACCCAACACCAAAGAACGAGGAGAAATTATTCAAAAATGTATCCACAGCCATAAATTATCACCCATTGATAACTTTACCTTAGCAGAATTAGTCAAGCAAACAGCAGGTTTTTCTGGGGCTGAATTAGATAAATTAGTTAAAGAAACAAAATATTTAGCAGGTTTTAAAGGTACACTCACTGATAGTAATTGGGAACAGGCTCTAGGAAAAATCAACCCGCAATATCGAACTGAAAAGATGCAAATATTGCTGCAAAAGTATCTCAAAGTTTTGTCAGATGGCGGAGGCTTATCGGCTTCCGTTGATGAACCAGGTTTTTTAAATCAATTAATTTTATAAACATAAATATTTCTTTAAGTAGGGTGGTGCAATTAAACATAACTGGTGGGGGCTGTCATTTGTCAGTAGGGGCGGGTTTATGCGAGATAATCATGCATATTTGAGGATATTTGTGAACCCGCCCTTACAGGGTTTCAAGCAAATTTACGTAAAGTACATAGTTTGGTTTTTCCACCGACTTACTTAAATCTGGAGGTTCCAACAATGAGTGGCACAAAAGCATATACAGTATCAGGTATTGCGCCACTAGCAACCCAAGCATTGTTAGCAGGGGTAGCGGTAGCTGGTTTTACTGTCGCTTCTGGTGTAATGGCGACAGGAACAGCAGTAGTGATGGCGGCGAAAGCGGCGAAAGCCTATCAGGAAAGAATTAAAAGAGAAGCAGAGAAAGCCTTACAGCAAGAAGCAGAAATCCAGCGCCAAATTATAGCAGCGCGACGTTCTTATTCTCAAACTAAGACGATGGTGCAATTACCGCAAATAAATCAAAAGCCAAGGCTAGTAAATACACTGAGTAATAATGATGTAGATTTAATCAAAAAAGATTTACAAATCAAGATTAGAGAACAAAAATCACGGTTACCACGGATAAAAAAAGAGTATCAAAATTTAATTGAAAGCGAATTATTAGATGCAGCCACCGTATTACAAGCTTGGCAAAATGTAGAACAAGCACTGGATAGCTCAGATTTACCAGCAGCCGAAGCATATCTGCAAGCCTTAGATAATGCCCGAATTGAAGCATTTAAACAACTGCGATCGCAACTGCAATCTGCAGCAGAATATGCTCAAACCAGACTAGATGCGATCGCCGAACGGTTACCAAAAGCGATCGCCCAAAACATAGCCAGCACAATTGAACGCATACATCAGCGCGATCGCCCCATCAGGGATGCAGATTTGTTAGCCATTCATCAACAAATTACCACCGCCGAATTACAAATAGATCGCGTTTGGGAAGCCGCAGAAAACTTAGTCAAAGCATGGCAAAACCCAGACGTAGACTATACAGCCAGAATTATTGGTATTGACGATGGCGACGTTGTTGTTGAAATCGAAACCCATGAAAACCAACAAACAGGCGAAGCCGTCAACACAGTCATGCGAGTGCAATTTACCGGACAGCAAATAGACTTAAAAGGCCCCCATGAAGAGACTAGCAACTGCGCAGCCAGAACCGGACAAGCCCTGCAAATATTCCAAGAACAAGGATATTACCTAGAGTGGGATAGCCTAGACGGACAACCCATCCCCGAAGAATACAGACAAATATATTCAGCCCCAGAAACAACCACCTTAGAAATCGAACCACCTCAACGCCGCCCAGAACTAGAGACTTATTAAGGACAAGGAGGACAAGGAGGACAAGGAGGACAAATGACAAATGACCAATGACAAATGACCAATGACAAATGACAAATGACAAATGACCAAACTTCTAAATCTCGCTGCTTGGTTACCTCGTTCTTCCGCTAATGGCCCCGGAACCAGAATGGTGTTATGGGTGCAAGGTTGTCCCTTTCGCTGTCCTGGTTGTCAAAATCCCGACTTTCTCCAATTTCGCCTCAATCAAGTAGTTACTGTTGATGATGTTTGGCAAGTTTTCCAACAACTACCTGATTTAGCTGGCGTTTCCTTCTCCGGTGGCGAACCCTTCGCCCAAGCTGTCGCCTTAGCTGAGTTAGCAAGTCTCGTACAATCTGCTGGTAAAACCGTAGTTTGTTGGACAGGATACCGCTTAGAACAATTAAAATCTGGACAAATTAAAGGCGCAATTCATCTCTTACAATCTATAGATTTATTAATCGATGGTCTTTTCATTCAACAACAGTTAAGTGACGATACCTTGAGAGGTTCCCATAATCAACAACTACACTTTTTATCAGGCAGAATTACCCCAGCAGACTTAAAAAATATTCCCCGTCAAGAATGGATTATTAATGATGCCATTTTGACTTATACAGGGTTTCCAATTCCAGGCGATCGCGTAGAAACAGAAGATAAAATCTTATGAGTGTGATAGTCATTGGTGATAGAGCAGTGGGCAAAAGTAGCATGATTTTAGGATTATGCGAACCATCGACACAAGAAAAATATGTTGTTGTTGATAGCGATGATTGTCGCCGACTACAAGAACAACTTAGCCCCCACGGACAAGTATTGCCCACAGAAAATCCGATTAACTTACATTTCCTTTCCATCTATTTAAGGCTACCCAGACCGCGAGAAATCACAGTGGATTTAATCGATACTCGCGGAGAATTTTGGGGAGATATTAAAGCTACAGACAGTCCGCAAAAGCAATTTCCTAGTGCCTACCAAGACTTTATGGAAAAGATTGCCCAGGCACGTTATATTATGTTACTTTTACATCCCTACCAAGAGTTAGTTAGAGAAGAATATTTAGTTGCAGCAGCCAATTCTCTAGATAAAATCAATAAACAAGATGATTTATATCCCTGTCATGTCTGGGTGAAAAATCTCCAACGAAATTTAGAAATTCTCAAAAATAATTGTCCATCTGCTAAACATTTCTTTATCTGTCTGCACAAAGCAGACCTTTTTTGTAATTACCAAGAAGAAAGTGCAAGATGGCGATATAATCCAGCAGGTAATAATGATTTTGGCACTTATTTAGACAGAATTAGAACCCGCTACTTTGCTGTAGCGAGAGATGTAATTAAAGATTTTAATAAAAATCAAGTTGGCGCTTCTAAATTAAGCTTTTTTATCACTACTAAAAAAGATAGAAACTTATTAGAAATTCCTTGGTTAAGTTTAGGAACCTATTTAAGTGCAGATGCAGAGGTAGGGAGATGAAGGCGAAAACTCTAATTAAATCTATACCCGTACAAATGTGTATTATGGGGCCGAGAGCTTCCGGAAAAACAACTTACCTCGCCTCATTACTCGCCCCTGGATTAAGAGCAAAAAATAGCGGTGCTGTAAAAGCAGGAGGATTAAAAATCCACAAACTAGAAGATATAATTAGCAACTTTATTCAACAAAAAAAAGCCGTTCCCCCCACAGATTTAAACGAAGAATACGATTATCGCTTTGAGATTGCAATTGAGAATGCTAAACGCTTTCGTCAAGCCCACAAAATCCAACTTAGCGCCAAGGATCTTTCCGGAGAGCGGTTTGACAGAATTTTTCAGGCTCATATTAACCCTGCAAGCCTCAAATCTCCCCAAGAACAAAAACAACTAGCGGAAGATGTTCAAGACTTTCTCAGTCAATGTTTCACCATGAATCGCTGGATGTTTATGTTAACAGAATGGCAAACGGGGAAAGACGAAGAATATTTTAAAGTTTTTCAATGGTTGTGCGATCGCATCGATGAAAATAGTAAATTAAGGTCTATTCAAACTCTCAGAGTCGCTGTAGTCATGGCTAAATGCGAACGCGGCGAAATTTGGGGAGGGCGTCTCGATCCAGAAGCAGATTTATTTAAGATTAGATTACATAAAACTTATAATTTATTAAAAAATCGTTTAAAGAAAAAAGTTAACTTTTTCGCTTGTTCTGCCTATGGCATATTAGGCAAATACGATCCTCGTCCCAATCGATTTTATACTGAAGATGATGGTACTCATGCCGAGTATCGCGCTCGCCTGCGAGACTTTGATAATTGGCATCCTTATGGCGTAATTGAACCAATTTACTGGTTGGGTACAGGAGAAAATCTACACAATGAATTTCTTTAAATTTTTTAACATCTTCAATTCTGCTCCCATTAACCTACCAGGCGGTGATATCCGCATGATTGGCGCGCGTGATGTCGGTAAAACATCTTATCTCGCCGCCTTATCTATTTGTTGGGAAGCTCAGAACTATTTAGAAGGGCGAATTATGTCTGTAGATCCCTACGGCTATGGTGCGCAATATGTCCAAAATAATGCCGAGAATGTCTTAAAAAATGGGCTAGTAATTTCTGCTAGCGAATATGCAGATTCCTGTAAATTTTCCATCAAGCTGAAGCCCAGATTTTTCTTAAATCCAATTGCCACAATTCAAAATAAACCCCTCAGATTAAATATATCTATTACAGCACCCACAGGCGAATTAATTGAAAACTTAATTGCTGGTAACGTCAGCGAAGATGCAATTAATGATTGTGCTTCTGTAGTCGGTTTAATGCTCGTACTTGATAGCACTACACCCAAAAGAGATAAAGATTATGCCCAAGCAATTACTAACTTACAAAAAGAACTCAATAACATTATCGGCACACAAAAAAATCGCCGCAGATTAAGCAGACATCGCATCGCTATTGTGTTTACCAAAGGCGAACAAAATGATGTTTATCGCTACAAACCTCAAGAATTTGCCGAACTTAAATTTGCTCGAACTTTCGCTATATTACAAAATTGGCAACAAAGTTGGGGTTGTTCTCTCAACTTTTTTATGTGTTCTGCATTTGGCTTTATTGGTGATACACTTCAACCCAATTGTCGCCCAATTCAGGGAAGTAAAGCATATACTCTCAGCAAACCCGACGCTTGGCAAGCTTTTGGTTTAGTTGCTCCTATCTATTGGTTGCAAACAGGTAAAGACGATCGTCAATTGCGATAACCATATTAGAGGTTAAATTATGTCTACTTTTAATATCCTCAGTGGAGAAGTGGAAATATACGAATTTTCTCGCGGTTTTACTGAAGTATTGGAAAATGAACGGTGGATTTCTGGCGGTTTTGGTAATGCTATCGATCGTTCTAATTATAATGAAGAAATACCTAGTCCTATTCGCCAGTTTATTAACAATAACCAAAATATTTTTGGGATTCCCACTGGTTTTGCACCTGCGGAGGAGCAAGTAGCTTTAATTGCGCGGGTTATCGATAATCGTTACTGTGTTTTAGCAGTTGCTAATTCTTTAGGTAAAGATAATAGAGGTAGGGATGGAGTTGTGGGCTATCGCTACTTTTGGCTAGACACATATTCAATGATTAACCAACATTTACCAGCAATGGATGGTGTCGCCACTTTACTCAATTGGTGGAGCAAGAATCCCTTGGTATTTGACATGAACCCGGAGTCTTTTACAGGAGAAGAGTTAGTTTGTAAAGAATATATAGAAGATACTGAAAATTATCATCCAGAACAACCACAAGATTATCCTGTTTATCCCCAGATTCTCACCATAGCTGATTATCAGAGCGATCGCCTCATAGAATTACATTATCAAGCTGCGCAAACAGCAAAAAAAATGGGAATTCCCCTAGCATGGGCTTGGAATGTGCGCAAATTAAATTTTCCTTCCATGTATATAGCTATTTGGTGTGAAAATGAAGCCGCTAAACAAACTATTGAACGTGAATTAGCTAGGAATGATGTGGGTGATGCTGAAGTCAATCCTGCACCTATACAAATAGTTCAAAGAGTAGATAAAGATTATTTAACTAGAGATGAAAAATCAATTGAAAAAATATTAGATGACTTGATATCGGCTAATTATGAGAAAATAATTACTGAAAAAGTCCAAGCGCTAGTGGAAATATTGTGTAATGCAACAGATTTAGATTGGAATAAATTTTTTGTTGACGAAAATCAACATATCAAACATCTTCAGCAAGATGAAAATCCCATAATTGAGTCTGTGAAATATTATGCGCTAATGCCGATTTTAGTTCCTGATAGAATTGGAGAATGGTTAGCTTGGTTGCGCAAATCAAATAATCAAGAATATATTAAAGCTTCCTGCAAAACTCAAAATTTATTAATTAAATACTGTCATGAGCAACAAAAACATGTTTTGGTAAAGCAAATTTATGATGGAATTTCATTTTTGTTTTATCAAATACTTAAAAGAGATATTAATACTTATCATAATTCTCGATGGTTGTTAGCAGAAAATCGCAACAATGTTTGGGCAGAATTAATTAACCCATATGTTAAAGACTATTTAATTTATATAGAGAGAAAATGTACTATTACCACTGAGATTACAGAAGAATTTGGCGGAGAGATTACAAACCATATTTTTAGCGGATTAGCGAATATGTTGATGAATTATCAGCCAAAACCAAATCAAAATCGAATTGGGGATATTCTTTCGGGAAAAAAAGCCAATATTAATCATTTGGGGCTGAATAATCTAGCTAATTTACTCCAGGAAATAGCGCAAACGGAACTGAATCCAATTAGATATTTATTTAATCAGTACGATCGAAAAATTTTGAATGTGAATTTATTATCAGCAATTTTCTATCAATATAGTGAAGATAGCATTCCATCACCTGTTTTTTCTAAGCTAAATCCATTTCATAAAGGCACAATTAGAACAATCTTGCGAATTCCAGAACCTCAAGAAAGAGGACATAGTTTGAAAATATGGAGAAATCGTCTGTTAGTGCTTCTTGTTATCTTAAGTATGCCAACTTTATTACTTTATGCTTATTTAAATTTATCAAACTACATATTGCAAAATTTGTCAGGTTCATCAAACCTATCTTTAGAAGAAATTATTGAAAGTTGTAAAAATATAGATACTAATAATAGTAGTACTGAGTCATCAGAACAAGAGCTAAAAAAATGTGAATTGCAACTTCAGAAAATTGTTAACGAAAAAATCAATGTAATTAATGGCCTAAATAAACAGCAAATAACTGATGAGGAAAAAAGCCAGATTAGAAATAGCGAAATATATTCTGATGTCGCGAATATGTTTATTTATCCAAGAGTGTATTTACACAGTAGTTATCCAGAAAAAGACCAATATGTTTTAGAGATTATGAATTACTTCCAATTATCTTTTAAACAAAAAAAATCTTATCAACAAATTTTACCACCTCTAGAAAAATGTGCAATTAAAACGCAAATAGAAGATTTTCAAGCTTGTTTACAAAATTTAGATAACAAATAATTAAAGAGGTAGCATGTGAGACTAGAAAGACTGATACTATATATTTTATCGGGTATTATTGCTGCCTTGCTCAGTTGGAATTTTAGTCAAATGATTTTGAGAATAGTGCGAATTCTCAGTAGCGGTACTCTACCATTTAGACCAGACTTTATTTTATTACCTGTGCTAGCATTTTTCTTCGCTATTACTATGGTAGCGACAGAAATATTCCTCAGCAACCCTACCCGATATCGCAATAATTTTCAGACATTACGCAGCTATTTTATCAAAACTATCTTATGGAGTTTTATCGCTGGTATTGTTGCAGCATTTTCTACGGTTATTTTATACGAATTTACGCCCTTATCAGCCACAAATATCAAACGGGTTGCTTGGTGTATTGTGGGATTATGTACGGGAATTTGCGAAGGTTTAAGCTGGCGATCGCGCAGTATTGAAGGCTTAACCGAACGGGGAAATCAAAGGATTAAAAATACTATTATTTTTGGGAGTATTGCAGGGTTTAGCGCGGCTTTAATTATCGAAAAGTTACTTACTCACAACAGTTTACCCCAGGAATATCACGAACCATTTGGTTTTTTAACCTTTGGCTTGATTTTGGGAACATTTCTCTGCTTTGCTACTTCCCCAACTTCTCAAGTCGCGTTACGCGCAGGTGAAGGATTAGAATCTATTAATCCCCAGGTAATCAAAGAAGAAATACTCACTGGAGTAATACGCGATCGCCCTAAATTAAAACCCAAGGGTGGATTTCAATTTGTGATTGAACCAGATAACACAGGAGTAAACGCCAAAGAACCCGATGTCATTGAAGAAGGGTTATCAATTCAATTACCTGCGGGGAGAATTATTACAATTGGTGGTAGCACTGACGATGATATTTATCTCCCCAAAATACCTCCCCAATGTGCAGTAATTCAAGTCAAAATTCCCTACGCTGAAATTACTTGTCATCATCAAAGCGTGGTAGAAATTTATCCTCAACCGAAAAAGAAATCTTCAGATTCTAAATACAATCTTTGGCATAATCAAGTTATCACCTTTAAAAATCCCGATGGTGAAGAATTTTATCGCTTTGTGTTTTACGATCGCTTCCTCGATCCGCAATAACAAACTGGGGTTATTAGCTATGCTTTTAACCTGGATACCTACACCTTTGTTAGCTGCTAATGGTTCGGTAGAAATTCTCAATTATCAAACCGATGGCGATCGCGTAATTTTGAAGGTAAGAGTATTAGATCAAGAAAATCAGCCTGTTTCTAGCCTCAAGCGCGATAATTTTCAAATTAAAACCATAGATGAACAGGGTAAAACTGCGAGTTTCCCTGTCACTCAAGTCATCTCACCAGAACTTGCACAACCAGATCCTGCCAAAATTGTAATTTTACTGGATATGAGTGGCAGTATGCAGCAACGAGATGCAAACAAAGTCAGAAAACTTAATGGTGCAACCCAAGCAATTAGAGAAATTTTACAACAACTCAGAAAGCAAAATTTACCTTATGAAATTGCCATTGTACCTTTTGGCTTTTCCATATCCGAACAAAATTGTGCCCTAGTTTATGATGTCAGCCAAAACAAAATTCAAAATAGTTTTCGCGATATCAAAGATACTAAACTGGACAATGAAATTAATCAACTAGCCGCGCAAAATGTCTGTGCTGCAACTAATCTTTATCAACCAGTCGCAGAAGCTGTAAAGTTTTTAGGTACTGGGGGAAATTCACCACAAAATCAAGACAAAATAAAACCTCGACTAGCAGTAATTTTACTATCAGATGGCTACCATGTAGTTAATCGTCCTCAAGAATCGCAGCAGTTTGAGAGCTTGAGAAAGACTTTACAACAATATAGTACCAAAGTAACAGTTCATACCCTGGGCTACGGAGAAAATTTACAAGAATTACGCGATCGCACTAAATGTCCCCTTAAAGATAATGAATTAACCGTTAATCAAGTTAGCAGTATATGTAAAATACCCAAACTCAAACCAGAAGAATTTATCTTTGAAGCTATGCAATTAATAGCCGGAAAAGATAATCAATATGCTCCACCTACTACTGATATCAATACATTTATTGTAGATGAGCAAAGACTCAATGATATTGCTAAAGCTACCGGCGGATTATATAAATTCTCCAAAAATTCTCAGGATGTCGCCAATAGTTTAATTACCTTCTTTAAAACCCTGCGAGAGTATGAAGTAACCTATAAACAAACAGATGCGCAACAAGC
Source organism: Calothrix anomala FACHB-343 (assembly GCF_014696435.1). Lineage (GTDB taxonomy): Bacteria > Cyanobacteriota > Cyanobacteriia > Cyanobacteriales > Nostocaceae > Aulosira > Aulosira anomala_A. The sequence continues at coordinate 50,577 of NZ_JACJQG010000006.1, read as the reverse complement.
TACACAATATAAAACTATCGTCACAGTTACTTCACCAGAACGAAATTTTAAATTTTCTTCCCCACAAAAGCAAATTCGACTCAACAATATCGGGTTTCAAGCTGCACTTTCTTGGCATAATTATTTAATTATCATCGCCATGACTTTCGCCTTTGCTCTCGCATGGTTTATTATCTTCTGGCGATGGACTAGTCAACTTAGATCTGATTCAGAACGTGCTATTAATAATTAAGGTGGAGTTAATAGTCAATAGTCAATAGTCAATAGTCAATAGTCAATAGTCAATAGTCAATAGTCAATAGTCAATAGTCAGTAGGGGCGGGTTTATTGAGAATTATCGTTAATCAGTGATGATATTTGTGAACCCGCCCGTACAGTTGTCAATAGTCAATAGCCAAAACCGATATTATTTACAACTAAAATAGGATTGCTATATATTATTAATTTTGAATCCGTGAGCATTGCAGTAATCGTTAAAAGATATTAATATTTCTTTCTCTTCAGCAAGAGATTGTTTGAGGATATTCAAACTACTGTATCTAGTCTCACCCTTGGTATTTGTATTAGATGGTTTGAGAATATTTGAGCCAGCATAATTATATGTTTTATACAAGCTAATCAAGTGCTTTTGAAAATTTACCAGGAATTTGTCATTAAATACTGGTTGATTTTCGATTGCTGCTGCTGATTTTGTCGCAATTTTAATAAATTGTAAAAGACTATCTCTATCAAACTGATTAATCTGTTTGAATTTCTGATTTTCATCCACAACAGTTTGCAGCACTTGGGTAAATCTTTGACACTGATCGCGCGTACTCTCGACTTGAGCGCCGCAACTAGATAATATAACAGTATTGGCTATAAAAATGACCGAGTAAAGATATTGCCATTTAAATTTAAACATGGCAGTAATTATCACTAATTATCTTGGTTTAATTTTATGCTAAAAGCAATAACCGTTTCAAGGTATAATTAAGTAAACTTTAATTGACAATAAATCATCAAAATGCCTGAGTACACTTTAATCATTCGAGATATTCTGGCAGGAAATAAGGAAGTAATTATAGACTCAATAGTTTTGTCAGGGCTTTATGAGCAACATCCACAAGACTTTTTTGCATCTCAAACTGCGGTAGGGTTAGCTAATCGAGAAAGATTACGCCAGAATTTACAAGAAAAACTGGCAAGATCTGCAATTGGCAATGAGATTTTAGATTATATTATTGCTGAATGGTGTCAAGGAATCAAGGAACATTATAAAAGACGTTTTATTTTAGCTGTAGAGATATCATATAGCCAATCATCTGCTGTAAATAGCCAGATTTCCAGCAATAATCCACAGCAGATAAATACATCTGTCTCAAATATCAAAGTTGTGGATCGCAAAAAAGCTAAGACTTCCTCTGCGATGCAAAAGCCAGAGGTAGATAAGCAAGATAATAACTCTACATCTGCTTCAGAGTCAGCGACAGAAACGGAAGCACAAATTAGTTCTCGCGCTGCTACAGATAAATGGAGTTTAGATTAGATTATCAGCCAAAAATACTAGAGCGATCGCATTTTTTAATAACTACGTATAATGACAAATGACAAATGACAAATGACCTTGGGAGCATCCCAATTTTGACGCAATACCCTAGAAGGGTATTGCTATACCAACAAAGCCTGCCTTCGCAGGCTATCAAACTTTTAGCCTGCGAAGGCAGGCTTCGTATTTCTAGCCCCACCCTTATAGGGTGAGGGCGTTTTTGCACATTTGGGATGCTCCCATGACCTTAAATTACACCGACCTATTTTAATAGATAATTAAAGTCTCACTCTTCACTAAATTTTATGGGTTTTAATTCCGCATTGTATACAGTCATCGCTAATCGTATCGCTACAAGTCCCGAAAGGCGAATTACTTTTGCTGAATATATGGATACAGTTTTATACCATCCCGAACATGGTTACTATTCCAGTCAAGCAGATAAACTAGGTTTTAAAGGTGGTGACTTTTTTACATCTGTGCATTTGGGTAATGACTTTGGCGAATTACTAGCAGTACAATTTCTGCAAATGTGGGAAATTTTAGGAAAACCAGAAAGCTTTGATTTAGTAGAAATGGGAGCAGGGCAAGGACTTTTAGCATCGCATATTCTTAATTATTATCAACAGCATCACCCAGAATTTTTAGCGGTACTGAAATATTTAATTATTGAAAAATCACCCACGCTTAAACAAGAACAACAGCAACGCTTACAAAATTTCTCCGTGCAATGGTGCAATTTAGCAGACATAGCATCTAATTCCATTACAGGTTGCTTTTTTTCTAATGAATTAGTCGATGCTTTCCCAGTGCATCAGTTTATTTTTGAGGCGGGGGAGTTGCAAGAGGTTTATGTGACAACGCACGGTGAGGGGGATGAGGGGGACAAGGGGGGAGGATTTGTAGAAGTTACAGGGGAATTGTCTACCCCCAGGTTGGCGGAATATTGGGATTTGGTGGGCATTGATTTGCGCCAGAATAATTACCCCGATGGGTATCGAAGTGAAATTAATTTAGCGGCTTTAGACTGGTTGAGTATAGTGGCAGACCGCTTGCGGTGCGGGTATGTGTTAACAATTGATTATGGCTACCCTGCCAGCCGTTACTATAACCCCAGGCGATCGCAAGGAACCTTACAGTGCTATTATCAGCATCGCCACCATGACAACCCTTATGTCAACATAGGAGCGCAGGATATTACAGCCCATGTTGATTTTACCGCTTTGGAACGATGGGGCGATCGCTGCGGATTAGATAAAGTAGGTTTTACTCAACAGGGATTATTTTTAATGGCATTAGGGTTGGGAAACCGGATTTCTGCCCTTTCCGAGCAAGAAAAGTCCATTTCTCAATTATTGCGGCGGCGAGAATCTCTCCACGAACTGCTCAACCCTTTAGGATTAGGCGGCTTTGGGGTGTTAGTTCAAAGCAAAGGCTTAACAGAAACAGAAATTTCTCAACCGCTAACAGGCTTAATTGTGCCAGAGTAAAAGTAGGCTAAAAGTTAAAACTCTATTAATGCTGTACTAGTCTCAGTTGACTAAGGTAACACTGTAACAGTGACAACTAAAAACCTAAGGAAACGAGGAATTATGAATACCCATGATTTGTTAATGCTAGTGACACTACTTGCCCCCGGTATCTTACTATCTGTTGTCATTTTGGTGACATTTGCCGCAGGTGGCTAGTTAAAAGAAGGCAGGAGGTGAGCCACTGCGGTGGACGGGTTCCCCGGCATAAAGCAAGTGGCGAACCCGAAGGGCAGGAAGGCAGTAGGCAGAAGGAATTTCCAGATATATAGTAAATAAACGGGAATTTTTTCAGGAAATTGTATTGATTAAATAAGTCTAATTAAATACATTTCTGATTTTAGTTCATAAATAAATTTACTTACTCTGTGAACTTGTGGCAGAAAAAAGAATCTTTCTTTTAACCTTCTGCCCTCTGCCCTCTGCCCTCTGCCTTTCTTCAGTTATCAGCCATCACTGTTAACTATTAACTGTTAACTGTACGCGATTAATCGATAATAGAAACGCGAAGTCTCACACAGGCTTCGCCTAAGCTGTACGAAAGGAACTAAACAATGAAGGTGGCATTTCTGGGAACTGGACTGATGGGACTACCAATGGCGCAAAGGCTATTGGCAGCAAATATAGAGTTAGTTGCCTACAACCGCACCCCAGAAAAATTAGCACCACTACAAGCAGCTGGTGCCGAAATCGCAACAGAACCCCGCTATGCAATTCGCGCTGCTGATTGCATCATCCTCATGCTGACAAATGCTGCTGCAATTTATAGCGTGTTGCTTTCAGATACTTCCTGGCGTGCGCTTTCCGGACGCACCGTCATCCAAATGGGCACAATCACCCCTACAGAAAGCTTAGAAATTAGAGATGCTGTTGTCTCCGCAGGTGGTGAATATATTGAAGCTCCGGTTTTAGGCAGTATACCCGAAGCCCAAGCTGGTAAACTAATTCTCATGGTAGGCGCTCGCGAAGACCAATTTCAACGCCACTTGAGTTTATTGCAAAACTTTGGCCCCGAACCGCGTTTAGTCGGGCCTGTGGGTGCTGGCGCATCAGTTAAACTAGCTTTAAATCAACTAATTGCTGCCCTGACAACTAGTTTTTCTTTGAGTTTGGCTTTTATTCAACGTCAGTATATTGACGTTGAAGTGTTTATGGAAATTCTCCGAGAAAGTACCCTTTACGCTCCTACTTTTGATAAAAAGCTATCGCGAATGTTAGATGGTAACTTTGCCAATCCGAATTTTCCCACCAAACATTTGTTGAAAGATACAGACTTATTTATCAACGAAGCCAAAGCAGCTGAATTAGATGTTAGTAGTATTAAAGGTGTCAGGCAAATATTGCACTCAGCAATGAAAATGTCATTTGCCAATGATGATTATTCATCGGTGTTTTATGCCATCAAAGCTTGGGAAGAAGGGCGTTGGGAATAGGCTCTTAAGCATTGAATATCCACATTGAGTCTGCAGGGAGCAGGGAGCAGGGAGCAAGGGAGAGGATTAGCTTAAGTTGAGAATAAAGTTAACAGCGCGCGATCGCCTAAAATTACACTAAATTACACTATTGGGTAAAATATTCATGACCTATGGTAAATTATCAACGCGATCGCGTCCTCCCAACCAGCACTGAACTCCCATGTTCAGATGATACGCCTGTGGATAATGAAGATCAAAATTTTATTCCCAACTTACTGCTTTTTCTCCTTGAGTCAATTTGGGCACAGAGGAATGATTGGTTTTTTGGCGTTGACATGGGTATTTACCACACTACAGGCGTGAGTCATCTAGTACCAGTAGTTCCAGATGGTTTTTTAAGCTTAGGAGTGGAACGACGCAAAGCAGATAAATCCCGTCTCAGCTATGTAGTATGGGAAGAACAAAACATTGTCCCCAAGTTTGTTTTGGAAGTAGTTTCTAAAACTCCTGGTGATGAATATGATACAAAGCTGAATATTTACGCCCAATTAGGTGTACTTTATTACCTCATCTACAACCCGCAATATTGGCGACGCGACCAACATCAGCCATTTGAATTGTATAAATTGATTAATGGGGAATATCAACTACAAATAGGCGAACCCTTTTGGATGCCAGAAATTAACTTAGGAATTGGGCGATCCCGTTATACATCTGGCACAATTCAACGAGAGGTACTGTATTGGTATGATGAAACTGGTACTCGCTACCCTACTGCTGATGAAATTGCACAAGCCGAACGCCAAAAAACAGAAAAATTAGCAGCCAAGCTCAGAGAATTAGGCATCGACCCAGATAATATTTAATGATATTGGAAGCCTAAACTCAATTCTCCTCAAAATTACTCTTCTTCGCCTCCTCTGCGGTTCCTTACCTTAACCTTTTGCTCAAAAATCAACTAATTTTTGCATAAAGTTTCTCTAAGTATACCCTTCCATGTACAACTGACCTAGTCAACGCAAAGGTTATATTAGTCAAAATAAAACAGTCAAGTAGGTGGATACTACATACCTAAGTGACTGCTTTTTCATACTTGACGAAAACCTATGACAGAACTGAGGATACAAGAAGCATATGAGTTTTACAGAAAATACATCTACAACGAAGAACTTATTAGCTTATTGAGAGAATATAATATCCGAATACCTGGAAGCATTTCGCCACAGATTTGGGAGTTGTTTGGCGCTATACTTACTGGCGATAGAGGCACTGGCAGCTATGGAGCCGATCTTAGCAATTATGAAGTGAAATCTAGTATTGATAACAACTCTTTTGAGTACCAATATCATCTTAGAACTGGTAGAAATAAGCTGCTAAAAGATATGGCTGTAGATCATTTATACGTGTCTTACAGCCGAGACTACAAAAATGTTACAGTCCGTAAACTTACAGGAGATTTCCTCAAAGAAATTTTTCAAAATTGGTTACCTGGGTTAGAGGAAAGGTATAGTACTCAAGAATCTAATCGTCGATACCGCAAAAATATCAGCTACAGTATCGTCAAAGCACATGGTCAAGTAGTGATGAGCGTTCAGGATGGTATACTTACATATCCTTTGATTAGTTAAGCAGCTAATTCTTCAGATGTTATTGTGCTATTTAATTGTTCAAATAATAAATTTAGATAATACTGAGCAATCCATTCAATTACTGGAACACAAACAGCATCACCAAAACCAAAAAGTATATTGTTAAATGATATATGTTCAGGTATTAAATACTCCGGCGCTCCCATAAGATGTGCACTTTCACGAGCATTAATCAATCTAGCATCAAACCGTCCTTTACCAAATCTGACAAGAATTTGACGAGCACTTCCGCCTTTAGGAGTTCGTAAACATCCAGCAATACCATCGATTCTTAGTTCTGCTGTTGATTGTTTAATACCATTACGCACTCTCATCCGCCGAAAGACAGTTCCGTATGAGAAATATTCATTATTCATCATTAAACGAATTTGCTCTTGATGACGTGCAAACATCTGATTGAATAAATACTCTGTTCGTTCTTTTGTCCACCATTCTTCAGTCTCATCAACAATATCAGCTAAATTTATTATTCTTTTAGGTAAATCTGGAAGATTGCTAAGGCTCCATTTAATTTCCGGATGAGCTACAATAAAATCTTTGATTTTTTGAGGTCTTGTATAAATTAGTTTACTTATGAATACATCCAATTCATTACGATTTTGTGATAAACCAAACAGATTACCTATAATAAATAAACGCACCCTACTTTGGGGTACAAAATAGGCAGCATCTATTAGCAAAATATCGACTGTATAACCAAGATTATTCAAGGCCTTTAATGCAATAATTAAATCTTCGCCAGACCCAGAAGTCAGGAAACCTTCTACATTTTCAATAAGAATGATAGGGGGTTTACCTACTGAAGCAACTTCCCCCATTTCATTGATGATTCTGATAAATTCCCAAAATGTAGATGATTCTCCTGAGTTTAATCCACTTCTAGACCCTGCAACAGAGATATTAGTACATGGGAAGGAAGCATGAGCTAAAGTAACTCTAGGAATATCGATTCCTCTAATTTGTTTGATATCTTTGCAGCAATAGTGACCTACTCCAAAATTTTCCTCATACATTTTTTGCTTCTCGTTACTATAGTCAAGGGCATATTCCACTTGCCATCCTTGCTTAATAAGACCCATTGTAACGAGACCAATCCCTGCAAAAAAGTCTGCTGCTGTTTTCTCAAGTTTCATTTGCTCTATTCTTATAAAGAATTTTCAATATAAAAAATGAAATTTTAACTATTTTATAGCTTAAATATCTTTAGCGGCTAAATATTCTTGAAGACTAATATGGCAAAAAGAGTAAATACCCTTTGCTCTCTCAACTAATAAACTATTGTGAGATTGAATATATTTAAGAATTGCAGCGCTATCAATTACTGCTAAATCTAAACTTAAAATATATTCGTGAATCTGCTGCTCAATAGCTGCTTTTAAAAACAAATATTCGCCTTTATAACAATAATTTTTTGCAATATTACGCAATAATTCTGCTGTCTGGCTCACAGAAATTTGCTGAAACATAGCATCACGTTGAATATGACGCTGGTTATCCCATTGTGCAAGTAAAATATCTAATGCTTCTTGATAAATTGCTAATGGATTCAAGGTAAAATCTGCTCTATCTTCAAAAACTGAACAGAGAAAGGTTAATAATAAAGGATTAGTTGCTAGTGATTTTAATGCTTGATTCTGTCGCAGTTTATATAAAAAATCTTCAGATTGTCTTGCGGCTTTATCCTGAAACCATTGAATAGCAAACTCAGTAATCTGCTGCTCATCAAAATCAGCAATTTCTACTTCTGTGAACTGCTCAAAAATATAATTTTGTGCCGCAACTCGGCAGGTAATTACAAAAGAATTGGCATAAAATCGGGTAGTAAACTGGCGAATTTCTTGCAAAATTCGGTTATAGTCTCTATCCCTTACTCGATCTAACCCATCTAATAAAACTACCGCTTGTCCTTGAGTGAGAAGAGTTAGCGCCGCATTGGGTGTAGTCACACCGCAATCTTCAAACTGTTCTGTAATATACTCTAGTAAGCTGGGTTGCTCTTTTATCTGTGCAAAGTCGTTGAGGTCAATAAATATAGGAACGCGATCGCCTCGATACTCACCCAAGTTACACTGAATAGCCAGCCACTTTAAAAAAATCGTCTTCCCGCTTCCCGGTTTCCCCAAAATCATCAATTTATCGTAGCGTTCTACAGCTTCTATCGCTGGTAAGCGCGGTTGTTGGAGAATACCCAAGTTAAAACAGTTAAACTTTGTTGGATCGAAATCTCTGACTATCTCCCCAATTTCCAGCCTTCTGCGTCCAGTGATTCGCTCCCAAATGTAAACAGGAGTGTAGATATTATCCAACCTTCGGGGCTTTTCCATATCCAGCACCCGCATCACCCCACAACGCCTTTGAATGCTGTTATGAACTTTTTCGCGGACATTCTGTACCAAAACTTGAATTTGGCTGACACTAGCTGATGCTTCTTCCTCTGGGAACGATGAAGGCTTGACAATATCTTCCCAATTTAAATTAAGCTTCTCGCAAATTGTCACGAAAATATAGCGATCGACAGCTTTACCTTGAAAAAACTTAGTAACCGGCTGACGACTAATTCCTAATTCTCCCGCTAACCCTTGCTGCGTCAAAGAATTGCGGATTAGCGCAGCTTCAGCCTTACTAATTCCCTTAGCCGATGCTTGAAGCGATCGCCTACTCATTACCCCTATATCAAAGCATTTTGTTAATTATATAACTATTTTTCCAAAAAATCATACTTATCTCATGCAAAAGTCATACATAAGTCATGCCTAAGAATGATTGTAAAACATGCATAAGAGTGCGAATCTAGAGATCTAGGTATTTGACATCTCTTACATAAAGAAGTGAAATATTATGTTACGCGATCGGTTTAGGAGGGATTATGAGCGGGATTAACGTCACCATTGATGCTCCTTCCGGAAAACATGTTATGCAGCAAGCACTAGAGAAAATCGCCGGAGAATTTCAGGATTATCTCAATTCACTACAACCTGAGGAAATAAAATGTTTAGCTGAACGATTAACGCCAAAAAATATTAAGCCAAAGTATTCTCAAGCCGAAATAGACTTTGCAGCCAAGCTAGGCGCAGAACAAATTACTGATGAAGAACGTAGCCGCTTAGAACTGGCTACCCTCACAAGAAATTTTAGATGGAGACAAGAATTACTTAAATCGTCATTAACGGCACCACAGGTAGCCGATTTACTCAATACAACTCGTCAGACACCACACGATCGCTTAAAAAAGAATAGCTTAATTGCTGTTCAAGATAACGGAGTCTGGAAATTTCCCACCTGGCAATTCGATCCTGAGGGGCCAGATGGAGTAGTCACTGGGCTACCAGATGTGTTAAAAGCCTTAAAAGTTCCTGCTTTCTCCAAAATTAGCTGGTTAACCCGACCCAATAGAGGTTTAAATGGTTTAACACCCATAGAAGCCTTAAAATTTGGTCAAATAAATGATGTCATTGCCGAAGCCAGGACGGTAAGCGTCTTGTAGTAGTCTGTATTCAACAAATGATCAATCAAATTAACGCGGAGACGCGGGGAATTAACCTTCCCTGCGTCTCTGTTTCTGTATAAGGGTTAGTCAATGGTCAATCGTCAATGGTCAATAGTTAGTCATTTAGTTGATTCAAGCTTCCCCCAACGCCTAAATCCCTGCATCTTTCATCAATATCTAGGACTCTTGACTATTGACCCTGGACTATTGACTATTGACTATTGACCCTTGACTCTTAACTAAGTATAAATCCTGCCAAAAAAGCAAATCAGTGGCGGCTAAAAGTTGCATAAACTACAGTTAAATTGATAAAAATGTCCGGAAACACGTAGCTAATACATGAAATTTGCAGTAGATGTAGTTGTAATGTACTAGTCCAGCACAGCAGAAATGCAGCTAATATTCAAAATAGATCAAAAAGCTACGTAATCAGCTGGTTGAATTTTGAATTTAGTATGGCGGCTTTAATTTACCAATGCAGTCAAAGTCTGCAAGTTCAATAAAAGGCTGAATTATCAAGGATACAAGATGAAATCAAAGCTAAAGCTATTCTGCTTTTAAGTTGCACAATCCATTGTGAAGGCTGTTGCCTGTTGACTGTTGACTGTTGACTGTTGACTGTTAACCGTGAACCGTCAACTATCAACAGTGAACAATAGCAATGGAATATTTTTTAGTTGGAAGTCCCTTACTCAATTTGTCAGGAGGTAAAACACCTCATCAAAGACATCTTGGTTTTGTGTTGTTTTCCATTCACAGGAACTTTCATCTTTGATCCTTTATCGTTCATTCTTATTCGCTCAAGTATTTCTAATTTCTCCATCAACTAGATGAGGAGTGACAAGGTGGTTAAACTAATTGTCCCGCCACCTAACTTTGGCAGGCCAAAACCAAAATTTCATACCTTAAAAAAGGGTACGGAACTGTTCAGAATTTTCCGGACAGATTTTGGTACGACTGCTTTAAGTTTTCGCTTTTGGGGGCCCCTTTATCGCTTCGATCATCATCGGGGGAAATTAGATAAAGTTTCCTACGAACCTCTGGATTACCATCAACCAGACAATGACAAAGAACGCGGTATCTATTACCTTGCACCAAAAGTTTCTAGTTGTTTAGTAGAAATTTTTGGCGATGTTGGTTGTATTGAAATTTCCGATCAGCAAATTGCGATCGTCACAGCCACAAGAGATTTAAAATTACTAGATCTACGTGGTGATGGTGCAATGCGTGCTGGTGCCAATGAAGCCACCTTAGCAAAAACAGAAAAACGCGGTCTTAGCCAAGCTTGGTCACGCTATTTTTATGAGCAATCAGCAATTTACTCTCAAATTCATGGGTTAATTTATTACAATGCCCATAATAACGAAGAAGCGATCGCAATTTACGAGCGTGCCGAACATTTCTTCACTTGTAAACCAGAAAATATCTTGCCACTAAGACATGAATTATTACGAGGCGTAATTTTAAAAGCAGCCGAAGATAATAATTTAGAAGTAATTCCTTATTGGTAATTTGTTAGAGCCGCGATAACCCTTGTCTGTACAATTGTCAGTGGTCAGTTGTTATTAGCAAATATAAAATTACCCATAACATCGTGGTTTTGTTGGTAAGATATATTAATTTTTTTACCATCAATTCACGTAGGGGCGGGGTCTCCCCGCCCTTTTCTCGATCATAATTCAACCCCGCCCTTTTCTTGACGATAATTTATATATGGCTATGATTAATTAAATTTGTAGAAAAATTATGATTAGCAAATCAAATCACGAACCAAGTAACAACCAAATTTCCAGAGAAGCAGTAGACTGGCTACTCAGAAGAATTACTCACATCCCCAAAAATTGGTTAATTATTAGCAGTATTTTTATTTTACTCAGCACCATTCAAATTACTGGTGGTGAAAAATTAACTTTTAAATTTCAAGTAACCAATACTACAGCTATTTTCTCAGCTTTAATTTGGCTCCCATCTTTGCTAAAAATTATAGCTTTAACCGGAGGCGCAATCAAAACACCAGCAGGAGAAATTACAGGCTCTAGCATGATGCCGATGCTACAATCATTAACTGGAGATACTCTAGGCTTTTTAATTGAGCATACTAAATTAGCAGAAGATGTAGCACCACCACAACAGCAATTAGAAATGCGACAAATGCGCCATGAATGGGAAAAAGCTTATGCTTCAACAGTCCCTTCTTCAGAAGCGAGAAAACAAATTGAAAGCTTAAGTCAACGCTACAAAGAACTGAGAAATTCTCTACCACCAGGCGCAAAACGTACATTTGAAATGGAATCGATTGCAGGTAGAATGCGTGCGTTAGCTTCAGAGGTAAATTTTTCTGAACCAGAGGTAAATAATCTGCTGAAATCTAACGACCAAGGTAAGCGATTGTTAGGACTTTCTGTGACAGAATGGTCTGGAGATTCGACTTATTTTTATACTGTGCTAAATATGATTAATAATTCGGAAACCGCTTTTGAACAGACTTGTGCATTACGCGCTGTAGAAAAGATGGTAATAAAACTTAATAATCAGCAGAAACAAGACTTACACTCAGTGCTAGTACATCAACGCAATTACAACGAAGCAGAAAAATGCTGGATTAGACCTAATTCTAACCGTTGGGCGTTGAGCGATCGCATTTTGACAGCCTTAGAAGCGTAATTTAATTATTAATTTTTTTAACGCGCCTCTAGCTTGGCGACTCGTGACTCTAATTTGTTAACTTGTTGCTTGAGTTCGACTACTAAAGTTGCAAGACGATCGAACATTTTGTCACGTTCTGTCTGTGATAAACTTCTGCCAGAACCACTTGAAGTTCTGGGTGTCAGAGTTGTTCTTGGTGATGGCGACACCCTAGTTTGACCAAGTTGATACTGCAACTGATTTAACTGTAACTGCACGCGATTTAAATCAGCTTCTAGGTTATTAATTCGCGATTCTACTTGTTGTGATGAAGCACTATTAGATAATAATCCTAACCAAAGCACAAGTGCAAAAATACCAGCCAAAAATAATCTTTTAAACACGATAATTTACTCCCTTGGGTAAGTAGATAGTAGAAAAAATCACTATCAACTACCCTTGACGTATTTTCTTACATGTTTTCTCCCTATTATTCAGCTTTATTTATCAGATTGTAGGTTAGAAAAAAGCCTCTGCCAATCGGTAGATTTAACTTCATTTTCTCCAGATTTAACTTCAAATGTCAGATTAGTAGCTTGTGGTTGTTTCAAAGCTTCTATACAAATTTCTGCAACATCTTCACGGCTGATTTTACCGCGAATATTATCGCCTTGCTCAAAAATTAATTCCTTTCCACCAGCTTCTTCAGTTAACGCACAAGGTCGAATAATTGTGTAAGGAATTCCGCTATTTCTTAAACTTTCTTCACCTTGCAATTTCCAAGTTAAAATTCCTCCCAATTGATCGTTTAATCTTACTGCAGGCGGTTCTTCATCAAGATTAATCCCAGGACGACCGGGACGAGTTACACCTGCGGAACTAACTAAGATAAACTTGGGTAAAGTTGTGCCACCATAAGCTTTAATTGACTCCACTTGTAAAGTGAATCCCCCTGGCGAAAAATGAGGATTTAATGCGCCATCATATTCAAATTTACTCAACATCAATTGCAATGAGCAAACTCTGCTACTGTCAATTGCTGGCGCATCATTCACAACTTTGGCGCGAAATACAGGAATAAAATCTGCAAAAGGAATGCGAAGATTTATCCAGGTATTAGCTACAGTATCAAAAGAATAGCTATAACCAATGCCATCCCATTTCCCATCAGTCCGCAAAAATAATTTATAGCGTTTTCCATCGCCTCTAACACGCAGTTCTACACCTTCATAACCAACTAAATTAAAAGGTGTATCGAAATTCTTAGTTCTCACAGAAGCAAAACCACCAGAATTAGCAGTAGAGACATTACCAGCAAACAAAGCTGTATTATCTAAAAATTGGATATTACTTGCACTGACACCACCCATTACAACATCATCTAAAGCTCCCCAGATATTCCGCAATTCATCTGAAGGTTTAGTAAAATCAAATATTATTTTTTCATTTGATTGAGCGAGATATGGTTTTGCAGCTTCCACCAAATTTTTCACACCCCGATATTCCACATTTTCGGGTGTATCGCCAACAATTTCTGGCTGATAAAATTTGACTCCTTGATAATATTTAGCTCTATCTGCTGTATCTCCTTCTATAGGTTGCACCCGCACCGCCGTACAACAAATTACAGCTTGAATATTCGCCATCACAAGAGATGATAATGTTTCTGATTTAGTAATATCGGCAACTACTAAATCAACATCATTACCCAAAACTGTTCTTGCCTTTTCAATATCGCGGACAAGACATCTTACCTGATAGCCACGTTCTAATAATCCCTTGACTACACGCTTACCTAAACCGCCAGTTGCACCAGCTACTAATATTGGACTCACATTTATTCCTCCATTAGGTTGATTTTTTTCATGTTTAGTACGTCCTTGAATTAATTTTTGAATGCAGTTTAAAAAAGGAATAACCTCAAAATAGCTCAAGGTTTTGATGAATCTGCCAAAGTCCCATTGAGAACGATTTTTTTCAGTCACGATTGCGCCCTCACAACTTTATCTAGTTTATAGCACTCTGATATCACTCATACCTGATTTTCGGGAGATTTGGAATATACGTAAGATAGGTATTGAGCAAATAAACTATTATCTATTTGGTAATTGCCAGTCTCTATATATGCATAATTCCCATATTTATTATTTGATATTTATATGTAAAAATTACTGTATTTCAAATCCTCCGAAATACTTCAACCCTTCGAGATTGGAAACATTTGGCATTGATGTAAATCGCAAAAAACGATATTGTCAAAAATTGTAGCTGAAATTTTCCATGCCCAATGCCTAATGCCCCATGCCCATGACTAACTATTTCCGTTCTAATGTTAATGCAATGGCTAGCTATGTACCTGGCGAACAGCCACCGCGAGGTACACCAATTATCAAGCTAAATAGCAACGAAAACCCTTATCCTCCCTCACCTGCGGCTTTAGAAGTGTTGCGGAATATTGATGGCGAATGGTTGCGGCGCTATCCTGAACCCTTTGGCGGCGAATTTCGCCAAGCTGCTAGTAAAGTTTTGGGCATTCCTAGCGATTGGATTATTGTGGGTAATGGTAGCGATGAAGTTTTAAGTATTGTTATTCGTGCTTGTACTGAACAGGGTCGAAAAGTAGTTTACCCAATGCCTACTTATGTGCTTTACCGCACATTAACCGAAATGCAAGCAGCAGATGTTTTAGAAATTCCTTATCAAGAGAATTACAGCTTACCAATAGAAGAAATTATTGCTGCTGATGGTGCAGTAACTTTTATTGCTTCTCCTAATAGTCCCTCTGGACATGTAGTCCCAGGTGAAGATTTGCGCAAATTAGCCAGTACGTTATCTGGGGTTTTAGTCATTGACGAGGCTTATGTAGATTTTGCTACAGAAAATGCTTTAGATTTAGTCCGGGAATATGAAAACGTCATTTTAATTCGCACCCTTTCCAAAGGTTACTCTTTAGCCGGATTGCGCTTAGGATTTGGGATAGCGAATCCCCAATTATTGTCTGGGTTGTTTAAAGTCAAAGATAGTTATAATATTGATGCGATCGCCTGTGCAGTTGCAACTGCGGCAATTACCGATCAAGAGTATAAAAATGCTTGTGTAGCTAAAATTAAAGCCTCAAAAAATCAGCTAGCAACCGATTTAAAACAATTAGGTTTTATTGTTTGGGATTCCCAAGCTAATTTTTTACTAGTTCAGCCACCGCAAGGAAATGCAGAGTACCTTTATCAAAAACTGAAGGAACAACAAATTCTCATCCGCTATTTCAAGCAACCAGGATTAGAGGATAAATTACGCATTTCTATTGGAACTGATGAGCAAAATCAAACTTTGGTACAAGCCTTAACTAGTTTGCTAAAAACCGGAGAATAAAGCCTGCAAGGTTTCAAAATACATTAACTCAAGACTTCCAGTACCTTGGCAGTAGCCTATAAAGCACAGTCGATAAAATATTCTATCTACGCCGCATAATCCAGAAAGCCTGTGTATTTTGCCCGATTAAGCTCAAATATTTAGGACTATAGCTTATTTTCACTAAATAAAACTGTAGTTGAGGCTGTTAAGGGACTTCCAGAAAATAAATTATCCCATTTTCATAGCGGCAGATTCTTTCTCCTCTGCTTCCTCTGCTTCCTCTGCTTCCTCTGCATACACAGCGATGGAATATTTTTTTAGTTGGAAGTCCCTAATTGAGCTAGAGTCACTTTTAACACTAGGAGAATTTTAAGTTTAAATACTTAATTATCTAGGGTAAAATATAAAACAATCTAAGTAAAAATATATAAATGATAAGACTTGCTGATTTTATGGTATTAGGGTTTGTAAAATCTCATACTTTGAACAATATCGCGATCGGTTATCATATGAGCGTATGAGTAAGTTCAGCCCTATGGCACACCATAATTGTAGACATACCATAATTTTTGGAGCCGATCTACAATATTTGCCAGAGGTGAATCAGAGAAAACTATGCAAAATTTGCAAGTTATTTACATCTGTTTTTAGCTGAACTCATCGCTCCTTGTTGAAACTTACGTAACCCACATGACTATTTACGTTGGAAATCTCTCATACCGCGCTACTGAAGCGGACTTAAGAGCAGTATTTACAGATTATGGCGAAGTCAAAAGGGTAGTTTTGCCCACCGATCGCGAAACAGGCAGGCTCCGGGGCTTTGCCTTTGTTGATATGACTGAAGATGCCCAAGAAGACGCTGCTATCACAGAATTAGATGGCGCAGAATGGATGGGGCGTCAACTCAGAGTCAATAAAGCTAAACCACGAGAAGATAACCGACGAGGTAGCTGGGCGAACAAACAAGAAATATAAAAAGTGTGAAATACAATAATAACAAATTGTTTTCTAGTTACGCAAGACATTAGTCAGTGAAATTCACTAGAAACAATTCACAATCAAATAACTTACTAGAATTCGACCCGGCTAGTTACGATGAGTAGGCAAATCTCACAGCTAGTCGGTTTTTCGCATTAATAGCGGAAAATTGAGGGCTAAGGGCTAGGGATAGAAAATCTTTCTTTTTGTGTTACGCGATTCTCCGGAGATTGACTAGCGGGAAAATTGGGGATAGCCGTTAGGTGCTAAAGGCTAGGGAATAGAGATTTTCACGCTTGGTTGTAGCAAACTGGGCGTGAATCGCTAGCAAAAAAATCAGGTATGGAGATTTGGCAGGAAGTATTTTTTTCCTTGCTCATTTCTTTAGTTTATCTAAAAACAAATATAGGTTATCAAATTCCCTTTCTAAGATAGAGGCAGCGACAACGATCGATAGCCATAACTACTAGGGAGAACAAAACAATGGCTCAAGCACCTGAATCTTTAAATTTATCTTATAAGGAAGCTGAAGATAAGACCTTAGATAGAGATTGTACAACGTTATCTCGTCATGTCTTACAGCAATGTCAAAGTTTTTCCGCCCAAGCGCAGGATTTGAGTGCCTTGATGAATCGGATTGGTTTAGCAGGAAAACTCATAGCCCGTCACCTCAGTCGTGCGGGATTAATGGAAGGTGTTCTCGGATTCACTGGCGAAGTCAATGTTCAAGGTGAATCTGTCAAAAAAATGGACGTTTACGCCAATGACGTATTCATTGCTGTGTTTAAGCAAAGCGGCTTAGTTTGTCGCTTGGCTTCCGAGGAGATGGATAAGCCTTATTACATTCCCGAAAACTGTCCGATTGGGCGCTATACCTTGTTATATGACCCAATTGATGGTTCCTCAAATACTGATACCAATCTCAGCTTAGGTTCGATTTTTTCCATTCGCCAGCAAGAAGGTGACGATATTGATGGCAAGGCTACTGACTTACTAGCCAATGGACGCAACCAACTGGCTGCTGGTTACATACTCTATGGGCCTAGCACCATGCTGGTCTATACTATAGGTAAAGGAGTTCACTCATTTACCCTTGATCCCAGCTTGGGTGAGTTTATTCTCACGGAAGAAAATATCAAAATTCCTAATCACGGTTCGGTGTATAGCGTGAATGAAGGGAATTTTTGGCAGTGGGAAGAATCCATTCGGGAATATATCCGCTATGTCCACCGTACCGAAGGTTATACGGCTCGCTATAGCGGAGCAATGGTGAGTGATATTCACAGAGTTTTGGTTCAAGGCGGAGTTTTTCTCTATCCAGGCACAATTCAAAAACCAGAAGGCAAGTTGCGCCTGCTTTATGAGACGGCTCCTTTAGCTTATGTGATTGAGCAAGCAGGAGGTCGTGCCACCACAGGACTAGTTGATATCTTGGACGTAGTACCGAAAAAGCTGCATCAACGTACACCTTTAATTATTGGTAGTAGAGAGGATGTTGCTAAGGTAGAGTCGTTTATTCAAAACGGTCACTAGTGTAAACAGTCACTTCGACTTTGTTCAATGATAAAGGTGTAACAAGGTGAGTAACAAATAATTACGGCGATTGGAAATGCACAATAGCTGTTTTGGAAGTGAATGAAACATTATCTCAGCAGGTCGATGCGAGAAGTGATTGGCAACGCCACAATTCAAAAGTCACCATCAACCTTTGATGGGTTGTGCCAAGTTCACTGAAAAAATTCCTCACAGGAGTGAAACAAATATAGCTATGGCAACCAATCATTTACTAGAGATTAAACAATACGGTCAAAGTATCTGGATGGATAATTTGAGTCGGGACATTATTCAATCGGGCGAACTCAAAAATTTGGTGGAAAATCAAGGAATTTGTGGGATTACTTCCAATCCAGCAATTTTTGAAAAAGCGATCGCTGGTAATGTAATTTATGATGCCGATATTGAGGCTGGAGTGCGTGCTGGGTTACCCACATACAAAATTTACGAATCCTTAGCTTTTGCAGATATCCGCAATGCTTGTGATATTTTGCGCCCTGTATATGATGCTTCCGATAGACTCGATGGTTATGTGAGTATCGAAGTCCCGCCAACTATCGCCCACGATACTGAAGCCACAATCAATGAAGCCCGGCGCTATTTCCAAGAAGTTGGCCGGGAAAATTTGATGATTAAAATTCCAGGTACAGCAGCTGGGTTACCAGCAGTCGAACAGGTAATAGCTGAGGGGATCAATGTTAATGTCACATTGCTGTTTTCTGTCCAAAGCTACATTAATACAGCAGCGGCTCATATTCGCGGTTTAGAAAAACGTGCCAGCGAGGGTAAGGACATCAGTAAAGTAGCTTCTGTCGCTAGCTTTTTCCTCAGCCGGATTGATAGCAACATTGACGGCAAAATTGATGGTAAGTTGAAAAAAGGCGTTGATGATATTGCTATTGAGGCCAAATTAAAAGCTGTGAAAGGAAAAGTAGCGATCGCAAATGCCAAGATTGCTTATCAAGAATACAAGAAAATCATTGAAAGCGATAATTGGCAAGCCCTAGCCACAAAAGGAGCTAAAGTACAGCGCTTACTTTGGGCTAGCACCAGCACCAAAGACCCCAACTACAACGATGTGATGTATGTCGATGAGTTGATTGGCCCCGATACAGTCAATACCCTACCACCTGCCACCATCAGTGCTTGTGCGGATCATTGCAATGTCGCCAATCGCATAGAAACAGGCATACAAGAAGCTTACAACCTGATCGACAACCTCAAAGATCCCGACATCAATATCAATATCGATACCGTCATGGAGGAATTACTCACCGAAGGGATTGATAAATTCGTCCAACCCTTCCAGTCATTAATGAACTCTTTAGAAGGCAAAGTCAAGCTATTGTCACCTGTATAGGGGCTAGGGGCTAGGGACTAGGAATTTTAGATTTTAGATTTTGGATTTTAGATTCAAATACAATCCAAAATCGCAAATCCAAAATCCAAAATTGTTTTCGATGCCCCATGCCCAATACCCACTTCATCCAACATCCCAAATTCTTATGGTTAGTCTGTTAGAAAATCCCCTGCGCGTTGGTCTGCAACAACAAGGGATGCCCGAACCCCAAATTATCGTTATTTTCGGCGCTTCTGGTGACCTTACCTGGCGCAAACTCGTACCAGCACTTTTCAAATTGCGACGGGAACGGCGCATTCCCCCAGAAACCACCATTGTTGGCGTAGCTCGTCGCGAATGGAGCCACGAGTACTTCCGCGAGCAAATGCAAAAAGGCATGGAAGAAGCTCATAGTAATGTTGAGCTAGGGGAACTCTGGCAAGACTTCTTACAAGGTCTGTTCTACTGTCCTGGTGACATAGATAAACCAGAAAGTTACCAAAAATTAAAAGATTTACTAACTGAATTAGACGAAAAACGCGGTACTAGGGGCAATAGAATGTTCTATCTTTCTGTTGCTCCTAATTTCTTCCCCGAAGCTATTAAACAGCTAGGGGGAGCAGGAATGTTAGACGATCCCTACAAACACCGTCTGGTAATTGAAAAGCCTTTTGGTAGAGACTTAGCCTCTGCCCAAAGCCTGAACAAAGTCGTGCAGAAATACTGCAAAGAAAGCCAAGTTTATCGGATTGACCACTACTTAGGTAAAGAAACTGTTCAGAACTTATTGGTATTTCGCTTTGCCAATGCGATTTTTGAACCTTTGTGGAATCGTCAGTTTGTTGACCATGTGCAAATTACCGTAGCAGAAACCGTAGGAGTTGAAGACCGGGCTGGATATTACGAAAAATCCGGGGCGTTGCGGGATATGTTGCAGAACCACTTGATGCAACTCTATTGTTTAACCGCAATGGAAGCACCAAACTCAATGGATGCTGATAGTATCCGCACGGAAAAAGTTAAGGTGCTACAAGCTACTAGATTAGCGAATGTGAATAATTTGTCCCGTTCTTGTGTACGTGGGCAATACAGCGCTGGTTGGATGAAGGGAGAACAAGTACCGGGGTATCGTACTGAGCCTGGAGTTGACCCCAACTCCACCACCCCTACTTATGTAGCGATGAAGTTCTTAGTGGATAACTGGCGCTGGCAAGGCGTGCCTTTCTACCTGCGCACTGGCAAACGGATGCCGAAAAAAGTCAGTGAGATTTCCATCCATTTCCGTGAAGTTCCTTCTCGGATGTTCCCATCGGCGGCTCAACAAAGAAATGCCAACATTTTAGCGATGCGGATTCAACCGAATGAAGGTATCTCCCTGCGGTTTGATGTAAAAATGCCTGGGGCAGAATTCCGCACCCGTTCCGTGGATATGGACTTTAGCTATGGTTCCTTTGGTATCCAAGCTACGTCCGATGCCTACGATCGCCTTTTCCTTGATTGTATGATGGGCGACCAAACATTATTCACCAGAGCCGACGAAGTAGAAGCAGCTTGGCAGGTAGTAACACCAGCCCTTTCCGTTTGGGATGCACCAAGCGATCCCGCAACTATTCCTCAATACGAAGCCGGTACCTGGGAACCAGCAGAAGCGGAACTCTTGATT
The DNA here is from genome assembly GCF_014696435.1 of Calothrix anomala FACHB-343. GTDB lineage: Bacteria > Cyanobacteriota > Cyanobacteriia > Cyanobacteriales > Nostocaceae > Aulosira > Aulosira anomala_A. Next base: position 29,459 of record NZ_JACJQG010000006.1, on the reverse strand, counting down.
AATCAAGATGGTCGTCGCTGGCGCAGGCTTTAAGTATTCGTCACTAGTCATTAGTCATTAGTCATTAGTCATTAGTAAAAACCTGAATGACAAATGACAAAGGACAAATGACCAAGGACAAATGACAAAGGACAAATGACAAAATCCAAAATTGACTATGACTCAAGCTCCTACGATTTTCTCACTACAAGCACCAAAGGACATTTCGCTCACAGAAATAGAAGCGGAACTAAATCAAATTTGGCAAAGTTATGGTATTGCTGGTGATGATGGTGCCCTACCAGCCGCTACCCGCGCCACGACTTTTACCTTAGTAGTTTATGAACCAGAAGAAACTCAGTATCTTTTGGCGACTTTAGGGTTTTATAACGGGCCAATTGACGGCATCTTAGGGCCGCAAACAGAAGCTGCACTGCGAGAAGTGCAGCGCAAATTCCAATTACCAGAAACCGGAACTGCAACCCCAGAAACCCTGGCTAAATTGCGGGAACAATTTGCTAAAGGTCACCGCCACGGAGCTATTGGCGATAGTTCTGCTCCTGTCTCTTATGGAGATGCAGCTAGTCCCCGGATTGCTGATGAAATTGCGATTCGTAACCCATGCCGAATTATTGCCCTGTGCCCTATTGCTGGTGAAGATGAAGGGGTGAAAGCGCAGGTTTCTGCCTATTGCCCAATTCAAAAGCAATCTTCCAGTACACTTATTTGCTGTGAATACATCACTCTATCGGGAACTCCCAGTGCTTTGGAACGGATTGGGGGTATGATTCCCGCTTTGTTGATTGGTGGTTTACCTAAGTTTTTGTGGTGGAAAGCTACACCAGATCCCAACAGCCCTTTATTTAAAAAGCTGGCAGCGGTTTGTAACAATGTGATCGTCGATTCTTGCAATTTCAACGAGCCAGAAAACGATTTACTCAGCTTGCAAGAGTTGGTAGAAAATGGTGTACCTTTAGCTGATTTGAACTGGCGGCGTTTGGCTGCTTGGCAAGAATTAACAGCACAGGCTTACGATTCACCCAATCGTCGTGCGGCGCTGAAAGAAATTGACAGAGTGAATATTGATTACGAAAAAGGTAATCCTTCACAAGCTTTACTATTTTTAGGTTGGTTGGCTAGTCGCTTGCAATGGCAGCCAGTTGCCTATGAAAGAGAAAGCGGAGATTATGATATTGCGAAGATTCGCTTTGTGACGCAGGATCAAAAGCAAGTAGAAGCTGAGGTTGCTGGTGTTCCTGTCGCTGATGCAGGGGAAGTAGCAGGTGATTTAATTGCCCTGCGCTTGAGTTCTACCAATCCAAAAGCTGACTGCGGTACAGTAATTTGTACCGAAACCGGCGGTTGTATGCGGATGGAAACCCACGGTGGTGCGCAATCTGCTGGTTTGTTCCAACAAGTCAGTTCACTTTCGGAACAAAAGGCAGAAGCGTTGCTGAGTCAGCAGGTACAGCGCTGGGGTCATGAGACTCTGTTTGAAGATAGTCTGGTATTAACAGCGCAATCGTTAAAGTTAGGCGTTAAGAGTTAGTTCAGCCTGAAAATTCAATAATTTCAATACCTCCAGATTTGATGATATTTTGATCTCTAGTCTGGAGGTATTATATCTATTAGCAATTTGAGTTTTGTTGGGTTATACCAATTCAAATAATGTTTGCGAAACATCAATATATTCTAGAGGGCATGGCACTGCCATGCCCCTACCATCTGTGGCATTCTTTTTTCAACTTGGTATTAATTAATTGGTGCTAGGGTTTGGCATTTCTAAATCCCTAAAAAAGATGTGAAATGCCGCTATTAGTTCACAAGTATTCGACTCTGCCTATCAATTCTTCAGGTGTAGCGACTTCATAAAGCAAGATGAGCATCCGAATTATGTAGCCGATTGGCTTTGCATCTTTTTGAACGTAAACTATGCCAGCGTGCTCAATTCCTTGACTGTTAAGAATCAAAAAATCATCATCATGTGTTATCAATACACGGGAGTTTGTTTTAGCAAAGTCCAACTGAACGTTATCACTCTGTGCTAAGAGATTCGCTGACTGTGAGGTTGTGACGTTAATACCAGCTCGTCTCAAAGCTAAAGCGATATCAGGATCAACGTTCTCATCCAGGTGAAACTGAAGGCGTTCAGGCATAGTTTCTCATTGCATCCAACTTTTCCTGCAACAGGGAAGGAGTTTTAAGACGCTCAGTTTCTACCAGGGCTTCTGTTTCAGCGATACGTTGGTCAATTTCAGGGCGATTATCATAGTAAAATGCCATTGCTGCATGAACTGATGCTAACGATAATTCATATTTGCCAGCAATTTCTTCTAAAGACTGTCCCATTCGGAGATACATAATGGCAACATCTGCCACAGTAATTCTTGTTCCTGCAATACGTGCCTTACCGCTTCGTATTCCCGGAGTCATTTCAATATGCTGATTTAGAGTCACTTCCATATTGGTAATTTCCATTTATACAATGATTTTATTTTGATTCTAAGTCATAGTGATTTCTCAGTCTTTGTTTAGTTAGCGATCGCATTTTTCATTCACAACTATTTTTATGGCTTTAGTAATTGCCGGAGAGCGTAGCGGCGTAGGTAAAACAACAGTAACGCTCACCCTTTTAGCATCATTATGTCGGCGCGCGATCGCAGTCCAATCTTTTAAGGTCGGCCCGGACTATATCGATCCGATGTTTCATCAGCATGTCACTGGGCTTGCTTGTCGTAATTTAGACCCAGTATTAACTTCTGAAGCTTATGTTCAGTCTTGCTTTACCATACACAGCCAAAAAAGTCAATATTCGCTAGTAGAAGGCGTAATGGGCTTATTTGATGGAATCTCGTCATTTGCAAATGACAAAATACCAATAACTGATTTTGCTAGTACAGCCCATATTGCCAGATTATTGAATTTACCTGTGGTGTTGGTAATTGATTGCAGTCGCTTGTCTGGTTCGGTAGCAGCGATCGCACATGGTTATTGTACTTTTGATCCCAATATTAAAATAGCCGGTTTAGTTTTAAATCGCGTTGGAAGCGATCGCCATCTCACTTTACTTAAAAATGCCCTAGAACCTTTAAATCTACCAATCCTTGGCATCATGCGGCGTCAAGATGATATCACAATTCCCGATCGCCATTTGGGTTTAGTGCCTACAGCCGAACTTCCCGAACTGGATGCTGTGATTAATCGCCTTGCTGATTTGGGCGATAGTTGTTTTGACTGGGAACGCTTGTTACCTTTGTTGCAAAGTGGGGACAAGGGGGAGAAACAATTCAAAATTCAAAATGACGCTCGAGGACTCGCTAACGCTGCGCTAACAAAATTCAAAATTGAGGAATGTTTGAGTTTGTCTGGTAAGGCTGTGGTGAGGGTTGCGGTAGCACGCGATCGCGCTTTTAATTTTTACTATCAAGATAATTTGGATTTGTTGCAAAAATTGGGCGCAGAATTGGTTTTTTGGAGTCCTTTAGCTGATAGTGAATTACCAGAAAACGTCCAAGGGATATATTTTGGTGGTGGATTTCCGGAAGTTTTTGCTCAACAATTATCAGAAAATATTAGCTTGCGTAAATCTGTTAAAAATGCAATTCTGCAAGGAATACCCACAATTGCTGAATGTGGCGGATTGATGTATTTATGTGAGCAAATAATTGATTTTGCTGGGGAATCTTGGCCGATGCTAGGAGTGTTACCCACATCTGCGGAAATGGGAGGACGCTTAACTTTAGGTTATCGTCGTGCAGTGGCTTTACAAGATAGTTTGTTAATAAATTCAGGGACAAATATTTATGGACATGAATTTCATCGTTCGCGGCTGAAAACACCACCAAATCAACCTTTATTTGAAACTTATCGTTACGATTGTGCAGAAAATATGGGTTATGAAGGCTGGAATTTACCTGCAAATATTCATGCTTCTTATATTCATTTACACTGGGGCGCAACTGTAGAGATACCCCAGCAATTTATTCATAAATGTCTGGAATTTAAAACTATAGCTGTTGACTGTTAACTGTTGACTGTTGACTGTTGACTATTGACTATTGACCATTGACCATTGACTAACGACTCTGTGAACTATCCACATTAATTTTTTCATTCAATTCACGAATTAACCGTGATAATTCCCGAATAATATTAACTGCAATTTCTGGAGTTTCTTCAATGGCGTCATAAAGTTGTTCTTGTGTCAGTTCTAAACAGTCACAAGGTTCTAAAGTTGTGGCGGAAGCAGAACGGGGTTGAGTGTCAAAAACTGCCATTTCGCCAAAATACTTGCCTTTATCTACCTCTGCCAACTTTTTATTACCAATGTGAACTTTGACACGCCCAGATACTACAATGTAGAGCGATCGCCCTTCTTCTCCTTGCCTAAAAATGGCATGATTGGCAGGAAATGACAGCTCGCTCATCACCGAAGCAAGCCGCACGATAAAATCATCCCGCAATTCTTTAAAAATCGGGACTCGCCGCACAAATAATAAACGGTCAACGCTGGTCAGCATGATAGCAAGTTAAAAATCAAACATTATTTTAGGTCATCTTGCACAGGTTCTACCCAAAACAGGTGTGAATGGGTAACAGAATGGGCTAGGGGCTAGGGACTAGTAATGTAGACACTTAGAGGCTGAAAGCAGTTTAGTGCTAATTCAGACGCAAAGAGGATGAAAATTTTTAGATTTTAATGTTAAGATTTCTGACTTGTTTTCGCAATGCCAAAAAATTTTTTTTCCGCACAACAGCACAGGACAATTGTTTATAAGTCTATGTAGTTTAGGGAAAAGGTGCTGCCAAGAATGTTTTGGAAAGGGTTTTTGAGATTATTCCTGGGACTATGGCTAGTCTTAGATATAGCTGCCCGTCTAGGATGTGAGATTCTATGGTTTCAGGAAGTTGGCTATCTGCAAGCTTTTTTGTTGCGATTTGTCACAAAAGCCGGTTTATGGGTAGTTGGATTCAGCATAAGTGCTACTTATATTCTGGGAAACCTCTACTTGGCGCAAAAGTGGAAATATCCCCAAAATTTAAAAATTGCCCCAGTTCGCCGTGAAGAAGCAGTAATTAGTAGTCAAATTAGAAACTTTTTAAGTCCGCAATATCCTAGAGGCGATGAGCGAAAAATAGCTAAATCAGAACGTTGGCAAACATTCAGACTGCGCTGGTTGTTACCTGTAAGTTTAGGATTAACCCTAGTAGTCGGGTTGATGCTAGCTTACTATGGGCAAATTATCTGGTCTTACTCAACTGCTGACCTGAACAAAGCTAATCTTACGGTTAACGCTTTGTTTCAATTGGACAGTTTTTGGCAGTTATTTAAGATAATCATTGCTCAAATTTGGTATCTGGGTTTAATTGGCGGAATTGCGATCGCTATTTTAATTTACCCCCGATTGTTGCTAAATGCGATCGCCATTATCTTCAGTATTTTATTTGGGATATTCCTATTCCACAATTGGGCACATGTTTTACAGTATTTCCATCCCCAGCCATTTGACTTCTCTGACCCTTTATTCAATAAAAATATTAGCTTTTACGTATTTGGCTTACCTCTATGGGAACTACTGTTAATTTGGCTATTTGGATTATTCCTCTATAGTTTAATTGCTGTAACTCTGACTTATCTGTTATCAGGAGATAGTCTCAGTCAAGGAATTTTTCCGGGGTTTTCGCCACCACAGCAACGCCATTTATATGGTTTGGGTGGTGCATTTATGCTAGGTGTGGCTTGCTGTTATTTATTGAGTCGTTATGAATTGGTGTATTCTTCCCGTGGGGTAAGTTACGGTGCTAGCTATACCGATGTCAGAGCGCAATTGCCAGCTTATGACATTTTATTTGTCTTCGGATTAGCGATCGCATTTTATTTGTTATGGCGCACGATTTTTTGGAAACCCAAATCCTACAGCCAGCGATTTGTATTCTATGGGTTAGGAATTTATCTCGCGCTGATGGTAGTCGGCGGTATTTTCATCCCCACGGCTGTACAATATTTGCTAGTAGAGCCGAATGAATTACAACGAGAGCAACCCTACATTCAGCGTACTATTACCGCAACAAGGCAGGCATTCAATTTAGCAGCGATTGATGCACAAGTTTTCAACCCTCAAGGTCAATTAACTGAAGCCGACCTTAAAGCCAATGAACTAACAATTCGGAATATTCGCCTGTGGGATCAGCAACCCCTACTGCAAACCAACCGCCAGTTACAACAAATTCGCCCATACTATCGCTTTCCTGGTGCTGATATTGACCGCTACACCCTAGAAACAGACAGCAGTAGCACTAGGCCAGCTGCTTCCGAAGATTCCCCAAATTCTCAGCCAGAACCTTTACCAACAACCGAACAACGTCAAGTATTAATTGCTGCCAGAGAATTAGACTATAGCGCAGTTCCACAGGCGGCGCAGACTTGGGTGAACCGTCATTTAATTTATACTCATGGTTTTGGTTTTACCCTTAGCCCTGTAAATACAGTTGCACCTGGTGGATTACCTGAATATTTTGTCAAAGATATTAGCGGTGATAGCCGCGCCTTAACAACTTCTAGTCAAGCAATTCGTAATAGCATCCCCATTGGTCAACCACGAATTTATTACGGAGAAATTACCAATAATTATGTCATGACTGGCACAAGAGTTAGAGAACTCGACTATCCAAGTGGTAGTGACAATGTTTACAATACATACGATGGAGCAGGTGGTATTACTATTGGTAATTCTTGGCGAAAGTGGTTATTTGCCACATATTTGAAGGATTGGCAGATGGTACTGACGCGAGATTTTTTACCAGAGACAAAAGTTTTATTAAGGCGAAATATACAACAAAGAATTCGCGCGATCGCACCTTTTTTAAAATATGATAGCGACCCTTATTTAGTAGTTGCTAATGCCAATCTCAATAATAATAATCCAGACTTTTCCACAAATCAGAATTATCTGTACTGGATTGTCGATGCTTACACCATCAATAATCACTATCCCTATTCCGATGTAGATTCAGATGGGATCAACTACATTCGGAATTCCGTCAAAGTTATCATAGATGCTTATAACGGTTCTGTTAACTTTTACATTGCCGATGCTAGCGATCCTATAATTGCCACTTGGGAGAAAATATTCCCGCAATTATTTAAACCATTGAGTGACATGCCTGCAACACTCAAAAGTCATCTCCGCTATCCAGTAGACTTTTTCAATATTCAAGCGGAACGGTTAATGACTTATCACATGACCGATACCCAAGTATTTTACAACCGGGAAGACCAATGGCAGATTCCAAACGAAATTTATGGTAGTAAAGCCCGTTCCGTAGAACCCTATTATTTGATTACCAGCTTACCTACTGTACCCTTTGAAGAATTTATCCTGTTACTGCCTTATACTCCTAAAGAACGGACTAACTTAATTGCTTGGTTAGCAGCGCGATCGGATGTTGATAACTACGGTAAGTTGTTATTATACGTCTTTCCTAAAGAACGTCTGATTTACGGCCCAGAGCAAATTGAAGCCAGAATTAATCAAGATCCCGTCATTTCTCAACAAATCTCTTTGTGGAATCGTCAAGGTTCAAGAGCAGTTCAGGGTAATCTTTTAGTCATACCCATCGAACAATCCCTGCTTTACGTTGAGCCAATTTATTTAGAAGCAGCCCAAAATAGCTTACCAACATTAGTTCGGGTAATTGTCGCTTACGAAAATCGCATTGTCATGACGCAAACCTTAGAACAGGGATTACAAGCCATCTTCCAACCACAAGTAACCCCAGCACCGCCAATTGTTCGTCCAGTAGAAGAAACCCCTAGTTCCTAGTCTTGTTGTAATTGAAGCAAAGGCAGACAAGGCAGAAATTGTAGAGACGCGATTAATCACGTCTCTGCGCCATGCCCAATGCCCAATGCCCAATGCCCTATACATATTAAGTAACATTATCGCGAATTATTCAGATTTAAATTCGGCATATAATCTGTAAAAAATCAGGTTTTATGCCGTTTTTTTGCACTGAATTTCAGATTTTCTACTTTACAAAATTTAAAATACCAAAAACCATGAAAAAAATCATACCATTATTACTAAGTGCAGCTTTACTTAGTAACACTGTTGCTTGTAGCAAAACAAGCGATCGCACTTCCAATAATGCTACATCTAATCAAACTACTGCTACTCAAGCTACAAATAATCAAGCCAGCAAAACTCCAACTTCTCCAGCATCCATACCCGCAAATACCAATTTAGAAACAGTTCTGCAACAAGAATTATCTACTGGTAAAAATACTAATAATGAGCGGTTTACTCTCAAAGTAAAAAACTCTGTTAAAGGTGTAACACCTGACTTAAAAGATGCAGAAATTCAAGGACATTTAGAAAATGTGGTCAAAGCAGCGAAGGGTAAAAAAGCAAGTTTACATCTAGTTTTTGATGAAATTACCTTTAAAAATGGCGATACCTATCCCATTGATGCGGGTTTAGTCAACACCCAAGTAGAAACCAAAACTAAAGGCAAATTTATCCAAAATGCTGGCATTATTTTAGGTGGAACCGTTGCTGGTCATTTTATTGGTAAAAAAACCAATGTCAAGCATGGTGGTTTAGCTGGCGCTGCGGCTGCAACTGCTTATGTTTTATCAAGTCCTGGGGGTGAAGTAGTATTGAAAAAAGGTACAAAAGTCAAACTGAAGCTAAAATCTGCAATTAGCAATACGCCATAAATTTGCAGAATTCAGGCAGCAATTTTTCATTTAGTTTCTAGCGTATTGCAGATAAATTCATTACACATCTAGGGTAATTATCTTTAGGGAACATCCCAGTTTTTATAAACACCCGCAGGTAGGGGCATGGCAATGCCATGCCCCTACAATCAACGATTATAATTCATACTTTTGGCGAGCAAGCATCAATTTAATTTTGTTAAAATTGAACTGAAACCAAGACATTCAGCAGCAAAAAGTATTACGTGATTAAGCCAATATCCCCCAATGGAAGGATGTTGATTTCTAGTTTATTCCATTGGCTAAATAATACATCCCAAAAACACCCGTACTTATCTAGAGTAATTGGTGCAGGTTGGATTGCGATCGCACTTTCTTTAACTGGATGCGAACAAGCAATTGAGTATTTACCACCGCTACCAAATATTGAAATTCCCACTAACCAACCGCCACAGTCGCCCCAGCTAGCGCAAACATCCCAAACAGCACAAATTGAGTCAGAAATTCGCCAAGAAATTAATAAAGTGCGTCAAAAAAATGGACTACAACCTTTACAAAATAATGAGAAATTAGCCCAAGTCGCCAGAAAATACAGCCGTCAAATGATGGAACAAAACTTCTTCAGCCACACAGGAATTGATGGTAGTACTCTCTCTCAAAGAGTGCGTGCTGGTAATATATCTTATTGGATGATTGGCGAAAATTTATTTAGAAGTAAAAATATTTCTCAGCCTGTATCGCCAGCAGTAGAAGGCTGGTTAGCTAGTCCCGGACATCGAGAAAATATTCTCAGGCCAGTATTTAGAGAAACAGGTGTAGGAGTGTGGCGCAAAGGTAACACCTACGTTATTACTCAGTTATTTTTGCGAGGTTAAACAACATCAAAAAAATAAATTATGCCAAATTGTAGGGGCGGGGTAACCCCGCCCCTACGAGTGGCGGGTTTGGTAAGTTAATGATTGGAATATTTTTTATTTGGAAGTCCCTAATCGCGAAAAAATCCCTCTTCCCAATGCCCCATGCCCCATGCCCATTTTCAATTAATACCTACTACTAGGTAAAAGCAGAATATCTACGATTTCACCTACGAATAAGCCTGATAATGCTAATATTGTTAACGCTAAAAATGAATCTAGTTTGCTAAAACCTGCAAACCGCATCTCTAAATCGGCTAAAAATGTCGTGGCAATTGGGATAAGAAAAAGACTTAATATAATAGACCAAGTGGCAACTATGGCAATAGAAAGACTTAAAAATAACACAATAACTAAAGTTTGAGAACCAAAAGTAAACAATTGTTCTAACCAAACAATACTCTTTCTGGCTATAACTAGCGCTACAGCCGTGATAAAACCTCCCACCAACCAAATAATGTGATGTGCTGCAAGATACCAGCCTAAAAGGATATAAGCTATACAGAGTAATGCCAAAGACATCCAAGGCATCCTCTTGTAAAATTCTATATTCATAACTTGTTAACAATTAAACTTAATATCTAATACGGCAATTACAATTTTCTAATTGCGCAAGTATTTTACTTGTGTTACTTTTAGTAAATTGCCAGGGTTGCCCAGCCAAAATTGCAATTTTTTGTAGACTTTTATACTTAAGTTTTGGCTGATGTCAAGATTAATAGTATGTATCAGAAATTGCTATTCATTTATAAGAATGAGCAAATATATTCTAACACAGTAGTTTAGATATAAACATCACATCCTTAATTTATGCCTTTAGATATATAACTATAAATAACAAGCAAAACCCTTGGCAGATATACCTTAACTGGTGTTTTGCTAAACCTATAATTGAAGGATTGCTTGCTTCCTCTTCATCTGCTCAAATTAAAGATTTATGAAAATAATTTTCTTTATGTTAATTAACCAAGGTAAATAATATGTCCCTGGAACTCATACTGCAAAAAAATGCGATCGCCAATCAAAATATAGCTCAAGAAACAAGAAATGATGTTAAGTCTGAGCCACAAAAGCCAGCGCCATTTAGCATACCCGATGTAGCTATATCTGTGACTCCTCTAGCTGTGTTAATTACTTGGCTCGGTTTTTTTATCCTGTTACGCAAATACCAAACATCTAGAGATAATAAAAAAGGTTTTATAATTCAGACTTTACGTAAAGTTCCTTGTAAAAATTGTCAGTTTTATGCAAATAATCATTATCTTAAATGTGCAGTTCAACCTTCTTTGGTGATGACAGAAGAGGCGAAAAACTGCTCTGAATATTCACCTTCTACTAACAAATCAAGTTCTAAAGATTTCTTTAATCGCGATCACGATTCTTAGTTAAGTGGAGTGGCGCAATTACCCACATACCTATTTGTAGCAAAAATTATTAATTGAATTTTCACTATTTGGCATCTTATCGAGTATAATGCTGAACATCATTCCTGCCCAAAGGAGAATTTAGCTTTTGCAGTCGGAATTGTGAGCGCAAAGAGCCTTTGAAACAAGGGACATTTTTCAGCAATTTATACCTATGATTCCTACCTTAATTTTAGCTTGGATCGTATTTGCAGTATTATGGAAAGTTGTCAAAACGACTATCAGAACTGCACTAACTTTAGCAGCGCTCTTGATATTATTGCACATCAATTTTGGTATTACACCCCAAGATATTTGGGATGCAATTGTGAATTTACCACAAACTTTCTCGCAAGTAGGTATTAGAAAATAATCAAGATGAAGTGTGTCATATGTAGACATTAAACAGCTACATATTTCACGCTTCATCCTGTTAAATTAATTATTTTTAAATGTGGAAATTTTTAGTAATGCATCTTTGAAAGCACCTGGTAACTGACGCATAATTTTGCCTCTTTCCCGATCTAAGGCTACTAAAGTTACTTTGGCGGTGGTATACAATTGTTGTCTATCAGGAGAAACGATCGCATAATCCCAATTCATCCTGACACCAGTTACATCAGTCATGCGTGTTTTGACTAACACATCCAAACCTAAAACCAGAGAACGATGATAATGCAGGGAAAGATTGACAACTGCGAGATCGCAGCCTAAAGCCACTAAATCGGTATAATCAATCCCAATAGATCTTAAGCATTCTACCCTGGCTTCTTCCATCCAAGTTATATAGTTACCATGCCAAACAATTCCTGCACAATCAGTATGGTGAGGATACACCCTGACAGGATAGGTAAACCAATCTTCAAATGCATAATTTGTGGGTTTATCAATGGCGCTAGTTGGTGGGATTTCTGGTTGAGTTGGTTGAGCTGTTGACATGTTTAAATTTCTCAGTATTTATGAATGTCTACCTCTTGAGTAACATAAAAATTACTAACAAAATAGTTGATGCTTTGTCAAAGCCTGATATTTCTCTCTGCTCAAAGCAAGCTCAGAGTCGGGCTAAAACTTCCATGCGCCTCTTTCTGTTAGAATAGTATCAATATATGTAGATGCTGAGTTAGCTTTGTTAACTCAGGAGCGGCAAAATCAGATAATTTATTACTTTATCATCTACGCTCCCAAAAATAGGGGGTGTTTTGTTATGCGATATTATTCTCAAATATATATTGTTATTATAACTACCTTGATGATTTGCCTTTCTGGGTGTACTACCCCACAAAAGCAACAGGTAAATCAAACTCCTAGCACCCAGCAAAACTCACCAGAAAACAATCAGCCATCTAGCCAGATTAAACTGCTGAATGAAGAAGCAGTAAAATTATCAGAGCAAGGTCAGTTAAAAGAAGGTTTTCAGAAATTAGAACAAGCTTTAACTATTAGTACAGATAGGGGCGAGCGTTTTTGGGAAGCTGTGACTTTGAATAATATGGGCAGAATTTACCAAAAACAAGCCAATTACGCCCAAGCGCTGCAATCCTATCAGCAAGCTTTATTAATTAACAAAGAATTAGGCGATCGCGTCCAATTAGGTAAAACCTATAGTAACATTGGCTACCTATTTGATATTCAAAAGCAACCAGAGTTAGCAATTTTCTTTTATAAACATTGTCTCATCAATCGCGAGCAAGCCAGGTTAGAGCCATCATTGCTATCTGCACCCCAACCAGACGCCTATAGTATTACAGTTGCCCAAACCTATCGCATTTTGGGCGACAAACTATTGAAACAGGGAAGGGTAGCAGAAGCCCAACGCAGTCTAGATTTACTCAAGGTAGAAGAATTACAAGGTTTTGCTTCGGGAGTAAGGGGTAATCAGCAAACTGCTAAAGGGATCAATATTATCCCCCAAGAAACAGCAACAAAACAAAAGTTAGAGCAAACTCTAGATAATGCTGTCGAACTGGGTAAAGAGTTAACCAAGTTGCGAAAAATTCCCCCCGAACAGCGATCGCCCCAGGAAAAACAACGTATAGAAGAAATCGTCTTAACTCAGCAAAAACTCTTAAAGCAATTTAACGATTTTATCGCTAGCCCGCCTGTAAAAGCACAATTAGACCAAATTAGCCGCGCAGCCAAAGGGCAAAATTTAGATTTAGGTAGTATCAATGAACTCCGAGATAATTTAGCCAAATTACCAGAAAAATCTGTGTTAATTTATCCCCTAGTTCTCCAAGATAGCTTGGAATTGGTAGTAGTCAGCCCCGAATCTGTACCCGTCCATCGCCCAGTTAAAGTCACCAGAGAACAGCTAAACCAAACAATAGCCACTTTTCGCCAAGATTTACAAAGTCCTCGGCGTCAAGATGCGAAAAAAACAGCCAACCAATTATACGATTGGCTGATTAAACCCTTAGAAAATGACATTAAACTCGCAGGGGCGAAGCAACTAATTTATGCACCAGACGATCAGTTACGTTACATTCCCCTGAGCGCTTTGTATGATGGCAAGCAATGGCTAGTTGAGCGCTTTAGTGTTAATTACATCACTGCTGCTAGCCTGAGTAACTTTAACACCCCACCAAAAAGAAATTTTCGGGCTTTAGCAGGTGCGTTTACTAAGGGTAACTATCAATTTCAGGTAGGTACTCAACAACTCAATTATGCTGGGTTACAATTTGCGGGACAAGAAGTAGAAAGTATCGCCACTACCCTCCCCGGATCGCAAAAACTACTCGATCAAGCCTTTAATCCCCAAGCTACCATCCCGCAAATGGACGACTATCCGATTGTCCATTTAGCTACCCATGCGGCTTTTGTGGTCGGTAAACCAGAAGACTCATTTATTTTATTTGGTAATGGCGATCGCATTCACTTGCAAGATGTCGCCAACTGGTCTTTACCTAACGTTGATTTAGTCGTCTTGAGTGCCTGTGAAACCGGTTTAGGCGGTAAATTAGGTAACGGTGAGGAGATTTTAGGGTTTGCTTACCAAATGCAAAAAACTGGCGCTAGAGCCACAATTGCCTCATTATGGTCTGTAGATGATGGTGGTACGCAAGCCTTAATGAGCGCTTTTTACACCTTGTTATCTTCCGGTAAATTGACAAAAGCTGAGGCTTTGCGACAAACACAAATCGCCTTAATTACGGGGAAATCTCCGGAAAACAATCCTCTTCCCATAGCTATCAGTAGCGGTTTCAGCCATCCCTACTATTGGGCCCCTTTTATTCTCATTGGTAATGGCTTGTAATATTTATCACTCAATCCGCTCAGTTGGCTAGGAAATATCTCCAAGAATAGTTTTCTGGTATCTGTCACTCGCTGGGTAGTGAAAATAAATCTTTGTTAAAAATCTCGCTATCCTACATCAGGTGTATGGTAAGGCGTTAATTTTAGCCACAGTAAACTTGATTGTTTCCAAAGATGTAGTCAGCCATTCATCCATAAAATAACTAAAGGTAACGGTGAATAGGTAATAGATGAGTCATAACTTACTCCTAATTACCGATTCCCGATTACCAGATATATTCTCAATACTTGTTTGACAATAGCCCATCAGCCGCAATAATCCTTAAAACTTCTTAGCCAAGGCTTTATTTGCAGCGATCGCTGGTGGTGCAGACTGCTTGACAATATTCGCCAACTCTTGTAGTTGACTAATCGCTTCCGCACCTTCTAACTTCATTAATTCGCGATCGTCTCGCATTTCTGTCCAAGTAATACCGTAGTCAGATACTAAAAACCGAATTAGGTGATTATCTCCCAAACTCACCATAAATGAAGCACTATTCATCTGGTCGCCACAGGTATAGCAGGATGCAGGATATCCGCGTCGCTCCAGTACTATTGCCAAGGCTTGTAGGTTCATTACCAAGTCTTGTACGAATTGCCGATGTTGATGCGCTAGTCTCAGAAACACTTTTGTCCTCCAGACACCACAGTCATTTGAATTTCTTTTATATTTTCTTTAGATTTTCTCATCCAATGGTATTGTAAACTATCCATTACAATAACCACACGTTTACGTAGACTTTTTTGACTACCTAGCTTAGGGTAGTAGATAACGGTTTTAAGTACCGTATCAAAGTATTCAATTTACAAAGACCAAATATCAGACAGAATTCCTAAATTTAAGATTATCTTTAGATGCTTCTGTCAGTTTAGATGTCTGAGATAGTAATCCGCTTTAAGAGTAACTTAAATTTGCTACTAGTCAACCAGATAAAAGATACATCTTGGGTTGAGATTGGCTAGTGAAGCCAAATTCCTTACTGGTAAAGACTTTGGGAATAGTTTTCGTAGCCTGAGCAACATAGGCTCCCTTAATCAACTAATTTATTCTCTAACATCTGCTTGGTCTTGCCCAAGTACTTGATACCTTGAGTTACATTGTCCTCAATCTATGGCATTTGGCAGATGACCATAAAACTTTGAGATTTAGTATTTCCTAAACTGAGATAATTTATCTGTCTTGGATTATACATTCAGTGTAACGTAACCACGATGCCAAATGTAAAACCCCTTGTCATCGGATTAAACACTGAGAATAACTCTAGTGAAAAAACCTATGTTGCCATTTAGGCAGGATTTTCGGGAATTTTTAGATTGCAGAGATATTGTTACATAAGGTACTAATTTTTTTTGGTCATTATAGAAAAAAGTTACATAAAATACAGAAAACTTTATAGTTAAGCGTAATTATGCGGTCTAACTGTTACTCTTCATTAACTACTTAGGGCACAATCAAATTGTGCCCTAAGTACTTGATATAAGTTGGGATGATTGATTTACCCAATATTTCAGTGTGATGGGAATTCCCTGGGATTAGCTTGAACAGCAAGAAGCCTCACACGAGCGCGCGAAGCGGAAGTGTTGAGACGGCAGTTGCTTCAAGTCGGCAGAGCCGCCCAACGCACTGCCTCATGAATTGCGCGGGAGTTGACGACAGTTCTGTGACCAAATTCTTCCGCACCGAAGTTCAGGGAGCAGAACATGGAGGAAACGTAGCTTGCTTCCCCGAAGGGGTACAAATCTTGTGTTATACTCTTTTATAGCAAACGCTGTTTACTCTAATATGTTAAAGGTCGTCAAAGTCAGGTTATATCCAGATATCCAACAACAGCAGTCTCTAGCGCAAGCTTTTGGTTGTTGTCGTTGGCTTTGGAATTACTGCCTGAATTTGATGAACCAAACATACAAGGAAACTGGTAAGGGTTTATCTGGCTACGCAGTAAAAAAGATAATTCCCCAGTTAAAGAAAGAGTATGAATGGCTAACTTCGACATATTCACAATGTTTGCAGCAAGTCTGCTTGAATTTGGGTGTAGCCTTCAACAATTTCTTTGAAAAAAGAGCTAAATACCCAAGATTCAAATCAAAACATGGCAAGCAGTCAATACAATATCCCCAAAACGTCAAGGTTGCCGATAATTATTTAAGTCTTCCCAAAATAGGGGACGTATCAGCAATAATTCATAGACCTGTTGAGGGGAAAGTCAAAACTGTAACTATATCCAAGAACTGTTCTAATCAATACTTTGCAGCTATTCTGTTTGATGATGGTAAAGACAAACCTTCCGCGAACACGGATGGCAAGGCAATAGGTATTGATTTGGGATTGACCCACTTTGCTGTTACTAGCGATGGCTCTAAGTTTGACAATCCTAGAATACTCAACAAGTATGAGAAGAATTTAAAACTAAAACAACAGCAACTATCTAGGAAGCAGAAAGGTTCTAATAACCGTACCAAAGCTAGAAAGAAGGTTGCTAGAGTCCACAGAAAAATAACTAACTGCCGTGAGGATTTTCTGCACAAGCTATCTCGTAGGATAGTCAACGAAAACCAAGTCATCGTGCTTGAAAATCTTAATGTTAAGGGCATGATGCAAAATCATTGTTTGGCTAAATCCATCCATCAAGTTGGATGGGGAATGTTTTGCACCATGTTGAAATATAAGGCAGAAATGGAAGGGAAGGTATATCAGGAAGTTGATAGATTCTTCCCCAGTTCAAAAACCTGTCATGTGTGTCTAAATCAAGTTGGCAGTTTACCGCTAGATGTAAGATTCTGGACCTGCGAAAACTGCCATACAAAACATGATCGGGATGTAAATGCAGCTATTAGCCTCAGAGATGAGGGACTACGCCACTTGCTTCAAGCCGGGGAACCCGTCCAACGCAGTGGCTCACGAATTTTGACCTCTGGAACGGGGGATAAAGCCTGTCGCCCAGATGTAAGCCGAAGTAAGGGAGGACGCAAGAAATCCACTACTACGCTTTCTGTTGGACAGGAAGCCTACACTGTACCGTCAGGTCAGTGTAGGTAGTTCACTTAATAAACTACATCCCACCAACCAAAAGCCGGGCCGATAAAACGGATGGTTACCCAAGCAGCTACCATAACTCCTATACCAATCCAAGCCCCACGAGTCGTCCAACTGACAAATTGTTCGGCTTGAGATTTGGAAATTGGCACCCAAGGTAAGATTCGGGTAGTATCTTGACCGTAATTTTCGCCTAATGTATCTTTACGACGCTTTGCTTCACCCATAATCAGCAATTTAAATTTCTAATTTCATCTAAGTTTTTGGTTGAGATTGGCTGCAATGCCTGTGGCAAGCCATTAAGGTATGTAAACAGATGATAGCTCGTGGTGTAGAGCGATCGCTTTGCGGTTGACAAAACGTAAATAGTTAATGGGCATTGGGCATTGGGCATGGGGCATTGAAATAGAGTTATAGAATCAGGTGGAAATCCAGCTAAGTGTAAATTCAGCACAAAGCTTGTCAGACAGGCGTTATTCTTTTGACTGTTGACGGTTGACTGTTGACGGTTGACTGTTGACGGTTGACTTTTTGGACTAAGCTGAATTTTCTTCGTTGTTGTGGGAGAACAGGCTGGGATCGAGGTAGTTGATGCGGGCAAGGGGACTTAAAGCGGCGAGAATTTGCGCACCGTAGCTGCGATTGACTACACGCCCATCTAGTAATGCTACTATGCCTTGACTTTCTCGTGCGGGTGCTACGGCGCGTTGGAGTTCATTTAAGGCTGTGGGCAATAGGTATAAACGGAACCAGTCTTGATGCGATCGCTTATAGTGAGCTACCCTACCAGCTACTAGGGGGCTTTCCAAAGATGGCAAAGGCAATGTCGCAATAATTAACAAATGAGGTGGCGGTAAAACCCCTTGATGTTCTCGCCAAAATTCCCAGCCGCTAATTAAAATCCCATTGTCATCGAGACAAGTTTTTTCTACCTGCACCCGCGAACCAAACTCCGCCGCGAGAATTGCCCCGGTTTGCGCCTTCAGTGGCACATCCCCAATTAAGATGACTGTTAATCCTGGCGCAGTTGCACTCAAACACAACAGGGTGCGCACCTTGTGAATAAACGCCGCTTGAAATTCTGGGGTGTTGGGTAAAGGTAGCTTATAGGGGATGTACAGCTGAATCGCATCTGTTTGGCTATCAGATGAGAATTTCAAACAAGTCACATCATCCAAGCCCAAGCGCTGACGGAATAGGGGCGCTTCTGTTTCCGGTTCTAAGGCGCTACCGACAAAAACTATCGGCTGTCGTTGCCAAATTGGGGCGACGATTTTGCCTAATTCAATGGGGGCGCAGTGTAAGGAAAATAAACCTTGACGACGAGCAATAGTAGCCCAGAGGAGAGGAGGAGATGCAGCAGAAGATCCGGAAAGATTTTCGTCAACATTTTGGAAGTATTGCCAGAAATTTTTCCAAGCTGCGGGAAGTTCTGCTAACGCTAACGCTGCATAGAGATGCTGTAAAACATCGATTTCGGCTTGGGAAATCAGATAGCACTCATAAGGATTAGCTGGGTGCTGGAAAAAATCCTTTGTCAGTTGTGCCCTGGCAGAACGAATAATTTCCCCTTGTTCTGGACAAGCTAGCATGAGTTCATCCCAGTCATGGGGTTGAATAGTTTGGGTAAGTTCTTGGCGTACCCAATCTTCCAAATCGTCCACCCCATCAATAATTGTCGGCACCCCAGGCGGGAAATGTCCCTCATCTTGAATTTGTTTGCTTAACCAAGCGGCTGGGGTAGTTAGCAGTAGCCCTTGGAACTCCGCACCAGGCCAAGCGTCACCTGTTCTAATTGGCTTTTTGGCTTGCAACCACTGCTGTAGGCGCGGAATTTCCACTTTTAACAACCGTTGCTGTACTGTTTGAGAAGCCACAATAATTACAGGGCCGTGCCACATCAATGCCGAGGCGACAAAACTCGTGCGATATCGTCCTTGATACCCACAAACAGCCCCGACTTGAATTAAGGCGCTACGTCCCAAGCGCAAGGCGCGTGCTACCAACCTTGCCATCGTCAAATGATGGGGCCAGGAAGGGAAACCCGCCTGCGATCGCAAAAAGTTATGTAGTGACAAATGAACTTCTGCTTCAATCACACGCTTCTAATCCCATACAAAATGATTTTTACTTCCGAATAGCCCCATTTCCATTATCTTGTCATTAGTCAATTGTCAGTTGTCCTTTGTAATTGCCAATGACTAATGACTAATGACTAATGACAAATCACCAATTACCTGAATCATGCCAATTTACACAGGAATCTCCAGCGAAGCCTTTAGGCATCCACTGGATCGCCAAGCCGAGCAAGCTTTACGCAGTTTACCGGGATTTGATTTAATCGCTCGTAAATTTGTGGAATTTATCTATGAACGCCCGCAGTTAGTTTATCTAATGGGTAACACCATCCAAGTTGGGCCGCGACAATACTCCACTATTTACCAGATGTTTCGCGAATGTGTGCGGGATTTGGATATTTATCCAGAACCTACACTTTTTGTCTTGCAGAATCCCCAAGCAAATAGCTATGCTTTGGGGCAAGAAAATCCTTACATAGTCATAAACACAGGGATACTTGACTTACTAGACGAAGTCGAGATTCGGGCGGTGCTAGCCCATGAACTGGGGCATATTAAATGTGGTCATACTATTTTAATTCAAATGGCGATGTGGGCGATGAGTGCTGCTTCCGCCTTAGGTGAATTAACCTTTGGTTTAGGTAATGTTGTGACTCAAGCTTTAATTTATGCCTTTTTTGAGTGGCGGCGCAAAGCCGAGTTATCAGCAGATAGGGCGGCGCTGTTGGTGATTGATGACTTAAATACCGTCATGTCTTCGATGATGAAAGTCTCAGGCGGTAGTATCAAATATGCCAATGAATGTAGTTTACAAGAATTTATCCAGCAGTCCGAAAATTATCAGGCATTAGATACAGATGTACTCAATCAAGTGTACAAATTTCTGATGTACAATGGCGCACAAGGCATGATGCTTAGTCATCCGTTTGCGGTGGAACGCCTGCGCTATTTACGGGAGTGGGCAGTATCCGCAGAATACCAGCAAATTCGCCAAGGAAATTATCAGCGATCGCCTGCCTCTGGATCTGTGAATGTTTCCTCTGAAACTGCTGCTAATGATGCAGAAAAATTGCGTCAACAAATTGAAGAATTGCAACGAGAAATTAACAGAATTAAAAAACAAGAGTAATTTTAGTTACTCAGTATTTTGTATGCAGGTACGTTAGGATTTTCATAACGTACCATTTACTCTTTTATGCTCAAAAAATAATAGTTTTGTAATTGCTCCAATTATTTTATTATAAAAGATAGGTTGAATAATCAAACTAAAAATTGCCCTTTTTTTGTTTATTACCATTGTAATCAAAATGTAATAAATAAGTTTTATCAATGATAATTAAATTTAGCAAATTTCTCTGCCTATTGACTTATATAGTTTTGCTGTTCTGCTTCACATCTGGAATTGCTATAGCATCACCAGACACAATTAATAGCAAATCTCACTTCATTGTTGCCCAATCTACTCAATCATCCTCAGATGTTGAATTAAGCCCTTTACAGCGCCAAAGAATTCAGGGATTACGCCAAAGAAGAAACAGAGAAATCCGGGCTATTTTAAATTCAGCACAACGTGAGAAACTAGCGAAAGAATTACATCAAGGTGCTAAACTCAATCAAGCTTTAGAAAAATTAAATTTACAACCAGAACAGCGAGAACTGATTCAAGCAATTTTGAAATTTACCAATCTCAAATTAAAATTTATGTTTCCGAAAAAAACTCCGGCAATTTAAAAAGGGAACAGGCAACAGGCAACAGGCAACAGAATGTTTTGGATGAGGATTTAAACCACAGTCAAAACTTGCTACTTGTAGAAGTACAAGTATCTTACTCCCGGAGGGAATAGAAAATCGTAGGTTGGGTTGAGGCTCTGCGAAACCCAACACAGCCCCCCAATGTTTGCTCTAGGTACATCCAATTTTTTAAATACCCAATACATTTGTAGTGCGTAAAGCCTTCGGCATAGCTTCGCTTAACGCGTAGCGTGTCCGAAGGACAAACGTCTCGCTCGCTGGTGTTCAAGAGCGAGCAAGATGCTCGCACTACGAAAATATGGGTAATTTATTTTTTGTAAGTCCCCTACGTTCCTCAAACTTACTACCCTGCGGGAAGCCGCTCCGCGTCTACAAGCCGGGAACCCCGCTACGCAGGTTAAGATTTTTGGGCTGAATCGAGCAGTATTGAGAGTTATTCTTTCTCTGTTGCTTTATTTTGTGCTGTCTGTTTTTAGCTTTGACAGTCGCGGCTACTTTTGCAGCATCTATAATTAATCTTGCCCTATGAGCGTTCGTTACCATGTCGGAAGAAGATATCCGTGCCGCGAGGCTGGAAAAAGTAGATCAGCTAAAACAGCTGGGAATGAATCCCTATGCCTATCGATGGGAATCTACCCACCATGCCGCACAATTGCAAGAAAAATTTGCTGACTTAGCCAGTGGCGAAGAAGTTGATTTAGAAGTTGCCATTGCTGGACGCATTCTAGCGCGTCGCGTGTTTGGTAAACTGGCTTTCTTCACTTTGCAAGATGAAACAGGCACAATTCAGCTTTATTTAGAGAAAAATCGCATTCAAGAAAGCATGGCAGATATTGATGCTGATGCTTTCAACCACCTGAAGCAATTGTCAGATGCTGGCGACATCTTGGGAGTCAAAGGCACTATCAAACGGACTGAAAAGGGCGAGTTATCGGTATACGTCAAACAATACAGCATCCTCACTAAATCTTTGTTGCCTCTACCCGACAAGTGGCATGGGTTGACGGATGTGGCTAAACGCTACCGTCAGCGTTATGTTGACTTAATTGTCAACCCTGATGTGCGGCAAACTTTCCGCCGTCGCGCCCAAATCACGGCGGGAATTCGTCGCTATTTAGAACAGCGCGATTTTCTAGAAATTGAAACGCCAGTGCTACAAAGTGAAGCTGGGGGTGCAGATGCGCGTCCGTTTATCACCTATCACAATACCTTAGATATGGAGTTGTATCTGCGGATTGCCACAGAACTGCATCTTAAAAGGTTGATTGTGGGTGGTTTTGAAAAGGTGTTTGAGTTAGGGCGAATTTTCCGCAATGAAGGAATTTCTACCCGACACAACCCAGAATTTACCACCATTGAAATTTACCAAGCCTACGCCGATTACAACGATATGATGGAGCTGACAGAGGGAATTGTCACCACTGTTGCCCAAGATGTTCTCGGCACGCTGCATATTACCTACCAAGGGCTAGCTGTGGATTTAACACCACCTTGGCGGCGGGTAACAATGCATGATTTAGTAAAAGAATATACAGGCTTAGATTTTAAGTCTTTCCAAACTTTGGAAGAAGCAAAAGCAGCTAGTAAAAATGCTGGAATTCCGGGTATAGATGAAGCTCAATCAATTGGCAAATTACTGAATTTAGCCTTTGAAGAAAAGGTAGAAGCTAATTTAATTCAGCCTACCTTTGTGATTGACTATCCGGTAGAAATTTCGCCTTTGGCTAAACCCCATCGTTCTCAGCCTGGGTTGGTAGAACGGTTTGAATTATTTATCGTTGGGCGGGAGACGGCGAATAGTTTCTCCGAACTTACCGATCCCATCGATCAAAGGGAACGCCTGGAAGCCCAAGCTGCGCGTAAAGCTGCTGGCGACTTAGAAGCCCAAGGTGTTGATGAGGACTTTTTGACAGCTTTGGAATATGGAATGCCACCTACAGGGGGTTTAGGAATTGGGATAGATCGGTTAGTGATGCTATTAACTGATGCTGCTAGTATTCGGGATGCGATCGCTTTCCCTCTACTCAAACCCGAAAAATCTGAATCATCCCCAGAAACCACAACTGAGCAATAAGTCATACTTAAATCCAAAAAACCTGTATAAGGGCGAAAAACCGCATTTGTACAGGTTTTTTACTTGATATTGCTATTAATATAGTCGTAAAATATGCGAAATTAACTCATTTTTTGAGGTATGGTGTTTTTTGCAAGCAAGAGAAATTAAAGACAGGCTAAAGTCATTGATTGAGGAAGCATCTGCGATTGATCCCAGGTTAGCGAATAGATTACAAGAGATAAATCGCTGGGTAAAAGATGTTAAACCAGGTTCGCTGACTGCAAAAAGATTTGTCATCCTGTTTTTGCAACAAATTCTCCAAGATGCTGAAGTTTGGTTGAGACTTAAATCATTACCATCCCAAGAAGAGCAGCAATCAGCTTTAACAGCGCTGAATCCAACTTTAAAATATTGGTATGGCTACTTGTTCCCTAAATGGTTGAGTGAAAACGACCCTAAATTTTATATCTGGAGACGAAAACTAATGGCGGGGGAGTTTAATCAGGAAGATGCCAAATTAATTGACTCTATTGCTAATAACATTAAAAATTGTGGCAGAACCATTGTACAACGCTATATTGCAGACCTATCTATGGCAACTGATATAATTGTTAGCAGTAGGCAAGAGATGCCACTATGTATTCAACTCACTAGCGTTTCCGAGGAATTTTCTCAAGACAAGTTTGATGATTGGGAAAATACCCTAATTTTTTGGGCAATAGATAGAGGATTATTTTTAAGTTACAATCCCCGTGCAACAGATTTTGTGAATCAGATAGTCAACATATTATTATATAACAGCGATAATCTCAGTATAGGTAGTTATTTAAAATTTAATTTATAGTTGTCGGTCACTTTCATTTACTGGATTTGTCTAGCCACGTTATTACTTAACAAAGTGAGTCCTTATGGTTCAGGAAAAACAATCTGACCGTCAACAGAGATTAGACAACTTTTTACAAGCTGTAGAAGCTGCTCAAAAATTACAGGATGACATCATAAAATATGGGCTTGATGCCGCTCATTTATATTGTGATGATGTTGACGGAGATTGGCTAGATACATGGGGAGAAGACGAAGATGAGCAGCAAAGTTTTGTAGAATTAGTGATTAATTTCCTGCAAAGTGATGACTTGGTAGCGGTGAGGGTCAGAAAGCAGCTAAAAGATAAACCGCTAAAAGAGATTGCTGTTGAATTAGAAAAATGTCTGAATTTATCTGAAGAAGAAGACCAGATTTTTGCCGTCAAAAATGTATTAGCGGATAGTTTTACAGTTTCAGAAACTACTCGCGGAATTAGTAATGAAATTGATGAAATTGAGTTATTGGATTTAGCTGAGGAATTGCTGGAGAAGTTGGCAGAAATGTGGAAATAATTTTTTGATACATATGTTTTTATAAATAGTAAAAGACCTTCAAATAACAAGCTAAAAGCTAATTATAAATGAAAGAAGAACCTATAGATTTTTTGTTGACTTTATTGTTAAAAACATCACACAGTTATGGCGATAAAAATACAGTTTATCCTTTACTCCAAGATAATCTAGACAAACTAGATTTGAATTTGGCTGTATTGTTGCGTCATTGGGCTAAAAATTACTTTGCTAGAGAAAGCCTGTACAATGCACAAACATTAGCAGCAGCAGAAGCTATTGGAAATTTTGGCACAATAATTGGACAGTTTCCACATGGAAACATAGCTTACAACTTAGATATTGCAATTGCTTGTTACGAAGTTATTGAAGTTATTTTCACTCGTGATAAATTTCCTCAATTTTGGGCTACATCTAAACTAAATTTGGGAAATTCTTATGGATATCGCATTTATGGTGATCCAGTAGAAAATTTGGAAAAAGCATTGTTAGCTTATCAAGATGCTTTACAATTTTACTCTTATGAAAAATTTCCTGTAGAGTGGGCAGAAACTCAAACTAATTGGGTAATTTTTTATTTAAAAAAGATTAAACTTACCAAAAATATAATTGAGTTTGATGAAGATTTAAATAGAATAGTCAAAATTTGTAATCAAATATTAGAGATTTTCAATAAAAATCAATTGATTGAAAAATGGTGTATTGTAAAAAATACTCTTGCATCTGCTTATTGTGATATACCTAATGATAATCGTTCAAAAAATTGGGAATTAGCAATAGATATTTACAATGAGGTATTAGGAGTTATAAATCAGAAATCATTTCCTGAACAATGGGCAAATACTCAAATGAATCTGGGTATGGCATATAATAAAAGGGTTCAAGGAGATACACAAGAAAATTTGCAATTAGCAGTTCAAGCTTGTCAGAATTCTTTGAAATTCTATACCCGTGAAAATTATCCATTTGCTTATGCCATTCTTCAGAATAATTTGGGTAATGCTTATCGTGAGCAAGGTTTAATCGCTTCAGCAATAGCCAATTATAGATTAGCTCTAGAAGTTCATACACCTGAAATATATCCTGCTGAAGCATTTAGAACTGCTCGCAATATTGGAAACACTGCTTTTAAATCAGGAATTTGGAAAGAAGCTATTTATGGCTACAGTATTGCTATTCAAGCAGTAGAAATTAGCCGCAATCGCCTAAAGTCTGATTATCGTCGCCAAGAAATTATCGAAGAAGCCATTGGTGTTTATCAGAAAATGGTACAAGCCTCCATCAACGCGGGAGAAATAGAAAAAGCTTTTGAATACGCAGAGCGATCGCGCTCTAAACGTCTGGTAGATTTAATGGCAAGTAACGATCTCTACCAAAGCGGCGAAATTCCTCCAGAAGTTAAAGAATTATTGCAGCAGTATGAAGAACTGCAACAGCAAATTGATCAACAACGCGATCGCTTAAAATCCAACGATAACCGGAGTCAAACACGCGCTGCATTCCAAGCTTACAACGAAGCGATCGCATCTCTAGAAACTGAAAAACAGCAAGTTTGGGAACAAATCAGACGCCTAGATCCTGTGTTAGCTGGCGAAATTCAAGTTAACCCTCTCAGCTTGTCAAAAATTCAAAACCTAATTGACAACCCTAATACCGCTATTCTCAGTTTCTACACTACCGATAATGACACCCATATTTTTGTCCTGCGACAAAATCAAATTACCCTCCACACTTGCACCCAACAAGGGCTAAAAACGCTACAACAGTGGATTTTTGATAATTGGTTATTAGTGTATGTAAATGATAATCCCACATGGGGGAGTCAAATCGATTGGTTTCTCGGCGAACTATCTCAACGCTTGCAACTGGCTGAACTCATTTCCCAACATTTAGAAGGTATTGAAGAACTAATTCTAGTACCTCACTTATTGCTCCACCAAATTCCCTTCGCGGCTTTACCTATTGCGAATAATCAATATTTAGGAGATAAGTTTCTCATTCGCTATACTCCTAGCTGCCAAATTTTGGAATTTTGTCAACAACGCGACAAGATAGAAAGCGGCGATCTATCATACGGTACTGTGGAAGATGCTACAGACGATCTACCCTGTGCCAGTTTTGAAGGCGAACAGCTTGCCAAACTGTACAACATTCCTCACTCTCAACGCTTGAGGGGTAGTAATCAAGCTACTAAAGCTAAATATCGCCAGCTAGCTGAACAAGTCAAGGTACTTCACTGCTGTCATCATGCGGAATCTTGTCTTGACAATCCCCTGGAATCACATTTGAAATTAGGAGATGGGAATATTACTTTAGGGCAATTGATGACACCAGGATGGCGTTTACCCAATCTCTCTGATGTTTTTCTTTCCTGCTGCGAGACGAATTTGGGTATTCCTTCGCTAACTGATGATATTCTCACTCTTTCCACAGGCTTTTTGTGTGCTGGTGCTAGAAGCGTTGTCAGTACTCTGTGGGCAGTTAATGATTTAGCAACAGCAGTATTTTCAGTATTTTACTACCAAAATAGACAACATAGTAAAAGCCGTCCGGAAGCTTTACGACAAGCACAACTTCAACTGCGCCAGATGAAAAAAGAGGAATTTTTGCAGAGGACGGATATTAAAAAACTATACAATCACGCAAAAACCGAATTTGAAGAAGCAAAGAATAAGAGATCCCAATACCAGCGAGGTTCAGTAGAGCGCTTAAAATGGGATAGTAAATTTTTAAACTACGGCAAGCTGAAAAATCAACTTGAGGCGGTAGAAAATTTGATAGAGCAGTTTCCCTTTTCCCATCCGCGTTATTGGTCTGCTTTTATCTGTCAAGGTTTACGATGATAAGCGATCGCACTTGCTGATTCCTTAACCGTCAACACGATGGTTTAGGGTTTTTGCAGGTTAATAGGTGAGAATGCTATAAAATAAATTTACAATTCCAGCGACTCACTCCAGTTTAGAGGTTTATCATTATTTGCACGCCAAAGATATTAAAAAACAATTAAGATTACTCATAGAGGAAGCATCTGTTATCGATCCGGGTTTAGCGAGAAAATTAGAAGATATAAATCGCTGGGTTAAAGATGTTAAGCCTGGTTCTTTAACAGCTAAAAAATTTGTGCTTTTTTTTCTGCAACAAATTATTCAAGATGCGCTAATTTGGCTGGATATTCAAGCGTTAGAATCGCCGGAGGAGCAGGATAAATACTTTGCGCGAATGACGCCATCAGAATATTATTGGTATAAGTATTTATTTCCCAAATGGCTCAATCAACCAGATCCTAAGTTTTCTATCTGGAAAAGAAAATTGATGGCTGGGGAGTTTCAGCAAGAGGATATCAATATATTAAGAGCGATCGCTACAGATGTTGTCCATCGAGAAGGGACATTTTGGCATTGCTATATAGCAGACTTTTCGATGGCAACTGATATAATTATAAGTAATAAAGAGCAGCAACCACTGTGCATTCAGATTACGAGCCTCTCGGATGAATTTTCTCAAGAAAAATCTGATAATTGGGAAAATACCTTACAACAATGGGGCATAGATAGAGGTTTGTTTTTAAGTTACAACCCCCATATTACGGATTTTGTCACTCAGCTAGTGAATATATCACTGTATAACAGCGATCGCCTAAAAACTGGCGTTTATTTAAAATTTAGTTTATAGTTTTAAGTCTTTTTCCTGTACTGTCTTAACTAAACTACACCACTATGGGGAAACAAAGGTCAGTAGAACCTCAAGAAAGATTGGAAACATTTTTAGAGCATTTAGCAGCAGCTAGAGATTTACAAAGAAATTGGATGACTTATGGACTTGATTATGTAGATAGGTATGTTGAAGACGTAGATGGAGATTGGTGGGAAAAATGGGAGGAAGAAGAACAGCAGAGTTTTTTAGACTCAGTGATTGATTTTCTCAAAAGTGATGACTCCATAGCCTTAATAGTTCGCCAGCAGCTAGCTAATAAACCAATTCCCGAAATTGCTGAAAAGCTAGAAAAGTACTTTAGTTTCCCAGAAGCAGAAAGAATGTTTGCTTTCAGGAATTTTTTAACTAATAGCTTTATAGAAGAAAATAATGGTCATACTCCTAATAATTTTACAGAACTGGAACTCTGCGAGCTAATAACCAAGCTTTTAAATAAATTGCAAGAGATTTCTTTAAAATATCAGAGTCAATTTCTTTGAATATACTCTCAATATCAAAAACTCCACCTACGGATTGGGGTTTAAAAGCGTGGTAGGGGCATGGCATTGCCCATTGGTGTCAACTTAACGCAAAACCCTTATCCTAACTGGCTCCCATGCTCTGAGTGGGAGCGATGATCTGTGGGCTGCCGCCTCAATTTATCAGCTTCCGAGGCAGAGCCTCGCAATACGCATTTCCAGCCGGAGGCTGGAAACGAGATAGAGAAAGGTTTTGAGCTTAAGTTGACACCTATGGGCATTGCCATACCCTCTAGAATATATTGATGTGCCGCAAATACGGTATATTCAAGGTAAATTAGGTTACGCGCTTTGGGGCATGGCAGTGCCAGTGCCCCTACAATCAACGATCATCTGTACTTCACCAACTGGCAATCTGCTGTATAATTTAAATTGGTGGGAATTTTGACACGCTTTCGCGTAGGGTCTCGTAGAGAAGCGTAATAAATAAAAAAGGCGCGTTAGGGACTTCCAGAGAATAAAATATACAACTTATAAGAATGATAATCATTCTGGTGGGGAAGGAAGAGGTTGCCGTTGGCAACCTCTTCCTTCCCTTTTTGTAGTAAATTCAATGATGATTCGATTTTTGAATGTACATAGGTGTCAATGGAATTAACAGATTCATTGAAAAACTTGTTGAAGG